>QHXI01000124.1 GCA_003222895.1 Acidobacteriota bacterium | reverse complement strand
CTGGCGATCGTCGCGCTGCCTCCACCCACGCCGCTCGTCGTCACATCAAGACCATTCGCGCTGGTTCCGCTGAGCGTATTAGTGGTGATCGTCACGCTATTGCCGCCGGTACTGTATGTCACGGCAATGCCGTTAGTGCTGCCCGCGATGTTGAGTCCGCGAATGATGATGCCGCTGAGGTTGCCTACCGTCACGCCGTTGCCGCCAGAGTTACCGATCTGCGGGGCAGCTCCGGCTGAGCGTAGTGTCGGATTCACGACGCCATTAACAGTGACCGTAGGTTGCAGCGCGACACCATTGCCGAGGAGCTGCTGGTTGTTGGCCTGCATCGTGATGCCAGAGTTCTGGCCCGTGGTGGTGGTGTCCCCTGTGAAAACGTAGATGATGTCGCCAGCCGTCGTCGCAACTGCCTGCGCCCCCGCCAAAGTGTTGAAGGGATCTGTCGAGCGTCCCTTGCCACCGGCTCCGGCAGTGTTGTCCACATACCAGATACGCGGCGATTTGACGGTGATCGTTACCGTCGCCGTGCTCGTCAGATCGTCGGCGTTGCCCGCGATACCGTCCGCCCCTTTGTCAGTAATCGTATAAGTGAAAGTGTCGTTGGAGGTCGAGCCTTCCTTCGGCGTAAAAGAAAACTTGCCGCTCCCATCCATCACGACTGTGCCGCCGTTGGTTGAAGTGGCCGTCACAGTGCCCGAAACAAAGTTGACCGCTTGAAGGGATTTAAGCGTGAAGGTATCGGCTAAGAATTCCGTATCGTTGTCGAAGACGCTTCCGGTGACGGTCACCTTCGGGCGGGCGCTGGGCGACCCGACGGGGCCGACCTCAAGCAAGGTGTTGGCGATTGTTTCGTAACTGTCGTCGCCAGCCAGCGGCGAGACGTTCACCGTACCGTCCAAGGTAGTGTGCGAATCGATCGTATCGGTGAACTTTAAACCTGTAGCGTCTACCGTACCGCTGTTCGTGATCGTGGTGCTGTAGATGATCCGTTCAGTGGTCGCGGGATTCCCGTTCGTCGGATCAATCTTGTTGTCGGCGTCATCGTTCTCCAGCGAATCGGTCATCGACGCTGTAATCACTGGCGAGGCCGCCGGCATGGCCGGCGCGGGATTGACAAAACTTCCGTTCGCCGTCGCCTTGGTTAACTTAGATCCGGCGGTCGCTTTGCTGTCTGACCTCTGATCTCTGACCTCTGACCTCTGGCTGCGAGCGGCCATCGCCGTCATCGGCGTTATGAGGATCGAGAATGAGAGTAAGCAAGCGACGAATACTCTCCGACTGTTAGGCGTTGAATTGAGGGAACAATTTTTCACAGTGATTTACTTCCTAAGGTTGTCTAGCAGACAGTTGCAAATAGTTGAATTCTGACGGTGGACGCAAAAAGCTGCAAAAGCTTTTTCGGTGAGCGACAAGATTAATATGGAATAGACATTAGGTCAACGCAAAAGTGTCGATTTTTGGGAATCCTAAGGTGGCAGAATGAACAGGAATGGCAGGCGCGCCTCGTGTGGCCACTATCGGGGTGGGCCGATCGCCCGATCGGAAACCGCACCGGTAATCGAGACGCGCCTGCTTATCACGAGCTTGCGCCCATGATTTCTTAAGGAGCGATTTTCGTTGCCGGATCGCTCCAACCACTTTGCCCATTGCTGTTGACGGCGGCGACACGAAACCAATAACGCGTTCCGCTGTTGAGAGCCTCAGCAGTGAAATTCGATTTCGTGCTTACGCCTCCGTGAGACCATGATGTAGCTGTCACCGGTTCGCCGCTCCTATCGATTACATAACTCTTTGCTCCGGTGACGGTGTCCCAGCTCAAATCTATTTCGCCGTCACGATCGCCTACCGTCGGCGTTAAGGCTTGCGGTTGTCCAGGGGTATCGGTCGTAGCAACTGCGACTGCCCGCACGTCCATGCCGGCGCTGAGGATTGTCTGCTCATCGCCGCCGGCAATGCTCTCTACATACCCCGCGATCTGATTGAGTAACTTATCGATCCTGTCTTCCGCCTGATTGAGAGCACTGGTTTTTTGTTTAGCAGTCTGTCGGGCGTCCTGCGCCTGGCCGTTAGCATTTTCGGCGAAGTCCGCCGCGTCTGAGACGGAGACCAGATTCGGCGTGGGCGTCGGAAAATGCACGTTCCCGGTCATTTTCGTAACGATCTGTCGCGCCTTGGCGATTTTTTCAGGGACTGTTAACGCACTGAGATTGAGTTTGATTTTCGGCATGAATTTCCTTTCGGTTCAGAGGGAACTTTGGGCGTGAGAACCCTCGTTGAGTAAATTGGGCGAGTTGAGCGGCGGAATAGTAGTACAAAACTTCAAGGCTGGCAATACTTTTTGCCTAAACACGCCAAGTTCCCACAGAATTAGCGAGTTAGCAGTGTTTAAGGGCAGCAAATTGGCTTCAATTTGGGAGAATCGCGACTCAGATCGATCGCGACGCGAATCACATCGGACGGATCTGCCTTGGGATCGGAGCGATCGGGATTCGAACCGGAATGCGACGTTTACAAATTACTTCAATCGGTATTCAGATCGCCTTTAGGCAAGCCGTGATCGCTCTGCCGGTGATCGTAATAATGTCAGTCGGAAGGGTGATGGAATGGATCGGGTTAATGATCGTAACCGCGTGCCTTAGGATCGAATCGAGTTCGCACTCGATCACCGTAAGTGCAACCCTTAGCGCGCCGATCAACGCTGGACCTGAGGTGATCGGCATCGTGCGGCTGGCGGGAGGGGTTCGGTCTGTTGCGAGCATGGCCTGTCATGGCGTCGGTGACGCTTGCGCCCTGGCTTTGTCGCGTCGGTCTTTTAGCTGTTTGTCAGCGATCAGATCCTTCATCTCTACGTAGTTTAGGTTTCCACCCTGACCACCTACGAACGCCTGAACTTCGAATTCCTTACACCTGAGAGTCTTCAACTGATTGTCCATACCGACGTAACCTTCCCATTGATCCATGGGCGGAAGTGAAGTTTCCTTTACAACCATCTCGACAAATCTATCCACATGCGAATAAGCGGGGCCATCATAGCCGATAGTTAGCGCAGCGACGCGGCCATCAAGAAGATTTAAGGAGATCTGATTAATTCCCGCGAACTTTTCCTTTGACCCATATAGCGCCGGTCTAATTACAAAGTTCGACACGCCAAACTCAGTTGGAACGGCGGACACGCTGGCGCGGACTTCAGCGTTGTCCGTACTGCCTGGGAATAACGCGAGGACTTCGTTGGGCGTCATGCCGAGCCTTAGTCCTCTGATCGATGGCGCTCCAGCCAGCGTCAGGGTGCAGGGCTGCTTTTCCTGATCAGTGTTGGACGAGGTCGTGGTTGACGCAGATTGAATCTCAGCGTTCTGGTTGACGACGCGTTCCGATCCGGCTGATTTTGAAGCCGAGCATGCAAGTGATATCAGAACGAGGAATGATGCGAGCGCAACAAATGATTTCATGCCGGCTATGATGCCATGATCGCGAGCGGAGCGCACTCGGCGCAAAACAAAACCGCCAGCGCGATTCGATCGCACCGGCGGTTCTTTCTTTTCCTGCCCACTGCTGCCTGCTTACTGCCTCCTGCTTTTCTATGTTCGCGGCGGAAATACTCCCTGCAGCGCGATATTAAAATAGAGAGTCAGGTACGGCATCATGTTGTTATGCGGCTGATCTCCCCCAGCGGGAGATATCGCTTGGGGGTTCATGGTTACGAGGTTCGAATTCGTATTCGACTGGTATAAAGAACCGGCTATCGAAGTCGCCAGCGTAATGTTCGGCGTCAATGTGCCTTGGGTGCCGTTCTCAACCGTCGCTTTCATATTGTGAGAGTGCGCTGGAATCTCGGATTGAAGTAGGGTCACTGTCTCTGTGCCGCCCATCTCGCCGAGATCATGCAGTGACAGACCGGGACCCTGGCCCGGATGCATAGGAGCGTTGCCCTGCATGTCAGGCAAGGCGAAGTTTGACTTGCCGTCGCCGCCGTAAGTCGTGCCGAGTAGCGAAAACAACGCGGTGTTCTGCGAAAGCGGCAGCAACTGACCGTCACACCACGCCCACCCTTTGGGTGCGAAGTTAAATGGGAAGATTCTGATTTCTGCTACAAATGGATCTGCCATGAATAATCTCCTTAATCTACAAGGAAGCGATCGAAACTCTGCTCTTTGCTCTGTGCGCTCGAATCATGTTTGACTCGGGAAAATCCCGAACAGCGAGATGATAAAATCCACACAAAGGTACGGCTGAAAGTTGGTATGCGGCTGACTTCCCCCAACTGACCCAACCGCGGTGGGAGCCATACTCGCATCTGCTGTTTCTAGCGCATAGAGCTTCACAATAGTGGAGGAAGCCAAAACGTTATTCGATGGATTTCCCTGAGCCCCGTTTCCGGTCGACCCCAAGCAAGCGTGAGTATGAGCCGGAATCTGACTCACCGTTAAAGTGATCTCTTCGGCGCCTCCAGTCTCGGCCAGGGTGAAACCATTGCCAAAGTGAATGGGAAGACGACCACGCAGATCCGGCAAGGCAAAAGTTTCTTGCCCGTCGCCGCCATAGGTCGTGCCGATCAAATTAAACAGCGTCTCGTTCTCGGATATCGGCTGCAAAGAGCCATCGCAAAACATCCAACCCGCCGGGGCAAAGTTGCCGGCGAACATCCTGATTTCGCCTACATATGGTTGTGCCATCGAAAGTTCTCCTTAGCTTGGTGACGGGAAAATGCCTTGCAGCGCGATACTGAAGTTCAGCGTCAGAAAAGGCTGCATGTTCAGATGGGCCTGGCTGCCTCCCGTATTGGCTAGAGTGCCCGCATTCAACGCCGCCGGCCCGGGGTTGAAAGTTGCGGAATAACAGTTTCCCGGATCCTGAGCTAAGACAAATCCGGTGCCGCCGAAATTGGGATTTACTTTATCTCCTTGAGCGTTAGAAGCATTGAGCGTGTGCACATGCGTCGGTATCTCGGAAATGGAGAGCGTGTGCGCCTGCTCGCCGCCTTTTTCACCCAAGGTATGTCCGTTGCCGACATGAATCGGCACCTGCCCCTGCAAGTTCGGCAAACCGAAATTCACACGACCGTCGCCGCCGAATGTCGTCCCCAGCAAACTGAATAGCGCCTGGTTCTGATTGATCGGCAGCAATTGGCCGTTACACAACGCCCACCCTTTCGGGGCGAAGCCAAAACTGAAGATTCTGATTTCAGAAAGAAATGGTTCTGCCATAATTTTTTACTCCATCGATGAATGTTGGAGTTTAGAGTTCAATCGCTGGACTGGTACAAGCTTAAAGCAAGAACTCTGAACGAAATCCGAAAGAGCTTGATCAGGCAATTTCGACAGCAACTAAACCGAATATCTTTAAGAGCCTGAAGTTGAAGCGGCGCGGATTCTAATCGCAAGTCTGGAAGAATGCAAGCAAAATTTTCTACAAACTAGTTGAAGCGAAATTCGAGCCGCGTCTAGTTAACCTTAGCACGATTCCTGACAAAGACGATTTGACTGGACAGGTGTTGGATTGTGCCGCTGTCTATTGGACGAGTGTAATCCGCTGGTCGTCATCCTTCCATGACGGCTTTCGCCTTCGGTGTTTCCTTGGTTTCCGCGCGGGCGCCGGTGTTACAGGGACAACGCTCGGCGTAACCGGAGTAACAGTTGGAGTAACTATCGGCGCGGGGTTACTGCTTGGGGGCGACGATGTGGTCGGCGCTGCGCTTGATGGCGCAGTTCGAGAGGTTCTCGATGGCGCCGACATGTTTGCAAAGTCTGCCGGTGAAAGCCGATTAATCGTCGCCAGATAACCTTGCGCGCCGTTTTGATCCGAGCCTGACGGAACGAGCAACAATGCGAACGTTCCTAGCGACGGATGCACAATCGTATAAGTGTTTTGTGACAACGCGCGACTGCCGCCGCGAAACAAGAGCGAAAAGCACTCGCCGCCTTTCGGCGCGGGCATATCGTCAACCTGCAAGAGCGTCACCTCAATAATGCCGGCGACGGTGTGAAGTTGGAAAATGGAATTCAGATAAGACCTGAACGTAGCCTTTGAATAATTGCCGAGCGGATCGCTTTGGGCGGGTGGCGTTTCACCCGGATTTCCGTCGCGGTTTTTCCAGCTCTGACCCAACGTCTGTTTGAGTGGGACCGCGGCGAATAAAGCTGCCAACAATCCGGTCCTTAAAAATTTTCTTCTGGAATTGGACACCTTGCCTCCTGAATCTTTCCGGTGGAGGCGGGTCTCACGGGCCGGAGCGGATGCGAGGGTCCGCTGTAATTTCGCTTTGGCGCGAAGCAGTCTATTATCTTTTGGAATAAGTTTCAATCAGTTCTAAATAAATTCTCGAGGACATTCCAATTCCTTATGACGCTTAGCCAACCGCAAGCATTACTGCCAAACGGCGAAAGACTAACGTTGCGCGCGGCGACGATGCAAGATGAAGCATTTCTCCTCTCTGTTTACGAAAGCAGCCGCGCGGAAGAGCTCGCGCAGGCCCATTGGCAGGAGGGACAGAAGGAAGCGTTCGTCAAGTGGCAGTTCGATCTGCAACGGCGAGAATACGACGCGCGCTTTCCCGACGCTGAGTACGACGTGATCCTTGTTGATGATCGGCCGGCCGGCAGAATTTGGGTCGGGCGCGACGCCAAACAAATTCGCTTGCTCGATATTGCTCTCGTACCCGAATTTCAAAACCGCGGCGCGGGCACGCTCCTCTTACGCTGGCTGATCGACGAGGCCAGAAGAGTGAATCGGCCACTGCGTCACATGGTCTTCGTTTTGAATAATGACGCGCACCGGTTTTACGAGCGGCTGGGATTTACGGTGATCGAAGATCTAGGCGCTTACAAGCACATGGAGTGGAAGTCAGAACCGCCTGCAGTGGCGAGCGGTTGATTCGGATAATGGCTGTGCCACCGGCTTTCCTGCCTTAGCTTCCGCGTAATATGCGGATTATTTCTTAAAGTAATTAAAGACTGCTTCGTATCGGAAGCTCGTTCCGTTTTGTGAGATCGGCACGAGGAACAGATCAAACTGGCCCATCGCGTCATGTTCGAACGAGTAAACTCGCTGGGGAAGATAAGTGCTGGGGCCGTTAAAGAAAACCGAGAAACGCTCCATGCCAGCCTGCTCGTTTTCCTGCGGAAAGTAACTCTTGACCTCAATCAACTCCAGATCGATTGGCTGATCGTCAATCTTCGTTTTGAATTTAGTGTTTAGGTGTTGAGAGAATTCCTTCTCAGTCAGATCTGCCGGCATCGATCGATCTCCTGGCGCTCATTGTTCATCGTGAAGTGTTTTTAGTTTCCTGATTTCAAAGCGCCGCGATCCCGAAGGAATGCTCACGACGACTTCATCACCTGCTGCTTTGCCCATCAAGCTGCGGCCAATCGGCGAAACAGTTGAGATCAAACCCGCGGCGGGATCGGTTTCTTCGGGGGTGACCAAACGATAGGTGACTTCTTCATCACGCTCGGCGTCATACAACACCAGCGTCGATCCGTAGGATGCTTTGTCGCGCGGAATTTTCGAGAGATCGATTGAATTAACTTCGCTCATCCGCTGGCGCAGCTCACGAATACGAGCCTTGACCATCGTCTGTCTTTGCAAAGCAGTTTGGTATTCCGAGTTCTCTCGCAAATCGCCGAACTCGAGCGCGCGTTTTATTTCTTTTGGTAGATGGATGCGCAGCTCAGTCTCGAGCGCATCGAGTTCAGCCTGCAACCTTAGCTTTACGTCAGCTACGCCTGTGGACAAAACGTTTCAGTCCTCCTTCTCTCCCTTTGGGAGAGGTTGGGTGAGGGCTTGTTTGCGCGCTCAGCTAAGGTACCGCGCGTCGAGTTCAGCTTCAGCTTTTGCTTTACTTCAAGGGTCATTGATTCATTGAATCATTGGCCCATTGAAACAATGAACCGATGGATTAATTAAGTCAGGCCTTGCCGTTATTGTTTAGAGCTTCTTCGACAGCCTGCCGCATAAGTTGGGGCGTCGAGTAAGAACTAAATCCCTGGAAGTGCTTCACGATGCGGCCGTCTTTGGAAATCACAAAGCTCTGCGGAATCACGGCGCGACCTTGCACTGCCTCGACCAGTGGACCAGCCAGCGTGCCGTCATCCCAAATTATTTTGTAAGGGACGTTCTGCTGCTTGATGTAATCGCGAACGTGATTCGCATCGTTTTGTTCGTTGTAGGTCGTCGCCAACCCCAGCACCACTACGCCGCGCGATTTGTACTCGTTGCTAATCTTCACCAACTCGGGCATTTCCTGCCGGCATGGCCCACACCACGTGGCCCATATGTTTACAACGACAACTTTGTTCGTGAAGTCGGAAAGCTTCAGCGACTCGCCATCCAGCGTTTGCAACTTCGCTTCGCGGACTCCATCCGGCAGCGCCACAAACGCTGTGGGCGGAGCATTGTTAGGAACGTTCGGCGGCACGATCTTGTTTGGATTATTCGGCGCATTTGAATTTGCGGTCGACGCTACTTTCGGCTCATCATTCGAATTGCAGCTTGCAAAACTCAACGCTCCAACCAGTCCCAGACCGATGAGCGTGAGGACAACTCGCCCCGTCGTCCAAAAGCCTTTTCGCTCTGCGTTATTCGATGAGTTATCCGATGACTCCATTTATTACCTCTTACTGCACCGCGGCGGCGGTTACACGAAACGTCGCAACTCGGTTCAGGTCGCCACCAATAATCGCATATTCACCGGGCATCAGCGAAACGCGAGAACGCAATTCCATGAAAACCTCATCACCGTTTTTGGTCAGCCCTCGGACCGCGGGCTTAACAATTTGATCTGATGAGATAGCAAACCCCGCCAATCCATGCTGTGTTGTGATTGTGACGCGACGCGCCCCGCGATGCAGAGACAACCAGACGATCATCGGAGTGTGCGCGCCACCGCGATCCGTCACGAACACAAATATCCGAGATGTCGCCGCTAAAACGGTGGCGGCGTGCTCGCCCCTCAACTCAACGTAGCTGCTCTTTGTGCTCTTCGCGACATCATTGGGATGGATTGGACTTTCGGCTTGTTCGAACGGCAAAGCCGTCAACTTGTTTTGCTGATCGAGCACATAAATTAAGGAATGATCCTCCGGCGGGGAAGGCAATAGTTCCTGAGCCAAAGCCGCCGATCCGACAAGGAAAACAAAGATCGTGAAATAGACCGAGTGCAAGTACTTCCGTCCCCTTCGTTCAAGCATCTAACCGTACGTGACGCATTACTTGTGGTCAAGAGCTTGTCACATTAAACTTTCCGCGATGAAAACCAATCGCCGAGCTTGCGTCTGAGCATTCTAAGAATCGGAGCCCGAAACGATGAGAAAGCATTCAACCTGTTCACGTGTTGCCGCTTCCACGGTGGCATTAATCCTTACGGCGATTCTTACGGCTGCTCCCCTGCTGGCCCAGGACATTAGCGGTGGCGCCGGCGTTTTGGTGGCCAGTGCTGACGTCGAAGCGAAACTCGGCAAAGGGATTTTCACCCCCGCGCAAAACAAACCGCACGCGGTCAGGCCCCTGGATAAGAAAATTATTGTCCGTTCGGTCCGCGCTGCGCATGCGACGCGACAAACCAGTGCTGGCAATCGTCAATCGAGTGGTAACTCCGGAACGTCGGACAAATCAACCGGAGTTAGTAAGCAAACAGACATTTCCGGCGGCCCTCTCGGCGGTGAAGTCAGGCACGTGCTTGACGCCGAAGGCTGGAACAAGCAGGGCGACGATCTTTTCGACGCAGGCCACTACGACAAAGCCGCCGAATCGTATCAACAAGCCATCAAGATGAAACCCGATTACGCCGATGCTTATCTGAATCTCGGCGAAACGTATTTCAATCTTGCGCGCTATGACAATGCAATTGAGGCGGACAAGAAAGCGATCGCGCTTAGGTCAGATTGGGCCGAAGCCTATCGCGCGCTGGGCACCGCTTACCTGAAGACTCCGCGATCAGCGGAAGCTTTTGATGCTTTGAAGAAAGCGTTTGATTTGGATTCAAAAGATCCTGAGACGCGCAGCGCCTTCGGAGTCGCCTATTTCAATCGCGGCGTCGCCGCCTACAACGAGGAGAAATACGAAGACGCCATCGTTGCTTATCAGCAGGCTGTGAATCTCAAAGCGAACTATGCCGAGGCGTACAGCAATCTCGGCGATTCATATCGTCGCGTGGATAAGCTGACGGAAGCGGCCGACGCTTACAAACACGCCGTCGCGATCAACCCCAACATGCTCGAGACGCAGAGCAATCTCTCGCTGGTTTACGACAAACTCGGTCGTTATCCGGAAGC
Organism: Acidobacteriota bacterium; assembly: GCA_003222895.1. Classification (GTDB taxonomy): domain Bacteria; phylum Acidobacteriota; class Blastocatellia; order Pyrinomonadales; family Pyrinomonadaceae; genus UBA11740. The sequence goes on along the minus strand of QHXI01000124.1, from coordinate 63,862 downwards.
GGCTGAAGCTTACCGGAAAGTGATTCAGTTGAAAGGCGACAACGACGCCGAAACAAGCAACAACATGGGTTACGCGCTCGGCAAGAGCAAGCGTTGGAGCGAAGCGGTTATCGCGTTCAAGCGCGCGATCGAACTCAAGTCTGATTATGCCGAAGCGTACAGCAACCTGGGTTGGGCCTATAACAATCTCGGCAACTACGCCGCGGCGGTCGAGCCGTTGCAAAAAGCGATTCACTATAAACCCGATCTGCCCGAAGGGCATTTCAACATCGGACTTGCGTACAGCCACTTGAATCAGAAGCCGGAAGCGCTGGCGGAATTTCAGCAAGCGACCAAACTAAAACCCAACTGGCCCGCGGCGCAAAACGATCTGGGCTATGCGTATGGCAACTTAGGTAAGTGGAAAGAAGCGATCGCCGCGCACAAGGAAGCGATTCATCTGAAACCAGATTACGCCGGCGCGCATTTCAATTTGGGTGTAGCGTATCTGGTTACCGGTAAGAAGAAAGACGCGGACGCGGAGTATCAAATCCTGAAACCTCTTAATGCCGGAATGGCAATTCAGCTTTACGTGATGATTTATAAGAAAGCGCCGCCGCAGGGTTGAGGCCTCACAAAATATCCTGCGCCCTTAGCGCAATCACCGTAGCGATCGCCAGTCCAAAGAACATCACCAGCAGCACGAACGGATCGAGGAGGATGTTGCCCCACGGATGCAGGAAATTTATGTAGCTGCTCAAGTCCTCAGGGATTTTGTCAGCATCGTGAATCTCGGGAACGGGTTTCAGTTTGGGTGCGGCAGGCTGAGTCGCCTGCACTCCGCTCTGTAGATCCTTCACATAGTCTTTCATCTTGCGCTCGTATTCCTTCGAGTCGTCTTCCGCGTCCTTCTTATACTTCTCGACATCTTCCTTCGCTTTCGCGATGTGGTCGTCGTTCAAGTCTTCGTAATGCTTGTAAAGTCCGCGCCCTTTGTTCGCGCCGTCCGGATCCGAGCCTTCTTCATCAAGCGTGTCCAACGTCGAAAATCTCTTGATGCCATCAAAGGCCCACGTCGCCGGAATGACCGTGCTGATTACGCGCGCGGTATTTTGCGGCACTCCGACTAGACCTGAAAATAGAATCTGCGGAATCAAGATCAGCGGCACCATGCTGGTCGCCATCTCGGATGTTTTCACGATCGCTGAAATGAACAAGCCCAGCGCAATGCCGACCATCGCGGTGATCAGAACGATGGTGATTTGTGGTATGGCCCAGCCCGGCACACTCAGCAGGCCCGTGTAGTGCATGAACTTCAGTGAGCCGTAAAGCAGCAAGCACTGCATCGACACGATCATCGCGAGCACAAAAATTTTCGATCCAACATAAGGCAACAAGCGCATGTTGACCATGCGTTCGCGCGTGTAGACCGCTCGCTCGCGAATGATTTCGCGCGAGGCGACGGAGGTGCCGAACCAGATCGCCACCAGCGCCATCACGAAGTAAGGAAAATCGCGCGGCGATTTGTCAGGCACAACCAGATAAGTAAGAAAGGCGATGATCGGAGCCTGCCCAAACAGGATCAGCAAATTGAATTTGTCGCGCGTCAGCACTTCGATGTAGCGTCGCGTTAAGGTCCCCCATTGGCGAATCGTATCGATGATTCCCATGCGCCGCTTCGGCGGCGCAGCGGCGCGCCCGTCGCGCGGCAACACGCTGAGCGGCTCGACAACGTTGTGCCGATATTGTTCCGTCTGCTGAAATTTTTTCTTCCAGTCTTCGGCGACTTGCTCTGAAATTTGTTCGCGCTGATGTTTGAAAGCCGCCTTCTGACCCTTGCTCGCGTTCGGTGGTAACGTCCCCATCGAGGCAATCTGCTGGTCGACCGGCGCTTCGAGTTTGTCGTAGAGATCTTTAAAGCTGTCAGCTTTGACGTGGGCGAGCGCTTCTTGTGGCGCGCCGTAAAAAACCAGCTTGCCGCGCATCAGCACGACGATCTTGTCGAACAGTTTCACGTTCTCCATCGCATGCGTCGTCAGCACGACGGTGCGGCCGCTTTCCGCGATCTGCCGGAAGAGCTTCATGATCTTTTCTTCCGTCGCCGGATCGAGACCGGAGGTCGGCTCGTCAAGAAAGATGACCGAAGGCTTTGTGATCAGCTCGACCGCGATCGACACGCGTTTGCGCTGACCGCCGGATAGTTGCGAGATCGCGACGTCGCGTCGCTCTGACAGACCGGTTACGTCCATTACCTCGTTCACGATCTGATCGATTTCACGTCGTGACACGTCGCGCGACAGACGCAAACGCGCAACGTAATACAGCGTGCGATAGACCGTCAGCTCGCGATGGATGATATCGTCCTGTGGAACATAGCCGATCGATTGCTTGAGCGAGTCGAGATGGCGATAAAGATCGAGATTGTTGATGAGAACGTAACCGCTCGTCGCCGGACGCATTCCGTTCAGCGAATCCATCAAGGTCGATTTTCCTGCTCCTGATGGACCAAGCAAGCCAACGAATTCATTCGGTTGAATCGTTATCCCAACGTCGTCGAGCAGCTTGATCGAGCCGCCGCCCGATCGATTCTTAACAACTTTCGTGATGTTGATGCAGTCGATGCGCGTTTTCGATCGCGTGTCGTAAACCGCGACGCCCTGCGCCGCGTCCGCCTGCAAAACGAAGGGGCCAATCTGAATCACGTCGGACAGTTGAACGCCACGCCGGCCACTGATGCGTTCGCCGTTTACATAGACACCGTTAGTCGAGCCCGCGTCCTCAACCGACACGCTGCCGTTCGTGCGCGCAAAGCGCGCGTGATGATTTGAAATCTGCAAACCATCGAGTCGCACGTCGTTGTCAGGCGCGCGGCCAACAGAAAGCTGCGGACTCGATTCGAACGAAAGCCGCGCGAGCAACTGTGGCTGTCCGCTAACTTGTGCGGCGCTTGGCTGCAACGAACCCGACGTGGAAACGATCGTCTGTCGGTGGGCCATTGCGGCGATCTGTCCAAAGGCGGAAGGAATCGCTTGTTGACTTGGAGTTGGAGTGCCCGGCTGCATCACGCGGCGCGCCGGCGCCGGATGCGACGGATCGATAACGCGCAGAATCGGTCCGCCCACGCCCAACTGGATTCGATCGCCGTCGAACAACTGAACCAATTCAGCAATCCGCTGATCGTTTACGAGCGTGCCGTTAAAGCTTTTCAGATCGCTAATCGAGAATTGCCCTTCGATCTTTTTGATCTCCGCATGACGACGCGACACCACCGCCGCATCGGCGTCGATCACCACTTCGCCTTCGGGATCGCGGCCCAGCCGGGTGACTTCTTTGTTGAGTTCGATGCGACGACTTTGCCCCGTTCGTGAATCGACTAAGTCCAGATAGGCAGGTGCTGCGCGTGCGGGAATCGGGGGTGGAGTCGGCGGGGGAGTCGCCGCGGGTCGTTGTTCCGGGCTCGGGATTTTTGGGGCGGCAGGAGGCGCGGGCGGAACGGCGGCGCGGGCATCGTGCACCGTTTCCATTCGGCCCATCTCAGATCTTTTCGGGGGCGCCTCAACCGCGGGTGATTGTTCGATGCTGACGACTCGCAGGATTGGTCCACCGGAGCCAAGCTGAATGTGATCGCCGACGCGTACCTCGGTGGGCGCGCTAACTTTCTGACCGTTGACGAATGTGCCAAAGCGCGAGTTCGCATCGACCACCGTGCAGTGGCCTTCCTCCAGTCGAAACTCGGCGTGCTTGCGCGAAACCATCGGCCACTGCTCCTGCGAAAAGAAGTAGTGACAGACGGCGGGGTCGCGACCAGCAATAACTTTGTCGCTGGTGAACGCGCGTTCACCGTGTAGTTGGCCGGTGCGATCCTCTGCGAGAACGATTTTCATTGATTTTCGAGTCAGACCCCGGAGCAGTAGCGACGGGACCAAGTGATAGGTTGAGCGTCATTGAGCCCGTCGCTAACGCTCCGGGTACTGACACCTATTTTCCGAATCGGAAAGATTCCAGCATTACGGCGCAGCACGCGCGCCAGGTGTACCTGCGCGACGAGCTTTGAAAGCGAAATTCATAACCGTCGTACGGGCCGGCCTTGGTTGGTCCTTCCGAAACTTTTTTGTAATCAGTGAAACCTTTCGCGAATTGCGCGCTAAGATTTTCGGCGAGCGAATGAAAGACCGCGCGATCTCCTTCTTCCGAACCCGCGGATGAATACCAACCCACGGCGAAATTCTCCTGCGTAAAGTCAGGCGGCAACCTTCGCTCAACTTTGGCAAAGTTGCTGGCGCCGGCGACTCCCGCTTTGGGATCTTTCTCCCAGCTGTTCGGATAATAAAACGAGAAGTCGACGTAGTGCTCCTTCAATTTTCCGTCCAGGTTCGCAGCGGAATTCACAAACTGAACCGCGTCCGCCGGAGGCGAATACGGCGGTACTTCCTTGACGACCTCCTTAGTCGGTTCGGGCGTTGATCTTGCAATTGGCGTCGGGGTCGGCGGAGGGACTTCATTAATCACGACGCGCCGCTTGTCCATCATCGGCCGCAGCACGAACCAGTAGCCGGCACCGGCCGCTCCAATCACGATCACGAAGAGCACGAGAAGAATTCCCAGGACCATCGGCAGCTTTGATTTCTTCCTGGGCTGAGGCGCAATTGCCGCGGCGTGCATGGGCGTGAACTTTTGCGCCGGCGGCGGCGGAGTTGCGATTTGGCCAGAAGGTTGCGGTTGTGGTTGTTGAACCGGCGGCGGTTGAATTGGTCCGGATGAACTCGGCGGCAAAGATCCTGACGGCGGCGGCGGAGGTTGAATCGACCCGGACGAACTTGGCGGCAGCGGTTGCGAAACGGGAGGCGACGGAAGATCCTGAGTATCGCGCGGCAACGATGCGCTGGTGCCGGGCGATGGATTTATGATCGTTTTGTACGGATCGAAAGCGGCCGGAGCGTTCGGCGTCAAATCACGCGAAATCGCTTTGGTCGGTTCATCGTCGACCGGTGGCACATTCAGTTGCGCCGAGTCGATCCGAATGGTTTCGCCCTGGCCGGCTCCGGGAATCTGAGCATCGACCAGTGGCGTTCCATCTTTCGTGCAGAACTTCTGCTGATCATTCGTGTACGGGCTACCGCAATTTGGACAACGCTTCATTTGATTGCTCTCGATATTTTAAGGGGTTTGCTTAGCGCGCGCGGCGGCCAGCTTGGTTTGTAATTCCGAGTTCACTGGATCGATTTGCAAGCCGCGCTCGTACGCTATCACCGCGTCTTTCGCACGATTCGCTTTCATGAATCCATCGCCAACTCCCATGAAACCAAACGTGCCCGCGAGTTGTTTGCGATCCGCGTCGGACGCAAGATTAACAGCTTCGGTGTAAGTCTTAAACGCATCATCGTAACGATCGAGCGCCAGATAGCATCGAGCGAGAATATATCGCCCCTGGAAAAATTTCGGATTTACCTCGACGGCAGTCTTCAGGATTGATTCGGCTTCAGCGTATTTTCGATTCACCGACCACAGCCGGCCCATCAGAAAAAGCGCGCCGGGATTTCTTGCGTCCATTTCTAATGCGCGACGCAGCACGGGTTCCGAGTCGCTCCAGCGCTGCTCTGACTGCATCGCGTCGGCGATCAAAACTAGCGTCGGGGCGTTGGACGCTTTGGCGATCGCAGCCAGGTACAGCGGATCAGCTTCGCCCGATCGATTCATACGGCGCAGCACGCGCGCCAGGTGTACCTGCGCGACGACGAAGTTGGGATCGATCTCCAATGCACGACGGAAAGCCGCTTCCGTATCGCCGCTGAAGATACCGCGCGCCATCATCGCGACGCCGAGGCGATCGAAAGCAAGCGCACTGTTGGACTGCAACTGTGTCGCTCGCTTCGCAAAAACTTCCGCGTCGGTGAAACGCCTGGCGTTGACTGCGCCGTTGCGCGGTTGGACCAAAACAAAACTTAGAGCCAGCAGCGCATCCGGATTGTTCGGGCTGAAGTCGACCGCTTTGCGATAGGCATCTTCCGCATCGTCCCAGCGCTGCTGATCTACAAAGACGTTCCCTAACCCCTGGAAGGCCCGCGTATCGCGAGGCTTCAACTTTATCGCGGCACGATACGAATTTTCCGCTTCGGGGAATTTGCGCCCGTCGCGCGCCTCGTTCCCATCAGAGATCGCGTCCTGAAATTTTTCTTCCAACTCGGCGGCTGTCAGCGTGGGATTCGGCCGTGGTCGCGGCGCTCTGGCGCTGTGCTTGGCCTCGGGATTTTTCGGCCGAAAGATTCCGGCCCCGCCCATCAGATCGCCGCCGGTCTCTTGCGCCAGAGCGGTTGTTCCGCAGACGGAAAGGCAAAGCGCGACTGCGCAAATCACCATCATCCCGACTGTGTTCTTGCTTTCTGAAAACATGAAGCGCTCCGTAGTATCGCAGGAATTAATAATCTTACTTTGCACGAACGAATCAGTGAGGACAACCTTGCGCGCTGATTTTGGGAAACCCGTCTCAGAAAAGCAAGCGCCAACCGAGCTTCATAGGCTCGCGACACTGTCCTGACTTCAGTTTTCCTTTGTGGGCCTCTCTGAAAAACTCCGCGCGCCTCTGCGGTTACGAATCCTGTAAAAGGGATTACCGCAGAGAAAAGCCAGAGGTATCCGCAGAGATCGCAGAGAATCTCAAATAGGGCATCGAGCCCGCGGCATTGTTGACTTCGCCGGCGCATCTGACATAAAAGACCCTCTTCCTTATCGAAATGTATTGAGTCACGTCGACTTGAACTTCAGACACCACAGGAGAGTTTCATAACGCATGGCACGTCGCAGTTGGAAAAAGATCGCAGGCATAATCTTGCTGGTACTCGTGGTTCTCGTCAGTTTTGGAATTACTTTCACGATCGGTTGGCGTCCGCTTATCGGCGCAAAGAAACGCGCGCTCACTGATCGAAAATTTGAAGCAACGCCGCAACGACTCGCGCGCGGAAAATATTTGGTCGATGGTGTGAATGGATGTTTCGGCTGTCACACCGACACCGATTGGTCCAAACACGGCGCGCCGCCAGTCGCGGGCCGCGAAGGATCGGGACACGTCTGGTCCGATCAAGATATGCCGTGGTTAGTCGCGCCGAACATTACTCCGGATAAAGAGACCGGCGCGGGCAATTGGAGCGACGACACGCTTGCAAGAGCGATTCGCGAAGGCATTGGACACGATGGAAGAACGCTGTTTCCAATCATGCCTTATCCGGATTATCGTTCGATGTCTGATGAAGATCTCGCCTCGATCATCGTTTACATTCGCAGCGTGCCTCCAATAGGCAATCAATTGCCGGCAACGAAAATGCCTTTCCCGCTGAACTTCCTGATGCAAAATATGCCGCAGCCGGTGACGGCGCCCGTGGCCCCACCCGATCAATCAAAGCCCGAGACACGCGGCGAATATCTGGTCAAGATGGGCGCGTGCGCGGATTGTCACACGCCGCAAGAGAAGGGTCAGCCGATGCCGGGGATGGATTTTGCCGGTGGCTTCTTGTTGCACGAACCGAAGGGCGACGTCGTATCGTCAAATATTACGCCGGCGGCGTCGGGCATCGGTTACTACAACGAAGCAACATTCATTCAGGCGATGCGCATGGGCAAAGTCGGGGCGCGTCCGCTGCATTACTCAATGCCGTTTTATTTCTTCGGTAAGATGACTGACAACGATCTGAAATCGATCTTCGCTTATTTGAAAACGCTCAAGCCGGTAAAGCATCAACTGGATAATTACGAGCCGCCGACTTATTGCCGGCTGTGTAAACAGAAGCATGGCTTTGGCGCGACGAACTGAAGCGGCGGGTTATCCACAGATTACACAGTTTACTCAGATTATGCGGAAAGGAAAATAGACGACGATCTTGTTGTTTCAATCTGTGTAATCTGTGGATGATCAACTAATAATTCGTCAGGATCGCGTCAGTCGCAAAACCCATCCGCTGCAAACGATCTCTCGTCTGCTCGATCATTTCGCGCGAGCCGCAAACCAAGGCCACCGGGGATTTCAAATTCGGCAAGACGTGATCGAGCAGTGACTGAACGTAGCCGGTCGGACCTGACCAATCATGACCACCGGGACGCGAGATGACCTGACGCAGTTCCACCCCCGCCTCTTCCCACTTTTCAGTTTCGTCGCGATAACAAAAATCGTCTGGCGTGCGCGCGCCGTAGAGCACAACCAACTGACCAAAATCCTCTTTGCGATTGAGCACGTGACGCAACGCCGATCGCAAAGGCGCCACTCCGGTTCCCATCGCCACGAAAACCAGATCGTTTCCGCGCTGCTGATCGAGCTCGAATCCGTGTCCTGCGACGTCAATCAATTCGACCCGCTTGCCTTCTCTCAGATCGAACAGCGCGACGCTAGCGCCGATCGTGCGCTTGACCAGGATCTCCAGTTCCTGGTCTTCCGGCGCGCTCGCGAAAGCAAAGTAAGCAGGCTCTTCGTTCGCGACTTGCAGAATTGCGACCTGGCCCGGAATAAACGGCACGCCGTGCCCGCTGGCTGCGACCTCGGGGGCGAGATCGAATGAACGAATGTCGCGTCCCTGGTCGCGAATGCGAGTTATTATCAATGAGCAAGGCAGATTTGTTTTCATGAAAGTCTGAGTCTAATTTATTCAGCTCATGAATCAAAAATCGAACCTCACACCGTCCGCGCGCATCTGATGTTTTGTAATTCGAATCGGTGATAGAATTTCCACGCAATTCATGATGACTCGGCGCCAACGACAACTGCTCTTGCTGATCGCGATCGCGTTATGTTCGTGGACCGCTGCGCACGCGCAATCAGGCCGTCGCGGAACCGGCGGTTCGACCACGTCAGCGCCTTCAGTATCCGGTCCCAAAACCGTCGAAAAGAAACCCGAGACGAAGCGAATCCAAATGCTCGTCGGCATTGACAAGCATGAATCGTTCGCGACAATTCCTTTCTACATTTACGACACCGTGCTGGATAACTGCGTCCGCCGTTTGGGTGAGGCTGACATCGTGATGCCGACATCGGCAGGCAGCGACATGAACCGCGGAGCTGCGATCAAAGCGGCAAAGCTGGAGACGGTTCGTTATGTCGTCTTATTGCATATTGGCAGCGAGTACGCGGATGCCGGCAAGCAAGTCAAGAATGGACAAGATGAATTGTATGTGGATTACACCGTATTCGAGCCGGAGACCGCGAAGGTCAAAGCAGCCGGTCGCACTCATCAACATATCTATCAGACGGGAAGGGGAGGAGTGACGTTGCCGTCAAAGAACAGTCCGATCTATTCCGAGTACGCAATCAAAGAAGCTGCCCGCGAAGCTGCCGATCGAATATTGGAGCGCTTCGACATCAAAATCCGCGGCGAGTTCCCTTTATTAAACCAGCATTGACTTCAGCCGGTGACTTGCTTGTCGGTCACGCGCCGATGTCTCCCAAATCAGATTTGGCGCTCTCGGCATAAATCCGGTCGATCACCTCGTGATACTTTTCATCGACTACCCGCCGTTTCACTTTCAGCGTCGGCGTCAATTCCCCGCTCTCAACCGTCAGTTCTTGATCGATTAGAGCGATGCGCTTAATCTTTTCGAACTGCGCGAGCTCCTGCGTGCGCTCAGCAATCTGTCGCTCAAACAGATCGACAATGCGCAAGCTCTGGCAAAACTCGGCGCGCGTGCGCAAGTTCAGACCTTTCAGCTCGGCATAACTTTCAAGCTGGCGCCAATCAGGAACGATCAGCGCTGCGGGAAATTTCCGGCCGTTGCCGATCACCACGACTTGATTGACGAAACGGGAACTCTTGATCAGTTGCTCAATCGGTTGCGGCGCGATGTACTTACCGCCGGAGGTCTTTAGCAACTCTTTTTTGCGATCCGTGATCGTCAGAAATCCGTCCTGATCGAATTGACCAATGTCGCCCGTCTTGAACCATCCATCTGCAGTAAACACCGCGCGCGTTTCGTCCGGCTTTTTCCAGTAGCCTTGCATCACGTGCGGCCCGCGCGTTTCGATCTCGCCGTCGGGCGCGATGCGGACTTCGACGTTTCGAATCGGCTTGCGGGCAGTTCCCACGCGATTATCGCGAAGCAGCCCGGCCGTAATGACAGGCGAAGTTTCGGTCAAGCCGTAACCCTGGAGAATCGGCAATCGCGCGCCAAGAAACGCCAGCGCGATATCGGGTGATAGCGCCGCGCCGCCCGAAACCAGCAAGCGGATTCGGCCACCCATCGCCTTGCGCAACTTCTCCAGGACGACAATGTCCGCGAACATGTGCTTGAGCTTGAGCCACAACGGAATTGATTGATGATTGGTATCGAGCTGCGCCCACTGGCGCCCAACTTCGATGGCCCAAGCCACCAGCGACGCATTCAATTTTCCTTTTTCAGCAGCGCGATCCTGAACGCGCGCGACGATCTTTTCATAAATTCGTGGCACGCCAACCAACACCGTCGGATTAACTTCGCGCAAGTGCTCGCCGAGTGTGTCGAGCGATCCAAAATACGCGTTCATCCCGTGATGCAGATACATGTTCATCGCCTGCCGCTCGAAAACATGCGACAGCGGCAGCACTGACAACGCAGAGTCCTTTTCGCCGAACTCGAAATGATTTGAAGAGTCGATGAGATTCGAAACCATATTTGCGTGAGTGAGCATCACACCCTTGGGCTCGCCGGTCGTGCCCGAGGTGTAGATGATTGTGGCGAGATCCTGCGGCTTCGCGGCCCGCGAAAGTTGATCGATCAATTCAGGTTGCTGATCGGAGAGCGCGCCTCCACGCTCCTGAAGTTCGCTGAAGTTAAGAAGTTTCGCAGCGGCAGATTTTCGCTCGTCAAACATAACGACGCTTTCGATCGTCGGACGCACCTGCGGCGGGGTCAGCGTCGGATAGATCGGAACGGTGATTGCGCCCGCGAACATACATCCCTGGTCGGCAAGCACCCACTCGACGCAACTTTCGGAAAGAATCGCGACGCGATCGCCTTTGCGAATTCCAAGCGAGCAAAGGCCCAGAGCAACATGACGCGCTCGACGCAATATTTCGTCCGCGGACATCGCTTGCCACCGGCCGTCGCGTTTGAAATTGAGCGTGTCGGGTTTCGGATGTTTGCGCGCGGCCTGCTCATAAATTTCGACGAGCGTCGTCGGCTCGTCCGCCGTGAGCGGAACGCGCTGAGCTTCGACGTGATCTAGTTTTTCCGTCGTCTCCAACATAGATTGCTCAAATCAATCCGCGCCAACTCCATTTAGAAATACATCCATCACCACGTCGGCCATTGGCTCTAACTTATAGTTGCGCTTGGAAATAATCCAATTTGTCGCCATTTCATCCAGCGCGCCAAACAAAATCTTTGACATCAGGTTCGCGTTCAGATTTTTGCGGAATGCACCCGACCGCTGGCCCGCTTCAAATGTAGTTCGCAGCAAGTCGAGATACTCAGCAAACCCGGCCGCGGAAAATTCTTCCATGAACTTCGTCGAGCCGCGCAGTTCAATCTGAAATACGACTGCCAGATCGCGATCGGCGCCCAATCGTTCCAGGTGCAGCTTCGCGATGCGGCGCAACTTCTCGCGCGGGTCACTCACTTTGGCGATCAGCTCGCGTCCGGAAGCGATCGCCCCGGCCATGTTTTGATCGAAAATGGAATGCAGAATTTCTTCTTTACTCTTGAAGTAGAGATAGACGGTGCCGTCGGCAACGTCGGCCGCGCGCGCGATGTCCGCGACCTTTGAATTGAAATACCCGTTGCGCGCAAACACGCGCGTCGCCGCGCGCAAAATCAATTCGCGTTTACCCGTCGCGCCATTTCTTGCGGTACGCTTTGCCATTAGCCTGACTGAATGAATCGTCACTCAGTGACGTTAGCCTAGCCGTTAGCTTCTTTCATCGCAAGCGAAAACATCATCTGCATTGCTGAAAACTGATGAGTCGGTATAGCATTCGCCGAATTCATCCGAGGAGATCGATATGAAATTAACTCTGAGTCGCTGCTTGCTTCTCTGCGCCGCAATCTTCGCATCTGCTCAAGTCGGGTTTGCGCAGCAACTGAAATTCACGACCTGCCCAAAACCGCTGCCGCTCCAGCTCAAACCATTCACGAACAAACCGCAGCGAATCGATTATCTTTGCGGCAACACCGGCTGCAATAAAGGCGCCGCGAATGACAAGCAGAATGCGCAGAAAAATAATTACTGCGCGCCGGTCAATTCGATTACCCCGGTGACGATTGAAACTTTTAGCGCCCTTAACGACGCAAGCAACAACGAACCGTCAATTCCAAAAGGTGAGCCGCCCCCTATTCGCGCGAAACTCGCGAACATTATTAATGTTGGTCACGGAAAAAGATTGGGCGAAGGGAAAATAGTTTCGTTCGTCGGGTACGTCCTCGATGCGCGACATTCAAATGTCGACAAAGACAATCCCCTGACGGCCAGCAACGGCGAGAGCGTGCAATGCAATTTGCTCGGCTGCGCTTACAACGACATTCACATCACGCTCGCCGAAGATCCGAAGGAGGCGAAGATGTGTAACACTATCGTCGCGGAAATTATTCCTCATTATCGTCCACCCGCGTGGGATCTGTTCGACTCTCCTGACTACACCAAGTTTTTCAAGACGCATCCGGTAAAGATCACTGGGCAATTGTTCTTCGATGGCAGTCACGTTCCCTGCACCGCTGAGGGAAAGGCTGGAAATAATCCAGCGCGAGACAACGCGAAGGACTTTGAGAGACTGGCGCTCTGGGAGATTCATCCGATCTACGCGATTGACCTCTGCAAGTTTAGTGACAAATCGCAGTGCAATCCGGCGAATCACAACGCGTGGTTTCCTTTTTCAGAATTGAAAACGTGGTTGGGTTTGACTTCGGTCAGACCGGCCGACAAATGCCAGGCGAACACAGATGATCCCAACAGCAAATGTCCTGGATTTAGACTGCCGAGCAAGCCGCCAACTCGGCGGCATCGCTAATTGTCGCTGGTCTGTGGCGGCGAGTCGTTTTCGAGATGAAGCCGATCCTCAGAATCGATGTGGACAGATCCTTCTCGGAGACGAAGTTCAGTTTGCGGAAAAGGTATCTCGATTCCCGCTTCTCGAAATAGTTTTTCAATCCGGAAATTTATATCACTGCGAATCTGCGTGTGCAGTCGCGGCCGATTTGTCCAAATCAGCAGCCGAAAATCCAGCGACCAATCTGAAAATTTTAGGAATTGGACTTTGGGGGGCGGGTCGCGCAGCACATTGTCGACGTCTTTCGCAGCTTCCAGCAAAGTCTGGGTAACGAGATCGACATCCGAGCTATAAGCGACGCCAACTGGGATAGCAATGCGCGCTCGCGGATCTCCGTAGGACCAGTTGATTAAATGTTCACGCACGAGTTGCGAATTCGGAACGATTACCGAAACACGATCGTTAGTCGTCATCACCGTCGTGCGAAGATTGATGCTTTGCACATCGCCTTCTTCTTTTCCCACACTAATGCGATCACCGACACGCACCGGACGTTCAAAAAGAAGAATGAACCCTGACGCGATGTCGGCGGCGATGTACTGCAAACCGAAACCGATACCGACTGAGAGGGCGGTGAAAATTACCGCGACCGAAGTAAGATCCAGGCCTACTCCGAATGACAGGGCAACCAACAAACCAATGCTAATTATCAGGTACTGGGTAAGTCGGCCTATGGTGTAATGCAAGCCTGGATCGAGATAGGCTTTCTTTGCGATTCGGTGTTGGAGCAGCTTGCTCAACGTGCGCGATAGCAGCAGCGCCAGTGCGAAAATCAAAGCACCGGTGACGAGGGTCAATACTGAGCCCTTGATTTTGCCGAACGTGTATTCGTTGTGAAGGTAGTACCAAACCCGCGCCAGAATCGTCTTCCAGCCTTCAGGAAGCATCACTCCTGGAGCGAGGAAAAAAGATCGAGGTGTAGGAATCCGAAGCATCGTTCTAATAATTATTTCATTGCTTCTCAATACCAAGACACAAAAGAAGCCGCGAACCTTTCGGAGGAACTCGATCGGCTGCTAACTTCTTAAATACAAGCCAGGTTGAGGGATAAATGGCGGAGGGGACAGGAGTCGAACCTGCAAGCCCTTGCGGGCGGCGGTTTTCAAGACCGCTGCAATACCATTATGCGACCCCTCCGCGAGTGCTTCGCGTATCAGACTATATCGCAGCCCTTTTGGACGCTCAACCGCAACTCAGTGAGCAATGTGTCAGAAGCCCGACCATGAGGGAGGGCAATCCGCTTCAGCTGTCCCCTTTAGGGTCGGGCTTCTGACACAATCTCCCGCAAGTTTCCTGAAGCCCCGCGTTCTTCTCATATGTTTCACCCAACGCACACAGGAGAATTGATCATGAGAAACCTTCGAGCTGCGCGCACCTTCGCGCTTTCCTTTACTTCATTTGTATTCACATCAGTCGCCGTCATTGCGCTGATTTCTGTGCTAGCAAGCTGCGCCGGACGATCGGTCAGCGGGGCTTCGACTCCAGGCCTGGGAACGCCCAAGACGGGAAAGAAAATGCGCGCGTTCGCGTCGGAAGACGAGCTGAAGAATTATTTTCGAAAGCTCGCGGAAGAACGAAAGCGTGAGGCTGGACGCGCGAGCAGTAATCAAGCTGCGAATGCGCCTGCTCCTGCCGCTACAACTGCCAACGGGCTTGCGAAAGCTGACGACAGCAAAGACAAGGAATCAATCACCAACACTCAGCACGCTGGCGTCGATGAAGGTGGTATCGTCAAATTACACGGCGATCACCTCGTGGTCCTTCGTCGCGGTCGTCTGTTTACAGTCGCGATCGGTGACAACTCGCTGAAGCCGATCTCTGCTGTCGATGCCTTTGGTCCTGACATCGATCCACGCTCCACCTGGTACGACGAGATGCTGGTGTCCGCGGACACGGTCGCCGTGATCGGTTACAGTTATGAACGGGGCGGAACAGAAGTTGGTCTCTTCAACATCGATCGCGCGGGCAACCTCGCTTATCGATCGACCTATCATCTGCGCTCGAACGATTATTATTCGTCGCGCAACTACGCAAGCCGTCTAATCGGCAGCAAGTTGATCTTCTACACGCCGCTTTACTTGAATCCGTACACCGACAATCCATTCGGGCAATTCCCGGCCGTGCGCAAATGGCACAAAGACGCCAAGCCCGAGGAGTTTCAGCGCATCGTTTCGGCAACGCGAGTATATGTTCCGGCGCGCCAACTGAACACGGGCTATGGTGTGGCCCTGCACACGGTCACCGTCTGTGATCTCGCAAACGATGATTTCAAATGCAACGCGACGGCAGTTCTCGGAGCGCCTGGTCGCGTGTTCTACGTTTCGCCGGAATCGGTTTACGTTTGGACTACGGATTGGTCGCGTTATGGCCAGCGCAGCAACGATCGATCGATGCTCTATCGCATGCCGCTCGACGGATCGAGCCCCAGCGCGATCGGCGTATCCGGCAGTCCTGTCGATCAATTTTCATTTCTCGAAAGCGAAGACAAGAACCTTAACGTCCTGGTGCGCGCCGACGCTCAAGGCGACGGCATGTGGAGCGCCGAAGTCGCCGCCGGCGATGTCGCAATGATGCGCATTCCGCTGTCACTGTTCAATGACGGCAGCGATAACGCGTCATCGTGGACTTATCACCCGCTGCCGAAGCCTGCGGGCTACACTTTCCAAAATCGCTTCGTTGGCAATTACCTGCTTTACGGAACCGGTAGCGGTTGGGGCGCGCCGGGCAAAAACAATCAGGCGAGTCTGTTCACGGTGCGTTGGACCGACGGCGACACGAACGAGTTGACGGTGAATCACGGCGTCGATCGCATCGAGGCGCTCGGTTCAGACGCGATCGTCGTCGGCACAGATGGAAGCGATCTGCACTTCACCGCGATTCGTCTGGGCGACTCGCCGGAAGTTGCCGATGAATACGTCCGCAAGGGCGCGTCGCAAGGCGAGTTGCGCAGTCAGGGCTTCTTCTACAAACCCGACGGCAAAGACTCAGGCGTGCTCGGTTTGCCGATCAGCGTTCCCGGACGGGCGGGTTACAAACATTTGTTCGAAGGATCGGCGGCGATTCTTTTCCTGCGCAATCAGTCGCTGCACTTTGAAGAATTGGGTGAACTGAATGCGCAATCCGATAAAGCTGTTGACGATGCGTGTCGCGCTTCGTGCGTCGATTGGTACGGCAACTCGCGACCGATTTTTGTGAAAGGCCGAGTGCTGGCGCTGCTCGGTTACGAAATCGTGGAAGGCAATTTCAAAGAAGGTCGCATGGAAGAGATGCGCCGCGTCAACTACGCGCCGCAAAAGGTTGCGATCACGCGAAACTGACGACGCAATCTGCCCAGCAGTGATCTGCGCGCAGAAAACCAGGTGTCACGGTGGGCCTATTACGTTGACTGACTTCTTGACGGTCGACCCGCTCACCGTGACGCTTACTTCGTAAGCGCCAGGTGGCAGATTATTAAATGTGAATTGGCCCGTGGAGTTGGTCAATGCGGTCTTGTCCGGAAGCGTGTTCGCGTGCAAGGTTACCAAGACGCTGGGGATGGCGGCCCCGGTTCCATCCTTGACCGAACCCGAGACGAAAAGTATGCCGCCATTGGCTTCCAAAACGACTGCTGGTTGAGCTGGAGGTGGAGGAACCAGCCAGAACCACATATCAACGTTGCCGCCCCGAATGCGATCGCCGCTTTTAAATATCAAGTCGCTTTGGCTCTTCCGCACGAACAGTTCGCCATCAAGAAAGATCTCCGAATCCTTCTTTGACCAGATGAAATTTCCTCTTAATTGCAAACGCGCCAGGACTCGGAGCGGCAACTGAGCAAGATTAAGCTTGGTGAACAACGCATTAATCCAGCCCATAGTGCCGCCAGTAGGAGACCACACTACGTTCTTTCCAGCCACGTCCGCATGTGCACCCAGAATGATCGTTTGAAAGCAAGCCGGTTGAGTGTTAAAGAAATCGCGATCGGTTTGCGTGAATGGATACGGAATGTCTACCGCGACACAGCAGACGGGGTTTTCGCGCGGATGCTTCTGTGCCAAAGCACTCGGATCGATCTCGGCGTCGCATTCGACACGCAATCCTTTTTCGAGCTGCACCGGCTGAAGATCCATATCATTCTTCAAAGGCCCGCCCGTCGACAACAACGTCAGGCCGGTTACGTGAAATCCCGGATCGGACCCGGCCTCGCTGCGCACTTGCGCCGTGAAGCGAACTGAGACTGGCGGCACAATTTGGTTTGGCCCAGCCTGTAGAACGGCTTCGACAACTTGCGTTCCCAGCGGAGCGCCGAGCGTCCAATTGCACGCGGCCTGGCCCTGTGCGTCCGTTGTGATGGTCACTGTTGGACCAGCCGGACCACCCGCGTTAACCTGCCCGCCGCCCGAAATAACGGTGAACACCACTTTCATTCCGGCTGCCGGCCCGCATTTGCTCGCCGCGACGACGACAACTGGTTGTAGTGTTTCAGCCGGTAAAATAGATTGATCGTCACCGCTGACCGGATACAGGCTCGCGAGTGTTGCCAGCGTATCGATCGCCTGCTGCACCGTCTTCTTATTTTGCAAAGACGCGCACGTCTGTCCCGGATCGTATGCGACTTGTGACGCAACACTGAGGTTCGCAAGGTAATGAATCGGCACGCAGATGGGATTGCCACCTTCGTCGAGCAACACAGCTTCGACCTGTTGCGTTTGATTCGTCGCGTCGAGATTCCATCCGCAACTCGCGATTCCATTAGTGCCAGTCGCGGCCGTTACCGTCGTCACGTTTCCCTGCAAGCGACCGTTGCCTTTGGTGATCGTGAAGCGCACTGACGCGCCCGCGACCGGCCACTCGCCATTCGTCACGCCGGCTTCCAACGGCAATGGCAAGGCGGTCAAGACATTCGGCTGAGTTAGATCGGGCATCACTTCCTGACCGTCGCCGCCGACGTAGAAGAAATTGATCAGTTCAGTGAGCGGCGGAAAGATATGACGGCAATCGGTGGGGCTGATCCACTTCGTGCCGTCATTCTTTGCTACGGCGAGACGACAGTAATGATGCTTGATGCCGAAAGGTAATTGCGTCGCCGGTTGATTAGTGGTCGTGTCGATCGGCCATTCAACATCAGCCGTCGCGGTGCGCGCCGGAATCAACCAATAATCGCCCGTTTTGAACGTGCCGTTGGTGAAGTGCACTTGCACGCCGTCTTCCAGGTCGATCCAATTTTGGTTATTCGGTTTGAGCAGCGCGGCCATATCCCAGCGCCGCACTTTTGGATTTTTGGGAAAGTTCGCAATGTTGATTGGACCAGCGGGAATCGCGCTGGCCGGATTGATCGTGAGGACGCTGCCTTCAACCTTTGCCAGTTGCACCAAAGTGCCCGGCGTGCCGAGCAGATCGTTCGTGTCGTCGCTCAACTCAACCCAATTGCCGGCTGCGAAGCTCAGAACCTTGTCGCGGCCGGTACTGCTGACTGTCAGATCGTTGACACTTTGCGATTCCCATTTTGTGACGATCGACCCATTGTCGCGCGACCACTTGAACGTCGCGGTTCCCAGCGGCCCTTTGTCGTGGACCTCGACGCGATAATGTTGGTTTTCTAATCGGCGGTAACCTGCGCCCGGCGCAACGATGCAAGGATCGTTCGAAGGCGCGCTGGTCGCAGCGCGCGCGGCGAGCTTGCCGGTGCCTGCCGCAATTTCATCGTTCCAATTATTGAATACCGTAGAGCAATTTGCCGCGAGATTCGCATCGCCGACGCGAAACAGTTTCACCTGCCAGATGGTTCTCGATCTCGTTGCGGTATCTGGACCCCCGAGCGCAACCTCGCGAATCGACGCATCTTCCAACGCCGTGATATGACGCGACCACACGTCGAGATACGCCAGATAGGTCCCGGCTTGATTGACCACGGCGGCGTTCGGCAAGTCCGGTTGCTTCGTGTAAGCGACGATGGAGTCGTTCTCGCAGAGAATTCCATCGACATAGTAACGGCCACCCGAAATGAGCAAATCGTTTGCGCCGAGCGCCGGAGGATTTTGGTTTTCAGGCAGCTTCTTCTCTTCAGCCGTGAGATCGTTTGCGTTCGCGACGATGTGAAAGCCCGCATCGTGCATTGGCGCGCCACATTTACCGATAACGTCTACAGTTTCAGTCTCGAAGCGATGGCCCGTGATGTCGATCTGCTCGTTCCAATCGGTGTCAAGCTGCACGCGGCCTTGCTGCATGAGCACGCCGTTGTAATGTTTCGTTTGTTTGAATGTCGATCGTGTGGTATCGGCTTTCATGATTCAATTCCTCTCGTGTGACGGTAGTCACGCCCGCTTGTCAGGTAACCAGAACGATCCCGGCCTCCAGGCCGAATCTCAGATACTCGTCGAGTCCGGTTTGCAAATTCGTCAGTCGCTGTGGCTGCAACAGAAAATTGAATACGCCCATTTCTGCGCCGTTATCACCGCCGGTCGCGATCTCGACCGCGCACGTGCGGCTAAGTTGCGCGTACGCGTAGTGGCCATAATCTTCAGACGTGAAGGTTGGAATCAGTCGCGCTCTGATCAGATTTTTTTCTGAGCTCGCGGCTTTATCGAGCGCGAGATCAGGTTGACAACGAAAGCGGCGCGGCGTCTTTGAATTTTCGGTCACGTAAGAAAAGCGCACGCAGCCAACCTGCCGGCGCACAGCCGTCAATCGATCCGTGAAGATCGAGTCGCTGGCTTCAACTTGCAATGTGCTCACGCGACCGAAGAATGTCGATTTATCTATTTCAACAGCAGTTCCAGCGGCAGAGACCGCATCTGCCCCAACACCGTCGACGATCGACTCAGAGATGTTGAGTGACGGAACTGATTTGGGCAGGACGATGGGACCACAGATGCTCCGCGTCAGCTTGATCTTCAATTGATCGTTTTTTGACGTGATCACTAATCCGCCGTTATTGGGAACCAGCGTGCAATGCGTCAGGCCAAGTGTGCCGAGATTGCCAGTGAGTGTTCCATCGACCGTCAGCTTGCCTTCGATCAAGAGTCCGTTGAAGTTCAACTCGCCGGGCGTCTCGTTATTGCTCGGCGCAGTTCCCGTCACGCCGACGTCGCCAACGACGTGAGGACGCCGCTCGTCAGGTTCAAGATAATCGCCGGCGACGATTAGCAGCTCGCTGCCTTCGGGAACTTTGATCCGATTTGCGCCCGTCAAGTTCTCGACGTACGTCGCGCTGTCCTTAATCGCAATCACCCCCACCGCACCCGGCGGCAGTGTGTTCCATTCAGCAACCGCGTCGGCAATCGTCGAAAAAATATCTCCGGGAACCGGCGTGAGCTCTTTGCTAACGGTGACCTGCCATGAAACTCTGCGCGTCAACGTGTCGAGCACCGACTGGCGGCGATTGTATGGACCACCACCGAGGTCGCCGCTGAATCCGTAGGCGTAGCTCACGCGCACGTCGTTTGGTTTCATGCCTTTCGGAAATGCCAAACGCCCAAGCACCGGATCGACGGCAACTTTGATCGCCCGCGGTTGCTTCGCTCCGCCGGCGCCTGGTTGATAAAGCTTACTGGTCGCTGGGCGCAGCCAAACTTCCGGCACCGGAACCGGAGGCTCACTTAAATTGCAGATCAAAATTTCTTCAGGAGCGATCTCGACTAACGGATCGCCGGGATTCGTTTGCGTGAAGACCTGAAGCAGCGGCTGCGTGCCGAAGTAGATCGGTTCCGGCTCGCCGCCATCAACCAAAGTTTGCCTTCGTGATTCAAGTTCGTCATAGAGCGGCCGACGCCGCAAGACGCCCGGCACGTTAATCTCTTCCGCGAGATGCGTAATTGTGGTTTCAGTCTGCGGACGATTGAATAGTGGGCCATCCAATCCGATCGGATTAAATGTGTAACGACCGTCGGCCGGGTTTGCAGCCGCGCGGGCCGACGATTGCTGCCCAAAGTAGCTCTGCAATCTCCAAATGAAAAGTCCGATGTTCGGAATGTTGTACCAACCGCGATTCAGCTTGATGCTGCGCACGTCTGCGGTATGCGCGGCCACATCAAACGCGGTGTCGATCAGTTCGAGTTGATTCGTGTCACGCAAATCGGGTGTGCGGAAATTCCGCGGCCTGACGTGGTTGTAGTGCTGCGTCGTCTCAAGCAATTGAAAGAACTCGACCGCGCGCGCATTCCAACCCGTCGTGTCGTGGGCCAACTGCTCGAGCACGGTCGCAGTTCCTTTGCGACGACGATAGCTCAGCGTGTTGGCGACCAGCGAGCGCTGACTGAACGGCGCATCGGGACCGAGCGGATGCAGGCCACGCACGGCCAGCAGGTCGCCGATGTAAGGCACGACCCATTCATCGCAGGTTTCGATGAACCAATTTTCGTAAAGCCGCGCGATATCGGCTTCCATCACGGCCGCCTGTTCGGCGATCACGTTGACCAGCGACTTTAGCTGCTCGCCTTGTTCCGTATCGCGAACGCGATAGATGGCGGGCAGCAACGCGTAAAGCTGTTCAGAAGTCAGGCTCATCTACTTCATCTCTGTCAGGTTGATTCCGTCAGCATTAACCGTTAATAACTCGGCAGGTTTGATCTGATTCCCTTCCCAATGGGCGACGTTCGCGGGCAGCCGTTCATGCGGCACAGCGGCAGCGCCATCGAAATAGAGTTTGTCGAGATCGACTGCGACGACTCCTTCGACAGCTTGCGCAGTGACGCTGATTTCGCTGGCAGTAACGGCTTGGCCAAAGGCACGCGTGTCGAATGAGAAAGCATCAGCAAGAGCTTTTTCGACCGCGCTTTTTACGTCTTCGAAGAGATAATCGGGATCGATCAGGATTTTTGCTTCGACGTCGAACAGACGCGACTTGTATGAATCGATCCGCACGCTTTGATCGGTATGGCGCGCCGCATCGATCGCCGTGACCAGATTGCGATAGAGATCGGAAATCGCCGGGACATCACCGCCGTCAACGCCGGCAATCGTCAGATGAATCAAACGCATCTGGCCATTCCACAACCACGTCGCCTGCGCTTTACCGATGCCTGAGAACGCCCGCGCAAAATCTTCAAAGTCCTGAAGCGAAACAATTCGATCCAGCGTGAGCACGGTTAGCGGAGCATTCTGTCGCGCCTGATCGAGTTGCTCAGAATCTTCAGCGCCGGTCGGTGTCTTTGGGTTCGAAACATCTTTGAGTCCAAGTGGACGACTCATCAACAAATTGATTTGGTTGGCGTCGAGCATGCCGCTGGCGCCAATTCCGACACGGTATTTTGCGGTGACGTTCTCGATGCCGGTGGGCACGCGCGCTCCGGTGACTCCGTCGCCGAATTGCACCGTCACTTTTCCGTCATCCGCGATGCGCGTGACATAGGACCGTTCGTTCGGCGGCAGCTCGTAGAAGTTCGGTACCTCATGCCACAGAACATCGTTGACGCGAACTTCCAACGTCGTCTCGCCGCCACTCGCCGTCGGCGCCGAAACAAACGTCAAAGGATTTTGCTTGAGCTGAAACTTTTGGAAACCCTTCGAACCGTCGCCGCTACCGAGCACCTCATTCTTGGTATCGCCATGCGTCGCGCGCGCTACGTTCGCATTGATGATGGCGCTGTCGCGAACGTAACTATTCACGAGCGGCGCTTTTAGGACTAGTTTTGTGTAACTATTTTCGTCTTCGACTCGATCGACGGTTGCGATCTCGGCAATTGCGTCGCCAGTGTTGCTGTCCGTGCCGCTGATCGCGATTAGTTGATTGGCAACGAGCCCTTCAACCGTCGAGTTCAGCAACAGCTCGAGACCACTGACCGCCGCGGTAATCGGTCGTTCCGCAAATTCGAGTTCTTCACTTTGGCCAAAGACGACAGTGTCGCGAAGTCGCTCGTTAAAAAGTTCGCGCAACTGCTCGCCCTGCAGTGTGAGCCGTGATGTCTTTGCCGTGAGCGCGAAATTCGCCCGCGAGTCTTCCGCGACTTGTTTCACCAAATACACTTCCTGATATTCGGGAATCGAAAGGACCACCCAACTAGCGGCGACGATCTTTGGGTAGGTCGTATCGAGGTGGACGTCGTGAATGTCGCGCGGATAGAGATGATTTGCCGGGATGATTTCTTCGGCCAAACCCTGAGCGGACCAAAAGAGTTTTACTGACGCCGCCCCGCCATGCTCGTAATACTCCAGCTTGATGTCGTATTTGTGGCCGGCGGTCATTTGGATAGTCTGGACGCTGGTATGTTTGGTCGCGCCCTGGTCGATCCATTTATCGATGATTAGTTTGCCATCCACCCAAAGACGCACGCCGTCGTCGGAAATAGTACTGAATCAAAATTGATCGTGGCATCGGTGCGTGTCGCTTTGCGCTGCGAAAGATCCTTCGCGTTGAAATATTCGCCGTAGAGACCAGTACCGGTGGCCTTGGCCGGCGGCGGATCAGAAACTCCGGCGATTGTGAAATCGGGCCAATCGGTCTGCTGGACGACCCGACCATGCAGTCCGATATCTAAAGTCGGATCGACGCCGAGGTAGCCCGCTTTCAAACTTTCAGGCATCGCGCGCCAATCGGGCGCGTTGTATCCAAACAATGACGCGCGTTGACGCAAAGCATAGACGCGCGGATTTTTCGCCGTTGGCTGAACCAGCGGGATGAACGAACCCAACCCGTGATTCATTGTGATGATGGTGTAGCCTTCATCCGCGGCGGCAGCGGGCGACGGTGATACAGGCGTCACGCTTGTCAACAATCTGATATCCCAATTCTCGTTGCCGGGATCCTTGATGCGTTCGTCGCCGATCAGCAAAATCGCATCACCGGGTTTCAGGTTGGTCGCGGTGCCTTTCAAATAGAGAGTTTTTATTCCGAGCTTCGGCAGTACTGATTCTGTCTGTCGCGCTTTCAGTTCATTCCAGGCGGCGTATCCGGTAATGTCTTCCGTCGTCTCGAACGTCTGCGGCGTTTCATCCTGAGCCGGAGTGCTCTGCGCTTTAGTCCCGGTCGGAATCTTCGCCGATAGCGGCGCGCCCGGCGCAGTCTCTAACTTGAAGGCGAGAAAAGTTCCGGCAGCAACACCGGGCCGCAACTCGTAGCCAATGCTGCGCGCCATTTCGAGGATCGAGCGGCGCTCAACTGCCGTTCGCAGATAACCTTCGTTGGCGATTCGCTCTTGATAGAAACTCAGAACGTCGAGAACGGTCGCCCAACCGTCGAGCGTCGCGATCGCCGGATCGTCGTCTTCGCGCGTCGTCAATTCGCGCAGCGCCGGTTCGCCCGACAACGCGGAGTCCATCGTCGTCTTGAAGGTGCCGTGCGTGCCGACGCGATAAGCCAGCGCCGAGAGCCCGGGCAGATTTTCGATCGACGCCGGCGTCAGACTGGTGACGCCCTCACAGCATCCGCACTCGTTCAATTGTTCTTCGCCGTCAGTCATAAACCGCCATGCATTTCGAAATTGATGCGACCGTGTTCGGGAAAATTCGGATCGTTATCGAGCTGCACGATCTCCAGCGACGCGGGCACCAGCCGCGCGTCGTCGATTTCGTTGCTCGCGACTTTGCCGAAGCGTTGAAACGTCAAAGCCTCGACCGAAGCGACGCCTGCAACGTTCATCGCCGTCTGGTAAATCTTGCTTAGGTAAACCGCCTGACCGAAAGTGAAATTATCGGGATGAAAGAAGCCGCGACCGCCGCCCGCGAGCGGATATCGACTGAAAACATTCGCTAAGCTGTGTTTGATATCGCTCTGGAAGTAGCCGGCCCTGACGCAAATTTTCAGCAGGATGTCGAGCGGCACTAAGACTGGGTCGTTTATCTCAAGATCGTAGCCCGCGATGCGAAATTGCTCGAGGAAGTTTGCAATGTCTTCGCGGAATTTTTCATCGCTCTTCACCGCCAAACCGCCCGCGCGATCGATCGTGATGACGACGGTGTACCAACTACCGAACCACCGAAATCGGGCCGCCGCTTTCTGGACTTCCGGATGTCGTTCCGCGACCGCTGCCCAATCGTCTTCCGTGACCGCGCGCTCCTGGGTGCGAAAAGCCTGTGGCGCAAACTGCCGCACCTCTTCCATCGATTCCGGATCGATCCCGCCGCTTCCGGCTAGCGGATTTCGGACGAGCTGAAAGCCGGCCAGATCGGACACAACTCGACAGAGAGCCTCGGCGCCGACATTGCCCGCGCGTCCGTTGCCAACGCGATAAGTCGCGGTGAATTCGCTGCCTTCATCCGGCTTCTTACCTGAAACACCGTCGCCAAAACGAAGATGCGCGGGCCGGCAAGGCTTCGCGAACATCCTGATCGAGCGCCGTCGAAGCCGGTTCACCACGCGCCTGCACGTCTTCATATTCCACACGAGACGTGACTTCGGTAAGTCGCAATCGCGGACGATACAAACCGATGTCTGAAACAACCGGTGGAATCAAATCTTCAGCGGTAAGCGTTACGCCGTGATCGGCGAGAGCGATGTTGCCGTGAGCGACGCTGATCTCTTTCACCGATTCGGTGCCGCTGTCATCGACGACGAGCGCAGTCAAACAAAGCGGAAACGTCAGCGCGTCCCGAGCCAGCCATTCAATGTCGACGATATCGGTTCCGTCGAGCGGATCCTTTCGCTTCGTGACTGTCTTCAGACGCACCGCATATCGATGTAATGGATCGGCGTCGGCAACGCGGCCGGTTGTCGGGCTTAGCACTTCTTCGAAGATCAGAACGTCGCCAATTTTAAGCGTGAGCCCGGGGTCGACCAGCGTCGCTTTCGTCGCACCCGCCGGCAGGCAGCAGTCACTGTCACTCCAGGTATAGAACGAAATCGAGTTGTGAAAGTGATTGAGCATCAGGTCATGCAAGGTCTCGAACACAACCGGCTGCTCGGCGATCGCTTTCGCAACATTGGCGGTGGTCACGGCAACTTCCGCGGTCGAGCCGCGCGAAAGCACCATTGTTTTCGCCGGCAGTGTTTTTCCGTCGGCCGCCGACGCTACCTCGAAGCTAACCCAAGTCCGCGCATTCGTGCCGTCGTGAACAAAATAGTCGAGCAATCGCGCGTGTCGCCGCACAGAGATTCTGCGGCGCGCGGTGCCGAGATAACTTTCGGCTGCGACTGCGTCCTGAAAGTAGCTGAGGTGATCGCCGACGTACGCCATCATCTCGACGAGCGCAATCTGCGGGTCAGCTGCGTGCCGCTCGCGCCAATCAGGCATCAGAGTGCTTAGGCGATCGAGGATCAGCCGGCGAAAACTCGAATAATCTTTCGCGAGATAATTGATTTCCGGCTCGACAAACTCAGGCGGCGGGCAAACCGTTGCTTCTTCGCAATCGAAATCGCTGGGGCATTCAACCTTGAAAGAGAAATCGACCGCGGACAGTTGCGGATCGAACCCTGGAGGAGGATCGAGCGATGTGGGACTGGTGATGATGCGCAGGGTGTAAGTTGAATAGTCGCCGGCCTCGTTCACGGTGACGGTCAAGACGTTGTTCGCTGCAACCGGATCGGAATCGACTTTGATGTCCTGCACGCGAGCGCCGCCTTCAATCACGATATTCGATTTTGTCAGCGCGGGCGCCGCGGGCGGAACCGGTTTCGGTTGTCCCGGCAGGTTGTGCAGGAAGAAGACCTTCAGCGTCTTTTGATCCGCTGATGTGACTTCGAGGTAGTCGATGCCGTTCAGCTTCGGCGAAATTGCTTCGCCGTTGGCATCCTCAGTCGCGCCGACGAGACGGCGTCGCTCTTCGTTCTTACATCGGTATTGCGTATCCATCAGATGGTTCGCTGAAATTGTGTAATCCGCTGCTCTTGCGTGCTGCGCAGCACGTAACGGATCAGCACGTTCAAGGTTGCATCGTCGTTCGTGACTTCAACTTCTCCGACTTCGATTAAGTCGCCGAGCCACTGCTGCAAAGCGCTCTGAACTTGAATTTGCGTCGCGGCGGCGAGCGCCTCGCTATTGGGCGCAAACACGAGTTGCATCACACCGCTGCCGAACGTCGGACGGTTCACACGCTCGCCGGGAGCGGTGAACAGGACCTGTTCGATCATGTCGCGAATATGATCTTCATCGGACGCTTCCGCCGTACGGCCGCGCGCGTCGACGTGAAATGGATAATCAACGTTCATCGCTCTTCACATTCCGGTAGCGCGTGTCTGCGTCATCGCCACGATCAGAGGCGTGCCCGTCGGAACACAGATCGCCTGGCTGTCAATCAACAAAAGCGGCTGCCCGCTGGAAGTCACACGCATCGAGCCCATAACGAATTGCGCGGTCACGCATGGACCGTTCGCCGCGGGCGGCGGCGGAAACGCGCAACCGGCAACGACATAAGGGCTGGTCATCGCTACCGTCGGTTGACCGCTCACCAACACACGCGGGTTCGGTACCGTCGGCTGTGCCTGACCCCCGTGCGCGCACATCACTTGCGCGCCAACGTGCAGAAAGAAACCCGGCATTTCGTCCTTCTCCTTTCGATTAAATAACCACGAGCGCGCCGGCATTGATGGTCACCGCAGCGCGCCGGTCATCGTCTTGAGCAGGATGCCGCCCGTCGGTCCGGGCAAGTCGCTAATCAAGAGCGTGTTCTGCAAGGCCGTTTGCAGCACGATGTCTGAAAGCGGCGGCGGCGCAGTCAAAGCCAGTGCCGGAACTTCCGCGGCCGAGCCATAGAAACATCCGCTCCAGATTGGATAGTCCGGATTGCCCTGCTCGAACTCGACCCACACACCCGCGCCAATTTGCGGAATGCCCCAAAAACCCATCTGCTTTCCGGCCATGGGAAAGCACGGCATGGCCCAACTCGTGGGCAGCAAGGTCGTAACGTCCGGCACTTGCACCAGGATGCGCCCCATCATCATCGGGTCGACGTTGTTGAGCACCATGCCGCGATACTTGCCGTAAAACTTGGTTGGGATTTGTTCTGTGTCGCTCATGTAGGCACCACCGGTGTGATCGAAACCAAACCATTCCGGCTCAAATTAAAAGTTTGTTTGAGTTCATTTCGCTTCAAAGTCGTCGTCACGGCCTTCACGTAATACAAGCCGTCGAAGGCCATACCCACGCCGCGCACGCCGACCAACTTCCGCGCCTGCAGCAAACGCCCGTAATGCAATGCGTCGAGCGTGCCCGTTCCCGAGACCGCGTCCTGTGCTTGCCCGGCGACTTTCAATCCGCGACTGATAGCCGCCATCGGCGAAAGCTTTGCCGTGTCCTTCAAAATTGTGAGGCTGGTCGGCAGCGGCGGAATCGCGCCGAGCGGTGGTTGCAGCGGATTGATCGGCGGAATCGGAATTGGAATCGGAACGTGCGTTAGTTGATTTTGAATGAACACGATTGGAATCGAGTATTCCGTCGACTTGTAACTGAAGCTCAGCGCTTCGACATTCGTATAAGCGTCCATGTCGAAGTTGAGCGCCGGCTGCGGCACGCCGAACTTTATTTCCGGTCCCCAATAAGCGGTGTTCGTTCCAGGCAGTGGACCGGGCTCGATGTAAAAGACATATCCGACTTGCGAAGCGAGTTGCTCTACATACTTCAAATCGCTGCCCTGGTGCGTGGGAATTCGATCGACGGGAATCGGAATGTCGATGAACAGACTCGGAATGACCAGCGGGATGATTCCGAACATCGCATACTTGGCAATGATCAAAGCGACCCGTACCTCGGCCGGCATCGCCGGATATGGAAGGCCGCTGAAGTCCTGAAGATCCATGACCTTCGTTAAGTCCTCGCCCGTGACGGTCAGCGTCGACTGCCCGGGTTTGCCGCCGGGCGTGACTTCGGTGTGCGTGATGACTCCATCCATCAACACGTTGGGGATTGAGTTGATCGTCAGGATGATGATCGTGCGCAGCAACGGCACCTGACCGGCCATCAATAGAAAGGCTGTCTGTAAAGGCGATTGATTGCTCAACGTAAACGTCAATTGAAAGCCACTGCGCTGGCCGGCCGCGACCGTGACCTGCACGCCGGTCAAGGCGTCGACGACGACTTGCGGCACCGGCACCGGTACCGTTGGACCAACCAGCAATGTGACGTAGACACCTTTAAGCATCGCTGTTCGTGTTTACCGGAATCCCTTCAGGTAGAGTGATGCGAATCGACGAGCCAACTTCATCAGTCAGCTCTTCCGGCTCCATCGCGTTGTTTGAATCGCAGAGCCGCCAGAACTGCTCGGGGTCGCCGAGGTATTTCGCCGTGATGTTGTCGAGCCGATCGCCTTCGATCACGCGATGCTCCTGCAGCGGGACGAACTCTTCCGGCTGCGGCATGCGACGTCGCTTCAAATAAACAATCGTCTTGCCTTCGGCCGTCGTCAGTTGCGTCGTCTCGACCGTGTAGTAACGGCTGGTTATGGTGAATAGATCCTTCCTCACGGTATTCCTCCTGACAGACCCAGCGCGCCGAGCGTGCCGGCGGTTGATTGGCTGGCGAGCCGCTCTTTGTTCTGCTGATAGATCATAAAGAGGCTGCCGGACTTTGAATCAAAATCGAGGTCGTCGATGCTGAGCACGCGGAAGCCGAGCGAAACTTTCGCCAGGATTGGATTGAGATTTGGATCAAAGGCCTCTTCGACGATCGAAAAATCAGTCATGCGGACCGGTGCGAGAAAATTTCGTCCCAGCGACAAAAGGATCAGCGGCGCCTGCATCGGCACAATCTCGAGCGTGCCGAAACTCGCGAGCTGATTGTTCGATTGCAGATGGCTGCTCGGCGGATAAATGATCGTTTCGATTGCGGCGAGCTGCGGGCGAATGCCGTTCTGAGTTGTCGGCTTATTTTGATCGGGAAACTCGAGTTGGTCCGTCGCGTCGATGAACGCATCGAGACTGATCGTTTCCACCGGCGGGCCTTTCAAGCGCAGCGCTTGCGATCGATCGCCCGATTCGCCGCCAACCGCTTGCACGACGAGCTTGCGCGTCAGCGTCTCAGGGTTGTATTGCAAGCCGATGATTCGCTGCGTCACGCCGCTATCCGGATCGAGCAGGATCAGCCCGGCTTTAAGTAACTGCGGTGAATTTGGAAACGTACTCATATTTTTTACGCAGCCTTTGTAGCCGCGTCACCAATCAAACTCTTGAAATCGATGTTCTCGGGATATATGAACTTAATATCGCTGAAAGACGGCGTCTTGAATTCCTGATCCGAGGCCCACTTGAACGGGAACTCAACGCCGAATTCCATCGCGCTGCCCCATTCCCAACTCCTGAGGTTCCAACGTTTCTCAGCGCTCTTGTCAAATGGAGCGATGCCGGCTGTGGCGCGCAGAAATCCGTCAAGCCTAAAAGCAAGGACCGGATTGACCTTGACTGCCGCTGTGGCCGCGATGGCCCACCTCTTCATCGCGTAGTCGATGCCCGCGTCGAGCGTCGCGGCGC
This sequence comes from Acidobacteriota bacterium, assembly GCA_003222895.1. GTDB lineage: Bacteria > Acidobacteriota > Blastocatellia > Pyrinomonadales > Pyrinomonadaceae > UBA11740. The sequence continues at coordinate 33,580 of QHXI01000124.1, read as the reverse complement.
CTCTCACGCCGATGTCCGCTGTCGCATCCAGCCCGGCGCTGACCGAGGCGATGAAGGCGCTCAGAGTCAACGAGCAAGGAATGCTGATGTAGAAGCCGGCGTCGAAGGGAATGTAGAGTTGGCCACCAGCGTGAAACGCGATGTTCGGATCGTCCGACAACGGATTGAACTCGGTGGTAATCTTCGCGTTGCGAATCTCGCCCGGACCAATTCCGTAATAGACTCCGACTTCGGGATCGATTGCCAGGACAAGGCCAATGTCGCCGACAGGACCAAGCGAGAGTCCCAGGATGGGTACGCCAAAGTGCGTCTTGAAAAGTCGCGTGCGTGACTTGCTCGCCGGGAAACGCGGGAACAGTTGAATGGTTGCCAGCAGAATCTCGCCACTCACGCGGATGCTGTGATCTTTATTTAGAACGACTCCGATCGCGGCGGTGAGCTTGGGCGTTATTTGATAGGAGAGTTTGCCTTCGCCGTAGATCGCGCCGGTGTCCGCGAGATGGACGGTGACTGTGCCGACAGCGGGCGGCTTGTTCAAGTCGACCGTGCCATCGCCCGACCATTTTCCGGTGCGGTAATGAACGTTTACGTTCCCGGTCAAATACTTGATCGTGATTCCCGCGCTGCCATCAAAATTGACATAATGTCCATCAGTTTCAACCGTCGCGGTGATCGGATTCAGCGCCGGCACTTTGAATGTGCCTGAGCCCTTGAAGACCAATTTGCCGGCCGCATACTTGGCCTCAACAGTGATCGGATTACCGGCTACGCTCAGATCAACTTTGCCGCTGGGAACGATTGAACCGTCGGGATTGAAGTCGACGCGGACCATGCCTCCCACGACACCAGGAAAACGGATCTGGGTGCTCTCTACAACCACATAGCCGCTCCACTGTCCGTTCTTGTAGAGGGCTTGTCCTTCAGCGAGATCGGTATTGGGTATGTGCGCGTTGATTTTTCCCTGGAACACCAGGCCGCCCGGATCGATCGAGGCATCGAGTGCGCCCGTCAGGAATGGCTTGCCAACAGGACCGGCTTCAAAAAGTATTTGGCCCGCGGGTTTGAACTCGGGCAGGATGTCCGCGCCGAGCGTCGCCGACGTGATCCGCAAGCCGGGTATCGGAGTCGCCAGATTCTTTTGGGTCGCGCCGTAGAAGACGCGTAGCATGCCCGGTCCAAACTCGATGTTCAGCGGCGCCTTACTCAGCAGTGGTAAGCTCGGCGTCAGCGTTCCTTTGCCGGTTAATCCCTTCGTTGCATCGTACGCGAGATTCAAATGGCCTTTGCTGAGATACGGAAAAACGAAATCGAGAGCCGGCGCCGCCGGAGTTGTCTTCTTGAGTTCTCGGGTTTGCTGATTGACCTGAAATGTAATTGGGCCGGGATCGTTTGTTGCAGAAATTGGTACGCGAGTTTTTTGGCTATTACCGATCAGATTAGTTAGGTCAAGAACCGCTTCTATCGTTTCGATCCCGGGCGCCTTTGGCCGCTTCAACTTTCGCAACAACATTCCGGAGATCAACTGCGAAGGCGCGCGATTCTCATCGCCGGTAAGATCGGTAGTTTCCGGCGCCGGTTGGACTTGCAGATTGTCGGACGCGCCCGCGGACTTGATCGCGTAAATCTCGAGCGGTCTTCCGGACGCATCTTTGCCGGGCTGTGGCGCAACACGTTTCGAAAGTGCGCACGCCTCAACCTCAACGCATTTCGCGGCGGCGCCGGCCGCGGCGAATGCGGTGGGGGCCGTGACTTCGGGAGTCTGCGTAACTTTGTCAAAGTGCAACAGAATGTATTGCGGCTTCGGCGCCGGAAGAGTTTCGCGCGCATTCTTGGCGAGCGAACTTACTTGATCCCAAATCTCACGCCCGCTCTGCTGGTTCTCAGTCGGATCGAGAACTTGAACATTTTCGCGACTGTTCGTGCCGCCGAGTTGCAACTCGACGACGTGGTCCATCTGACAAGTGGTCCCTGCACCCGTGCCAACTTTTGGCTTGAAAGGTTGCGCGGCGGGAATCTGCATGCCGCCTGACTGAAACCAATTGTCGCGCGCATTTGCTTCAGTCCAACCAAGCTTACCCAGCCAACTTTCGCGCAGCTCGCTCGTACGGTCGCGCGATTGCCACAAACCGGTTTTCGGCGGATCCTTGGCCGTCGGAGATCCGAAGTCGATCGTCGCTTCCAGCGCTTGCGCGGCGCGGCGAGTTTCCCACAACTTAATCACCGGACCTTTCGAGGGCGGCAACTTGAATTCCTCAACTCGGAAAGCAACGATGCCCAATTGATCTTGTCGCGCGGTAATTCCAAAGGTACGCAGCGAACTATTTGCGTCGAGCTCCTGCCAGGTTCGCAGCGGTGGTGCGACGGCAGCAACCGGAGCAGTTGTTGGCGGCGGTGTCTGGCCCGGCGTCGCCTCCTCTCTGGAAATGATCGGTGAATGCGGCGTGTGTGTAATCAGCGGCGCAGCGGCATGATTGATGGAAGTCGAATTGACTAAAGCCGCGGCGCGATCGGCTTCGGCTTCATAATGAGATTCTGCTCCGTTGCTCAAGCGCAGATCGCTCGCATAGCGTTGCAACCCTCGCTGCTGAACGGTGTGCGCAAGTTCATGTGCGAGCAGGTGCCTCCCGCGGGAACTGTCGGGCGCATATTGGCCTGCGCCAAAGACCACGTCCTGACCGACGGTGTAAGCGTGAGCGTTGAGCGCGCGCGCAGATTCGGCGGCTCGCGCATCGTTGTGAATCCGCACTGCGCTGAAGTCATGGCCGAATCTGTTCTCCATGAAAGAACGCGTATCGGTATCGAGCGGACGCCCCGACGAACTGAGCACGTTGTGAACGACGGGCGGAACATTTTCGATCGGTGAATGATTCGACGCGCTGCGCTGAATCGTGAATTGGTTATCGTGGCAGTCGCCGCATTCGCCGCTGGCGCCGGCCGATCCACCGCACGCGCACTTGCGTTGCACGACGAGCGAGCGCGCCGGGGTAAATGATTTCGGCGCCGGCGTGGCAGGCTTGGGTTCTGCAACAGCTTTCGTGCTCATTGCCGCAACCCTCCGTAAATCGCCCGCGCGATGTTTGCTCCGGCTGACTCGCTGCGCCCGCTACTTTCAAGCTGAAACGATCCGGCGTTGATCTGATCCACTTCGAGTGATGTTGGATTTGAAAATTCTTCCTGCGTTAACAGCGAGCGCAACTCGCGTTCAATTGATTCGGCAATCGGCCGCCGATCGGAATGCGAGAATCCGTGCAGCACCAATTGGCCGATATGCACTTCAATCGATCGCGGATTATGCGATCGAACTTTGCGCATCTCGCCCGCGGCATTGGTTTTTCGGTCGCTGCGCGTCTTCATAACCAGCCTCGCAAATCAGCCTCGCTCAAAGGTTTCTCCAACTTTGCGTATTCGCTGCGCGCCGCGGCGGCCAGATGCTTCATCCGCACAGGCTCACTTGAATCAGCGGCACAAAAGGCCGCGCCGAGCGCCAGGTTGCGAATGTTCCCGCCCGAAAGGTTCAACTGCGCCAGCTTCTCGATATTCAAATTTTCGGTCGGGGTTTCATCCGGAAAGATGCGCCGCCAAATTTCAACTCGCTGCAAAGAATCAGGAAACGGAAAATGAATGATGAAACGAATGCGGCGCATGAACGCTGGATCAAGCGCGTTCTTCAAATTGCTCGTGAGTATCGCCAGGCCGCGATAAGCTTCGATCCGTTGCAGCAAGTAACTCACTTCAATGTTCGCGTAGCGATCGTGACTATCTTTGACTTCGCTGCGCTTGCCGAAGAGCGCATCGGCTTCGTCGAAAAGCAGAATCGCACCGCCCTCTTCGGCTGCGTCAAAAACCCGCCGCAGATTCTTTTCTGTCTCACCGATGTACTTGCTGACGATCGCGCTTAGATCGATGCGATAGAGATCGAGCCGCAACTCGTTCGCAAGTACTTCGGCGGCCATCGTTTTACCGGTGCCGCTGGCGCCGGAAAAAAGGGCGCTGATGCTCAAGCCGCGTAGTCCCTTGCCGGCAAAACCCCAGCCTTCATAAACCAGCGCGCGCCAACGAACGTGCGTGGCGATGCCGCGCAAGACTTCCAGATGGGCCGGCGGCAGGACCAAATCTTTCCAGGTAGCCGCCGGCGATATTCGTTGCGCCAGATGGTCCAGACTCGGCCGCGATTTACGACGACACGCATTCCAAAGCGCGTCACCTAATTCACTTTCCTGAGATCGACTCAAGGCCTCCTGACTCGCTTCATTGATCGATTGCAGACTGAGATCGAATTGCGTCGCCACCAGATCGAGCTGACCGTTGAGTTGTTCTATCGCCGGCCCCAGCGCCTGCTTCCAAATCGCTTTCTGCTCACCAGCGCTCGGCCGGTTGACTTCCACGCGAACGATGCGCCGCGAACGCGTGCAGAGAGCCTCGGCGCTCGTTACAAAAAGGAAGGCCTGCGTCGTTTCCAGGAACGGGCCAAGCGAAGTCGATTCGTTTGCGCTGGCGTCTTCGACCAAGAGCGCGCAATCGGAAAGCAAAGCTTCGCGCTCCCAAAGTCGTGCGAAGGCTTCGCGCTCGACGGCGCTCGACGGCAAGTCCGCAGCACGCATCGTGTGCAGTTGAAGTCCGAATGCGATGCACGCGGCGGCGACGACTGCGCGTTTTCCGGTAGGGTCATTGCCCGAGACTTGAATCACGGGAATTGATCCGGAGTCGCTGTTGTCTGACCATGCGTTGGCAATATTGATTAGGCTGGCGCGCTGCGATTCAGGCAAGGCGGCGCGAACGACGCACGGTTCGATCAGTCCTTGCAGCCGCTCGTCTAAATACGAAATACCGCAGAGGTAATGCAGAATCCTTTCATCGATCTTGATCGGACTCGCGGTCACACGGTCGCCTCTGGCAACTTCGATCAAACGCCAGCGCCGCAACGGAGACGATGGCGCGAACGCTTTCCATTCCGGATTCGTAAAGACCGCCAGCGCCAGCGAAAATGTCGGATAGTTCATTCGCGGATCGCCGTGAGCCGTCGCACACAGCGCAGCGAAGTCCGCGCGCACTTCCATTCCTGCGCACAACAGCAGAATGGATTTCTCGAATTCGCTTAACTGAAAAAGCCTGGAGAGACGCTCAAGGGCCAAAGGCTCTACTTCATCGGAGAAACTGTGGTAACCAGCAGGCAGAATTATTCGGCTGCCTTCCTTGGTCGCATTGTCGAACTGCAATTCATCCGCCAGCATTGATCCTGGTTGCGTGAAGCGTTCCAGCGCCGCACGTACTTTGTCGAGCGACGCCATCAGCTCGCGCTTGCACCGGGATTCCCAATTGGCTGCGTCGTTCGTCATATGGTTACCTTCGGCGTCGCGTACTTGCCGGCGCCGTCAATGTCGAGCGTGCTCTCTGCCCCGTCGACCCGTACGCGCACGAGGTAGTCGCCGGGAATTACATTCGCGAAAGCGATTGTCACCGAAGCTGTTTCAGTATTCGGATCGACGACGCCATTTCCCGGCGTCGCTTTGAAACTGTAAGCGCGGGCGGCGCGATTCGCCGGCGGATTCAGCTCGTTCAGCAGCAGCACCACGCGCTGTGTCTTGCCGACATTCGGATTGAAATCAATCTTGATGTTTCCCGAATTAAGGTTGACGCCGTCGACGACACTTGCAACGACGTCCGTGGGAGCATTCGTGGTGATGATCGGCCGCAGCACGAATGCATCAATGTTTGATTCAATGCCCGCGTGATCGACTTCCGGTGTGCCCATCTTGACGATGTGCACGACTTGAACTGTTTGAATGCCGGCGTGCATTCCGGCGGGAAGCGGCGCGGGAAACACAATCGTGATTTGTGTGTCACGCAGGTCGGTAACGTTTGTCGTCATATCAATTCCGCCGATCAGAACCTGGGTGTTGTCATCGCGCAATTGCGAGCCCTTAATCACAATCGTGCTGAGCGCATCAATCGCCGCAGCTTCGTCCACCGAGTTCGCGACGCTATCGATCGACGGCTGGTCGAACGGTACGACATAGACATTGCGCGCCGCCACAGGCAGCGCGTTTTTGGTCGGGCGGGTGCTTTCGATCAAGACCACCGTGACCAGGTAAGCAGCGGTCGGCCGGTAATGCGTATTGATTGCTGACCAGAGTTTTGAGATCTCTTCGGTATTAAAAACCTCTGGCGTGATCTTTATCTGCTCGACCTGATCGGCGAGTTCCGAGGTGACCAGTGCCGTGGGCCAGTCGGGCGGCGCCGGCGCCGGATTCAAGGCCTTGCGAATCGAATCGCGAGTGAGCACCGGCGTCTCGTGCAGCAACTGCATCGCATGGCCCAGAACAATCTCCGGATAGAAATCCTTCGCACCATAAGCCGTGAGCAGGTAATGCAAATTTAGCGCGAGCGGATTGTCATCGACGCGGTCGCCGTTCGCGTTTCGCGCCGGCAGTCCAACGTTGCGCCAACCCTGATTAAATGTTGTTTGGTGAAGAAACAGATTCAGTTGCGTCGGATCTTCCGCGCCGGTCACGTCGATCCGATCCGGCGGCACCGAACTGACAGTCACGTCGCCGCCGACGATGTCGCCGACCTTCATGGCTTTCATGCCGTTCGACAAAACCTCTTTCAGCACGGCAGTGACCGAGGCGATTGCCAGAGCGTTGCTCACCTGAGTTCTCCGTTTCGCTGTTTCAAATATTCATCGAGCGAAAGCGCTTTAATCGCGGGCTGCCGCGCCACCGTCACGGTTGATTGCACCGGCGGCATGACTGCTCGAACGTCAACGCGACCGATCGTGATCTTCACCACGGGAGATAAGTCGGGAACGACAAGCTCAGGCTCAACGAAAGTTGAATCCGAGTCGGCGGCCGAGACGTCCGGCTTCACGATGATTGATTGAGGATGAATCTCTGCCGGTTCAGGTGTTTTGCTTTCGCGGTCTTTAGTTTTAGCCGGCGCGTCGGGCGAATTCTCAACGACATTCGTCTGTTCAATCGTGATCGCCTGGGCAACTTGAATCGTTGGCTTGATTGATTCAGGCACTGATGAAGTTGTACCCAACAGGCTCGCGCGATCGCTCTCAGCCTTATCCGCAAGTTCGATCTCGCGCAGTTTTATTGAGCGATCGATTGCGGGTTCAGCCGCGCGCTCAGGTTGAGTAGCCGAAGTCTGAGCGGATCCAGAGACAGATTTGATTGAAAGCGGGCGATCGGTGAGGTGAGCAGCGACCGGCTCGGGCACGCCGATTTGTCTTGCAGGTTGGATTGTCGAAGCGACCGCGTTTGATTTCTGAGACGCATTCGAACGCTCTTCGGAACGCGACGACGTCCGCTGCTCTGGCTGGCTATGTTTGTTGACGGTTAGCTCTCGAAAATTAACGCGCGGACCCGCGGCGGCTTCAAACAAGGACGGCAGCCGCGGCCTGATCGGCTGCGGCTGATCCAATGCGCGCGCGGCTAGTGTGCTCAAGTAACTCATCCATTAACGATGTTCAGATAAATGTTTCGGCGCGTGGCGCTCATCCCGAGAATGTCCGCTTCGCGCCATCCGTAAGCTGATGCGAGTCTGTGAACTTCAACCAACAATCTCTGCGCCCAGGCATCGAGTTCGCTCCAGAAGAAAGCGAGAATGTCGAAGGCGGTGGTCCAGCCACGACGGCACGAGGGACACTCAAGTTCAACCTGGATATTCGCCTGGGCATCGAGTCTCGACATCTCGTGCTCGACTCTCTCGAGAATCTGTTGAGGCAGCGGATCGCTTTCAACTTGGCGTCCATTGCCTCGTACGGACAGAACACAGCGAGTCATCAACACCTGTCTTGCTGAATCAACGTCACTCGCCGAAGCCGCGGCCACGAGGTCGCGACTGTTCGGCAAGCGAAACGTCAACTCGCATCCGTCGGCCGACAAAGTGTGCGACTTCTCTGACTCGACCAGCGTATCAGCCAGGCGAATTTGATCGATGTCGAATCCGAGTTCGAGTTGTGCGCGGCAATCGGGACAGTTCGTGATCGACGCGAGCCGCCGGCCGAAAGTCGATTCGCGCAGCGACAACAAGAGCCCGTCGCGCCGGCCGATGCTCATGTTTGCCAGCGTTTCAGTTTCGAGATCGGGGCGCGCCGCGTGCAGCAGCGTGAGGGCGCGTTCGGTTGGAGACTGGGCCGAGCCACGCTCCCAAATCTCGAGCAGTTCTTGAGCCAACAACTCGCGCATGATTGCTCCTCAGCCCGTTAGACTGGTGGCTCAGTGAACGTAGGCTCGCTTGGTTCGGCAACTTCATAGTCGCGTTCCCAGCCTTCGTTTTCCAGTTTCAACTTCGCGATCGCGACTGCATTCGCGTTGGCGTCGAGATCGGGCAGCGACTGAAACTCAGAAACCCAACAGCGATAAACCTTGTACGAGATCGCCAGTTGGCCCGCCTCGTTATAAAGCTCAATCGTGATGTCTTTGCGAAAGTCCTTGAGCGAAGTCTCGGCGCCAAGTCCTGAGCCGTAGTTCCAAACTTTGTTGGCCCACTTTTCGAATTCGGTATCGTGAGTCACACCGCGCTCGAGGGTGATCGCATCGTACTCAGTGCGACCCGGCGACTTGCGGCTGCTTGATGGGTCGCCGCCTTCGCGATGTTTTACGACTTCGGTGGTGCGCTTCAGCGTGCTTACTTTACTGACGCCGGCGACGTACTTGCCGTCCCACTTCACGCGAAACTTGAAATTCTTGTACGGGTCAAAGCGTTGCGCGTTAACCGTAAATTGTGCCATCGCAGTTTGCCTCCTATGTTTGGATCTGACCGGCGAGTTGTTGAATCTTGATGACGACGAACTCGGCGGGCTTCAGCGGCGCGAATCCGACCAGAATGTTGACGATGCCGCGATTGATGTCGTCCTGAGTTGTGGTTTCCTTGTCGCATTTGACGAGGTAAGCCTCGCGCGGCGTCTTGCCTTGAAACGCACCCTGCCGGAAGAGGCTCTGCATGAACGCGCCAATGTTCAGCCGAATCTGCGCCCACAACGGCTCGTCATTAGGTTCGAAGACAACCCACTTGGTGCCACGATAAAGACTCTCTTCCAGGTACAATGCCGTGCGGCGGACAGGCACGTATTTCCATTCGCTGCCTTCTGCGTCCGAGCCGACGAGTGTCCGCGCGCCCCAAAGAATATTTCCGTAGATCGGGAAGTTGCGGAAGCAGTTCAGACCAAGAGGATTGAGCGCACCGTTCTCATCGTCTGTGAGTTTGTACACGAGACCCTGCACGCCGGTGAGCGTTGCTTCGACTCCGGCAGGCGCTTTCCACACGCCCCGCGCGCCGTCAGTGCGAGCATAAACACCGGCGACAACTCCCGACGGTGCGAACGTACGCAGCGTAAAATCATTCAAAGGATCGCCGAGCCGCAGACGCGGAAAGAAGGCCGCGCCATTTTTGTCATGAACCGTCAACGTCGAGGACTTCCAGTCGGCAGCCGAATCGACGTCGTTCACATTCGGTGGGGGATCGATCAGCAGAAACGCTCGCCGCTTATCGCAGTAGGTTTCGGCCGCGCCGAAGATGTCATTCGGACTTACGTTCGGATCGAGCGCGGAAGGGTTTCCCGCTTGGGCCCTGGTAGCGTCGGGGATGCTCAACAAGTTAAAGAGATCGACTTTCTCGAGCGCGTAGATTCCCGTGAACGCCGCTTCGTTTCCGATCAAGTCTGCCGTCTTCGGCAGCACTGTGCCGTCCGCGCCCGCGACCGCATCTTTCTGCGCGAATACCGCGCGACCCTGGCCCACCACGTAATGAGCGACGTTAAGCGTCGCCGTTCCCGCGCCAAGTTTTAATAAGCCCAACGCGCCATTTGTGCCGGCAGTGAAAGTTAACTTAGCGTCGAGAGCGCCAGCCAATAACGAGGGCGATAAGAACGCCAATACTCGAATCCCCAATCCGGTACTGCTGGGAACGCAGCGAACCGTCGCGCCCGGGATGTCAGCCAACGCAACATTGGTCTTGCGTTCCAGTAATCGGCACACGCCGAGTATGGACGATGGAATGGTCTCGCCCACTTCAAGAAAGGTGATGATTACATCCTTGATCTTGTTTGTCGGAACATCGCTGGTTACCTTCAGTGTGTATTCCTTCGTCGCGTCGATGGCTGCTTTAAAGGTTGCCAGGTCTGCATTGTTATCGATGTTTCCGCCAACGGCTCCGCTGGCGACGGGCCGACCGGCCGTCGCGTCGGGCACGCTGACTGAAACCATTTGTGATCCCGTGTCTTCATCGTTGACCACGGCGACGACGTAGTTCGGTTTCGAGCTATCCATCGTGACCTTCTTGAAGGTCTCGACGTTTGACGTTCCCAGATCGGTGATCGTGAGGTTAAAGACCTTCGTGTCCGCCGCCGCTATGTCGTCATAATCCACGTCGATGATCACGCTGTTGGCCCAACCGCCTTTACTCAACGCCGTGACTTTCAAAGCCGATTTGCCGGCGGCCACGTTGTCGAGCAGCGTGATGCCGGCGGCAGCCGCTTTCAGATCCGGCCCAATCACGGCCGCATCGGAAGCCTTCGGCACGCGCACGACATAAGCCTCGGTACCGCCGTTGGCGAAGAATTGCTGGACCGCGTAGCTCAACTCACTGTCCGATGCCAGCCCGCCAAACGAGCGCTCGAAATCAGCAAAACTGAAGATGTGCGTCGCGCGATTGTCCAGACCGCGGCTGGTGTAACCGACAAACGCCGTGATCGAAGTCGCGACGCCGGCAATCGTGTGAACGCCGCTTGGCACCTCCTCGATGTAAACGCCTGGGTAAGTAAGTGTGGCTGGCATTAAGCTTCCTCCTTCGTTGTTACCGAACGTCTCGGTCAGTGTTCCCTGGATGTCGCGTCCGATTCGCTCGCCCGACGCGTCGCGCGATATAAGATCTGTGCATCCTTCGCTTTGTGCGCGGTAATTAATCCTTCGGCGACAAGCTCATTCAGAGCTTCTTTAATCTGCGCGGTTCGTGCCTGATGGTGCGCTTCCGGCAACCACCACTGGATAATTCCTTCCAACGTGTCTTGTGCTTCAGGATTTTTTTCGACGTACGCTGCGATCGCTTGCGCAATTTCCGATACGCTTGCTTGCTGCATCACATAAGCTCGATGTCGCGCCGTCAGTAGCAACGAACGAGCCAACAGAAGACCGCGCTGTTTTGTTGAATGATCGTGAGGAGAGGCAGGCTAATTTTGTCCTGCCATTTTTGTGAAAAGCCAAACTGGTTGATGTATTCGCGAACTTTCCGAGGAGGACACAATTGTCCAGTGACGAGCGGCGATTAGTCCGATCTGATTAAGCCGTTCTTTTGAAACGATTCACATCGATCTGATGTTTTTGGATAAGTTGCCAGAAAGCCCGGCGATTCTTGCGCGCAACCTGGGCCGCGCGCGTGATGTTGCCGCGGCAAATCGAAAGCAACCCCTGAATGTAGTTCTTTTCGAAGCGCGCGATCTCTTTGGCTTTGGCCTCTTGCATCGACTCGCGCTGACTGCTGTCCCGGCTGTTTGATATCAGCAGATCCTCGGCCTGCATAATGCTCTGATTGCAGAGAACGATCGAGCGCTCGATTGCGTGTTCCAGCTCGCGCACGTTGCCGGGCCAGTTGTGCAGCATCAGCTTGTGCAAAGCCTCTGCCGAGAAGCCAACGATTTCCTTTTGTTCTTCCTGCGCATACCTGGTGACAAAGTGCCGCGCCAACAACGGAATGTCTTCGCGCCGCTCGCGCAAAGGCGGCAGTGTAAGCGAAATAATATTCAATCGATAGAAAAGATCCTGACGCACTTTTCCGTTGCCGACTGCTTCTTCGAGATCGAGATTGCTCGCCGCGACAATGCGAACGTTCGCCCGGCGCATGCGCGACGAGCCCAGCGGCCGATATTCCTTCTCCTGAAGAAATCTGAGCAGCTTCACCTGCGCAAAGATTGGCAGGCAATCAATCTCGTCGAGGAACAGCGTTCCGCCATGAGCTTCTTCAATCAATCCAACTTGCTGACTCGAAGCGCTGGTGTAAGCGCCGCGCTGATGGCCGAACAACTCGTTCTCCACCAGCTCGACCGGAATCGCGCCGCAGTTCACGGGGATGAAAGGCTTTCCGGCGCGGGAGCTGCCATAGTGAATCGCGCGCGCGTACAATTCCTTGCCCGTCCCGGTCTCGCCGATAAGCAAAACGTTCGCTTCGCTGCCGGCAATCAAAGGAATCTTCGCGACCTGTTGAAGAAAATTCGGACTGTTTCCGATCAGCTTTTTCGAATGATTTTGTGCCGATTCAATTGCGGTGAAACGCTCGCCGTGAGAACTCTGTTTCAATAAGCGCCATGCGCGCGCCAGCACCTCCGTCGGCTGCAGCGGCATCGTCATAAAGTCAGCCGCACCGGCCTCGAGCAACTCAAGGGTCTGCGTTGGCGCGCCACCATCAATCGCAGCGATCACGGGAATTCCTGAAGCGAGCTGTCTGAGCGAGGACAGCAGCGAACTGGCAAGTCTTAGGTTGTCGCCAATGCTCACAAGGAAAATCAGTCGTGGCTCGAATTGGCGAATCATCAACTCGAGTTCTGGTTCGAACCCATCTCCGTATTGCGCGGTTGGATCGATCCTGGTTGGACCTGCAATCGTGAAATGCGCTTCGAGAATCTTTCTTAGCGCGATGCTCCCGGCCATCGAGGAGCTAATATCCAGCAACATGGCCCGTTCTGGTTTCATGCTCAAATCCTTCAGATTGAGGAAGAAGAAACCGTTACGTTGGATCAATGACGGAACGAGGGGATGGTAATCCCGTCACCTGCGACTCTGCTGTTGTAATGGCTTCCCTTTTGACCGAACTAAAAGTTCGTTGGCATGAGCTGTTGGGGTGCGAGGCCGCTAACGAGCGCTCAATTGCCACGACCGTCCATTTTGTGCCGCCCTTCGATTTTTCTCGGGGCTCTCCAAGTGACTGAGTTGGTGGCAGGCGGATACTAGAAGAGGGATGTCGAGTTGTCAATAGCGAAACCGAAACTTAACTGAAAGAAAACTGGGAGTTTAATAAGCACTGCTAAGTTCTAGAAAAAATTGATTTCAGACTGTACCTACAGCCCACAACTATTGAACAGCAGCGGTATCTTGATATACAGCGCAGGTCAGTAGCGGGTCGATCACCACCGACCGGGATTATGAGTCCCTGCTTTTCTCCCGCACCATCAATATCCTTATCAGAAACTCATCAAAGGATCGTGGTTATCCGTTGTTGGCGGTGCTGGCAAGCTCATCGTGGCAGGCCAATATCAAAGGTCGAGCAGTGAATTGCCGCTCATCGACGACGCGCTTGATCTTTCGCGCATCACCGCGCAAAGCGCCGGGCTTTAGACCGACGATCCGCAGTTCATAAAGTTTCATGTCGAGATTCTTCGCGAAATCTGAGAAGTTCTGTCGCAGGTTCGCCCGCACGAGATTTTCGACATCGTTCGGTCCCAAGCCATCGGTCAACTCAACTCTCAACTCGATCAAATCGGAGCCTGCTTCATGTTTGACGCCTGCCTGCCAGTCGCCGCTAATGCCTCCGATACCTCGAAGCAGGTCTTCAAAGACCCATGGACCAACGTTTCCCATTCCGCAGACAACCATCTCGTCACATCGCGCGCGGACTTTGGCCATCCGTTTCACAAAGAATCCGCATGGACAGGGATCTTCAATGAGCTTGGTAAGATCGGTTGAACGGTATCGGATCAGCGGCATCACATCGCGCACGAGCGTCGTATAAACCAGTTCGCCGAAACCATTAGTGTCGACTTCCGGCGTTTCGAACCAAAAGAACAGATCGTTTCGGTGATAGCCGTCTTTCCGCTCACACTCGGCCGCGAGCGTTCCAAACGATTCAGTCTGGCCGTAACTAAGATAAAGTGGCGCGTTCCAAATATTCTCAACCAAGATCCGAGCTTCTTCCGCCATGTTCTCGCCTCCGCCAAACATAAGCTTTAGCGGCCAGATGCCGCGCTGCTCAGCTATCTCCGAAAGCCGAATCAACCACGAAGGCTCACCAAAAATTATGTTTGGCTGATACGGGCGAGCGCGTTCATAGAATTCCGACGGCGGAATCTTTCCTGCTTCAACGTGAAAACAATTCAGAAACTGCACCGCCATTTTCAAGACGACCGGCGAAACCCAAAACGAAGAATCGTAAGCGCTGAAGATGCGATCTTCGGGACGAATTCCGAGGCGATAAAGACCGACTGCCGAACAGCGGCCCATCTCCTCGAGTTCGCGATTTGAAAAGAAAATGCGCTTCGGAACCGGTGAAGTTGTCCCGGTCGTCTCGAAGGCAGTGTCCGGCTGTCCAGTCAGAAACGCTTCGGACCCGTGCACGCGCAAGTCTTCGCCCGTCGTATAAAAGTCGCCAAGTTGGGAAGGATGTTCGATGCGCGTGATATCGATGTTGTGTCGCTTGAACGCTTCGCGATAGAACACGGAACGCTCGCCGGCAAGTCGCAACGTGCGACGAAAGCGCGCCCGCCTCATTTTCTCAACTGCCAAAGGCGGCAACAGATTGATGAACCTTACGCTGCGCTGCGGTTCCAGATGCAGCACTGTCCGCTCGATCGTCTCAATTGCTTTCGTGAGCATTGCTTCAGTGACTCAATCGATCAGGCGCGCAGCGCCGAATCAGTTGTTCGAATAGTTCGACAGCTATGTCGATCTCTTCTTCGGTCATATCGAAACACGGCGCGAGCGTAAATACATTTTTGTGGTAACCGCCGATGTCCAGCACCAAACCGCTGCGCCGCCCACGCGCGTCGAGCTCGCCTTTCATACCTTCTGCGAACATTCGATCGGTCAACTCCCGGTCGGGTTCGTAGCCATCTTCATGGCAGATTTCGATTCGCAGCGCCATGCCCACGCCGTTGGTGTCGCCAATTACTTTCGGGTAGCGTCGTTGCAGTTCGCGAATCTGCGCCAGGAAGTACGCCCCTTTCCGTTGGGTTCGAAGAAAACGTTGAGTGCGTCGAGCCCGGCGGAAACACCGCCGGTGCAATCAATTCCTCCCTTGCCCAAACGCCGGACAGCGGATTCAAACCGTTCGTCAACGCCTTGCCGAAAACGATCATATCGGGCTCGACGTTAAAATTTTCCATCGCCCAGAATTTTCCGGCGCGATAGAAACCCATTTGAATCTCATCATCCACGAGCAGGATATTGCGTTCATCCAGAATTTTTTTCAGCGCCGGAAAATATTCCACCGGTGGAATTACATAGCCGCCGGTCGCCTGAATCGGTTCAGCATAGAACGCCGCGAATTCGGACTCGCCCGCCTTTGCGTCCCAAAAAGAGTTGTATTCAGTTTCGAAATTTTTCGCGAACTGATCGACGCAGTAGAGGTTACAGTCCTCGCGTTTCTTGTCATATGGACAACGGAAGCAATACGGAAACGGCACGAAGTGCGCTCGATCGGAAAAGTGACCGTAACGGCGGCGATAGCGATAACTCGAAGTGATTGCCGAGGCCCCGAGGGTGCGGCCGTGATAGCCACCCATGAACGCGAACACCAGATTTTTGCCGGTCGAGTTGCGCACGATTTTTAAGCTGTCTTCGATTGCCTGAGCCCCGCCGACATTGAAATGCACGCGGCCATCGAGACCAAACTTCGATTTATTCAATCGCCCGATTGCCGCCGCCAATTCAATTTTTTCCTCGTGAAGGTACTGACAAGCCAATTGCGGCAGCTTGTCGATCTGGTCCTTTAACACCTGATTCAAACGCTGATTGCCGTAACCGAAACTAGCCGCCGAATACCACATCTGTAAGTCGAGATACGGTGTGCCTTCGCGATCATAGAGATAGTGACCTTCGGCGCGCTCGAAGAGTTTTGGCGGATCGAGATAGTGAACCGTGTCGCCCCATGAGCAATACTTCTGTTCGAGCGCGAGCAGTTCCTGCTCGTTCATGATCGGAGACGAAACGGAGCCATCGATAACAGTGCTCATAAAAGAATCCTCAGTTCAAACGGAAATTGGTAAATCGTCCCGCATGTCTTCATCTCGCCGAAATGTCCGCGCGAGCATCCACGCTTCCATTCGCGTTGCGACTTCTGAAAGCGTTGTGTACGCGATATGTTCAATCGAATTGTCGCCACAATAACGCGCCAGATCGTTCTTGGCGAAAACCAAGTCCGCGCATTCCACTGCGTAGCGATCAGAAAAACCATCGCCAACAAAGATCACCGGCGCATTCTTTGGATTCAACAGACGCATCACCGCAGGTTTGCAGGTGGCACAGCCATGCGCGCACGATTGACGGAAGAAAGGAAACTCGGTGCGCCACGGCAGCTTACTCAACTCGAGATGGCTGGCGCAGACACTTTTGATTGCCGAGCGTTGGCCATTCACGCCGCGCGCGAGAATGCGCGTGATGCAATAGTCAAAGCCGTCACTGATGATGTGGGCGGCGACGTTGCACGCGTTGCAAAGGTCGAGCAGGGTCGATAAACCTTCATCTATTTCGATCGCATCCAGCAGAGCATGCAGTTGAGATCGAGTCGCCTGTACCAAACTCATTTGCTCGCTCAGACATGCGCGGGAACCGATGCGGCCGTCGAGCCACGCGGTTTCCGCGGCCTGCCACTTCTCGTTGGCATACTGCTCAAGAATGACATCGGTGACGTCGCGCTTCGAGATCGTTCCATCAAAATCCAGAAATAGAATCGGCGTTTTCTGCGTCTTTATCATGCGTTTGTCTGCTCGGCTCCAAACTGTGGTTGAGACTTCATTTCGATCAATCGGCTGAGCGGAGCGATTTCAAGGCCGCGCGCCTTTAATGCCGCAACTATCAGCGGGATGCCCGCGATCGTCCGTTTGCGATCGCTCTTTCCGGCGCTATCGCCATCGTGAAGCAGAATGATCGAGCCGGCGCGCGCGTGCTGGACAGCGTCACGGGCGATTCGCTCCGCGTCGTGGTCCTTCCAATCAAAACCGGTGTCGCTCCATTGAACGGTTTGCAGGTTTAGATTTCGAGCTGCCGAAAAATATGCGCGCGTGCGTACGCCATATGGAGGCCGTGCCAGCAGCGGACGAATGTCTGTCGTTTCGGCAATTATTTGTTGCGCGAGATCCAGTTGTTTCCGAGTTTCATTCGCACTGCGAGAAACGAAAATGGGATGCGAGTAAGAATGATTTCCGATCTCATGACCTAATTCAGCAACTCGGCGAGCGATATCCGGGTGCCGCTCGACCTGACTGCCGATCATGAAAAAGGCCGCGTTCACGTTCAGATCTCCAAGAACATCAAGCAACTCTTCTGTGTCTTTGTCTGGCCCATCATCGAATGTGAGCGCGACTTCGTTTGTGTCGGTGCGCCCGCGCCAAACCGTTGCGCCGAGCCACTGCGAGCGGACCGCGGACGTCGCGTAGTAAGCGGCTGACGCAGCGGCGACGGCTGAACCGGTGATCATTGAAATCGGAAGTAGCATCTCTGTCTCAGGCAACTCGGCGCGCGCGTTCGTTTTCTGCCGCGACGCTCCAACTTGCGTTCGCCAACTCCAGCGCGAGCGCGGCAATGTCACGACGCGCGTTCGGCCGCGCAAAACTCTTCGCGCTTACAGCCATTGCATGGCGGCGAGTTTCATCTTCCAAGAGCGACAGAACCGCGTGCGCCGTTTGTTGTGCACCACCCGTTAGCACCGCCGCACCGGCGTCAACCATTCGTTTCGCGTTGATGAATTCCGCGCCTGGAATCGGATCGAAAAAGACCACCGGCAGAGAAGCTGCTGCAGCCTCAAGCGTCGTCAGCCCACCCGGCTTTGTCACCAGCACGTCCGCGGCTTCCATCAACGCGGGCACATTATCTGCCCAGCCAAGAACGCTTAGTGTTGAAGGCGGCTCAACTCGCAACTTGCGCAGCCGTCGGTGCGCCCGCCGATCCCGGCCGGCGATGGCGATCATGTGCAGCGGCGTGTTCGAGTTTGCCAAAGCGTTCGTAACTTGATCCATACGCGATGGGCCCATGCCACCTCCCATCAAAACCACGACCGGCAAATTGTCTGTGATTCCATAGCGCAGCCGTGTTGCTTTGCCGTCACATCGCTCCGAAAACGAAGCGTCAATTGGAATCCCGGTCACAAAAATGCTGTCTGCCGGCGCGCCCCAATCAATCAGCTCCGTCCTTCCGCTCTCATCGGCAACGGTGAACGCGGAAACCTCGGGCTTGACCCAGATTGGTTCCGCCTCATAGTCAGTAATCACGCAAAGGATCGGAGCGCGCGTAATCTTCGCTTGCGTCGCAATTGCCGAGATTTCGCACGCAGCAACTTCAACCGCGACGATCACATCGGGACGAAAAGTCTCGATCGCCTGAAACACTTTTCGGCAGCCGACACGAAAGGCCCATCCGGGCGCCGTACTCTCATGCATCTGTTCGTGACGCGCAGAATTCAATCGATTCCAGATCGACGGCGCGTGTCTCAGCATCAGCCAGTACGGCCATTCGTAGCACATGCGAAACAAGGGATGAGCGTCTGCGAGCGCATCCACGACCCGAACATTTGCAGTTGGCGCCTGCGCGACGACCTCATTAGCGACAGCTTGCGAAGCGCGCACATGACCTGAACCGAACGAGAGCGTCAGCACCAGAACGTTCATTCTTCACGCCACCTCAGCAAACGAAGGCCAAGTGCCAGCGTGATCAATGCGGTCACACTTAACGCCACTAACTCACTGCCGATCGCAGTCCCACCATCGAGTGTCGTTCGCAAAGCCCGGGCAGCGAAACTCGTCGGCAACACTTGGGCGAACAATCGGAGCGCACGCGGCATCGTCTCTGGCGCGTAGTAAATCGGTGCCAGCAGGACCAGACCAGCGCCAAGCGCGTCCGTCAGAAGAGAGCCTTCACTGAAGCTGCGGGCGCGCGCCGCGACGATCACGCCGAGGCCGCAGAGACTGAGGATCGTCAAAAACACGACCAGGATCAGCAGCAGCAAGTTTGGCCGCAGCTGCACTCCTAAGGCTCGACCCAAAACCATCAATGTGGTCGTGCCGAGCGCCGCTTGGGCGAGGGCAAAAATGAGCACGCCAAAGACGTAGCTTGAAGGAGCGATCGGCAAGGTCGCGAATAACTTCAGACGCCCCGTGAAGCGGTTTTCCAAAAGCAGGTATCCCAGCCAACTGATCGATGTCAGCGAGAGGGAAAAGACAATCGAGCCCGAGAGAAAACGCAGCCGGTTTTGCGCAGCGCCGGCGCCGCTCACAGCGTTGGCAAACAGATACATCGCGGAGGGAAAGACGATCGCGGCCAGCAGAAAAGGACCGATTTCGCGACGCATGCTCGCTAGCTGAATCCGAAACACACCTGCGATGTCGGTGATACGGTTCATAGAGTTTCCGATGTTTCGTCGAAGGCCGCGCCCGTGAGTTTGAAATAGACATCCTCAAGCGAAGCGCGCGCGATCGAGTATTCCGTTAACCGTTCCCTCTCGACGCATCGTTGAGCGGCGGCGAAACTTTCGCAGAACCGGACGCGTGACTCACTGGAAAGATCGCGGTAGCTGAGCCGATAACTCCGATCAACGCGCGACAGCAGCTCATCGAGATTTCCGTACGCGATCAGCTCTCCTTCTGAAATGATGCCAATGCGATCGCTCAAACGCTCAGCCTCTTCCATGTAATGCGTGGAGAGGATCACCGTCGCACCATCGCGTACCGCATTGCGAATCACTTTCCACACTCGGCGGCGCGTCGCCGGATCGAGTCCAGTAGTCGGCTCGTCCAAAACCAACAAAGGCGGGCAGCCCAACAAAGCAAGCCCAATCAGAATTCGCCGCCGTTGGCCGCCGGAGAGCGAGCGCACCAGCCTTTTGCGTACGGTCATCAGATCCAGCTTCAACATGACTGCGGTGCTGGCGGAATGCGCAGTGTCCCGTGAAAGATGTTTGAACCGAGCGAAGTATTCAAAATGCTGCTGAACAGTTAAGCGATCGAAGAGGCCCGCCTCCTGCGGCGTAATGCCCATCAATCTCTTGGCACGTGCCGGATTGGCGACTACATCAATACCCATGACCTCGATCGATCCCGATGTCGGCCGCAGCTCCGTTGTAAGTTGTCTAAGGAAAGTCGTCTTGCCGGCGCCGTTGGGTCCCAGGATTGCGCACACCTCGCCACGACGAACTTCGAGATTGATTCCGCGATTAGCTTCCGTGCCGTCGCGATAAGTCTTAACCAAATCGCGCACTGCTACGACGGACTCCGCCAAAGCAGTCTGGCGGTCGAGTGCGATTTCGACTTCCGGCAAAGTCTCTAACGTGGCAACCACGAATAATTCTTCCTCAACTAAATTGCAGAAAATCCAAGGCGCCGCGAATCGCGGTCAAAGGGCTGTTGCGATAAGCCGACACCTCATAAGGACAGCCAATCTTGCAGCCCTTGCAGAAATCCCACATCTGCGGCGACTCTTGAATAATCTTCCGCACTTCCGGCGACGCGTAGATTTCGCGCAGACTCATGTCCGGCGCACCTCGATGCACCGAGACGAATGCGCATGGGAACTGGATCGAACCGTCGGGCCGCATGTTGACCAGATGCGAAGCCGAACGACAGGGAAATTTTCTGGTAAATCCATCGTTGCGATAGAACTTATAGTAATCCCGATAGAAGCGAACACACTTGTGCTCTTTTTTCAGTTGCATGATGTAAGCCGCGACGTGGTCGAGTTCTTCTTTCCGCATCTCGACGTCTTCGGTTTTCCAGGTTGTACGCACGACGTTGTGCACCGCTTCGGTGTGAAGCAGGAAGCCGCGCTCGTCGCAGTACGCTGCTAAGGACGGCAAGTCTTCCAAGTTTTCGAGATCGACCGCGGCGTTGATTTGAATTGCGTTGTGCTGAAGATTCCCTTTGATGAAATCGAGCGCGGCGAGAATCGTCGGCAACCCGTCAATACCACGTCGCCTGGCGAACTTCTCTTGATCGAGGGTGTCGATTGAAACTTCCAGCTGATCGAGCTTCACACAACTTTCGGCATATTTTTTCAGCGCCAAACCATTCGTGGGCATCGACGTGAAGAAGCCTTTGCGCGCCGCATACTCGATATAGTCCGGCATGTTTGGATTCATCAACGGTTCGCCGCCGGAAAAACTCCAGGCAAAGACTCCGAAGTCCGCGGCCTCGTCCATCCGCGCAAAGACGCGATCGCGCACGGCGCGATCTTCCGGTTGCTGGTTCTGCCAGATCGCGCAATAGCCGCACTTCATGTTGCAGTGCAGAGTCGTCTCGAACATCACCATGAACGGACGATCGAATCTGTGCGCCATCTGGCGCAGCGCATTCTTAAACATCAAAGATTTCTTCAAGCGATTACGTCCCTCCGCCAATCGACACACTAATACGCATAAGGCAGATTGCGATTCGATAAGCAACGCTCATACCGTTCCGGATCGATCGGGCCGACGGACAAGAAATGAAGAAAAGCGTTTGGAATTAAGAGGAGGTCGGGCGAGTTGTGGCTTTTGCGTGTGGCTTTTTTGATGAAGTGAGGCCTTTTCGACTTCGTCTGGAACTACAACTTCACACCCAGCCGCGTCGCCATACGATAGAGGGTCTTGCGATTGATTCCCAGAATTTCCGCGGCGCGCGTACGATTATTTCCCGTTGATTCCAAAACGTGCAAGAAATAGCGGCGCTCCATTTCATCAATCGACGGGAGCCCTTCAAAGAGCGGCGCCAGATCATCCCGGTTTGTTTGGGAGAGATAGGTGTCTTGGGCTGCAAAAATCTTCGCCGGCAGATCGTCTTTCGTAATCGTCCCAGTTTGATTCAGCGTTACCGCCCGTTCGATCGCGTTCTCTAACTCGCGCACGTTGCCGGGCCATGAATAAATTGTGAGGACCCGCAACGCGGAATCAGCAACACTGGGTGGCATCCGATCAGCGGAAGCATATTTGCGAATAAAGTGAGCAACAAGCAACGGCAGGTCTTCCCGGCGTTCGCGAAGCGGTGGTAGATGAATATTAATAACGTTTAGGCGGTACAAAAGATCCAGCCGAAACTTGTCGCTGGAAATCAATTCCTCAGGCTCGCGATTAGTGGCGGCGATCACGCGGGCTTCGATGCTTACCGGCGCACTGCCTCCCACGGGAACGATCTCCCGCTCCTGCAAAACTCGGAGGAGCTTAACCTGCAAGCTGGCGCTCATCTCGCTCACTTCATCGAGAAATACCGTGCCGGCGCCGGCTTGTTCAAAGATGCCCAGTTTGTTCGCAATCGCACCGGTGAAAGACCCTTTCACATGACCAAACAATTCTGTTTCGAGCAGCGTCTCTGTCAACGCCCCGCAATTGACGGCTACGAACGGCGCAGCAACGCGCGAACTGTGAAAATGAATTGCGCGAGCGACCAGTTCCTTGCCTGTTCCGGACTCGCCTGAGATCAGCACCGCCGCAGTTGAGTCCGCCACCCGCGCGATCATTTTGTAAACCTCAAGCATCGCCGGCGCGCGCCCAACCAGACCCGAGGCTTGTGGCTCGTCATCATCAATAACCGAAACAGAGTTCGCTGACTTCCCCGACAGCGCGCGGTGAACCGTCGCCACCAGCGCATCCATATCAAAGGGCTTACTAACGTAATCGAACGCGCCATGCTTCACAGCTCTGACAGCGCTGTCGACTGATCCGAATGCAGTCATTAACACGACTGGTAGTTTAGGGTATTGCTGCCGCACGCGGTCGAGAAGCGTAAGCCCGTCCTCCGGCCCGTTCATGCGAATGTCACTCACCACTACATCGGGATAGTCAGTCTCAAGCGATGCCAACGCAGCTTCGCTACTTTGGACGAACCGCGACTTGAAGCCTTCGGCCGCGAATACTTCGCAGAGCAATTCGCAGGTTACTGGATCGTCATCAACTACCATCAGACTCGGCGCTTCAAGCAACATTGGTAAGCACCCCCTTAGTCAGAGACTTCGCGAGAGCGATTGGCAAACTCAGGCGAAAAACCGCACCTTCCTGACCATCATGCACTACTTCGATCTTCCCGCCGTGATCGTTCGCGATATCCCGCGCAATCGCCAATCCGAAACCGCTTCCGGCCGTCTTGGTCGTCCACAATGGCTCGAACAGATGGCCAACCGCCGTAGGATCGATGCCGCTACCGCTGTCGGCGAAGACGAGTTCAGCGCAGCCGGACGCTGAATCGGATCTGGTTGTGATCTCGATCCTGCCACCGTTGGGCATAGCATCGATGCTGTTGTTCGTGAGGTTCAGAAACAGTTGCAAGAGACTATCGTGATCGGCGCGGATTAAGAGCAACGAATCGTCGAGTCGGGTCGCAACCTTAATCTTATGAAGTTCGAGTGTCGGCTGCACGAGCCACAGTAACTCATCGACGATTTCGTTAAGATTGAGATTTTGAAAACTTAGCTGTGGCCGCTGCGTCCGGGCGAGTAGGCTCTTAACACTCTTGACCACCGACTCGAGTTGCGAGTTGATGATCTTAACGCGACGCTTCATGTCAGCATCGTTTGGATGGCTTCTGGCAAGTAATCGCAGATGGCCCGAGATCGCGTTCAGCGGGGTGCCGATTTCGTGGGCCAGCGATGCGGCAATCTGGCCGACCGCCGCAAGCCGTTCAGACCGCGCCAAACCTTGCTGGGTCTCAAGCAAACTTTCGTTTGACGCGCGCAACTCTCGCGTGGCCTGGTCAACCTCAGCCTGCAAGTGCTCGTTGAAGTTGTTGACCTGTAGCAAGAGTCGTTCGCGTTCGTCGTCCCGCGCCCGAATATCGGCGATCATGCGATTAAACGCCGCAGCGATTTTGCCCAGCTCGTCATCTCGGTGGACTACCGCATTGGCGTTTAGATCGCCGGCTTGGGCCCGCGCCATGGCTGCGGCAATTTCACGAGTCGGACGCTGAAAGAAGAATGCAAAAAAGAAATACAACAATCCAACCACGACGAATGAACCGCCGGCTAGAATCACATTCTGCCGAAACTGAAGCCGGCTCATGAAATCATTACGCGGCGCCTTCTGCACCAGCGCGCTAACGTATCCTCGTCGATTTGCATCTCGCATCTCGACGGTGATGAGCCAATTACGCCGGTTGTTCTGATCTACTTCCATCGAGACAATGCCGGGGAGCTGCTTTTCCATCTCGTGCAACTCGTTATCGGTGGAATTCTCGTTTAGGTATGGGAGTCTAGATGCGGCCGGCGCCGTCGTGGTGACCAATTGTGCCTGACCATTCTTAATTTCGTAAACATCTATTTGATCGAAATCGGGACGAGAGTTCACGAGGAACTGTGTCTCTTGCGAAAGATCATCCGGCCGGTCGAAGTAATGGAGCGCTGCGGTGCGTTTAGCAATCGTAGCCACCTGACGGACCGCATTATTGTATCTATACTCTTCGCCCAGTTGGTTTGTGATCAGGCCATGAAGGTAGGTTGAGGCAATGATGGTGGCAGTGAGGATCGCTGCCATCAGCAGCAGTACTTTCCATTGCAGATTAAGGCGTAGCCGTTTTCTCATCTAATTATGCTTTGCGAGTTTTGCGTTTAGGAGACCCTGTGATAAAAACGCAAAAGCCTGGCAGCGTTAATGAAGATATTCCCCCAATGCTCGTCAATCCTATACTAGTTGGTCGACCGCGCGCAGGATTATCCTCCAGCGTCGAAGTTCGAGGCAAGGCCACGAACATTTCGCGCGCGCGATTCAACACATGTCTAGTCGTAATCCTCGCGCTAACCTTTCTGAAAGCCATATCACCAGTTGTCGCGGCGCAGGAAAAGGCGCCCGGAAGGCTCGTTATCAGTGTCCGCGATGAGGTGGCCCGCCCGATCGTTGGCGCGAAGTGTTCTCTGGTTGCCGCGGCGGATTTGCAGAAGTCGATTGCGTCCGCAACGACTGATGAAAACGGAACCGCCATAATCACGGTCCAGATTCCTGCGGGCCAGTACGTGCTGCAAGTGAAAGCGGATGGATTCGAGGAAGCCCTGTCGCACTTTGAAGTTCGTGATGATTTTGCTACCGCGATAGAGATATCAATGAAGGTAGCGACCGTTTCCGAGAATGTTACGATCGCCGTTCCAACTGATGAAGCTACGACGGTCCAGAACGGATCGTCCACCCCTGCGGCAAATTTGAAACGCGCGACGCTGCAGCGATTGCCACTTGCAACTGGACGAGTCGACGAAGCGCTGCCGCTTGTTCCCGGTGTCATTCGTTCGGCGATCGGAGAAATAAATATCGCGGGCGCCACTGAGCAACAAAGTGCTCTACTGGTCAACGGACTGAATGCCGCTGATCCCGCCAGTGGAAATTTTCGTTTGAACCTACCGCTCGACGCGGTTGAATCGGTTCAGGTCTTTCAGCATCCGTACGCAAGTGAATACGGCGCATCAACCGGCGGCGTCGCCGAAGTCCGGACTCGGCGCGGTGGTGATCGTTGGCACGTCGAGCTGAACGATTTCTTGCCTGACCTTCGTTTTGTTAGGGGTAAGATCGTCGGCATATCTGATGACACGCCTCACCTCAATCTGAATGGACCACTGATCAAAGATCGGCTCTACCTGGCGCAATCCGCTTCATACTTGCTTTCCAAACAGCCGGTGCGCGGACTTTCGTTTCCCACGAACGAGACGAAAACTGAAGCGCAGAGCTACTTCTCGCAACTGGATTGGATCCTCAGCAAGCGGCACACGGAGAGTTTTACCTTCGGATATTTTCCTCTTCGCGATCAGTTTGTGAATCTTGATTTCTTTCAACCACAACCCACGACCCCGAATTATAGGCAGAAGGATTTTGTCTTCGCGGTGCGAGACAATTTTCAACTTGCTGAAGGTTTTCTCGAATCGGCCGCTTCCTACAAACGCTTTGATGCAAATGTCTGGGGCCAGGGCGAAGAGGAGATGACGATTACGCCCACCGTCACCCAAGGCAATTACTTCGTGGACCAAAACCGTCAATCGCATCGACTCGAGATATTTGAGTTATACACGGCGCCTGCGCGCAAGTTTTGGGGCGCGAATCACGACATCAAAGCCGGCTTCGATTTTAATAGTGTCGGCGGTCTGATGGATTATTCAGCACGCCCCGTTAATATCGTCCGGCAAGACGGGACGCTGGCGGAGAGAATTGTCTTTCGCGCGCCAAAGCCAATCGATGCGGCTAATCGCGAATACGTCGGCTTCGTTCAGGATCGTCTGCTGGTGCGTCCCAACCTCTCTTTCGATCTCGGAGTTCGCTTCGAAGATCAGAGGATTGCGCGCGAGATGAATGCCGCGCCGCGATTCGGCTTTGCCTGGTCTCCGCGCCAGAATGATCACACGGTGATTCGTGGTGGTATTGGCGTCTTCTATGACAAAGTGCCGCTGAACATTCGCGGCTTCGGACGGTATCCTTCACGGACAATCAGTCGTTACGATGCCGACGGAGCGACGATTATCGACAGCCGGCACTACTTCAACGTGCTGGTTGACACACCCCCGATCGAGCCACTTGATTTTCGCCGAAGAGCCGGCACGGATGCCGGGTTTGTGCCTGAGAATTTGAGATGGAATCTGCAGCTGGACCAGGTCGTGACGAGCCGCCTGAATATTCGCGCGAATGTGACCGCAAGCCGTACTGAACATATTTACATCATCAACCCCGAATTGGACTTTCGCGGACGCAGCGGCATCGTACTGCGTTCGGCGGGCGAAGCCACTTATCGGGCAATTGAATTAACGGCGCGGTTCCGGCTCCGAAAAACGGATCAGTTCTTTGTCTCGTACGTCAGATCGCGGACGCGCGGAGATTTGAATGATTTCAACAGTTACTTTGGTGATTTCGGCGCGCCGGTGATTCGCGCGAATGAATATTCGAATTTGCCGTTTGATGTTCCGAATCGATTAATCGCGTGGGGCACGATCAGTCTGCCGCGACGATTTTCGATTGCGCCGATCTTCGAAGTGCGAAGTGGCTTCCCCTATTCGGTGCGCGATGCTCAACAAGACTTTGTCGGTGTTCGTAATTCAGATCGAACGCGTTTTCCAACCTTCCTATCGATGGATGCCGAGTTCGCGAAAGAATTTCAGGTTACGAAGAAGTACGGCGTGCGTCTATCTTTGAAAGCCTTCAACCTGACCAATCATTTCAACCCGCGCGACGTTCACGCGAACATTGCCGATCCAATGTTCGGCCAATTCTTTGCACCTTATCATCGATTCTTCAGCGGCGGATTTGACGTGCTCTTTTAGCGCCACGATTGAGATGGTTGTGACTGAAGGATGTGCTTTTCAGATTTCCGACCGGATCGTAGTGACCCTCCCCCTAAAAACAGAGCCGATTTAAAATAGAGAAAGCCGGGCAATTATGAGAGGCTGGGAAGGACATAATTGCCATGAAGAGATCAAAGTTCACGCAGTCGCGTCAAACTGCTCACCGCTGTAGAGGTAATCATTCGGTGTTGTTCCCGAACGATAAAGCAGATTCCCGAAAGCGTCATAGTCGTAGGCGTCGGTAATTGCTCCACTCGCATTCGTCAACAAGCGCACTGAGCCGTGGCCATCGGATTGATAGAAACTCAAGCTGTCGCCGACCATTCGCTGACTGATTAGATCGTGACCATAAGTAAATTGCTTGGTGACAGTTCCACCCTGCAACTCTTCAACAACTTGCGCGTAACCGGTCAGGTTGTTGGTGTCGACGAGATAGTTGGTCGTGACCCCGCCGATGATCTTGGCAACACGATTTCCATCACCGTCATAGACGTAACGGACGGTGCCGCCATTCAGCGAAGTCAAATGATTTTCGAAATCGTACGCGTAACTGTTTCCGTTGGCCGTCGTGGTGTTGCCATTGTTGTCGTAGGCATCACTGGTCAGACGATCGTTCGGATCGTAGGTCGAACTCTGCGATGGGACCGGCGTTATTGACGAAGATCGATTCAACCGATTTCCAACCGCATCGTAACCGTAGCTGGCGCTACCATTGACCCCGTGCGAATCATTACTGATTGATTCGCTGGTCAATCGATAGAGATCGTCATACGTATAAGTGACCGTTCTCCCGCCTAGCTCAGTTACTGCGGTCCGGTTGCCCGCCGCGCCGAGCGTGTCAATTTCGCGAAACGTTTCTACGTGATGAGTCTGCGGGAAGATATTAAATGCGTAAACAGTGGGGAATACGATCCACGCGTCGGTGTACTTGACCGGTGGTGAGAATCGCAAGATCGCAGGCCTGACCCCCGGTTTGGTTCTGCCCGGTTTGGTTCCTTAAGACATGCTTTCGAGCGTCCGGCGATCCGTTTCGGGACTCCACTCATCCACGATTTCCTTAATCAGCAGAGTGTCGTTGATTACAGAACGTATAGGTAGTTTCACTTGCGCCTGGGAAAGGTTACCGATTCTCCATTCGCGTTCGCCATCCCAAAGCCACCAGTCATGCACTTTACCTTGTCGATCAACGTATCCAGCCGCCCTGAACAATGGGAATGCTTTAGCACTTTCTGGAGTCTCACAGTTTTCAACCACTTCAAAGATTCTCCTGTTGACCGCAGCCTGGAGTGGGAAGAAAGTCACAAATCTTTCCTTTTGCGTGACGACGTCACATAGAGTAGGCGGCCTTTTCTCAAAAAAGCCTGGAAGAACACGTATTAGGGCCCCCCACTGTTCCTTCCTTAACGCATACTGCGCGTATGCCAGCCCGCGACTTGTTGGAATCTCTATAACATCTCCGAGTTTTATTCGTTTGCCCATAAAGCTCCCCCAATTCAAAGGATAACCGGCTTGCCTCAAGAGTTCTCGGCCGCGCGTCAATGCCGCGGCAAATTTCGGGTTGCTTTCGGCAATGCTATTTATCTTATTCAGGAAAGCCCGCCTGTTGCAGGATCTCATTACCTCGCCTCAACACGTTCGCGTATTTAGGATTAGACGGCGGACCTCAAGAGACAGGGATCAGGCCTTCGATTCTACGATTCATTTGAAGCTCAAGCGGAGCGGAGTGGCGCTCGCTCATAGCACGCAGGTTTTTCTCATCATGTTCGAAAACCGTCGCAGTAGCCTTAAGCCATACTTTCAAGCGTTCTTCGATCGGTTTCAGGAGTCCAACCGTTTTCTATCCGCTCAATTAGTAGGGTATCATTCCAAACAGCGCGGATTGGGAAACTTGCTTGTTCTCGAGTGAGCTTGTCTACCGGCCAGGAGCGTTCGCCGTCCCAAATGACCCAATTGTGCACCCTACCTTGCCGATCAATATGTACCGCGTCACGGAACAAAGGAAACTCTGAAGTATGTTTTGGTACATCGCAATTTGCCACGACTTCAAAGACGTTTCTATTAACAGCAGCCTGCAGCGGAAAAAACGTAACAAACTTTTTCTTCTCTGCGACAAGTTCACATAAGTTGTGCGGTCGCTCGTAAAAAACTCCAGGCAGGATGCGAATCAAAGGACCCCATCGTTCCTTCTTCAACACGTATTGTGCATATGCAAGCCCTCCCTTTGTGGCTATTTCAATGATATCGCCGATTCTTATGCGTCTCGCCATTGCGGTCTCCCACTTTCCCTAGTCCCACGGAAATCCGGCATGCCCTAGAATTTCGTTGCCGCGTCGTAACGCTCCAGCGTATTTCGGATTCGACGCTGCGATGCTATTAATCTTATTTCGGAGGTTCCTACCGTTCTCTCCGGGACCATGATAGTGAATTAGAACGTGCTCAACTGCGGGGAATCTGTGATCAAGACATGCTTTCGAGGGTCCGGCGATCAGTTTCGGGAGTCCAACCTTGTTCGATACGCTCTATGAGTAGAGTATCGTTCCACACAGATCGCATTGGAAGTCTCGTCAGTTCTGGAGTCAATCTGTCAACAGGCCAGGAACGTTCGCCGTCCCAAAGAAACCAATTGTGGACCTTACCTTGTCGGTCGACATGGCCTGCGGCCCGGAACAGCGGGAACTGACTCGATTGTTGGGGAATATCGCAGTTATCAACGACCTCAAAGATATTCTTGTTCACAGCGGCTTGTAGCGGGAAGAAGGTAACGAAGGTTTCCTTCTTAGGTGCGAGATCACACAACTTGTCGGGCCTTTCATCGAATAGGCCGGGCAAAATGCGAATCAACGCGCCCCACCGGTCTTTCTTGAGAACAAACTGCGCGTATGCAAAGCCTCTGTTGGTCGGTATCTCAACTATGTCGCCGACTTGAATCCGTCGCCCCATTACATCCTTTTCATTCCCAAGGAAAGCCCGCCTGTTGTAGGATCTCATTGCCTCGCCTCAACATGTCCGCGTATTTAGGATTAGACGGCGCAATGCTGTTGATCTTATTTAAGAGCGTTCCTTGGTTCTTACCCAAGCCATAGTATTCAATCAGGACTTGCTCAACCGACCGAGCGTCATCCCGGGAGAGATTTTGAAGATGCTCAATTTCTTCAATTTCAATCCCTTTCTCGCGCAGATGCGCAGCCGCTCGCGCCTCAAAGCTCTTCGTAATGCCTACATATTGAACTTCACCAGTTTCAGGGTTGATTGAGCGATAGACACCCACCTCACCTGTGTTCAGTGAAGGCGTACCAGAGGTTATCACTTCGCGCGCGGCCGCGACAAAGAATATTCCTCTGAAAAGCGCCAGCCCGTATTCCTCGTCACGATAGGCGTCGTACACTGATTTGGCTCCCAGCGCGAGGCCGGCGGAAACTAGGAACGGTTGCAGAATCCTAATCGCTCCCAAGGGACCGAGTAATGCTCCCCACTTCGCACCTTTGATCGTTCCTTCGACAACATCTTCGCCTTTGAAATACGCTTCTCCGGCGCCATAGGCGGCTCCCCACAAAGCGCCCTTGATCATCAGAGTGGCGAGGTTACTTACGATGCTACCTATGTCGAGCGCCGCGACTTCTTCTGCTATTGAGAACCTGCCGGAAGGATCGAAGCGATTAAGAGGGTCACCAGATGCATAAAGGTATTTGTGCAGCGAGGTTGGATCCGTGGACTCTCCCCCGAACGAATCCATCGTCCAGAACCTTCCGCTGGACGGATTCATGTAACGGGCTCTGAGGTAGTAGAACCCGAGATTCGCGTCGAACTGCTCGCCACAATAGAGATAATCATTCGGCGTCGTACCTGACCGATATATCAAGTTGCCGAAAGCGTCATAGTCGTAGGCGTCGGTAATTGCTCCACTCGCATTTGTCAGCAATCGAACCGAGCCGTGCCCGTCATATTGGTAGAAGCTCAGACTGCCGCCGTTTACTCTCTGGCTGATCAGATCGTGGCCGTAGGTAAAACTCCTGACGACAGTACCGGTTTGAAGTTCATCGACTACCTGCGCATAGCCGGTGGGGTTATTCGTATCAACAAGATAGTTTGTTGTGACACCGCCAACCGTCTTGGCAACTCGATTGCCATCGCCGTCATAGACGTATCGCACAGAGCTGCCATTTAAGGACGTTAGACGGTTTTCGAAATCGTAAGCGTAGCTATTTCCATTCGCAGCAGTTGTGTTGCCGTTGTTGTCGTAGGTGTCGCTCGCCAATCGATCGTTCGGATCGTAGGTAGAACTCTGCGACGGCACAAGCGCGATTGATGAGGATAGGTTCAACCGTGCGACTTACTGGGGAGGCTCGTAGACTTCGAATGCAAAGCCATGACTGCAAAGAAAAAGAAAGCCATCCAGTGACCCGAGTACAGCCGGGCTTCATACACCATGGCCCTCATAAATTCTTCTTTGCTAATGGTTGTCAAAAAACCATGCGAACCGATGGCATAATTCCCATTGGCAATCTGTGGTTTGCCGCCTTCAAGCAAAACAAATTCGGTGAATAGAAAGTTGAAGACGCAGTAAACTATGAAAATGAAGAAACACAAGGCGACAAGTTTTTTCAGCGACCCGCTCGGAGGAAGTAAATTAATTCTCCGATTTTCGCCGAAGGTAACGAGAGCCACAATCAGGGCGAGCGCACTACTAAATTGCAATCCATACCACAAGCCCAGCGAAAGCGCGCGCGGATCGTAGCCGAAAAAAGTCATCGCGTGAACTGTGAAACCCAGAAGCGCCAGCAGTGAAAAAGTAATCGCGCATATCTTGTTAAGCACGTCTCTTCCTTTCATGATTTAACGCGATACTCCGGATTTCGTCGGTGCCGCCGGCAGTGCTCATCCCCTTCCCGGCGCTCCTAATAAGGTTGCATCTGCCGCGCCGCATTCAACAGACTCTCGTATGACGGTGCGATCGCCGGTAGATCATCAGCAATCACCTCGGTGGCTTGGCCGTACAATGTGCCGGACGCGGAAACAAAAGGAGAGTTAGAGCCGGTTTGGACAACCTTCGCTTGCAGGCTATATGCTCCGGATCTACCTGTTTTCTGGTCCGTCGAAGAACACAACGAGAGATTAGCAAGTGGGAACCCCCATCGGCCAGCATTTATTGAGCTGGCCCCAAACGAAGTGCAGAAGAACGGGCCGCTGTAAGCATCTGGCGTTTTGGCGTTCCATACCAAGCCGAGATGTATTGACGCTGATTTTCCCGCGACAATGTCGTCTACTTCAAGACCGATTCCCAACCCGCCATAACCATATATCCAGAGCCTTGGTGATGAGAACGGCACGAGTACATCGACACCGCCGAGGATATTCAAGAGTGTGGTCGCAACTCCCAACGCAGGGTATCGACTGAGGTAATGACCAACGTTGAACGAGACCTCGTAACCAATCAAACCAGCGTCGGGCCCGGTTGCGAAGGCGTTCGAGGGAAGATTGTGAAGAGCCTTGTAGGTAAAGAACCCAAGCATCGCCCCCGAGGCCAGAATTCCACCGACGGCCAACGCCACGGAAGATTCGGCAATGCTCGACTGACCAGATGGGTCAATTCTGTTGATTGGATCGTCAAGGCAATAGAGATACTTGTGAAGTGAACGCGGATCGGCATTCGAGCCGCGGGCAGAATCAAGCGATAGAAATCTTCCGGTGCTCGGATTCAAATAGCGCGTTCGAAGGTAATAAAATCCGGCATTGGTGTCATATTGTTCTCCCGCAAATAAGTGTTCGTTGGGAGTGTTGCCGGTAGCGGCGATGAGATTTCCAAAGGCATCGTACGTGTAGCGGTCAGTTATGGCGCCGGTCAAGTCTGTCAACAACCGAACACTTCCCTGTCCGTCATAGCTATAAAAGCTGACTTCCCATTGACTGGCAATCACTTGACGCTGACTGATGAGGGCGTGCCCGTAAGTGTAAGAACGGACTACCTGATTGCCGGCGATCTCGTCCACCACTTGTGCGTACCCGCTCGGGTTATTCGTATCCACAAGATACCGAGTGGTAACCCCGTTGACAGTCTTCGCGACGCGGCGGCCATCACCGTCGTAGACATAAGTTACTGCGCCACCGTTAAGACTCGTGAGGTGATTCTCGAAGTCGTACGAATACGCGTTGCCGTTTGCCGTGAGCGCATTTCCATTGTTGTCATAGGTCTCACCAGTGAGGCGGTCATTGCCATCATAGGTGCTCGTCGTTGAAGCAACTGCGGCCAGACTCGAGGTGCGCGAAAGCCTGTTCCCTACGGCGTCGTACGAATAAGCGACGGACCCGTTTTCAGTTGGGGTGGCACCGCTAATCGTCTCGTTGGTCAGGCGATAGAGCGAATCATAAATGTAGTTCACGGTCCGACCGTTCTG
>QHXI01000163.1:1310-2633 GCA_003222895.1 Acidobacteriota bacterium | reverse complement strand
CGGGTTTTTCTGCGCGCTTGGGAATAACATAAACTTCGCCGCTGCGAATGTGGGTCTCGTAGACATCAATCTTTTTCTTGGCAGGCCCCGCGATTACGCGTCCGGTGTGTGTATCGAATTGCGATCCGTGCCATGGACATTGCACGGTGCAGCCTACGAGCGCTCCGTCTGAGAGCGCTCCACCCTTGTGGCTGCAATGATCGCTGAAGGCAATCATGCCTTCCGGACAGCGTCCGAGCACGACGCGTTCATTGCCGACGCGCACCAGCATCATCTGTCCTTCGCTCAGTTCCCCTTGATTGCAGGCAGGCCGATCCCAGCTTTCAATTTGCCGTTCTTTGTACGTGCCGGCATTGGCGTAGCGATGGTCGACTCCGATTTGATTGCGATAAGAGAGCGTTCCGCCTAGCCACCCACTGATTATGATGAATGCGATGAGCACCAGTGTGTTTAGGCCACCATGTAACAAGCCCCGGTTCTTGGCGCTTGATCGCGGCGGCACCACGCTGATCCAGTCGATCACGCCGGGAATCGCCGCGCAGAATCCGCCAATGATTCCC
The DNA here is from genome assembly GCA_003222895.1 of Acidobacteriota bacterium. Taxonomy (GTDB): domain Bacteria; phylum Acidobacteriota; class Blastocatellia; order Pyrinomonadales; family Pyrinomonadaceae; genus UBA11740. The sequence continues at coordinate 2,073 of QHXI01000163.1, read as the reverse complement.
GCAACTCCGCAATAGAAGCTCGCTGCCCAGAGCAGCTCGTTGTTGGTAGCCTTGCCAATCAGGTCGAAGATCCAACTGCCAATAAACAAGCCCAGCGGCAGCACAATCAACATTGGGTGGATAGGATGGGACTTTATCTGCGCACGCGATCGCATCTGAGCACCTCGGCTAAATTCAGCCTCAATAGAACTGTTGCAAGTTGCGGGATTATGGATGGCCGAGAGTTGGAATCTGGCGATCGGGTCAAATGGGAAACAAAAGCAAATCCCAGGGATTGCACGGACCCTCCGGGCACGGATTCGCAGATCAGCAAGCCCAACCCTGACATGCCATTCGAATAGTGCTGGTCCGTGGCGTTTCCGTGGAGTCCGTGTTCGTGTTTTGCTTTTGCTTTTTGTTGTTACTTCACCCGGTGACCAAATCGCCGATTCTGTAAACTGCCGAAGGATACGCAGATCTGCGCATGGCTCATTCCTGGGCGTTCTGGATCGGCTTCAACATCTTCGTCTTGGCAATGCTGGCACTGGATCTGGGCCTGCACCGGCGCTCGCCGGTTGTGAGTTTCAAACAAGCTGTGGGCTGGACGATCTTTTGGGTTTTCCTGGCCGCGTGCTTCGCTGGACTGGTATTCCTCTGGAATCGGCGTCCAGCAATGCTTCAGTTCGTCACCGGATATGTCGTCGAAGAGTCGCTGAGCGTCGATAATCTCTTCGTCTTCCTGATTCTATTCCGGTATTTCCGAGTGCCGAGTGATTCCCAGCAC
>QHXI01000163.1:0-1285 GCA_003222895.1 Acidobacteriota bacterium | reverse complement strand
ATCACTTTTGCGACGCTTTGAATTCGTCATCTACATCTTCGGTGCGGTGCTGATTTATAGCGGCGTCGGACTATTGCGAAGCGGCGAGCCGGACGTCAATCCTGAGAAAAACCTGGTCCTGCGCATATTCCGCCGCTTCTTTCCCATCACAACGACATTCGAAGGCCGCAACTTTTTCGTGGAGCGAGAAGGGCGCTGGATGGCTACCCCGCTGTTTCTCGCCTTGATTGTGGTGGAGACCACCGATCTGATTTTCGCAGTCGACTCGATCCCGGCGATTCTAGCCATCACTCGAGATGCGTTCATCGTTTACACCTCGAACGTTTTCGCCATTTTGGGACTACGCTCGTTGTACTTCGCATTGGAGCACTTCTTTTCGATGTTCCGATTCCTGCATTATGGACTGGCAATAGTGCTGACGCTAATCGGACTCAAAATGCTGCTCTCGCACTACTACGAGCCATCGCTGGGCATCATGCTGGGAGCGGTGATAGCGATCCTGGCGGTCTCGGTTGGGGCATCTTTGATCTGGCCTGAGGAGAAGAATCGGGTGATCGAGTGAAGTAAAGTACTGCGTCTTCTAGATCTGTGGCGCGGAGGCGCCGGTTGCGAGTTCGCGGAGGGAGTCGAAGATTTCTGTGCGGTAGGCTGACGTGGGCGCGATTGAATCCAGCGCTAGAGTAGCCGTGAAATGGGGGGACTGCTGTTTGAATCCGATGCTCAGAAACTGGCGCTCTGGGCAACTTAGCAGACTCGAGATCACTGACGTGATCTCCCTTTGCCAGTCTTTACGGGTGGTCAGAATGAAAGGTGTCGTCTGCTCGAAGTCCCAGCCGGGAGTATCCGGAGCAAGGTCTTTACGCGTTCGGGCGAACAGCCGGTAACTCTGGAGTTCAAGAGTGAAAGGCGGAGCCCAGTCGAGGTCGGCTTGGAATACCACTGTTTCCTGTGCCTTCTTCAATTTGTCAGTCAGCCACTTCAGCGGTAGCTCTAGCGGCGCCAGGCGCACATCCAGGCTGGCATTGTGAAAAGTAGTTGAGCGCAAACGTATAGGGAGATGAAACCTCGACGAGCTTTGCCATGTTATTCCAGCCACGTGGCCGTGGCCGCAGAGCAGATCTTCGATCCAGCCCAACACTTCGAAGGCCCGTTTTTTCGACTTGCGGGCATAGTAAAAGTGCCACAGAAAAAGGGCAGCGAAGCCCACCGCTGAATAGAGGAGAACCGAGCCGAACATTACCCAATGATAGATGCTCGGCAAAGCAATGTAGATGTGCGATGAACC
>QHXI01000162.1 GCA_003222895.1 Acidobacteriota bacterium | reverse complement strand
GCTGACACTGTCGTTGATCGATTCAAACTCCATCGTCACTTGACCGCGGCGCCCGCCAAGCGCCTCTACTTCCGCCGAAGTAGCTTCTGCATCCGAGGCCAGGCGGGAACTCTGTGCAGCCAGCGCGACGAGATGGTCTTCCGTTTGCGCAATCTCACCGCGAACTTTGGTCACCGCCGACATACTCTCAAAGACGGAGCGGCGGCGCTGTTCCTGCTGCTGCTCGAGACTTAGGAGTTGCTGTCCCGCTTCCGCAGCCTGCTCCTGTTCGAAGCGATGCTGTTCTTCCGCAAGTTGAACGTCGGCTGCGGCGGAGTCGAGCACCGCCCGGTTGGTCGCTTCCTCCGCTGACAATTCCTGAAAACGGATATGAGTACGGTCCAACTCGGTGCGGCTGGAACCCGCCCGCACTACCAGTTCCGAGCAGCGTTCTTCGTTATGGCCGATGTGTGCGCCGCCTCCATTTGTTCAAGCGATTCGCCGCGCCCGCTGATTTCCAAAGTGAGTGCATGAATCTGCTCTTCCAGCGCAGCGTTCTCGCGGGTCATCTGTGCGAGTTTGCTCGCGAGGACTACTCGCAGCTTTTCACGCATTTCGTCGCGCAGTTTGGCATAGCGTTCGGCCTTTGCAGCCTGGCGCTTGAGCGAGTTCATCTGCCGTGTGACTTCGTCGAAGATGTCGTTGATCCGCGCGAGGTTCTGGCGGGCATGTTCGAGTCGCAGTTCCGCTAAGCGCTTTTTAGTTTTGAACTTCGTGATGCCTGCGGCCTCTTCAATAATCGCGCGGCGATCGTGGGGCTTACTCGAGAGGATCTGGCCAATGCGTCCTTGCTCGATGATCGCGTACGACTCCGGGCCCAGTCCGGTGCCCATGAAGATCTCCTGGATATCGCGCAACCGGCAGAGCTTCCCATTGAGCAGGTATTCGCTTTCGCCCGAACGGAAGAGCCGCCGCGTGACGACGATTTCACCAGCGCGCAACTGCGATCTGAACTTGCGGCGGCGAATCTTCAGCACGACTTCCGGTACGCCGGCCTCTGCAGCCTGGACTTCCGGCTCGGCTTCTTGCCCTTCAATTTCAGCTAAGGATTCTCCATCACTGACGGCAGCGGCCTCAGCCCCGACCGGCGTAGCGATTACGTTTCCCCCAAAATCAATGATCTGTCCAGGTCGAGCCTCTTCTTCTGCCTGGGCTGTTTGTTCGGCAGCGGAGGTGCGGAGTGATGCCTCGTCCCAATCTTCTCCGGCGAGTTCATCCTGAATTTCGATTTCAGGAACTCCGCTGTGATGGCCCTCAAATACTTCCGGATCTATCAGAGTCAGCGAGACTTCGGCCATGCCTGTTGGCTTGCGATCGCGAGTACCAGCGAAGATCACGTCTTCCATGCGTGCTCCGCGAAGGCTGCGAGCAGACTGCTCGCCCAGGACCCAGGAGATTGCGTCGGAGACATTGGATTTACCGCAGCCATTCGGCCCCACAATGGCCGCGATGCCTTCGCCGTGAAACTTGAGTTCCGTACGGTCGCAGAACGACTTGAAGCCGAGGATCTGGAGCTTTTTGAGCTTAAGCACTGCGCTCTCCTTTGGTGAGGAAAGAGGGGATCAGAAACACAGAACAGCGCAAGCCCGATAAATCTGGCTGGAACGCTAATTCCGAGATGGCCCGAGAGTATTTACTCAAATGGTTACCATTGTCGGTTTTGCGGCGCGGACCAATAGCGCCAGCAGCTGCCGACGTGCTCACTTTACGATTGGGTGTGCGCACCGTCAACACAGATACCCAATATGTTGTGGATATTACAGCAGGAACCCATGATATTGCACCTGTGTTGTAGCAGGCACGCGTAGCAGTCGCCATTTAGGGTTTTGGCGGGAATCGTCGAGAGCTGTGGAAATCTTAGCAGATATCTCAGCCTTCGTGCTGAAATTCGGGATTGAGTGTAAAGCTAACCCTGGTTGCGTATTCCGCGTT
>QHXI01000161.1 GCA_003222895.1 Acidobacteriota bacterium | reverse complement strand
CGCAATCGCGATTCTGGTGAACTTCCTGCTTATCGGAGCGCTCACCACCTACGGCTTCCGGCTCTTCGCCGACTACCATGCGCGGGGCCGCTGGGCAAAGAACGTGACCAGTCTGCTGGCTGGCGTTGGTCTTATGTTGCTGGCCGCTGCCCTGCTGCTCACGCCGACCAACGCTGCCATTCTGCAACAGATTTCGCACACCAAGATTGCGCGAATTCTTTTGTGGGCCAGTAACACGCTGCTGCTGGCGGCAATCGCCGCCTTCGGAGTGATCACCTACAGCCGTCCGTTGCGGCTATGGCACGAACGCAAGATCGAGGGAGACCTACGCCGTGAACTTCCCAAGATTCCGTGACATGCACACACGGAAGGGCTCCCCCAGCGATCGCGGCCGAATGGTGAGATTTCCGGCGACGCCGGAACAATCGGGCCAGAGGAAGCGCTGGAGTGTTTGGCGTCTCGGCCCGGGAATGGTGACCGGCGCTGCCAATCTTGATCCCTCGGCAGTGATCACCGCCACCATCGCTGGTGCAGCGTTCGCTCATTCGCTGTTTTGGGTTGTGATCCTGATCGTCCCGTTCTTGCTGGCCGTCTTTTCTGTTACCAGTCGCATTGGGGTTGAGACCGGTCAGGGCCTACTCGATTTAGTGCGCGACCATTACGGACGCAAGTTCGCAATCTCCGGAGCCGTTTTGACGATTGTGATCAACCTCGCGGTGGTCATCGCAGACATCATGGCTGTCTCGGATGCCTTCTCGATTCTCACTGGCCTCTCGCGCATGTTCTTCGTCGCGGCGACCGCGTTCTTCGTCTGGTACATCCTGGTATTCAAGGATTATCAGAAGATTACGCGCGCGCTGGTGGTTCTGTCGCTGCCGCTGTACTTATATGTTGCCGCTGCCGTGCTCACCCATCCCGGTGTTGCCGGCCTGCTGCACGACGTGTTTCTGCCGAAGATGCAGGCGACGGCGGATTACGCTGAGAACATCGTCGCTCTCTTCGGATCGTTTCTTACCCCGTACATCATCATCTGGCAGACCAGTTCGCGCAGTGACCCGGAGCACGAACATCACGACGCGGATTCGTTTTTGTCGACGGCGGTGACTTTCGTTTTGGCGTGCTCAATCATGACTGCCGCCAGCGCAGTTCTGCACTTCAACAACGCTCCCGATATGACTACACGTCAGGCGGCAGAGGCATTGCGTCCCGCGGTCGGCGATTGGGGGCCAATCGTGTTCGCCATCGGCATTATTGGCTCGGGAATGGTTGCCCTTCCGGTGCTTACGGCTTCCATGTGCTTCGATCTGGCACAAGCGGTTGGCTGGAAGTCTGGTTTGAGCGAGAAACCGTGGGAAGCCAAGCGCTTCTACATGCTGATCTCGGCCGCAGTCTTCGTGGCGGCAGGCGCCAACTACATGCGTATCAATCCAGTAACAGCCTTGTACTGGTCGATGATCTTGGCCGGCGTTTTGCTGATTCCAACTCTCATCTTCATCCTGCTGATCTCCAACGACCGGCGCATCATGCGCACAGTCAACACGCGTTGGCAGAACTTCTGGCTGTCAGCATCGGAATGTTTGGGGCATACAACCGGACGATTCGCCCTCGCCACTTCCAGCCTGTTAGAATCACGTTATCTCCTCATGAGCGCAGACCTCGACACGCTTATCAAACTCGAGCAGGTTGACCGCGAGATCGCTCGCCTCTCGGCCGAGGTCGCGGCGCTTCCCAAACGAGTCGCCGAAATCGAGCACCAACTCTCCGACGCCAAAGCCAAAGTAGAGCAGGCTAAGACGGCAATGAAGTCGCAAGAGTTAAAGCGGCGCAGCCTGGAATCGGACATCCAGTCGTTTCAGCAAAAGGTCGCGAAATTCCGCGATCAGTCGTTGGACGTTAAGACCAACGAGCAATATAAGGCGCTGATGCACGAGATCGAATTCGCCCAGACGGAAATCCGCAAAGCCGAAGACAAGATTCTCGAGATTATGGAAGGCGGGGAGCTTTTCGATCGCCAGGTGAAGGCTTCAGAGAGCGGTCTGAAAACTCAGTCCGCGCAGGTCGAGAGAGAAAAAGAGGAAGCTCGGACGCTGACTGCGAAAGACGAAGCCCGCCTCAAGGAACTGCAGGTAGAACGCGGCGGCCTTCGTTCAGGTGTAACCAGCGATTTGCTCGATCTGTATGATCGCGTGCTGCGAGCGCGTAAAACGGCGTTGGCCGAAGCTCGCGAGCAGCGCTGCACTGCATGCTTCGTGTTGCTGCGTCCGCAGAAATGGAATGA
>QHXI01000160.1 GCA_003222895.1 Acidobacteriota bacterium | reverse complement strand
AAGTGCAGCTGTCGACTCATCGGACATGCGCAGAATGTTCTTTCCTGCAGCAGGCGCGTAGCGTTTGAGGAAGTGATTGGCGAGAACGGGGATGTCCTCCTGGCGGCCACGCAATGGTGGCACTTCGATCGGTATTACGCTGATGCGATAATAAAGATCCTCGCGAAAAGTCTTCTCCTCCACCATCTCGTGAAGATCGCGATTGGTCGCAGCGATCACTCGCACATCGACGCCGATTTCCGACGTTCCGCCAACCGGGCGAACGGTACGTTCTTGTAATACGCGCAGGAGCTTTACCTGCATGGAGAGGCTCATCTCACCGATTTCGTCGAGGAATATGGTTCCACCATCAGCGACTTCGAATAGACCCTGCTTATTCTGATTTGCCCCGGTGAATGCTCCTTTCACATATCCGAAGAGTTCGGTTTCGAGAAGCGTTTCGGGAAAAGCCCCGCAATTCACCGAGACGAACGGCTTACCATCACGCTGCGAGCAGGTGTGCACTGCGCGGGCAACCAACTCTTTGCCGGTTCCGCTCTCGCCATGAATAAGAATCGTGCTGCCGGTAGAGGCTACAGTACGGATGGTTTCTTTCAACTGATTGATTGCAGGACTGCACCCGATGATGTTATCGAGCGAATTGCGGCTCGCGGCATCACGACGGTAAGCCTGATTTTGGCGGCGCAACTCAATGACTTCGGCCGCGCGTCCGATGGAGACTCTGACTTCATCGACTAGTCCATTTGGGGTTTTCTGGATATAGTCGAAGGCCCCGGACTTTACTGCCTGCACGGCTGAATCGAAATCGCCTGCCGCTGTGATGAGTACGACAGCAGAGTCGGGTGAAACCCGATGGGCATGCTTCAGAACGTCGATGCCGTTGATGCTCGGCATCTTGATGTCGGTCACGATTACGTCGTAGCGAGCTGACTCGATCTTTCTGATCGCCAACTCACCTGAGCTAACAATCTCAACCTTGTGTCCTTCTTTACGCAGCGCGATCTCGAGCAACTCGCGAATCGAGCGCTCATCGTCGCACACTAAAACGTTAGCCATGTACTCTCTCCGACCTGACCGCAGCGGCACGCACCCTCTTCTCGGCTACCGTGAGCCCATGCGGATGGGCCCGGGCTTGCGGTATCTCGACTATGAGCTCAGCGCCTTCTTTCGGCACAGAGACGGCGTAGACGCGTCCTTTATGTGCTTGCACAATTTGATAAACCAGCGCCAAACCGAGTCCCGTACCGCCCTCAAAACTCGATTGAAACGGCTCAGCTCACCTTCAGGGTTCCGCCCTCTGACATTGCGCGAAAAGCGTTGTCACATAGATTCCAAAACACCTGTTTGAGACGATCTGTATCCACAATCGCCAGAGCTTCGCGGGCCTCGAAGCTGCGGACAACCCGGTATTCCGCGCCGGTGCGCGACGGCCGATTCTCGATAAGACGCAGCGTCTCATCGAGCAGTAACAAGAGATCGTGCTGCGCAAGCTTGTAGTTCTTCTCTCGCGAGTACATCAGAAAATCGGAGATGATGTTGTTCAGGCGTTCCGATTCACGACGCACAATGTCAACCAATACTTGCTGTTCGTCGTTGAGTGTGGACATCTTCGAAAGCATCTGGACGGAGCCGGCAATGGATGAAAGTGGATTGCGAATCTCGTGCGCAATGCCTGAAGCCAGCCGCCCGACGGCGGAGAGACGATCGCGTTGACGAATCTCATTCTCCAGCCTGCGCACTTCCGTGAGATCGGCGAACGTGTAAACAAATCCGACGACGTCGCCGTCGTGAATCGTAAGAGGCGTGACTGTGATGCCGAATATCTTCTCGCCGTTCGGAGTACTCGCACGAAGTTCATCCTGCACCGGATATGAATCGGGCTGTGGCATCCGATCAATGAACAATGAGGAGATGTGCGTTCCCAGCACTTCACTGGACTTGCGCCCAAGAAAGTTCACACCCGGCTGATTGATAAGCGTGATCCTGCCATCCAGATTCGTAGTAATCAGACCGCCGCGCATCGAGTGGAGGATGTTTTCCTGCATCGCCTGCAGGTCCTGCAGTTCATCGCTCTTCACGTGCAATTCGACGCCAACCTGGCGCAGCTTTGCGCTCAGGTTGCTGGAAAGATAGGCAATTGCCATGTAGGCAAGAAAGTTGACACCTACGACAAGCTGCACTGCCTTAAGGTCAGGACGCGACGTCGAAAAAGACGGAATGATCTGATAGAAAGACAGGTCCAGAATCGCGCCGAAAGCGATGAACGAGAGCGCCGCGGTTAAGTATGCCCACCAGCGTGGCAGCAGAATGCTGGCCACGATAATGATCAGCGGATAAAGAAAGTTGAATGAGGTGTCGATTCCGCCCGTCATGTAAATGACGGCCGTCGCGAGCGCAAGGTCGCTCAAAACCTGAACCCGCGCCTGAAGCTTGGAATCGTTCCACAGGGAGTTCAGCACCAGGAAGAAAACGCCGACCGTGTACCAAAGCAGGATAGCGCTGACAAACGCTCGCTCGGGCACGTTCGTGTGTGTAAGCCGAACAATGGCGAGGCCGATGCCAAGCAGGAAGGTGATGATGATGATTCTCACCTTTACCAGCCAAGTCAACCAAGTTCGTTCATCGAAAGTACGTGACATTGGCTCCTGGTTCCTTCGCTACCGGCTGCTATTGGCAGCAATCAGGTACAAACTTCCTTGGCACTTTGAACGGATGAAGGAGCAGAACTTGTCTGCTCCTTCGTAAGTTTCTACAATTTTTGTCACGCCGGGCTTATCCAGAAAGCTTCGCGATCATCGCAAACAGCGGCATGTACAACGAGATGACGATTCCACCGACTGCAACACCCAGGAACGCAATCATCAGAGGTTCCAACAGGGTCAGCAAATCCTTCGTAGCGGCATCGACTTCGTCTTCGTAAAAGTCGGCA
>QHXI01000123.1 GCA_003222895.1 Acidobacteriota bacterium | reverse complement strand
CAGCCAAGCTGAAAAGAGCCAGGTCGAACGCGCGGTGCGCAACGTTAAAGGCGTAAAGTCGGTCGACAACCAAATCAGTGTGAGTGATTAGTAACGAGCTTACCGTGTCCCTGGGCGCTGTGTTCGTAGTAACACGCAGCGCCCAGTCACCCCAGCATCGCGCCGCAGTGAAAACTCGGTTGCGTATTTCTATTGTGCGTTCTCATTCACATCTCGCTTCAGGAGACTATCGGCGAAAGTGCCGTAGGCACAAAATGTTTATAGACCGGAGCACTCTTTTGGTTTCAGCTTTCCGACTTGAGCGAAAGGCGCGTCATTTCGCTCAAGTCGCGATGTAAGAGAGATTTTAAGTCGCCTGTTTCTATAAGATTTTCGCCGCTCTGCCGCTTAATTCGACAGACTCCTTAAACAAACCGTGAATGAAAGCAGTTAACCTCGCTTGTTCCAATCTGCAACTCTCGCCTATGCTCAAGACAATTCGACCTAACAAGGAACAAGCAATGAATCGGACCCCACGCACAACTCTCAAGCGTCTGCCGAAACGCGGCAGTTATGACCGCAACGTAATCAATCAGATTCTCGACGAAGGATTCATTTGTCACGTGGGCTTTGTTTCTGACGGTCAACCGATCGTGATTCCGACCGGCTACGCGCGGGTCGAAGACGAACTGATCATTCACGGGTCGCAGGCCAGCCGCATGCTCCGCAATGTCGGAAAGGGAATCCAAGTTTGCGTTACCGTCACGCTGATCGACGGACTCGTATTGGCGCGTTCCGCCTTTCATCATTCGATGAATTATCGCTCAGTAGTTATCTTGGGAAATGCCTCAGTCGTTGAAGATCGTGAAGAAAAGATCGGGGCGCTGCTCGCGCTGTCTGAGCATATGATTCCCGGTCGTTGGAAGGATGTGCGCGAGCCCAACGAAGCTGAACTGCAACAGACGACCGTGCTGTCTCTGCCGATCACTGAGGCTTCGGCAAAGATTCGCACCGGTCCGCCGCTCGACGATGAAGGGGATTACGACTTGCCGGTTTGGGCCGGAGTGATTCCGTTGCGCATGGTTGCTGATGAACCTATTCCAGATCCGCGTTTGCCTTCCGAGATCACGACTCCTTCTTACGTATCAGATTACGATCGCCGATCAAAATAGGTATACAAGGCACAACGAGGCGTCACTCGTTGAAACCCGTGAGCGTTGGATAGACTGACTGGGTTGGCTGTACGCGCTTTAGCAAAAAATCGCGTTGACTTCCGGGTCGCGATCTGAAATATTCTCCGCGCAAACAGTGGCTGGTCCTCAGAGCCGCGCCGAGACGCTGTTTACTGCTAGCGCCAGCCGAACACCGGCGATGTCTTAGCCCTGTGCCGAACATTTCAAGTCCGATCAATTCTGGGAGTCTCAGGAATGGCAAATACAGAACTTTCAAAAACAACTGCACAGCAAAAAAGATGATTTACTGGAATTGGTAAATAGTGCACTGAGCGCGGCCGGGCTTGACGTTGACCTGGCGTCAATTAGTTTTCGCGCGATCAAGCGCAGTCCGGTTTGTCCGCCAGGCCAGGTCCCAGTCTGGGAGGGTGTAGAACACAACGGAACTGTCACCTACCAATGGGTATGCAAACAGCAATAAGTATCCTGAACTTTCTTGCGGCGCATAAGCTGGCGCTGGTGAACTTGTTGGGGCTCGCAGCAGTGTACGCTCTCATTCAGTTGTGGGCGTGGTTCGCCTATGGACCTAAGGATACTACGGGAAACGGGATAACCATTGGACCTGCGAAGGCCTTTGACAATCGCTCGCTGGCGCTGAGAATCGAGCGGCTGAGTAGCCGACTGGCATCGCTTAATGTTGTTAATCCAAATCTGACAGAAAACCTTTCGGCCTTTCAGCAACAGACTGCGAGTCAGTCAACCAGTTCAGTCAACGTTGACGTTAAAGCGAGTCCGGCTCAATCTTCCGCGGCCACGACTCCCAGACAAAGTTCCGACGATAAGAAGGCCGCACCGGAAAGCGCGGCTGCCGTAGAGGGCGCAAAGGCTGATCCAAAAGCTACCGTGGCGCTGGCGGCGAGTGATGTGCTAAATGACCAGCTCAATCTGGCCTCACAAATTCTAAATCTTGAAACGTTGTATGAACGATCGTTGACGGATCGCTTGTTTGGGAGTGAGCCGCGGCTGCAAACAGTTCTTGGCTTTCAAGTCTCGATCACGCCGCCTCGCGGTTGTGAAGACTCCGTTGCCGTTGTCGAGATCGGCGTACGGATGAAACCAAACGTCCCGAAAGAAACAGAGCATCCGGTAGAGTCACACTACCATCACGACTCTTTAGTACGGATGGAACAATACGGCCCGAAAAAAACAGAGCCGCGGGTAGACACACGCGACAATCGCGTCTCTTTAGTTGCGCTGATTCCTCATGAAAAGACCTACAACTCGCAAACAGTAAGTACCAGTTCTCAATCGATTGGCGGATCGGCCGTGGCCAGTGTCATAACGCTCGGCTTTACCAGTAAGGGCGAAACCCGCCAATTATTCGTCCATCGTGATTCCGACACGATTGCGTTCGAACGCGATTCCCGCGCGCAGCCAACGCTGTTCGACAACGATTCAAGCGCCACGGTTTTCGGATGGGAGTTCCGGCCGGTCCTTGGCCGCAAGACAGTGAGTCCCGGAACGCGACAGATGCTGGCAGTTATTGCGATGCCCGAAGCCGAGAAAGATGCCGAGGACAGGGCAGCGTTAGAAATCAGTACCCGATCTTACTGGCGGCACCTGAACCAAAGAAGACAAACCAGCAGCAGGAAATGGAGTTGGTTGCCTCTCGATATCGATCAGTCAAAAAGGACCGATTTCCCTTCGCATTATTTAGAAGTACCGAATACGGCGCAAATTCAAGCGGCGCTCGAGCCCAAAGTGAAACATATCAGTTGGGTCACCTCCGGCACGGATGAAGCCACGGTGATGATTAGAGGATCAAATTTCTTCTCGGGTACTAAAGTTTTGATCGGCCGCGACGTGCTAAGCGAAGAAAATGACACATTGACTTTGAAGTCCAATCAGGCGCTCGAGTTCAAAACCAGCCTCACCTCGCTGGCCGCGGGCGATTGCGTCATCAGTGGCCGCTTCGGCTCGTCCGTACGATTGAGCGTCGATCAAAAAAAGGAAGTGAGCGTCGAACAAAAAAAGAAAGCACAAGCCTTATCGATTGTTCGCGCCGCGATCGAGGCAACTAATTATAACAATACCGTCTATTTGAAAATCGACGTCAACGGTATCGATGCCGATGGTGATCAGACAGATTTCGAAATCGCGGACATACAAAAGTTGCCCGAGCCGATTTTGTATGTGGGTGCAAACGCCGTCCCGTTGCCTTACGATTATTTTGATATGCCGCCCCCCGGCCAGCCGGATGGCGCCAAAGAGAGCGGCGATCAGGCAAAGCCAGACGACGAGCACGTTGAAGCGGAATCGGTCCAAGCCCCGCACGCGACTGGCGGCGCCGGTAATGACCACCAGGCAGAAAGTCATACAGCCCGAAACGATCCCAAAGAACAAAAACCTCAGCCGTCTTCAGCCGATCCCAAACCGAGCGGTGCCGACGCGCCTGCAAAGAAATATATTCAAGTTGGCGCCTGGATTCCAAAAGCTCTCGCAGCCAGTCAGTCGGTATCATTTCGCGTGCCGTTTTGTGGCTTGGAATATCAGACATCGTTTCCGCTTATCTATTCAGAACCCAATGTCATGCGCATTGGTGGTGATGATGATAAATGTGTGTTCCGGATTGCTTCCCCAAGTGGCTTCCAGGAACCTTTCAGCGTGGAATTGGATAAGAGTTATACGGTAGGTGTTGAGCTAGTGAAAAAGGGCCAGGGTGATTACGCTTTCACCATTAGCAAAAAGCTGGCAGCGCAATACCCATATCTGGTTATTAGGACGGGAAGCGCTCAACCATATTTATTTCCCATCTCGGTAGATGTTCAATCGCCACCGAAGATCAGCGTCGTGACGAGCGGCAAGCCGCCGCAGATCAAAAAGGGCACTATTGGACCAATAGAATGGTCAGGAACAGCCCTGGACGCGATTGAAGCGGTTAATCTCGTTACGACAAAGCCTACTGCTACTAAGACTGCCGCCGACTTTGCCGCCTACGATCAAGGCCAAAAGATACAGGTTTACTTCAACCCCGATAGCACGCAGGCTACCGGAAAGGTGCAGGTAGAATTCGTGCCGAAAACTGGTCCAAGCATTAATGCGTACTTGTTTATTATCGACAAAGATCCATCGGCGTGAAACGCTAAGATGCAATCAGAACCGGCATAGCGCTACTCGTCGATTAGGCGAGTTCAAACAGAGCCCGGGTCTCTGCTCTTCTGCAATTAATTCATGAAAGACGCGCAGTGTTAACGAACGGCTTCGCTCAGTCGCTGCCGGAGATTAGCAATCGAAGCCTCGGCGGTGCTGAGTGAAGCCTGTAGTCGCATCCTGTTTTGGCGAAACTGATCGAGTTGCGCCTGGATTTTTCGCTTTTCATTCGACAATTGATTCCGCACCGCGTCCCGGTTTTCTTCGGGTCGTGTCGATCCAACCCCGGCAAGCGACTGCTCGATCCTATCCGGCCTAAGTTGTGGTTCGATCTCATCGAGCCGTTTCTGCAAAGACGTTTCCTTGGCGGCGATGTCGGATAGTTCCCTCTGCAAGGCTTCGGCGCGTTGCTCCTCTTTCAACAACTGCGCGCGCAGGTAATCAATCTGGCGATACTTCTCGAGTTTGGCGACTTCGGCCTTGAGCCGGCCAACTTCGGCGCTCTGTTCGCGCACCATTTTGCGGAGCTGCTCAATATCGTCATCCTTTGTTGACGTTTGCGGAGGTGGCGTTTCGTTCTTAGGCGCCTCTTGGGCGCGCACTGCCTGAGCGGACATGACGCCGCAAAGAAATACGGCATACACAAAAACTTTGCAGACCCTTGTTGGTTTGGCGCTGCCTAGGAACGGGTGAATGTGCATTAGCGGCATCGTCCTTTCTTGTCCGTCAATGGTGACACATTAACTGAGGCGGTATTCGACAGCTAAATCAACGCTCCGCAACAGTCTGGGTTCCGTTGAATACGCAAATTAACAATTTGCGCTACAGCGGAGCTTAAGACACCAGCTTCCGCTTCTCCCACATCACATAATTCTTAAAGACATAAACCCAAGGCACGATGAGAGCGATGAACGGAGCCCCGATGAAGACATGGGCCATCTCGTGGTGAAGAAAGAGAATGTTTCACAGATTACGCAGATTACACAGATGGGAGCCAAGCACAAAAAAGCACAAAAGGCTCAAATCGAAATCGTTTGTTCAGCAGAGAAATTCTGAATGCTTTGTCTGTGTAATCTGCGTAATCTGTGGATGTTTCTTTCGCCGCGCTACCGCTTCTTCTTCTTCGCTAACCGCGATTTCGTGTCGACTCTCACCGGTGTCTTCTTTACCGAATCGTTCTCATCAGGATTCGTCTCATTATCCGGCGCGCCGGCGTCCGGTAGCGACGCCTTAATCAGATCGTCATCCGGACGCGTGCCGTCGATGAAAGCAAACACGTGGTAGTTGGCGCCGCGTTCGCGCAGGACCTCGATACGGCCATCGTCTTTCATGCGCGCCAGCAGACTCATCAGAAAATTCTGTTCGGCGCCGCTCATGAAACGGTAGTCGATGTCGAACGCCAGGCCGGTCGAATGCGGCGGCGTATCAATCAAGACGGCATAGCGGTTGAATCTGCGCAAGACGTGCTGGTATTGCTCGGGTCGAATCAGCGAGCTTACGGGTAGGGGTCGATCGAACTTGTCGTGATAAGCCCTGGCAATCTCTTCAAGAATCTTTAGCGCTGGCGGTCTTAGCGAGCTAAGCAAGTAAATCTTTAGCGTCTGGCGATCATTTGAATTATTGAGGTCGAAAGATCGTCCGCGGAAATCCTTCGCAAGATTTTCCAGCGAGTCGTAATCGCGTAAGAGGGTTGCTTGGCTGCCTGATGAGCTGGAAGAACGACCGTAATACTTATCGAGCTGCGCTTTATTGTCTTCGTTCGATCTCAACTCACGCTGGCGCGCATCAAGTTCTTTTTGCAGCTCGTCTTGTTTCGCACCCGCTCCCTTTTTCGACGCGGCCAACTGAGTCTGCAGATTTGTAATTACTTTTTGCAGCTTCGCGTGCGCAGATTCAAGCTGGACGTAGGCATCGCGCAGTGCGGTATCGTCGTTGAGTTCTACATTCTGATTGGCCACATATCGGGTGAAGGCGCTGCCGTCCGTTCGGGCGGCGACGCCATAAAGGATGTAGGTATCGGTGACCGCTTGCACGGGGACCATTTCGCCGCGCTGAATCATTGCGGCAAGATCGACAAAGTCCTGCACAGGTTGCACGTTGAATTTTTTGACCTCGGCGACCTGTGTCGCCAGAAACCAATGTCGATCTTCGTAGTGACGAAGCTCTGACGGAATTTCGATCGCGACATTCTCGCTCTCGGCGCGAGGTTCCTTTAGCTTGTCCATGTTGCGCGCCCACAGATCGGGATCGCTGGTGCGCAGAGTGGCCGCGTCGGAGAAGAAGACCGAATTGTTTTCGTGACGGCGCAGCGAAGTGAATCGCAGGACGGCCCACACGCCCACACCGAACCCAAGGCTGATCAAAATAAGGAGTAAATATTGACGCGCTTCCCGTTTCATTCTTACAAGAAGAAAGGCCAGAAGGCCTCGCCCGATCATGTCAAAATTAATTATGCAAATTTGAGCCGAAGAGTGCGAGCAGCGAAATGCATTGGGAGGGAGATGCTCGGTTACAAAAAAGTCACAGGCTCAAATTGAAGGGCTACTGATTAGATTCTTTTGCTCATTAATGCCCGTGTGGCTTGATTATCTCACTAAGCAGATCCGGTTTCGTCGCATCGCGTTCCAGATGTGGATAGCGCTCGCCGCCGCGATACATCACTCTGTGGTTTTCCTGAAAGCTGCCATTGTCGACGCGCAACTCGATCGGCGTCGCTGTATTCCTCGTCGCGGCGATCGCATCGTGCATTGCGTCAGCCGACCAGGCGCGGCCATTGACTCCGACTATTTTCATTCCGGGAGCCAGACCCGCCTTTGCCGCCGGCAGTTCCGGATTGACGTCAAGCACCACACCTTCCGTGCTCGCGATCATACCGATCGAAAATGCAAGGTTCATGAATCTCCGCTGTTGCTCGTTGAACTTCACGTCTTCGTTTGGCTTCTCTTCATAAACCAACTTCCAGCCGCCGTTAGTAATTCCACCCAGCGGCGCGCGCTGATTGACTAAGCTCACGCGCTCGTTCAGGAATCCGCGCCAGTCGTACGGCGTCACCGAATTAAGCGTGTTAACGATGTCGTCCAAGGTGTAGGTCTTAACCATTGGCTCAGTGTCCGGAGCGCCGTGAAACTTGTGACAGAAATCATCCAGCGACAACTTGCCCTGGCTTTGCCGACGAATGATCACGTCGGCTTCCATCCAGAGCAGCAGCCCTTCGAAGTAGTAATCTACGCGCCGCCGGTAATTCATCCACGCGCGCGGCGACGAATAAGTGAACTGGACCGCCGTCGCCGTATCGACGAGTGGCCGCCACTTTCGTCCGGCTTGATTGTCCATTTCAGCTGCGACTGCGGCTATCGACTCGCGAAAATTTTCCGGCGCCCACAGTCCGCTGCGAGCCGGCAAAACTTTTCCGAGGTACTCAGTTAAGCCTTCATAGACCCAAAGCAGATCCCCGTGCATTGGCTGTTCGAAATCCGGAGTAGTCAGATCCGCGGGCCGGCGATATTTGCCATTCCACGAGTGGGCGTATTCATGACCCAACAAATCGCCGAGGTCAATCAGTTGACCCGGATCGCTCAGAGCCTTTTCGCCGACTCCGTCTTCGCTCGATTCGTGATGCTCGAGGCCTTCGCTGCCCCCAACGTCGCTCAGCGTCAAGAGAAAACGGTAACTGCGGTAGTGTCGCGCGCCAAATAAAGCGTTCGCTTCCTTCACCAGATTTTGCCAGCCAAGTAACGTCTCGGGCTTCACTTCGAGCGCGACGGGCGTGTCCGCGACAATATCCATCTCATGTAACAACGGTGCTGAAGCGAGTGTCAGTTTGCGAAAATTCGCGCCCGCGATTAAAGGCGAATCAACCAACTCAGTCAGCGAAACTTCTTTGAACTCGACGTCATTCTGTCGTTCTCGCGCCACCGGCAATGCTGTCGCGAACTTCCATCCGCTTGGCAATTTGATCGATGCATCGACGCGAATCGCGTCACTATTGATCCCGCGCGGATAGACGAGTACACGATTCCACTTCACACGCGCCAAACGCGCGCTCATGGTCGTGCCCGGTTGCGACATATCGTCGAAGGCGATTTCGAGCTCGCTCGCTCCCGCTGGTATCTCACAACTAAAAGCGAACATCTCGACCGCGTCACGCGTCCACGGGATTGACTTTCCATTCGCACTTAACTTCAACCCAACCATGTCGTTGATCGGCCCGGTAGGACTGTGCTCACCGGGAATCCACTTTGGATAAAACAGAGAAAGCGGCCCGGGCTTCACCGGAATTGTCAGCGTCGTGTGGAGCATGTTGCGCGGGGCGTCGGTTGCGTCGACGCTCATCTTGATGCTAGCTGAGTTTTGACCAAACACCATCGCGGCGCAGATCGGAAGCCACAGCAACAGCATCACGAGACGGCGTCTTTGATAGCTCGGTTCGATCAACTTCGACATGTTGCTATTCCTAATTCTCATTTGAATCGCTTCCTCTTTCGTTGGCAATGTCACCTTGGAGGTTTTAGTTGCGGGAGGGAAACTTTCGCTTCCGGCCTTTGGATTTAGAAATTACTGGGGGGTTAACGCCCCAATGCTGCTTGTTCAAGCCGAGTACGGCACTTGCTCTTTGCTTCGGGTGGTTGGAGGCGGCGATCGGAATCGAACCGATGAATAAAGGTTTTGCAGTCTTGGGAAGCGCTTTGCGCAAGATCGCGACTGTATTCGTGGGTGCATTTTCATTGAGCGTTTCGCCAAGTCCTGCTCGGGTGTGATCGCATAGATTTGCTCATGTTCGGACAGCATCAGTACGCAACCCGGGATCACAGGATTGCTGATCGGTGATTGCTTCATGGCAAATTTTCAAACTCGGTGTCGGCATCAATGAGACTTCAGCGTTTTCAAGGTGCGCTCAGCCTCGTCTAACATGGCGTCGCGGCCCTGCCGCAACGCGGTAATTGTCAGAGGGACTATTTTATCCGGCACGACACCATCTCCTTCCAGCTTATGTCCCTTGCCAGACAGGTAAGCAAGATGGCTGTAATAGAGCAAGCCGCCGCCTTTCACCTTCTTACTGTTCCGGTCGGCCACACAACCGCAACTCTGGACACCGATGACGGTCGCGCGCCCATTCTCCTGAAATCCATCGGCGAAGACCTCTCCGGCACTCCGTACCGACTCGTCAATCAAAATCACCACCGGACCTTTGTAGATTTGATTGCCGCCGCCGGCGCTCCAGGTATGAAAAGCTGGTGTCTCGCCTGAGCGGTTGATCATTCGTCCGAAAGAGATTTTGGCAGGGAAAAAGTAGTTGGCGATCTTTAGCCCGATATCGTGAACATTGCCGCCGCTGACGCCGCGCAAGTCAATGATCAAACCGAGCGCATCCCGAAAGTTGGCAAACTCGCTTTTGAATTGTTCGTCAACCGGCGACACGAATGCGCCCTGGATCTTTAGATAGTAAAAGCCGGAGGGCATGCGTTGCGAGATGAGTGTCGATGATGTTCTCGAACCTAAATGGCGCGCCATCACCACGTCAAATTGTGTTCCGTCCGCTCGCTCAAGACCAAGCTGCAAAGGCTCGTTGAGCGGACCATTAAGGAAAGTACTGTAAAACAGAAAGCGATCAGCCTGCGCATTCGAAGAATGACCTAATGTCGTCTGCAGTTGAGCGATTCGTTCTTCAACCGGTTTGCCGTTGAACGTTCGCACAACCATTCCTGGCTGCACGCCCGCGCGCACTGCCTCAGAGTCTGGCTCAACGCGCACAACCGCGATCTTGCCTTCAACTTCGCTTACGGAAAGCCCGTTACTTCGTGGTTGCTCGTTCGGAGCGGCAAAAGTTGTGTGAAAGTCGTGCAATTCGCGGAGCAACATCTGTTTGATTAGGGTATAGAATTCGTCATCGTCTCTTGTGCCCTCGATGCGAGGGCGATAACGCTCGCGCACAGCCACCCAGTCAGCGAATGCGGGGTTGTAGTTGTAGTATTCATCATTGATCGTCTTCCAAATCGTCTCAAAGATTTCAATGCGGTCTTTGGCTGAGAGCGACTCGGAGGCGGGTTTGTCTATGGCTTGAGCCGTTGGAAACCAAGCGCAGAGAAGAGAAAGAGCAAGCACAATAATAACTGCCAGACTTCTCACTTGCTGAAGCTTTCCGTCTACCTGAAATAAGGTGGCATGCATCTTGTCAGGGTTTCGCTAGTAAGCCCCGCCAGCCATGAGGCAAGGGTGCTCGGATGCCCGTTATTTAGCTGGCGACCTGGTTAAATATACTCTTTGCCTTGCTGTTTGAACATTTGACTAATCTGGGAGAGTAAAAACTCCGCCACGGGCCTGCCGTCAAACGGACGTTTTAGCGGCACAGACTAAGGTTGGTATCGGCACGACGACACTTACGGCCAAGCTACAGGTCACGAGCGGCGACTCGTATGTCAATACCATCAATACTGGCCTTGATCTTTAATCGCCCAACGAGAGTTGCTTTCGTCTCACGGTCAACAACGGCGGGAAACTAAAGGCCAAGGCGATCACATGACCTTAAGAGCAGCGAGACGCGTCGGGCAGACCTCAAGAAAAGCCGAGTTCCGCATGTCCTCGAATCGGCAACCGCAATACTCCAGGACCTAGTCCCGCGGAACTGAGTCGCCCTCATTGCAAGTCCGCTCTAAAGGAGGATTTAGTTTCTTCGGTAGTGAACTTGACAGGCTTTCGATGCAGGGTGTAGCTTCCTGAACGTTCATATCATAGGAACTTCCAGACAGTGCACGGAGTGCTGCCATGACTTGCCGACCGAGACTGTTCGGTAAATCGGCGCTAACGCGATGCCCAAATCCTGATGGGTGCGGTAGCTCTACGTCGTAGTATCAGGACTCGGTTTCCGATGCTCCCAGGCAATCGTGCTTCGGTAATTGCAAAGGAGTTTCCACACTCAAGCCCCTGCTCTCCTCAACGTTCGCGATTCGTTGAAGACTTTTTGAATCGAGCTTTGGACGCCCAGTACCGTATCCGACCGGATTCCCGATTCTAACAATCACTGTCCAGAGTCATTGAGTTCTGCCGATTCCTGCTGGGGGTTGGTATCCAACTTTTGTGACAAGCAGGGGCGGAGCCCTTGGAAGCAGCGTCTCCTCTCCAGTATTAGCGTACGCCCATTAACTCTCGAGTGCGCCTGCTTCACTAGCAACCAGCGCTCTTGTCGTCGAGCTCTCCGAGGACGGGTCATGAATCTACAAAATAATCAAATCGCCGACTTCTCACCAAGCCGCAGAGCACTTTTTGAGGCTCTCCTTCAGGAAGAAGGTCTGGCACCCCCAGCAGCTTGCAGAATACCCCGTCGAACTTCTGCTGCTGTTACTCCGCTCTCGTTCGCCCAGCAACGACTCTGGTTTCTGGAGCAGCTTGACCCAGGCGGTTCAGCTTACAACATTCCTTGGACCATTCGACTAACGGGGAAGCTTGAGCTTGATGGGCTCAAACAAAGCTTGCGAACCATCATCGCTCGTCATGAAACCTTGCGCACAAACTTTGCGCTCATAGCTGGCGAGCCGAGCCAGGTTATTGCTCAGTCAAGGGCAGTGCTCCTGCCAGTTGTTGACTTACGAGAACTCTCAGAGCAGGAGCGTGGGACGCGCTTGCGGAACCTAACCCGCGACGAGGCTCAGAAGCCATTTGATTTGGAATCTGGACCACTGCTGCGGACCACCTTACTGCGATTGAGCGATCTGGACCAAGTCCTCCTCCTGACGATTCACCACATTATTTCTGATGGCTGGAGCGCCGGCGTACTTTTGAACGAAATTGGCTCACTCTACACCGCCTATGTTGCCAATCTACCCACTCCGTTAGAGGAGCTACCAATCCAATATGCCGACTACACGCTGTGGCAGCGAGAGGCTGCGCAGAGTGAAGTCTTGGAGCTGCAGCTCGCTTACTGGAAACAACAACTACGCAATGCGCCCGCCGCGCTTGATCTGCCACGAGATTATCCAAGACCCCACGTACCGAGTTTTCGGGGTGCGCGAGAACCACTGAGTGTATCAGCCGAGTCAGCGGAAGCGCTTCAGTCACTAAGTCAGAGCGAAGGTGTGACAATGTTCATGACCTTGCTAGCAGCCTTCCAAACTTTGCTGCATCGCTATAGTGGACAAGACGACATCGTCGTTGGCTCACCCATCGCTAACCGCACTCAAGCTGAGACAAGCAAACTGATTGGCTGCTTTGCTAATACTCTTGCGTTGCGCACTGACTTGTCGAGCAATCCTACATTTCGGGAGTTATTGAAGGATGTTCGGGAAGTTGTCTTAGGGGCGTATGCGCACCAGGAAATCCCGTTTGAAAGGCTGGTCGAACAACTCCAAGCCGCGAGAAGCTTGAGCCAGACGCCTTTCTTTCAGGCGGCTTTTGTCTTACAGAATGCGCCCCGCGCAGAACTGGAATTGCCAGGGTTACGGATGAGCGCAATGAGAGTTGATAGTGAAAGGGCAAAGTTTGACTTGACCCTATCGCTATGGGAGGAATTCGCCGGATTGAGTGGAACGATGGAGTACCGTACCGACCTATTTGAGGCTGCCACCATCAGACGAATGGTGGGCCATTTCACCACCTTATTGGAAGCTATTGCGGCTAACCCGGATCAAGGGATCACAGAGCTGCCGTTGTTGACCGAAGCCGAGCAGCGACGGTTGTTAGTCGAACGTCGTGATGCCAGGGCAGTCTATCCTGCAGACTCTTGCCTGCATCACCTTTTTGAAGTTCAGGTCGAGCGCACACCGGAGGCACTTGCTCTCACCTGTGAGGGTCAGCAACTCACTTATCAAGAACTCAACGCTCGTGCCAATCAATTGGCCCACTTTCTCCGACAGAGGGGCGTCGGTCCAGACGTGCTCGTCGGGCTTTTTGCGGAGCGCTCGATCGAGATGATGGTCGGCATGCTTGGCATTCTCAAAGCTGGGGGCGCATACCTACCGCTGGACATCCGCCATCCCGTGGAACGTCTGACCTTGATGTTGGAAGATGCACAAGTAGAAGTCGTGCTTACCCAAGCGGTACTGCGAGATTTGCTGCCCACCCCTGCTACGAAGGTCGTTTTTCTCGATACGGATTGGCCTTTGATTGCGCAGCAAAGCACCGCCAATCCCCCTGCCACAGCCGGCCCAGAGAACCTGGCATATGTAATTTACACGTCAGGCTCAACCGGCCGCCCCAAAGGCGTACTGACTCAGCACGACAATGTGATGCGTCTTTTGTCTGCCACTCACGCTTGGTTTAACTTCGACGTTCAGGATGTCTGGACAATGTTCCACTCATATGCTTTCGATTTCTCTGTGTGGGAAGTGTGGGGAGCTTTATTGTCGGGCGGACGCCTCGTCATAGTCCCTTACCTGGTGAGTCGTTCTCCAGATGATTTTTACCAGTTGTTGGCCCGCGAGCAGGTTACCGTGCTGAATCAAACCCCCTCGGCTTTTCGGCAGTTGATGCTTGTGGATGAGCAGGAAGAACGGGCGGAGGAGTTGGCGCTGCGTCTGGTAATCTTCGGCGGTGAAGCGTTGGAGGTGCAGAGTCTGGGAAGTTGGTTTAAGCGGCACGGAGATGAGCGACCACAGATGGTCAACATGTATGGCATCACTGAGACGACGGTGCATGTCACGTATCGCACGCTGAGCCAGGCTGATGTGGACCAGAGCGTGGGCAGTGTTATTGGCAACGCGATTCCAGATTTGCAGCTTCACGTGCTGGACCGCCACATGCGACTGATGCCGGTTGGACTGGCCGGTGAGATGTATGTCGGTGGCGCCGGTCTAGCCCGTGGCTACATGAATCGGCCAGAACTTACGGCACAACGTTTTCTGCCGGACCCATTTAGCGGGAAAAGAGGAGCGCGTCTTTATCAGACCGGGGATCTGGGGCGGTATACGGTCGGCGAAGGGATGAAGTACCTGGGCCGAGCAGATCGGCAGGTAAAGATCAGAGGATTTCGCGTCGAGTTAGGCGAAATCGAGGCAGCGTTGAACCGGCACCCGGCGATCAGCCAATCACTGGTGCTGATGCGAGAGGCAGAGCTAGGCGAGCAACGATTGGTAGCGCATGTGGTAGCGGCGTGGCAGGAAGCGGGCGCGCCCAGCGTCAGCGAATTACGAAGTTACCTGAAGGATCAGTTACCTGAGTACATGGTGCCGCAAGCATTTGTGTTGCTAAATGAGATGCCGCTCACCGGCAATGGGAAAATAGACCAGCGCTCATTACCCGCTCCGGACCTAAACCGAAGGGAAGTTCAGCAGGAGTACGTGAGGCCGCAGACGGTGAAAGAAAGGGTGCTGGCCGGAGCGTGGGCCGAGGTGCTAGGAGTGCACCAGGTGGGAGTAAATGACAATTTCTTTGACTTGGGCGGTGATTCCATGCTTAGCGTTAAAGTCACAGCTTTAGCCAGAAAAAAGGGACTGAACGTCTCGCTTCAGAAGTTGTTCCAATATCAAACTATTGCGCGACTGGCGATCGAGATTGATGAGCCTGCGCTCGACTCTGTTCCCACACCCAAGACCGAACCATTCAGTCTGATTACCACGGAGGATTATCAAAAGTTGCCGGCTGATGTGGAGGATGCTTACCCGCTCGCGCAAATGCAAGCGGGGATGCTCTATCACATGGCTTACCTTCCCGATCAGATGGTCTACCACAATGTATACAGTTACCAGGTGCGGGCTCGTTTCGATTTACCAGCCATTCAGAAAAGCTTCCAGAGGGCTGTGGATCAACATCCAATTCTGCGGACCTCTTTCGATCTGACGTCATACAGCGAACCACTCCAACTGGTTCACAGGAAAGTATTCTCCTCTATCACAGTGGAGGATCTTCGTCATCTCTCTTTCAGTGAGCAAGAGAAAAAAATGGATGCGCTTATCGAGAGCGAGAAGCGGCAACGCTTCGACCTGTCGCGCCCTCCTTTGCTGCGTCTGTACATTCATCGCCGCAGATCAGAGACTCTCAACTTTACCCTCTCGGAATGTCATCCTATTTTTGACGGCTGGAGCTTGCATTCTCTGATTGCCGAGATCTGTGCCGACTATTTCTCGCTGCTGGCCAAGGAACCATTGCCGCCTCGTCCGTCGCTGTCGAATTCATACGCCGATTTTGTGGGTCTTGAGCGCGCGGCCCTGAAATCGGAGGAATCTAAGAAATACTGGCATGATAAGTTGATCGACTGTACCGTGATGGAACTCCCGCGTCGGCCCTCTCTGCGGCATTCTGATGTGCCCCGAATTCATAAACTGAACTCCCTGCTCTCAATCGAACTATCAGCCGCGCTGAAGGGTTTAGCTCGAAATGCAGGAGTTTCACTCAAGAGCGTGTTGCTGGCCGCACATTTAAAGGTGATGAGTATTATGAGCGGTCAGACCGATATTCTCACGGGTTTGGTATCAGGTGGTCGGCCCGAAGAAACTGATGGAGACAGCATCCTTGGTCTCTTCCTTAATACACTTCCCTTCCGCTTAGATCTGTCAGACGAAACCTGGACGGAACTCATTCAGAAAACCTTCAAAGCTGAAGTGGAATTACTACCCTTCCGGCGCTACCCAATTGCGGCATTACAGCAACAGTGGGGAAGAAAGCCGCTCTTTGAAACGATCTTTAATTACCTGCACTTTCATGTCCTGGACGATCTATTTAGGTCGGGCAATGTTGAGGTGATTGACGGCACCAGACTCTGGGAAGAAACAAACCTCACGCTGAGCACGGCATTTATAATACCGCCGCTCTCGTCCCAAATACTGATGACGCTCCGCTTCGATACGACGCAATTTGGCGCGGAACACATCAGTGCCATTCACGGGTATTATGAAAGAGTCCTCAATCAGGTAGTAACAGCTCCTTACGAACTTCACAACCTAAAGTGTTTTCTCTCAGGCGAAGAACAACAGCTCTTAGCTAATTGGAATGATACGCAGCAAAATCACCCAGCGCAGAAGTTTGTCCATCGGCTGTTTGAAGAGCAGGCAGCGAAGACGCCGAATAATATTGCGGTGGTCTATGAAGACGACCAAATCGCATACGGCGAGTTGAACAGGCAAGCGAATCGATTAGCCCATCACTTACAGGCGCTGGCAGTCAAACCGGAAGTAACGGTCGGTATCTGTCTGGAGCGGTCAGTAGAAATGCTGGTAAGTATTCTTGGAATCATGAAAGCTGGCGGAGCGTACGTGCCCTTGGACCCGGATTCTCCTGGCGAGAGAACTGCCATGATCCTGGAGCAGGCGGACGTTCAAGTCCTGCTAACTCAGCAAAGCCTGGTTGACGAGCTTGCCGGGTTCAAAGGTTGCATCGTGTGCATAGATACAGACAGAAATCTGATTGCCGAAGAGAGTGATGAAAACATTGAAAGCCCGGTAATGGACGAGAATCTAGCGTACGTGCTATTCACCTCTGGCTCGACCGCCAGGCCCAAAGGCGTCGCGATTGAACATAGACAGTTGAGTAATTACTTGAGCGGGATCATAGAGATCTTGGGACTCCCGGGCGGCGCCAGTTACGCGATGGTCTCCACGTTCGCAACCGATTTGGGAAATACAGTCATCTTTCCCTCGCTATGTACCGGCGGATGCCTTCATGTGATTTCGCAAAAGCGAGTCTCTGACGCACAGGCGCTGGCCGATTACTTCGAGCGTCATCCAATTGATTGTCTCAAGATCGTTCCCAGTCATCTTGGAGCGCTGCTTTCTTCTGCTCAAGCCAGAAACTTCTTGCCACGCCAGCGCTTGATTCTAGGCGGCGAGCCTTCCGACTGGAAGTTGATTGAAACTGTTCACAAGCTGGCACCTGAGTGTGTTGTGATTAACCACTATGGTCCCACTGAAACTACTGTGGGAGTGGTCACCGGGAGGATCGAGAAAAATGCTGACTATGACTCAACCACAGTGCCACTTGGGCGTCCGCTAAGCAACACGCAAATTCACGTATTGGATGCCCATCTTCACGCAGTGCCGATAGCTACTATGGGCGAGCTGCATATCGCTGGTACGAATCTGGCCCGGGGATACCTTCACCGGCCGGATTTGACCGCCGAAACATTTGTTCCCAACCCCCTTAGCGATGAACCCGGAGCACGACTGTATAGAAGCGGAGATCTGGCTCGCTACCTGCCGAACGGTAGTCTTGAGTTCCTTGGTCGTCGTGATGGTCAAGTCAAGCTCCGAGGCCATCGGATCGAGTTAGGTGAGATCGAGTCGGTGCTCACCCAACACCCTGCCGTGCGCGCCGCCGTCGCAATGGTGCGCGAAGACCACCCCGGTAATAAGAAATTGGTAGCTTACGTGGTCCTGAATGAGGCTGCTGCTACCAGCGATGAATTGCGGCGCTACTTGAGGGAAAAGTTGCCGGAGTACATGGCTCCGTCGAATCTGCTCCTGCTCGATGAGTTGCCACTCACATCCAATGGCAAGGTCAACCGGGCCGCTCTGCCTCATCCGGATGGTCGGCAATCAGAGTCGCAGTCTTCCTATGTTGGACCACAAAGTGAGACGGAGCGCGTAATTGCTGCGATTTGGCAGGAAGCGTTACAGATCGAAGGCGTCTGCGTCCATGACAATTTCCTCGATCTGGGCGGCCATTCATTGGTGTTGCTGCAGATTCAAAGCAGGTTGCGTGGGATCCTCAATCGCGACATTTCGATCGTCGAGCTGTTTGAACATCCGACCATCCATTCACTGGCGGCACATCTCTCCGGCGGGATGGACCAGCAGCTCAACTTTCAACAAATTGATGAGGCTGGGATTGTGCAGCGAGATTTGTTGAGTCGGCGCAGGCAGGTCAATCGTACCCTGTTAACCAATACAAGTTTAGGAGACTCTGAGCATGAGCAATTCTGATAATTCGGACTACTTGAACGAAATAGCAATTATCGGCATGGCGGGCCGTTTCCCCGGGGCGCGCGATACTGAAGAGTTCTGGCAGAATCTCCGCGATGGTAAGGAATCAGTATCTTTTTTCTCTGAAGAAGAGCTGGTGCTCGGCGGAATAGATTCTGGGTTATTGAATGATGATCGCTATGTCAGAGCCGGAGCGCCGTTGCAGCGAGCAGAAATGTTTGACGCTGCGTTCTTCGGCTTTACCCCGAGAGAGGCAGAGATTACGGATCCTCAGCATCGCGTTTTTTTGGAATGTGCCTGGGAGGCACTGGAATCTGCTGGTTACAACTCGGAAACCTACAAGAAACACATCGGCGTGTATGCCGGAGCAGGTACAAACGATTATGTCCTGAACATATATTCTGATCCGGCCCTAGTCGCCGCGGTGGGAGAATTAAATTTAGTTATTGGCAATGATAAAGATCATCTATCCACCAGGGTCTCATACAAGCTAAACCTGAGGGGACCCAGCGTCAATATTCAGACCGCCTGTTCGACTTCCCTCGTTGCGGTCCACCTTGCTTGTCAAGCCTTGCTTGATTATGAATGTGACCTGGCCCTGGCTGGCGGGGTTTCAATCAGTTGCTATCAGAAGACCGGTTATCTGCACCAGGAGGGGAGCATTCTTTCATCTGATGGACACTGCCGCACCTTTGATGCCAAAGCAGATGGAACGGTGTCCGGGCATGGCGTGGGCATTGTGGTTCTGAAAAGATTGGCAGAGGCGCTGGCTGATAGAGACTGTATATATGCAGTCATAAAAGGGTCAGCGATCAATAATGACGGTTCTTCGAAGATCATAACTGATCGTCTCTGGGTTTATTCCCGCGCTCTAGCAATCGCCGGAATAAACCCAGAGACGATCAGTTATGTGGAAGCGCACGGGACCGGCACAGCTCTCGGTGATCCGATCGAAATAGCGGCCCTCACCAAGAGCTTTCGCGCCAAGACGAAGAAGAAATGCTTTTGTGCGATCGGCTCGGTGAAAACGAACATAGGCCATTTGAATACTGCAGCCGGTATCGCTGGCTTGATCAAAACCGTACTGGCACTCCATCACAAAGAGCTTCCGCCGAGCCTGCACTTTGAAGAGCCTAATCCAAGGATTGACTTTGACAGCAGCCCATTTTATGTCAACACGAAACTTTCGCCCTGGGGCGCCAATGGCACACCCCGCCGAGCCTCGGTTAGTGCCTTTGGAATTGGCGGAACCAATGTGCACGTTATCCTGGAAGAGGCCCCTCTCAGTGAGGCGGGCAGCCCTTCCAGGCCCAGCCAGTTATTGATGCTGTCTGCCAAAACGGAGACCGCACTTGAATCAGCAACGACGAACCTGCTGGGTTATTTAAAGCAGCACCGCGAAGCGAACATCGCCGATGTCGGTTACACCCTGCAAACCGGCCGAAGGGATTTCTCACATCGCCGAATGTTTGTGTGCGGCAGTACGGCTGAAGCAATTGAGATGCTTGAGACACCCGGAAGGACCCGCGTCGCCGCAGGCTTTGCTCATGGCAACGGTGGTGGGCGGGTTGCTTTTATGTTCTCCGGTCCGAGGGTTGTGCGAAACTGGTCAAACCTCATCTGGAACTCGATTTGTGCCAGGTGCTTTACCCTGATGAGGCGCATGCATCGCTAGCTGCCGACCAACTTCAGCAAACCGCCATCGCTCAACCGGCGCTTTTTGTGCTTGAGTATGCCCTGGCAAAGTTGTGGAGGCACTGGGGCGTGCATCCGGAAACAATGATCGGACACAGCATCGGTGAGTACGTAGCCGCCTGTCTTGCCGGGGTCATGTCACTGGAGGACGCGCTGTCGTTAGTCGTTGCTCGGGGCCGACTCATGCAGCAACTCCCTTCCGGTGCAATGCTGGCAGTGCCACTTCCTGAGAGGGAGGCGAATGATCTGTTAGGCGATCAACTCTCGGTCGCCGCAATCAATGGACCATCATCATGTGTGATTGCCGGGCCTCCAGAGGCTGTAGGTGAATTGGAGCACCGATTAGCCCAACGCGGTTTGGTCACACGTCGGCTACGCAACTCTCGGGCGTTTCATTCGCTGATGATGCAGCCGATTGTCGAGAGTTTCACCAAGCAGGTACGCAAGGTACAGCTGCATGCTCCGAAGATTCCTTATATCTCAAATGTGACCGGCACTTGGATTGCGCCTGAACAAGCCACCGACCCAGACTACTGGTCCAAGCATTTGCGGCAGACCGTGCGCTTCGCTGACGGCATTGCCGAATTGCTGAAAGACACAGAGCGAGTGTTGCTGGAAGTTGGACCCGGCCAGGAGCTGAACGGGTTGGCGAAAACGCAAGTTGATCAATCCGGGAGGCAGATTGTCTTGTCATCATTGCGTGGTCATGATGGGCAAACTTCTGACGTTCCATTCATATTGAGAACTCTGGGGCGCCTCTGGCTGGCCGGAGTCTCGGTTGGTAGCGCCGGTTTCTATGCCAATGAGCAGCGCTGTCGCCTCGCGCTGCCGACTTACCCGTTTGAGCGAGAGAGGTTTTGGGTCGACGGCAAAAGAAAGACGGGCGCATTGAATACTCTTCACCTCACTTCTGATAAAAAGCTAAATCTTGCCGACTGGTTTTATGTACCCTTGTGGAAACAGACTCTTCTTCCTTTTCAGATCAAATCCGAGCGAGGGCCGGAGCAACAATCATGCTGGCTGGTCTTTTCAGAGTCGGAGGGACTGGGAGATCAAATCATTCAACGGTTAGAGGAAGAGCATCAGTGGGTTGTGAAACTAACGATTGGAGACGCGTACGCCAGGTTGGAGGAAAATGTCTATACAATAAATCCCCGGCATCCTCAAGACTATATACAACTGCTAACAGAACTTGCCACACTCAACCGGTATCCCGACCGCATCGTTCATTTGTGGAGCATTAGAAACGATGAAGAGACCCATTCGGATACTGCCTCATACGAAAGCTCGCTGGATCATGGTTTCAATAGTTTGCTCTTTCTCGCGCAGGCCATTGGTAACAAGAGCCTGACGGCCGGCATTCACATCGACGTTATCTCGAATAACCTGCAGCAGGTGACTGGCGACGAGATGTTGTGTCCCGAGAAAGCCATTGTCCTGGGGCCTTGTAAAGTCATTCCAAAGGAATATCAGAATGTTACCTGCCGCAACATTGATGTGGTTATTCCGACGCGGGGGGATTGTCTGAAGAAACATTTGCTGGATCAACTCTTCGCTGAACTCCATGCAAAGTCAGACGATGTGGTTATCGCGTATCGTGGCGCACATCGCTGGGTGCAGACCTTTGAGGCAATTCAACTGGATGACAAAGTCAACGTTGTGCGACGATTCAGAGAGGGCGGTGTTTATCTAATTACGGGAATCGGCGATGAGCTCAGCATTGCCCTCGCGGAACATCTGGCGCGGACCCAAAAGGCTAGACTGATACTGATCACTGGTCCGGATTTTCCTCAGCAAAGCGTGTGGAAACAATGGCTTGAGGTTCATGACAGTGAAGCCGATGAAACCTGTCGGAAGATTCGACAGCTGATGGCCCTCGAGGGGTCCGGGACTGAAGTCCTGGCCTTCAACGCTGATGTGGCAAACCAGGAACAGATGGAAGAGGTAGTGCTCGATGTCATTCAGCGGGATTTGGGGGCGCTGGTCTGATCCAACTGAAGACGGCCGAAATGGCCGCCAGAACGTTGGATCCGAAAGTGAAGGGAACACTGGTGCTGGAAACGGTCCTGAGAGATCATCCGCTCGACTTTCTAGTTCTGTTTTCATCGATAACTTCGAACATCGCAGGCGTCGGACAGGTCGATGATTGTAGTGCGAACGCTTTCCTCGATGCTTACTCCCAGTGTGCCTCTGCCGGAAAAGGCCGGCTTACTTTGACTGTCAATTGGGGACCGTGGCGAGGCGATAAGGCTGATGAGAGACCAGTTGAAGGCATAGGCCAACTCCCAAACTCAATCGAACACATTCGAGAGACCTACGGCACCACGATTCAAGAGGGAGTTGATGCGTTTGCCAGGATTCTATCCACTTCACTATCAAGGGTGGTGGTGGCCACGCAGGATTTCCAGGGCGCAATTAATCAGGCGAACTCTCTTTCGACAGCGAATTTATTGGAGCGGCTGGCGACCCTCACAGCTAATAGACCAACACATCCTCGCCCCGGGTTGAGCACTGCCTATGTCGGTCCCAGGAATGCAGTTGAGCAGATCCTGGCTGAAATCTGGCAGGGGCTTTTTGGGATTGAGCAAGTTGGGATTCATGACAACTTTCTGGATCTTGGCGGACACTCGCTGCTGGCAATTCAACTAATTACTCGTGTGCGAGATGCTTTTCAATTGGAGTTACCCCTCTCCATTCTCTTTGAAGCCCCGACTGTGGCCGAATTGGCTGAGAGAATCATCGAGCACCGGCTGACCAAAGAAGAGTTGGAAGAGATTGAGCAACTCTATGAGGAGATCGAAGCCCTCCCCGCAGATGAAGTGCAGGCGCAACTTGCCCAGGAACTGGCGCGCATCAGCCAACAGAGTGTGCTATGAAGCAATTTTCCGATCGGTTTAGAGCTCTCACGCCGATCCAGCGCGAGCTGCTTGCACGACGACTTGAGAAGGGGCCGCCTAAGCCGCACGCAACCGAGTCACCGGCGACCTCTTTCACGTTGTCGCAGAACGGAAACAGTTCGCCAAGCTCTAACAGTCCTGATGCGGGGATGCAGTTCAGCCTCTTCTTTTTCTCGGAGAATGGCACAAGTGAAGGCAGGGACAAGTATCGCTTGATTCTAGAGAGCGCAAAATATGCTGACGAGCATGGCTTCACTGCGATCTGGACGCCTGAGCGTCACTTTCAAGACTTTGGTGGTCTGTATCCCAACCCGTCCGTGTTAAGCGCCGCTATTGCTGTCATCACTAGTCGTATACACGTTCGAGCCGGCAGTGTTGCCTTACCACTGCACAATCCGATTCGGGTCGCTGAAGAATGGTCTGTGGTCGACAATCTTTCCAGGGGACGCGTAGGTGTTTCGTTTGCATCTGGCTGGCATCCGGGTGACTTCGTTTTGTCTCCAAACGCCTACAACGATCGAAAGGAAATCATGTTCCAGCACATTGGAACGATAAAGAAATTGTGGGCTGGCAAAGCCCTCAAGTTTCAGGGAGTAGACGGAAGCGATCATGAGATAAAAATGCTGCCCACGCCGGTGCAAAAAGAATTGCCGATCTGGGTTACCTCTTCAGGCGGGCCGCAAACCTGGATCAGAGCGGGCGAAATCGGAGCCAATGTTCTGACGGCCTTAATCGGTAGCTCGTCCTCATCTTTGGCAGAAAAAATAGCTCTGTATCGAGAGTCTTTGGCAAAGCATGGTCACGACTCTCAGGCAGGTTGTGTAACGGTGATGTTGCATACATTTCTAGGCGAGGACATCAGTGCCGTGAGAGAGCAGGTCAGAAAGCCTCTCACCAGCTACCTCCGCACCTTCATCAAGCAAGGCGATCAGTTGGACAGTAAAACACTTGGCCTTGACGCCGCCGCAGTGACTGAAGAAGACAAAGATACGGTGGCCTCATTTGCGTTTGAACGGTTTTTTAGCACTGATTCTCTTTTGGGTACCTGGAACAAGTGCCGGCCGTTGGTTGAGCACCTGAAAAAAATCGGTGTCAATGAAATCGCCTGCCTGATAGATTTTGGTTTGGACGCAGATGTAGTGATAGCAGGGCTGCATCATTTGAACGAATTGCGGGAGCACTATAGCCAGAAGTTAAATGTATAACCTCATGAGCCGCTTGTCTGTTCGCTAAGCATCATCATTCCACTGTTCAAGTAATTGTGAGCGCTCTCGCTCAAATCAATCTGGTCCAGGAATTAATATGAAGGAATACTCTGAACGTACTATTGCTCTCTCTCTGCAACAGCGGGCCCTGCTCGCTCTAAAGCTCAGGCAGATGAGGCAGCAGATTCCAAAGAAGGGTGCAATTCCCCATTTGGGAGGCCCAGGCCTCTATCCGTTGTCTCTTGAACAAGAGCAACTCTGGTTTCTCAATCAACTTGAGCCTCACAGTTCTGTTCATCAACTGAACTACAACCTGATGCTGGAAGGCCAACTCAATGTCAAAGCATTGGAGCAGGCTTTAGATGAGATTGTGCGGCGCCATGAAATTCTTCGCACCTCTTTTATTTCCACCGGTGGACAACCGTCCCAGATTGTTGATCCGCTTCGGACTGGAACACTTTCGGTCGTTGACCTGCAAGCCATGATCGAGCCTGAACGCGAGGCGCAGGCGATGCAAATGGCCAGAGAACTCGCGCGGAAGACCTTTAACCTTGCTGAGGATCGATTGCTGCGGGCCACCCTGCTGCGTTTAAGCGATGAGAAGCATTTCCTGCTTCTCACACTGCATCACATCATCACTGATTGGTGGTCTTTCAGGGTGCTGTTCCGAGAGCTGTCCCTGCTCTACCGGGCCTTCTCAGAGGGGCAACCGTCACCTCTGGTTGAGCTTCCGATACAGTTCGGCGATTTCGCCTCATGGCAGCGCGGATCATTGTCCAAGAACCTTGAGCGATTGCTTGCCTACTGGACGAAACAACTGGCGGGTGCTCCTCAGTTTCTGGCGCTGCCGACAGATCATCAAAGACCGGCAACCCGGAGCTTGCGAGGTGGTCGCCATCATTTTTTGCTGCCGCGCTCAATCTACGAGTCCTTGAAAGTATTGAGTCGTCAAGAGCATGTCACGCTATTCACCACCTTGCTAGCTGTCTACCAGACGTTGCTTTTCCGCTATGCGAGACAGGAAGACATTTTGGTCGGCACTTCCAGTGCTCTCCGCCAACAGGGAGAGACGGAACCACTCATCGGCTTTTTGCTTAATACCATTGTTCTGCGTGCTAATTTCTCGAACAATCCAAGTTTCAGAGAATTACTCGGTCGGATGCGGACAGTAGTTGCAGACGCGCATGCACATCAGGAGTTACCCTTTAATAAACTGGTAGAGATACTTCAACCTACCCGCGATTTGAGCTATACGCCGCTATTTCAAGCGGGCTTTATCTTTCTGGCCTCCCAAACTCCGACACTAGAAGACCAGGGTTCCGCCGAACCGATCTTAGACCTTCCTGGATTGAGCGTGCAGGGCGTCGATATTGACAATGAGACCTGCGAGTTCGATCTGTCTCTGGTTCTGGAAGACAAGCCGGAAGGGTTGGCAGGGTTCTTCACATACAGCACGGATTTGTTTGAGGCGGCGACGGTCCAGCGGATGGAAGGACACTTGACTACCCTAGTGGAAGGGATTTTGGAGGAGCCAGAACAGCCTGTCAGCGAGTTGCCGCTGCTGACTGAGGGTGAGCGCGAGCAGTTGGTGACTTGGAACGAGACGCAAAGAGAGTATGCCGGCGAGCAGTGCGTGCATGAGTTGTTTGCCGCCCAGACGGCCCGCACCCCAGAGGCGGTGGCGGTGGTCTGCGGAGAGCAGCAGCTAACCTACCGGCAGTTGAACCAGCGCGCCAACCAGTTGGCCCATTACTTACAGCAGCAGGGCGTCGGCCCCGATATCCTGGTTGGGGTGATGCTGGAACGCTCGCTGGAGATAGTAGTTGCTTTGCTGGCTATCTTGAAAGCGGGCGGCGCTTACGTGCCCCTCGATTCGCAGTATCCTAAAGAGCGTCTCGCGTTCATGATTGAAGATGCCCAGCTGAGGCTGTTACTGACGCAGGCGGAACTTGATAGTGCCCTGCCAACCACAAATGTGGAGGTGGTGTATTTAGACCGGGACTGGGAGCGAATTGCCGAGCAGAGTGCTGAGCATCCCCACAGTCGCGTCATGGTCGACAATCTGGCCTATGTCATCTATACCTCCGGCTCGACCGGACAACCCAATGGCGTCCAAGTCTCACACGGTGGATTGCTCAACTTCGTCAGCTGGCATTTGGAGGCATTCGCTGTTTCGGCTTCTGACCGGGCCTCCCATCTCGCCGGCATCTCTTTCGATGGTTCCGTCTGCGAACTCTGGCCTTATCTGAGCACGGGAGCCAGTCTCCACCTGCCGAAGGATGACGTGCGAACCACGCCGACAGAACTACGGGACTGGCTTTTGAGAGAGGCCATCACAATTAGCTTTTTGCCAACGCCTCTGGCAGAGCGAGTGCTGGCGCTGGAATGGCCAGCTCAAGCGGCATTACGAATCATGCTGACGGGCGGAGATCAGTTGCACCAATATCCCGCTGATTCTCACCGCTTTGTGCTGGTGAATCTCTACGGACCGACCGAGAACACGGTGGTGACGACTGCGGGTACTGTTCTGAGCGGCAGCGGAAATGGGCCAGCGCCGAGCATCGGGAGACCAATTGCGAACACGAAAATCTACATATTAGATCCATGTCTGCAGCCGGTGAGCGTTGGGAGCGTTGGAGAGTTATACGTCAGTGGACCGGGATTAGCGCGGGGCTACTTGCAGCGGGCGGAGCTAACGGCGGAGCGGTTTGTGCCGCACCCGTTCAGCAACGAACCCGGAGCGCGGCTATACCGGACGGGAGACCTCGTAAAGCGGCGAGCGGGGGGAGAGTTGGAGTTCATCCAGCGAGTGGATGAACAAGTGAAGATCAGAGGGTATCGCATCGAGTTGGGAGAGATAGAGGCAGTGCTGGGGCAGCACGCGCAGGTGCGGGAGGCGGTAGTGCTGGCGCGCGCCGACGAGAGTGGGGCAAAGCGGTTGATAGCCTATCTGACGGAGCCGCCGGAAGTAGCGAGTGAGTTGAGCCTCAGTGAGTTGCGGCAGTACCTGAAAGAGCGGTTGCCGGAGTACATGATACCGGCGGCGTATGTGCGGTTGGCAGCCTGGCCGCTGACGGCCAATGGGAAGATAGACCGGCGGGCGCTGCCGGCGCCGGAACTGTCGCGCGAGGCACTGGAGCAGATATATGTGGCGCCCGGGACCCCTGTAGAAGAACTGCTGGCGACGATCTGGAGTGAGGTGTTAAGGGTGCCGCAGGTGGGAACCCATGACAACTTCTTCGAGCTGGGGGGACATTCGTTGTTAGCGACGCAGGTGATTGCCAGAGTGCGTGAAGCGTTTCAGGTAGAAGTCACAGTGTTTCGATTATTTGAACAGCCGACAGTAAAGGGTTTATCGAAGCAGATTGAGATAGCTCAGAGGTCCGCCCAGGGTGGGCAATTACCTGCGGTCAAGAAGGTCTCCGGAAAGGGCAGCATTCCGCTCTCCTATGCGCAACAGCGATTGTGGTTCCTGGACCAGTTGGACCCTGGCATTGCGGCATATAACAGTCAAATGGCCCTGCGCATGAGCGGGCATCTGGACGGCGCGGCACTGGAACAGGGCTTGAGCGAGATCGTCCGTCGTCACGAAGCTCTCCGAACTGCTTTCAAGATATTTCGCAGTCAGCCTGTGCAGGTCATTGCTGAGCCTCAACCATTCACCATCCCTTTGCAGGATCTGCTGGGAGTCCCCGAGATAGAACGGGAAGGAGAAGTGCATCGTCTCATAAAAGAAGAGGCACAAAAACCATTCGACCTTGCGCAGGCCCCACTGTTCCGAGTGAGACTTCTGCGAGTCGGCGAGCATGAGCATATCTTATTGCTTACAATCCATCACGCCATTATCGATGGGTGGTCAGTCGGAGTGATGATCCGCGAGATAACCGCGCTCTATACTGCGTTCGCCACAGGCAAGCCATCGCCGCTTCGTGAACTGTCAATACAGTATTCAGATTTTGCCATCTGGCAGCGAGAATGGTTGGAGGGCGGGGTGATGGACCAGCAACTCGCCTACTGGAAACGGCAGCTTGCCGGTCGGCTTCCTGTACTTCGACTGCCGACGGCAAGGCCGCGCCCCCTGGTGCCGAATTCCCAAGGAGTGCGCCTGCATTTCAATATCCCGGCTCAAATAGCCGAAGGACTGAAGACACTGAGCCGCGGCTCTGGTGTCACGCTGTTTATGACTTTGCTGGCGGCTTTCCAGACACTGCTCTCTCGTTGGTCCGGACAGATGGATATAATTGTCGGTACGCCCATTGCCGGACGTACCCATCTGGGACTGGAGGATCTGATAGGACTATTCGTCAACATGCTGGTCATAAGGACTGATCTGTCAGGCAATCCGCCCTTTAAACAGCTGCTGAGGCGGGTGCGAGAGGTCACCCTAGAAGCCTACGCCCACCAGGATCTGCCGTTCGAGAAATTGGTGGAGAAATTGCAGCCGCAGCGAGGTCAACGGACTCCCTTGTTTCAAGTTGCCTTTGCCTTGGAGAACATACCCGGGGGCGAATTGGAGTTGCCCAACCTGGGTATGAGCCCAGTGAAAACGGAGATTGTTGGTGCGAGTTTTGATTTATTGTTCTCTATGACAGAGGAGGCAAGCGCCCTCACCGGATTTGTAGAGTACGACACAGAATTGCTCGATGCCCACACGATCATGCCAATGATCGCTCACTTCGAAGCGCTACTTGAAGGCATCGTCGCCGACGCGGATCAGAGACTTCTAAGTTTGCCGGGTCCGGATCTTTCGCTGAACTGAAAGGTGGGGAATGAATTTGATGGTTCTGGGCAAGACCTACTTATAGAGAGGTGAAGGACATTCGTGGCAATTACAACGGCTTCATGAGCTTCTTTTGCATCGGACGAAAGCGCTGAATTTGTTTAGATATCTATGGTTCGGGGGAGTGGCAGCTGCCGCGTCGCTCACACGCAAGCTGAGTTCGCTTTCATAATCTGCTTTCGGAGACAGCGAGCGACAGCGCCATTGTGATTCTCTCGACTCGAACCTGTGCAGCAACTTTCACGAGGCGAACGACCGCGGAGAATTCACTCAAGCAAGTCCAACTCTCGAAGACTATTACTTTGATCTAGTGAGCAACAGCATGTCAGAAGCCCGACGGTTAGGGAGGGCTTGATTATCATGTGATTCAACGGTCGTGTGACCCTTGAAAACTACTTGCACTTGATACCGACTATGTATTGAGCGGACTAACGTGCAACTTGAAAAACTGATTAGGACTCAGGAAGACCTCCATCGCGTCCATGCGGGTCGCACATAGGTGAAAAACCCATCACTTGGTTTGAGCAGGTCGTCCCTGAACGTTGATGCCGTCAAGCATGATGTTTATCGCGTCTTTCGGTAAACCATTGACCGACGAGGTTCGCGGCGGCGGCATGGTCGTGCCCGGCAAGGCCAGGACGAGGTCGAAGCATCGCGCGGAAACGTCGGAATATCGGTGATTCAGCGTTCGGTTAGCGTTGTTCCAATCATAGTGGTTTACGTCTGAAGCATTTCGGTGCCGCCGACGATGGTCACGGTTTCAGCTCGTGAGCCAATCTCCAGCGCTACCCCAATGCTTGATTACATGCCTACGTCAATGTCACCTTGGAGTGGCCAGTGACGGAGCAAACGAGAGTGACCCAACAGTGACCCAAGTCCAAAATGCGCTAATTTGCTGCCTGTAAAGTATTGAAAGGGAGTTGGAGGCGGCGATCGGAATCGAACCGATGAATAAAGGTTTTGCAGTCTTGGTGAAGCTCTTTGCCTAAGATCGCGCGAGTGTTCACATGTGCGGTTTTGTTGATCTTCCAGCCATTCTAGTTTGGTTATGGTTGCCTAAATTTGCTCCTGTTGCGATTGGTAGTGACCCAAGAGTGACCCAAGT
This sequence comes from Acidobacteriota bacterium, assembly GCA_003222895.1. Lineage (GTDB taxonomy): Bacteria > Acidobacteriota > Blastocatellia > Pyrinomonadales > Pyrinomonadaceae > UBA11740. The sequence goes on along the minus strand of QHXI01000123.1, from coordinate 1,204 downwards.
TTTGATTGAAAATGGAAACCTATCAAATGCCCCCCAAGCCAGTACGAATTATTGAACTGATTATGAGCCAAGGTCAAGGTCCATCTCCTCGCGGGCTTGCCCATTTTCGATGCTCTCCACGCGAGAATTATCCCGCTCGAAGGCCTGTTCTAAATGCGTTTCATTGGTAGGAGTTAAGAAGCGCTCCGATTCTTCTTGAGAAGGAAGGTTTCGTTCTCGACTCTGACGCAGTGCCTCGATTGCCATCTCCTTATCAACGTTTCTGTCCAAGGCAGCCTTAAGTTGATCAGTGGAATTTGTAAAGATGAGTGCCTCCTCGCGCGCACGGGATACAGCAACATACCCCATGCGTTGATTGAGCAAGAGATCGGATTCGTTGGCATCTGCGTTCACAAGCACTCGATCCACCGTCTGTCCCTGCGATGAGTAGCTGGTCACCGCGTAACCATGATCAATGTGGCGAAACTTCTCGGTCTCAAAGCCAATTTCGCGCCCGCTATCAAGAGCTACAATGAACTCTTCATCTTTGATTTGCCTGATTGTTCCAAGCTCGCCGTTGGCGACTCGGTGTTCCGCGAATGGCGCGCGAAACTGAATACGATCTCCTTCCGAGAAATTCCTTTCCCTTTCCTGGTAAACATTCACTCCTGAAAGCCGCGTGGGATTGTAAGTGACGGCGTGGCCATCCTTCGTTTCAACGGTAATCTCATTTCTCTCGTGGTTTGTCGCAGTAACTCTTGCATAATCACCGACCTTAAATCCGTGAACATTGCTCATGCGGTTGTACCTCACGATGTCCTCGTCGGCTACGTAAGCATTGGCGAACGTGCGTTCTGTTCCGGTCATATCCTGACGATTCACATAGACCGTCATTTGATGGTCGGCGCGGCTGACTTTGCCATCGTGCTGTAACTGACGATGGATTAGGGCATTAAGGAGGCCGCGCTCCTTATTCGCCGGCGAAATAACAAGGCTATTCTGTGGGCTGTTGCAATAGGCATCGGCGATCGCAAGCAATCGTCTTTCGTCGGCTGCGACCTCGACAATTCTTCCTTGCCTGTGCAGACTCTCAATGGCTTCTCTTACCTGGCTCACAGAGAGCTTCTTGACGACTTGTCGAAGTCGCGGGTCTCGTTGCCTGACAATCTTGTTCAATTTCGCCGTTTCCATTCCGTGCTTTTGAAACTGCTCGAAAGGGCTGCCA
>QHXI01000122.1 GCA_003222895.1 Acidobacteriota bacterium | reverse complement strand
AGGGTTACGACTGGTTGAAGACTGCAAATGGTGGAAAGAGCGCCAACGTTGCACCTCAAGCTGGTTAACAGTGAAACGACGATGATACCGGAATTAGTCACAGCAGTAAGTCGATATGAAGAGGCATTTCGCCAGGCAACGCTGGGCCGCCGCGCCGACGAACCGGAGTGGCTTCAAAGTCTGCGCGAAAACTCGTTCGCGCAATTTGAGCAAGCCGGTTTTCCAAACGTCAAACAGGAAGACTGGAAGTACACCAACGTCACCTCGATTGCCAAGGCAAACTTCGTCCCGGTGCTGAAGAGCAATGGAACCGAGTTGAGTAAAGATGGCGATCATGGCGGTTTGGCGCCCTTCACTTATACGGAAACGCGTGAGAGCAGGCTGGTGTTTGTGAATGGAATGTTTCGCGCAGAACGGTCGTCGACGTTAGCCTTCCCGGAGAACGTTGTGGCGATGGACTTGCGCGACGCGCTACACAACACTCAGTACGAAAAGACGGTTCGCGAGTATCTCGAGCACCCCGTATTGGCAAACGGGTTTGCGGCGCTGAATACAGCATTGTTTACCAGCGGTCTGTTCCTGAAGGTTCCTCGTGGCATCGCAATCGAAGCGCCGATTCATTTGTTGTTCGTCGGCGAAGGAGTTACGAAGAGTTCGCCGCCGGCGGCGTTTCCCCGCATTATGATTGTCGCCGAAGAGAACAGCGCGGCCACGATTATCGAGAGTTACGTCAGCCCGAGCGACGACAGTATATATCTCACTAATGCAATCGTAGACTTGTCGCTCGCTGATGGCGCACGCGTGGAGCATTACAAAATTCAGCGCGAGAGTATGGGTGCGTTTCACATCGCCGCGACCAGAGCTGAGCTGGGTCCGAACTCGGCGTATCACACGACGACGGTCAACTTTGGTGCGGCGCTTTCCCGACACGATATCCACGTGCAGATGGATCACGAAGGGGCTGAATGCGCGGTTGATGGCCTTTACATGGTCGACGGCAATCAACACGCCGACACGCACTCGACAATCGATCATCGCCAGCCGCATTGCAGCAGTCATCAGCTCTACAAGGGAATTCTCGACGGCAAGTCACGCGCGGTCTTCAACGGCAAAGTATTTGTTCGTCATGGCGCGCAGCAAACGGTCGCGCAGCAAACAAACAAGAATCTGTTGCTCTCGAACGAAGCTCGAGTTGACACGAAACCGCAGCTTGAAATTTTCGCTGACGACGTGAAGTGTGCGCACGGCGCCGCGATCGGACAACTCGAGGAAGATGAGTTGTTTTATCTTGAGAGCCGCGGCATCAACCCCGCGCTGGCGCGAAACATGTTGACCTATGGCTTTGCAGAAGAAGTAATCGAGAAGATTAAAATCGAATCGATCAAGCGCGAGCTGGACGAGGCGGTGCTGAACCGGCTGCATACGAATCTGTAAGGTCAAACTAATGGGAATCACTTACATCGAGGGAAAGGTCAGCGGGCCTGCTGGGGAAGCCGCCGCAAAGTTTCTCGTCGACAGCGGAGCGAGATACACATTGTTGCCCAACGCGACGTGGAAGCAGATTGGCCTCGAACCCAAACGCAGTATGCGTTTTGTCCTGGCCGACGGCACCGAGATAGCGCGAGAGATTTCGGAATGTCTCATCAAGTTACCGCAAGGCGAAGTGCATACTCCGGTAATCCTTGGTGAAGAAAAAGACACTGCCTTGTTGGGTGTAGTGACGCTTGAAGAACTTGGGCTGGTCTTCAATCCATTCGAGCGCTCATTACAACCGGCGCAGATGACGCTTATGTCAACGACGTGAAACAATGGCGGCAATCGTAGAAGAACTCATCACCATCAAGCCCAAACCGCGCGACGGCTGGGACGTTGAGCGCATTCGCAAAGATTTTCCCGTGCTGCGCCAGACTGTGAATGACAAGCCGTTGGTTTATCTCGACAACGCCGCGTCGTCGCAAGTACCAATGATGGTGATCGAGCGCGGCGCGCAATACATCGAACAGGAACATTCAAACATTCATCGCGGCGTCCATTACTTGAGCATGAAGGCGACGACCGCTTACGAAGGCGCGCGCGAAAAAGTGAAGCGCTTTATCAATGCGCGCGAAGCGAAGGAGTGCATCTTCGTGCGCGGCGCGACCGAAGGCATCAATCTCGTGATGCACGGCTATGGCCGAAAGTTCATCGGCCCGGGCGACGAGATCGTCATTTCGGCGATGGAGCATCACGCCAACATCGTTCCCTGGCAGATGCTCTGCGAAGAGAAGGGCGCAAAGCTGCGCGTGATTCCAATGAATGACGCGGGCGAGCTTTTGATGGATGAATACGACGCGTTGCTAAACGAGAAAACCAGGTTCGTCGCCGTCGCTCACGTCTCAAACGCGCTCGGCACCATCAATCCAGTGAAGGAAATCATTGAGCGCGCGCACAAGTATGGCGTGCCGATTTTGATTGATGGCGCGCAGCAGGCTCCGCACGGGACGATCGACGTTCAGGATCTCGACTGCGATTTTTACACGTTCTCCGGGCACAAGATGTTTGCGCCGACCGGTAGTGGCGTTGTTTACGGAAAGGCGCGGCTGCTGGAGCAGATGAATCCGTTTCAGGGTGGCGGCGACATGATCAAGAGCGTGACGTTCGAAAAAACGATCTATGCGGATCTGCCGAACAAGTTTGAAGCTGGCACGCCGGCAATCGCATCGCAAATCGGCTTGGGCGCGGCCATCGATTATTTGAATATCATCGGTCGTGAGAAGGCTGCGGCTTACGAGCATGAATTGCTTCGTTATGCGACTGAGCGACTGTCAGCGATTGAAGGAGTGCGCATCATCGGCACCGCGCGTGAAAAATTGAGCGTGCTTTCTTTCACGATTGAAAACGTTCATCCGCATGACATCGGCACGATTCTGGATCAGCAGGGAATTGCGATTCGCGCCGGCCATCATTGCGCGCAACCCGTCATGCAGCGCTTGAAGATTCCCGCCACCGCGCGCGCGTCGTTTGCTTTTTATAATACGAAAGCAGAAGTCGACGTACTGGCGGACGCGATCGAAAAAGTGATCGAGGTGTTTTCTTGATGTCCGAACTGAGCGAGCTTTACCAGCAAGTCATCCTCGATCACAACAAGAAGCCTCGCAATTTTCACAAGCTCGAAAATGCGAATCACTCGGCCGAAGGGTTCAACCCGCTGTGCGGTGATCACCTCAACGTATATCTTCACGTCGAAGACGATCAGGTCAAGGACGTTAGCTTCGAAGGCAGCGGCTGCGCGATTTCCAAAGCGTCCGCCAGCATGATGACGCAGGCAGTCAAGGGAAAAACCAAGGCTGAAGCGGAAAAGCTCTTCAACGAATTTCATCGCATGGCCACCGGCCAGCTGAACGAAGAGACTGAGCCGAATGATCTTGGCAAGCTGACGATTTTCGCCGGCGTCCGAGACTTTCCGGCGCGGGTGAAATGCGCGACGCTCTCATGGCATACGATGCACGCCGCGCTTAACGAGCAACAGAAAGTTTCGACTGAATGAAGACGTCTTACGCCCGCGTTGACCAGACCCGACAGATCCCCGCGTCGAGATGAAATTTCTGTTAATAATTTCGTTAGTGTTTCTAGGTGCCGGTGTATCGACTCCTCAAAAGGTCGATCAATGGCACGCGGGCACCCTTCGCGGTATGACGGTAGGCAAGTCGAAACATGCCGACATGCTACGCACATGGGGCAAGCCCAGATGGTCCGGCAATTCAAAACCAGAAGACGAAGACGCACGCCAGGTCACTTGGACCAATTACGATAAGGTCGGCGAGTTTGCAGGATTGACGACCGTGGTGTCGGATACTCGCAGCGGACTAATCACCAGAATCAATTTTTATCCTGCGAAGCTCTCGCGCCAGGAAGCCGTCGCGCATTTTGGTTCCGGCTATGTTGTCACCAGGTATGCGTTTGATTCCTGCGTAAGCGAAGAAGAGTCCGAAGCGATTTATGAATCACCGACCGGGCCTTTGGTAATCGTCGAGTACCGCGCGCGCGGAGTAGCAATCTATCTTGGGCTGAAGGACATGGTGACAAGAATCAGTTATGTAAATGGCCCGATTGGAAGCACAAGGTCGAAATGCAGTGACTAGCATTCCTCGAATTTCTATGAATAAAAAGGCGGAGGCCTAAAGCCCCCGCCTTTGTTTTTCAACCCGTCAAGGCTGATCCGTCGCTAACTCCAGAGATCACTTAACCTGAAACTGCACCGTATGCAACGTCGGATCGGCGCCAACTCTGAAGTACAGGTTGTAAATCCCGGTTACCAATCCCGTAGTCTGCAGGTTGAAGATGTAACTGTCTCCACTGAACCTGAAGTTATTATCGGGGTTTGAATTTCCCGAGTCGGCGACCGGCCCGTAAACGGTAGTCGACACCAGAGACATACCGACCGCGTTTACTATCGTACCGGCTGAAGACAAGTTGTTGCCATTGACATCAGTTATCGCCAGCTTGATGGGAATCGTGCTTCCGCTCTGGTGTACCTTCGTCTGATCGTACAACGCCACGATCCCATATCCGACCGTCAGCGTTCCGGCCCCACTGGCAGAGTTGAAATTGCCGTCTCCGCCGAAGCTGTATGCAATTGTGTAAGTTCCCGCCGCCAACGAATTAGTTGCGAAAGCCGATGAGAAGGTTCCGTCTCCCTGAATCGCGGCATTCTGCGTAACGCTGTTCAGAGTGATCGCGACGTTTCCAGTCGGAACAAAAGATCCAAAGCTAATCTTGCCCGAAAGGATTGTCGTCGCGGTCCCGGCTGTGATTGTAGGCGAACTCAGATTGCTGAAAGCGGGTGTCGCCTTCAACACGTTGATCTGTACATTCTTGCTGGTGGCGTTGTAGTTCGCTGGGTCATTTGGAGTGAAGCTTGCGAGCAACGGTTGTGCCGCCCCCGCATTGAGCAGCGTTCCACTGGCCGGCGTGTAGCTGAAACTCCCCGCCGCATTTGCGGTAGCGTTAAGTTGAGCAGCGCCTAACGCCGTACCGTAAACAATATCAGCAGGATCGTTCCACGTGATTACGGGCGTAGCCTTCGCGATGGTGAAGGCGGCGTTGCCGGAATTGCCATCGTGATTCGCATCTCCACCGTAAGTGGCGTTCGCCGTAGCCGTTCCAGCGTTCGTGTTGTTTGTGTAGGACACTGTGACTGACTGGTTCAGACCACCTACGCCCGTCACGGTTGCGGTGCAAGGTTCAATCGGACCGCCGGTGTAGGTCTCAATCACAGGACAATTCACCGTCGTTGTCGACGTAGCCTTCGTAATCGTGAATCCACCGTTGCCGGTGCTGGTGTCGTGATTGGCGTCGCCCGCGTAAGTTGCGGCTGCCGTCGCAGAGCCCGCGTTTATGTTGTTTGCGTAGGTAGCTGGTGTTACCGCCTGGTTGAGTCCCCCGGCGCCGGTCACCGACGCGGTACACGGTTCGATCGAAACCCCGGTGAACGTTTCACTTGCCGGGCAATTCAACGTCGTAAATGACGAAGCCTTGTCGATCGTGAAGCTGCTGCTTCCGGTGCTGCCTTCGTGATTCGCATCGCCGCCATACGTAGCATTCGCGGTGGCCGGACCGGCGTTAATGTTATTTGAATAGGTCGGCGTCAACGTCCCGCTGAGTCCGCCTGCACCGGAATACGAGGCAGTACACGGTTCAATCGCCGTGCTGGTATAGGTTTCATTCGTTGGACAGTTGACCGTCGTTGTGGATGCAGCCTTCGTGATCATGAAGGTGCTGCTGCCGTGAGTAAGTGACCGGCACGGTTTGGTTCAGGCCACCCGCGCCCGTGACTATGGCTGAGCACGGTTCGATCGCCCCACCTGTATAGATCTCGCTCGACGTACACGTCACCGTGGTCGTCGAAGAGGCCTTGTTAATTACCTGAACCAGAGCGGCTGACGTACTTGGCGAAGAAGTAGTGTCGCCTTCATACGACGCCGTTATCGAATGCGAGCCAGTTGAAAGCGTGCTCGATTCGAAAGTCGCCTGGCCGTTCTGATCCAGAGTGCGACTCCCGACCAGTGTTCCGCCGTCAAAGAAGTTGAGGTTACCCGTCGGCGTGCTGACGCCTCCATTGCTCACGGTCGCCGTAATGGAAACCGACTGACCATATTGCGACGGATTCGCGCTCGACATCAGTGTCGTGCTGGTATTGGCGGTGAAGTCAATACTAAGAATTGGGTGCAGCTCGATGCCGTTCGGAGCCACGCCGGTCTGACCATGGATGAAGTCAAAGAAGCCAACGCCGGTCACGCGCACCGGAACATTGGCCGTCTGGAAGAAGGATGTTGCGGTGAATCGCGAGTCGAATTTCGCGCGCGAATCCATAATTCCCTGAGTAAACGGACTCGATACCAGCACGCGACCAGGACCACTCGGATTCTGCGCCAGGATACATGCCGGCGACGGGATCTCGGCGACCATTGTGTGGCCAGTATCGTCCGTAAGCACGATGTGATAATCGACGTCGGCCTCTTTTTTGTAGACAGTCATCGTCGCATAGACCGTATAGACTGTAGTTTCAGTCGGCGCTACGCGAGCATTGTCCGGCGGTCCCGGAGGATCGGCTGGAGCAGGAATCGCGCCGAGAGCGGCAATCGTAGTGTTAACCGGATGATTGATATCCACAAGACTCGCATCGGGATCACTGCCAACCTTGACTGACCAACGTTCGACCCCGCAGGAGGGGCTTTGCACTGTCAGCGTAATCGATTCGTTGATTGAACGAGCCTGCGCGTCTGTTACCGTCGCGACAACATTCTTGACACCCGTCGTAACGGCGGCGCCAACGATCGCTCGGTATGAAAAGACGTTATCGCCGGCGGTGGTATCGCCGTTAGTGCCGTCATCGTAAAACGTTTGTGAGGCTAGACCACCGATGCTGGTTAGATCGGCGCTGACTGCGATCCCGGTGCTCGGCGGAATTGTTGCCGGTGTGACTGCGACCGTCAACAGAGTTGTGCTGGCCGGATCAACTGAATCAGGAGAGCCAATGCCCAGAGCTGAAAGTTGCGCCGGATCGCCACCGCATGAATGCGTCGGTGACGTGCTATTGCGAGGGATAGGCCCAACGGTGACAAAGTCATTCGCGTTGTTATCGGTATCCTGACAGCCGTTGCCTCGTCGAACGGCGGCGGTGGTGTTACTCAGTGTGCCGGTAGGAGCGTTGCCTTCCGAGCAGTTGGCGGTACCATAGCCCACAAAATCTACGACGACACCACCGAGCGGACATGAGCCGCTCAGCGTCGCGCTGCTGGCGACCAGCGCCACCTTGGCGTTCGTGCCGCTCATCGTGATCACTCCGGTCGCATCCGCTGTCGGCAGCGGAGTAGTGCCCCCCGTTCCCTGGGATTCCTGAACCAAATAATAGTGGCCAGGCTGGATCGTTCCGGCAAGAATTGTTGCTGGTCCGTTCGCAGTCCACGACGTGCCGGCTGCCGATGTTGCCTGGACGCTCCAGCCGTCGAGCACGACCGGAGTCGAACCAGAGTTGTAAAGCTCAACGAAGTCGTTGAGGTAGGTCGCGCCCGAGTTGCCGCCGCCGCCATAGACCTGACTGATTTTTACCGTCGTCGGCGGTGGTACGAAGTTAAAGGTCGCGGTGGCGGATTTATTGCCGTCCATCGTAATCGTACAAGAGCCGGTACCCGAGCAGGCGCCGCTCCAGCCGGCGAAGCTCGAACTGGTGTCGGGCGTGGCCGTTAACGTCACTATAGTTCCATCGGTATAAGTGGCGGTACATGTTGAGCCGCAGTTAATGCCGGCAGGTGAACTGGTCACCGTCCCGCTACCGGTTCCGGCGCGACTGACACTCAGTGTTCTTTGGGTGGAGGTAAAAGTTGCCGTCACATTACGAGTTGCATTCATCGTAACGTTGCAAGTGTTCCCTGAAACGGAGTCACAACCGCTCCAACTTGAGAAATTCGAATTCACATCAGCGGCCGCCGTTAAGGTAACGATAGTTCCGTTAGAATATGTTGCTGAACATGTAGCGCCGCAGTTGATGCCGGCGGGTGAACTAGTTACGGCGCCGGTGCCGGTTCCGTTACGAGTCACGTTTAGCGTTTGCGCCACCGCAGTGAACGTCGCGGTCACTGAGCGGTTCGCAGTCATCGACACAGTGCAAGTATTTCCAGAGGTCGAATCGCATCCGCTCCAGCTAGTAAAGGTGGAACCGCCCGCAGCCGTTGCGGTCAAAGTCACCGACGTTCCGCTGGCATAGCTGGCCGAGCACTGCGCTCCGCAGTTGATGCCGGCGGGTGAACTGGTTACGGTGCCAGTACCGGTTCCATTAGGACTGACATTCAGACTGAAGTTTGTGGTACCGCGAAGAGAGTTGATATATGCGGTGTTATTCGCATTGTTTCCAACGCCGAACGTCAAGCCAGTTGCCGCGCCTGTCGCACCCGTTCCGTCAAAGTCATTTATGCTCTGCGTGCTGTTGTTCGCAAAAACGAATTGATTGGTGCCCGACTGGCCCGTCGCGATAAGTTTCGGGACCGCCGTCGCAGTAAATTGAGCGCCGGCCGTGCCTCCTGCCAAAGCATGAATGCTTCCGGTAACGCCGGTGGCGCCGCTGCCAGCGGTCTTGATCATCACTTCTTCGACAGCCGCGATGTCAAACGTTCCGCCGGCATTCGTGAAGTAAGTCGTGTTTTGAAGCCCTACATCTAAGTTAAAATCGCCGCCTCCGACGGTCGTATCGGCCGCACTGTTGTTATTCCTCAATACGATCAGCGTTCCCGAGCGCACACTACTCCATAGAGAATTGTTGGTAAACTGATACTTGCCGCCACCGTCATTCACCATGCTCGCAGAAAAGTCTTTGAGGATCATGCCGCGCATATCGAGGTTGTTTTGAATCACCAGCAACTCGACTATGTCGGCCGTCGTTCCAGAGTTGAAGTACTTATTAACAACAACGCTCGGATTTCCAGCGCTGCGTACTTTGGTACCTGACACGGAAAAATAAATCGCCGCGAAGACGACGACTAGGGACAGCGCGAGGCGCAATGGGGTTTTGGACTTAGACTTAGACATTGATTCTTCCTCTCTGTAATTAGCTAGCTTTTTTCCACTGCCAGGCTTTGCGAGTGAAGCAACTCTTAGGTGGGAAAAAAAACGTGACCAGTAATGTGAACGCGTCTTATACCAAACTATTGATACGAAGGTCAATATCAGACGCTGCTAAAAAGAGTTAAGGCGAGATTAATTCTCGGCTTGATATAAGAATTGCACGCCCCGCGCTCAGCCGCTGAGCGTTTGCGTTTTTTGCCTCGCGCTGACGTCCCGGCTGACAATCTCATACGGGCAATGCATAATGGCGCTTCGTCAATTTCGGAGCGACACTCTTCGTGAACATCACCTCTATCGAACTGCGCGAAATTCGGCTGCCGCTAATTCATTTTTTCGAAACCAGTTTTGGACGCACGACTGAGCGACGAATCATTCTTGTCCGAGTTGTCGATCGTGACGGTGCGGACGGTTGGGGCGAATGCACGGCTGGCGAAGGACCGTTCTATTCGGATGAATGGGTTGAGACGGCCTGGCCTACACTGAAGGATTTCCTCGCGCCGATGGTTGTGAATCGCGAAGTCGAAGGCGCCGCGCATATTTACGATTTGATGAAGCGAGTGCGTGGTCATCGCATGGCGAAGGCCGCAATCGAAACTGCGTGCTGGGACTTGGAAGCCAGGCTATCGGATGTTCCGCTTTGGAAATATTTGGGCGGCGTCCAGACCGAAATTCCCTGCGGCGTTTCGATCGGGATACAAAATTCGCCAGAAGAGCTGATCGAAAAGATCGAACAGGAGTTGTCCGCTGGTTATCAACGCATCAAGATCAAAATCAAACGGGGTTGGGATCTCGAAATCGTCCGGCGAGTTCGCGGACGCTTCCCCGAGATCCGCTTGATGGGTGACGCGAATTCTGCTTACACGCTGGCAGATGTTCCGCTCTTCAAAGCTCTGGACGAATTCAAACTGATGATGCTCGAGCAGCCGTTGGCTTACGATGACATTTTCGATCATGCAGAGCTGCAAAAGCAGATTCAAACGCCAGTGTGTCTGGACGAATCGATCAAAACGCCGGCCGATGTTATTCATGCAATCGATCTCGGCGCGTCCAGGATAATTAACGTGAAGCTAGGCCGCGTTGGCGGCCACGCCCAGGCGAAGCGTGTCGAAGCAATCGCGCGGGAGCGAAACATTCCGGTCTGGTGTGGCGGGATGTTGGAATCAGGAATCGGCCGCGCGCATAATATCGCGATGGCCACGCTCGCCGGTTTCACCTTACCGGGTGACGTTTCTGCAAGTTCGCGTTATTGGGAAGAAGACATCATCGAGCCGCCAGTTACGGTTACACCCAATGGGATGATCGTCGCTCCGTCCAACCCGGGAATCGGGTTTGAGATCAATCGCCCGCGGATCGATCAACTTACGGTGCGATCAGCTCAAGTGAATTAATGTCTCAACCGATCACCAGAGAAAAGATGCAGGCGTTGCGCGATCATTTTATCGCGCGCCAGCATGAACTTTTGGCGCTGACGTGCGCGTTGGTCGAAACTGAATCGCCGTCCGGTGATAAAGACGGAAGCAGCGCCGTCGTCTCGCTGCTTGCGAGCGCGGCAAGCAGCATCCCTTCGGTCAATTCAATCGAGAGAATCAGCAGCGAAAATTTCGGCGAGCATTTGCGCATTCGCGCCTTCGCTGACCCGTCGAGTGAAAAAAGCCTGATAATTCTCGGTCACACCGACACCGTTCATCCGCGCGGCGCGATTAAGGAACGGCCGTGGCGCACCGAAGCTAATCGAGTCTTTGGTCCCGGCATCTTCGACATGAAGGCAAACTGCGCGGTCGCGCTGGAGAGTTTGCGCGCGTGCGAAGCCATCGGCCTCCGGCCGCGATTGCCGGTCACGATTTTGCTGACGTGTGACGAAGAGACTGGCAGTCCGACGGGTCGACCTCTCGTCGAAGCTGAGGCAAAGAACGCGCAGACGGTGTTGGTGCTCGAACCACCAGCCGCAGGTGGAAGTGTTAAGACGTCGAGGAAGGGAACGGGGATGTTCACGATTCAGGTCGAAGGCCGCGCCGCACATGCCGGATTGGAACCTGAGAAGGGCGTGAGCGCCGTGCTTGAACTCGCCCGGCAAACAATTCGGTTGCATGAATTGAATGATCCGCAGAACGGAACCACGGTCACCGTCAACGTAGTCTCTGGTGGCACGCATTCAAACGTGATTCCGGCTGAGGCGCGCGCTGAAGTCGATATGCGATTCAGCTCTGCCGACGCCGGTGCGCTGGTTGAAAGAAACATTCGCATGCTGGAGGCGATCGATTCACGCGCGCAGGTGACCGTCAGCGGCGGAATAAATCGGCCGCCGCTTGAACGTACGAAAAAAGTTGAAGAGCTTTACCTGCACGCGCGGACGCTCGCGACGCTGATCGATTTTGATCTCGGTGAGGCCAGCGTAGGCGGAGCTTCAGATGGAAACTTCGTCGCTGCACTCGGCGTGCCGGTGTTGGACGGATTGGGCGTGCAGGGCGACGGCGCTCATGCGGTGCACGAACATATCATTTGCGACGACATCCCAATTCGCGGAGCGCTGCTGTCGGCTTTGATGGCGACGCTCTGAGAGAGTTTCAGGTTTCAGGTTTCAAGTTTCAGGTTGGAAGACTTGAAACATGAAACTTGAAACATGAAACTGGCTACCTGGAACGTTAACTCGATCATTGCGCGTCTGCCGCTGGTTACTCGCTGGCTCGAAAAAGAAAAGCCGGACGTCCTCTGCATTCAGGAAACCAAATGCTCCGACGAGAAGTTTCCGCTGCTTGAATTGAAATCAGTTGGCTACGACTGTGTACTGTTTGGCCAGCAGAGCTACAACGGCGTCGCGATCGTAGCGCGCAACAATTGCGCGAACGTGGTGCGCGGGTTTCCCGAAGACACAGCCGAGAGTCACGCGCGTTTGCTGGCGGCGGACATCGCCGGCACCTCAATCATTGATGTCTATGTTCCGAATGGCCAGATCGTCGGCTCAGACAAATATCAATTCAAGCTGGGATGGATGAAACGGCTGCGCGAGTTTCTCGATCAGAATTACGATCCGAATTCGCCGGTTTTACTTTGCGGAGATTTCAATGTAGCTCCCGAAGAACGCGACGTTCACAATCCTCAGCTTTGGCGGAACCGAATTCTTTTCAGCGAGCCGGAAAAAGCAGCGCTTCAGCACATTAAGGACTGGGGCTTCACCGATACGTTTCGCCTGCACACCGAAGAAGGCGGACATTATTCGTGGTGGGATTATCGCGCGGGCGGATTTCGCCGCAATCTCGGACTACGCATCGACCACATTTGGGTGTCGCCGCCGCTCGCGCAGCGCAACCTCAGATGTTGGATTGATAAAGAGACGAGAGCGTGGGAGCGCCCGTCAGATCATGCTCCGGTAATCGCGGAGTTTGAAAACATCTAAGCCGTTTGGCTGCCCGTGGGTATGATGTGCTGCCGCGCAACTTTGCCGGCGTTAAGGCGTGGTTGGTGTTCCAAATGAATAATGGAATCCGCCCCCCAAGACATTTAAGATGATTCCCACGACGATCAGCAGCGTCCAGATCATCATGATGTTCTTGATGTTCAGTCGACCGCCATTCATCCAGCCCCAGATGAAGGTCCAGATGCCGCAGGTGATGATCCCGATGATCCCGTGAAGGGCGCCACCTTGCTGAAACTGCTTGATCAGGACGATGATGAAACAGACGAAACTTGCAATGCTACACACTAAAGCCAGAATTGAAAGCATCTCTTGTTGATCCTCCGAACGTTAATCGAATAAGCCGTAGAGCTTTGCCAAAAAAATCTGTCAGCAGAATTCACGCACAATAGACGCGCAATCAGAGATTGTCAATCATTGTGTGCAATTAATCAGAAGTCAGTTCCGCCGTCTTCTCAGTAATATCTTTCTGCGCCCATTCATTGTCGCGCGAGGCCTCGCCGGCTTTGTGACGTTTCGCTTCCTTCATCTTCTTCACAAGTTCCATGTGAGTCGAAAAATAAGGAAGACTTTTGCCGACGATCTCGTGTACGGAGTTGAAGCCTTTGTCGGTCATGAATTTAGCCAGGCCTTCCTGCAACTCGTCAACCATCTTCACGCCTTGGAGCATCACGCCGGTGCAAACCTGCACGGTCGACGCGCCGAGCAACATGAATTCGATCGCATCGCGCGAACTTTCAACGCCGCCGATCCCGCTAATCGTAATTCCGTCCGGCAGGCCGAGCCCGAGCTGGCTTACCATGCGTAGCGCGATCGGCTTCACCGCTTGGGCAGAATAGCCGCCCGGCACCGTGTAGCCTTCAACCGTCGGCATCGGCCGCAGTGTATCGAGGTTGACGCCGATCACAGAAAGAATTGTGTTGATTGCGGAAATACCATCGGCCCCGCCGCGCACCGCCGCGAGTGAAGGTTCCTTAATGTTCGTAATGTTCGGCGTCATCTTGGCCCAGACCGGAATTTTAGCGACTTCAGTGACCCAGCTAGTCACTTCCTCGCAGAGGTCTGGATGCTCGCCCATCTCCGATCCCATCTTTCGTTCTGTCATGCCGTGCGGACACGAGAAGTTCAACTCGAATGCATCGACGCCGGTGTCCTGAACCATATTCGTCAATTCCTGCCAACGCTCTTTGGTGTATTCCTCCATGATCGAAGCGATGAGTATATTATTCGGATAGTCTTTTTTGACCTGGCGAAACTCTTCCAGCCAAACTTCGATCGGCCGATCCGAAATCAACTCGATATTTTGAAAGCCGATGACTTCATTAGTCTCGCGTGAACGGAGTTTCCCGTAACGCGGCACGACGTTGACGACTTTGCTGGATTCGAGGCTGACAGTCTTCGCTACCGCGCCGCCCCAACCGGCATCGAAAGATTTGGCCAGCACGCGCGCGTTCGTTCCCGGCGGCCCTGAGCCGAGCAAAAAAGGATTGGGGAATTTGATGCCGTTAACTGTGATCGAGAGATCCATGATTCACTCCTCGTAAGATACCAGCTTTTTTCAAGTCCAAACTTAGTGTTTGTAGAATCGGGCGGCTGGGCTATTCGGTTTCAGGTATTGGCTGATGACACTGTAAGGGACCTCGGTCCGATCAAAGGCAGCCATCACATGGGCAAAATCGAAATAGACCACCAGGCCTTTGGGCGTTAGCCCCCAGCTCGAGATTTCGGACAATTGATCTTCGGTCACGATCGGGTCGTCACGCTTAACTGGTTTGCGTCCTTCTGATTTGGCGTCCGCCTCTTCAAATGCGATGGCGCGCTTTTCGATGTCAGCGACCACGTACTTGGCGATCGCAGTTTTGTAATCGCTGCCTGGCTTAAAGAGTTCGTCCAACTCAAGTTCTTTGTTGGCTGAAAGATCATAAGTAAGCGAAGCAAAACTATCGTTCGGATGAGCGCCGCCTGAATACTGGTATTCCGTCAGCTCGACGCTGATTAGATCATCGTTTGCGAGCAGGACGTTGTAGCTTCTTTCGAAGGAATTCTTTCCCGCTTCAGGCCCCGGCTCGAAATCTTTGATGGCTTTCTGCGTCATGGCGAGAACCTTGCGGTTAAAGCTCGCCGCGCCCGGGTTCAACGTGCCGCCATCGGCGGTGAGTTGCGGATAAGAGACTTTGACGCCGGCCCTGCGATTCGCGATTGTCTTCGGCACTACTTTCAAATTAGCGGATCCAATGTTCTGCTCTACGAGGGTAACGTAAGCTTCGCGCGTTCCGTCAGGCTTGGACCACATACAGTCGGGTTCATCTGCGCCCAATTGTTTACACACAAACTTACCCGTAGGCTTTCCCTTATCATCGAATTCGGCCAAATTAAGTTTGCCTTGAACGTCGAGAGATCCGGTTAACTTAATATCTTCACCGACGGTGTCATATGAGTACGCGCCGCTGACGTTCGTGCCCTGAACATTCAGACGCATCTGAAAGTTACTTCCGCCAACCGAGCCGCGGTAAACTTTCGCACCCGCCGCCGTCTGGCCCATTAACATTGCGGTCGCGCCCACCAGAACTCCGAGCGCCCAAACAAATCTTGTCTTTCCAAGTATCATTGATTTTCATTCCCCTGTTCACTACCTCGAACCTAAAATCCATGTGTTTCCAGCTGACTTCGTTACAGTTCAGCATCGGCCTCGATTTCGATCAGCATTCGCGGATCAATTAAAGCTTTGATTTCGACCATTGTAGTCGCCGGCAAAATTTCTCGAAAAGACTCTCCATGCGCGCGGCCATATTCTTCCCAGCGAGATATGTCAGTCACGAACATGCGCGTGCGTACGACGTGCTCGAGGCCTGCGCCGAGTCGATTCAATGCTTTCTCGATATTTCGGAGGCATTGCTTCGCTTGTTCGTAAGCGTCACCGAGTCCAACTATCTCCCCGTCATCGCCGGTGGCCGTCGTGCCGGTAACATAAATTCGGTTCCCGACTCTCATCGCGCGCGAGTAGCCCACGATTGATTCCCATCTGGCGCCGGAAGAGATGCGTTCGCGTGGCATCATTCCTTATTTCGTTCCTCAGTAAGAATCGTAGTGAGTTCTGGAATTAGTTCCGGGGCTTTGTTGGCTGCCACATCCCAAACGATCTCATAGTCGACCCCAAAATAGCTGTGAATCAATCTATCTCTCATTCCGGCCATATCGCGCCAAGGAATTAGCGGGTATCGCTGACGTATCGATTCAGGTATTTGCTTCGTCGCCTCGCCATTGATTTCAACACTGCGGACGAAGGATCGCTGCAGGGTTTCATCACGGAGAAACGACTCAAGGTCGGTTTCTCGCACCTTCCTGGTAAGGTACTTCAGCTCATCAAGAATGTGCTCAAGAAATTCAGCTACGACTCGAGGCATATTCAACTTCACGCAAGATATGCGGGCCGATGTGCGGACTCAATGACTCTGGGGTTAGTATCTCCACGCGTCGCCCAATTTGTTTTTCAAGGAAATCGGCCAAGTGCATGAAGTTATCAAATGACTTTTTGCCACTTTCGAACTCGACGAGAATATCAACGTCACTCCGGTTGCTCTGCCGACCACTGACAAACGAACCGAAGAGACCCCAACGCCTCACTCCGAAGCTCTTGAGTTCCTCTTCATGCTTAGCCAATTGTGCAAATATGTCAGACTTGCGCTCAATCATCGGTTTCACCTCAGGTTGACATCACTCGGCCACCAGCTGCCCGTAACTCTCCGGCCGGCGATCGCGGAAGAACTGCCAGGTGTTGCGAACTTCACGAATCATGTCGAGATCAAGATCGGCAACGA
This sequence comes from Acidobacteriota bacterium, assembly GCA_003222895.1. Lineage (GTDB taxonomy): Bacteria > Acidobacteriota > Blastocatellia > Pyrinomonadales > Pyrinomonadaceae > UBA11740. Next base: position 16,622 of record QHXI01000122.1, on the reverse strand, counting down.
CCAGCGCGTCCTCATCGCGCGGCCCCTGAGCAACGATTTGACCGCGCGGATCGCAGAAGTAACTTTGGCCATAGAATTCGCCGATGTCCCAGGGCATTTCGTGGCCGACCCGGTTTATCGCGCCGACGAAATAACCATTCGCGACGGCGTGGGCCGGCTGTTCCAGCTTCCAAAGATATTCCGACAATCCCGCCACCGTTGCCGAGGGGTTGAAAACAATCTCTGCGCCGTTCAATCCCAACGCGCGCGCGCCTTCGGGAAAATGCCGGTCATAGCAAATGTAGACGCCGATGCGCGCGTACGCCGTATCGAACGCCGGAAAGCCGAGATTGCCCGGCTTAAAATAAAACTTTTCCCAGAAGCCCGGATTGACGTGCGGAATGTGATGCTTGCGATACTTGCCGAGATAGGTCCCATCCGCGTCGATCACGGCCGCGGTGTTGTAGTAGACGCCCGTGATTTCTTCTTCGTAAATCGGCACGACGATCACCATGTTGTGTTTTTTCGCCGTCTCCTGCATCAGCTTCGTGGTTGGGCCATCGGGGATTTTCTCGACCGCTTCGTACCAACGCACCTGCTGCTCGGCGCAAAAGTAAGGCGTAGTGAAAACTTCCTGCATGCAGAGAATCTGCACGCCTTGTTTCGCCGCATCCTCAATCATCGAAAGATGCTTTTCAATGTTGGCGCGTTTGATTTCATCGATACTGACATCGGTTGGACCGGCGTGCTTCGCTTGAATCAATCCACATTTAACTGTTCGTGCCATAAAAGCTCCTCATGTTAGTGATCAGAGCAGGTTGGATCACAATGCCTGCCTGAGTCCCGTAGGGACGAAATATTTATAGTTTGCGATTTCGCATTTTGATTTCAAGCTCGATCAGGAGCGAACCATCGCTCCTGATCGAGCTTGTTCCTTAAGAGCCGTCGACTGCTATAAACATTTGGCTCCTACGAAGCCCGAATACGACGTTCCCCATTTAGCTTGAACTCGCGGCCTTAGGCGGCGCAATTCTCATCAGGATCAAGTACACCACAGCGGCGACTCCGAATCCGACGAACCATGCATAGCTGTAGAGTCTGTCGAATAACCAAATCGACATTCCCAACTTATGCGATATTGGTCCACTCCATGCCAGCGCACAGCCCAAGAGAGTAGCAGCGACCGCGCGCACGTTCCAACCGCCGAAATATTTGTAGTTGCCGCGCGCGCGATAAAGATCGCCCAGCGCCAGGTTCTTACGACGCACTAACCAATAGTCCGCTATTAGCACACCGGCGATCGAGCCGAGCCCGCCTGAGTAGCCAACCAGCCAGTCAAAAATATACCCGGATGGATCGGCGAGTAGACGCCAGGGCTGCATCAGGATGCCAATAATGCCGGTGATCAATCCACCGGTGCGGAATGAAATCAATTTCGGGAAGGCATTCGCAAAATCATTGGCCGGAGAGACTACGTTGGCGGCGATATTCACAGCGAGCGTAGCAACGACGACGGTGAACATGGAAATCGCAACGACGACCACTTGATGAAATTGGCCGACCAACTTCATCGGATTCCAGAGATCGCCCGGCGGCATTTGCGGATAGATAATTACCGCCGCTGAAGTAATCATCACGCCCATCGCCGCGAAGACTGTCATCGTTGTCGGCAACGCGACGATCTGTCCGACGGCCTGCTCGCGCTGGCTATGACCGAAGCGCGTGAAATCCGGCATGTTGAGCGAGAGCGTGGCCCAAAATCCGATCATGCCGGTCAGTGAGATGATGAAGGTGGGCCAGAACTCACCGAGGCTATGAAACTTACTTTGCTGGCTCAACAAATAACCGAGTCCGTGGGCTTTCCAAATGGCCCAGCCCAGCAGCAGCGTGGTCATCACCAGGACGAACGGAGCCGCCCAGTTCTCGACCTTTCTGAGCAAGTCCATGCCGCGATAGATGATGAAAATATTCAATCCCCAGAACAGGAGAAACGAGAGCCACTCCGTTGGCGGATGTCCGCCGATTGGACCACCGAGCAAGTTATTCCATCCTGGAATGATCGCGGCGAACAGAGTGTTGAGAGCTTCGCCGCCAATCCATGCCTGAATGCCGAACCAACCACAGGCGACGATGGCGCGCATCAGCGCCGGCAAATTCGATCCATAGGTTCCATAAGAAGCGCGCGCGAAAACCGGAAAGGGTATTCCATACTTTGTTCCGGGATGCGAGTTGAGGAGGATTGGAATCAGAACGATCGTATTGCCGAGTAGAATCGTGATCAGCGCCTGCCACCAGTTCATCCCCGCGCTGATTAAGCCCGACGACAGCATATAAGTCGGGATGCAATGCGCCATGCTGATCCAAAGCGCCGCATAGTTGTAAGTGGTCCAGTTACGCTCGGAAACCTTGACCGGCGCTAGGTCGCGATTAAACAGCGGGCTCTGGGTGATTTCTTGAAACGCCTCGGGCTTCAGCTCGACGCGACCGTCCGGATATTGAATTGTTTCGGCGTTTTTCATTCTGCGGAGATCAAACGTTAATGCTCTTTTTTTTCATACTCCTCTCGGAATGCCTGTAGCTGAGGAAGTTCAATAGCATCTCTTGGCCGTTTCGCAGCACGCTTGCTCTCGATGATGTCTCTGATATTTGCCACCGGGAACCCGCTTGACATGTCAATCCTGGCCTTCGCTTCGTCATAGCTCTCGATGCCATCCGGAGCAAACACCAGATCAATGTCGAACGGGCCGTTCTTAATTTGCACGAAGTCTTTGCCGCGAAGAATGTCCGCTTCTACTATGTTGTTGATTTCGAAACCCAGATCGGACAACGCTGAGACGATTCGTCTGCCATTGTCCATGTCCTTGCGCGGAAAAACATCAACATCCTGCGTGGTTCCCGGATAGCCGAGCAGAATCGCGCCGCTCTTACCAATGAACATGTAATCGACCTGGTGTCTTGAGAAAGCTGCGGCAACTTCCTGTGCTTGCAGCGGACTAAAAGTTTCACGCTTCATCCAGCACCCGTCGCTGTAATTCGGTCAATTCGCCATACCCGAGGTACTCGGGCAGATTTTTCCGACACCACTCGCGATATTCTTCCATTGAGTTGAACGAGCGCCAATCGGCGTCATCAAGCACAGGCTTATAAACGTAATTGAAACCGTAGCGCATGCGCTCTTCTACACTGCGGCACAAGCTACGCCTGCACTGTTCACGGAAATCAGAAAGATCGTCATTCATAATTCATTATCTTCGCTGCGCTTCATCAATGAACTTGCCAATATCGCTTCGTAATTTAGCCAAAGACTTCTCATCTATATACATCATATGTCCGGCTTCGTAATGCGCCGTCGAAAAATTCTTCAGCAGCACAGGATCGAGGCTGATGTGATGCAGCGTGTAATCGACCGCAAAGTAAGGTGTCGCCATGTCGTAATAACCCATCGCCACGAAAACTTTCAGGTAGGGATTCTTGGCCAGCGCATTTCGGAGTGCGAGGCTCGTGTCGACATAGCCGTTGTTCGTTCCCCAGTTCCATGGTGAGGTGATACCGCCGCCGAGAATGTAGTATTCGAGGTCGCTCTTGTAATTGAGTTCACTTCGAACGTAGTTGTTGAAGGTCGAAGTGTATGGCGGACGGATCGCTGCTTCGCTCGCGTCGAAATCAGGACCAGCCGTCACGTAGCTTGAATCATATCCGCGGAAGCGAGCATCGAGCCGTCCAATCGATCGCTTTTCATCACGCAGCAGTTCCTTGCGGAAGAAATTCAAAGACACTCGCAGGTTTGCGTTGTCGATGAATTGCTTATCGAGGCCGGTGAATCGAGCAAGTTGGGCGATAACATCGTCGCGATCCTTTCCGACCAACCGGTCGCCCTTTTGCAGGGCCAGCATGTAATCATTGGCCGCCCATTGCTCGGCTTCGTTTACGACTTGCTGGACCGGCTTTGATTGCAGATCCCGCGGCAATTTCTTGTGATACCACGCGGTCGCCGCGTATGACGGAAGATACATTACGTACGCGATATCGTTTCCCGCAGCAAAATCCGTCGTCTCGAAATTCATAATTGTCGAGATCAGCATGATGCCGTTGAAAGCGATGCCGCGATCGATCAAGTAACCGGACAGCGCTGACGCGCGCGTGGTGCCGTAACTTTCGCCAGCCAGAAACAAAGGAGAGGTCCAACGCTCGTATCGTGTCAGGTACATGCGAATGAATTCGCCGACTGACTCGATGTCACCGTTCAGACCAAAGAATCTTGCCGCAAGTTCAGGCCGCGCGGCGCGGCTGTATCCTGTGCCAACCGGATCAATGAAAACTAGGTCGGTTTGATTCAGCCAAGTGTATTCGTTGTCGACCAGTTGATAAGGTGGCGGCGGCATTGTGCCGTCCGGATTCATCGGCACGCGTCGCGGACCAATCGCGCCGAGATGCAGCCATACCGACGCCGACCCTGGTCCACCATTAAAGGAAAAAGTCAGAGGCCGACGATTGCGCACTCCGGCATCGTCCAGCGTGTACGCCATGAAAAAGATCCGGCCTTCCGTTTCACCTTCACGATTTTTGAGCGGCATCATGCCGGCGGTCGCAGTGTAACTCAGAGTCTTGCCACCGACTTGAATCTGATGATGAGTTATGACCGGCGGCTCGTCCGGTGACGGCGACGGTCGTTCCTGCGGACCGCGCGCTTGGCCTGTGCCGCTTTGCGTCGACGACGTTGGTGAGGGTGTCGCTTGAGGAGACGCGCCCTGTTGTTGGCGCCGTCCTTGTCCAATATCTTCCTGGCCAAAAGACAATAACGCAAAGCAAAGCAGAATCGCTGCAAGCATGGTTGGTTAACCTTTCACATCGGTCGGGTCGCTACGATCCGCGTTAGCGGATGGATCAAATTGAAACGTTAAGTCGATCGAAGATCCATCTGTTGATGCAGATGGTACTGACGTCGTTTTGGCAACAGCAAGGCGGCCATAGTAAGCCAAACAAGGTGAGGCGACAAGTGATTTGTTGAGAGGCGCGGGAGATTGAAATTGAAGGTATTCCCTCTCCCTTTGGAAGAGGGTAAAGGTGAGGGCTTGAGTATCTGTAACTACGTCGCCAACACCCATCTCTCCCAACAGGAGAGCATATACGGATCGACCGCTGGTCGTTAGGCGGTGCTCGGTAAAATGGTGGGCACAATAAAATCTGTGCCCACCGTATTGGCTTGGGGCTACCTAGGAATAACTACGTGCTGGGCCAAGACATTAACCGTTTTCCACTTGCTTCCTGACCTGACGGCAGCCGCGACGCGGTACACGTCGGTACCGCTCGCGGGCGGGTTAAGCGAATCGGAAAGATTCACGTATGTTTTCGACTCCTTCAACCCGCAGAGAGGGATTGCGTCCTTTCCTGGGTTCCAAACGCCTGTTCTCGACCCATGCGCTATAGGAGTGCTTTCAAATTGATCCTGTCCTTGGTGCTTCACAAAGACGACGAAATAGTCTTCATATGTTTGACAGCCGGCCTTCGTGTGGGGACCCCAAGTATCGAGGTAAATGCCAAACGATGGAATAGAGTTTTGCCCTCCTGACGAGTTACTTGGGACGGAGATATCAACCACCCAGTAATGACAACCACTTTTCTCGTAGATTCCGCCGTTACTCGTGGACTCGACGCTGGGAACGCCAAGCCCGAGGCTCAAGGTCGCGCTCGGGCTGGTGAGGGCCCAGCAGGGCATAGCATTCGCCCTGCCGGCAAAAACGAAACTAAAGCCGACGAGCGCGATACATGCGAGGACAAGCCGTGCGGGCCGCAGTTGTTTGCGCGCTTTTACAAAACCGGCAACCATACGACTCAGCGATCTGAACGACAAATTCAAGTTTGGATTTTGCATTTTCTGGTCTCCTTTGGTTGAGGTTGAGTCAGAGACTCGGTCATTGAGGAAAGGTGATCCATCAGCGAAGTACTTCTAACAGATATCACACCTGCACAGTCATACGCGGAATGCGAGTACAAGTTCACAGGTTTATATTCAAGATCGGCGAGCGATGATGCTAACGGGGAATAGCGAAAAGTCGTTACGGCCATCTTTGTAAACGCCGTTGATTTGAGCGGGAGTTACTTTCCGCTGAAGGGATTGCGCAGATGTGAGCAAGGCGTGATTTAGAAACAAGGAGGCGCAGCAAAACGCAACGTTGATTAATCTCGATGCGGAGAAACTCATTGATAGGGATTCTCGAATTTTGGTTTGCCGCCGCGAACCTTTCGATAAGTACCAGTTGAATAGACGTTGTGACCAAAGCCGCACGTCGCGTCGTCGCCGTCCTGCTTGACAACGATCTTTCCCGGAAGAAAAGTGATCGTGATTTTGCAGCCTTGCGTGTCTTCGGGAACGAACGTCGCGACATTCCCTTCGATCGTTGCTTCACCGCCGGCATAGCCGATGTTCACGCTCTTTGCCATCGTGTGATAGAGGCCGTCGAACTGCAACTTCAGTTTGTTGTGGCCGAGAGCGAGAATGCGAAACTCGTTGTCGTAGTAACGATAGACTCCATTCGCTTGGGGTGCGGTGACGACTTTCGAGTTTTGCGCCGGGGTTGTCAGACTTATGCTCGACATGACCAACAGTGCCGGAAGAAAAGTCTTCATCATCACCTTGCCTCATTCAAAGATTATCAGAACCCGGAGCAATAGCGACGGGATCAATCAATCGCTTCGTGGCGCGATCCGGTCGCTACCGCTCCCGGTTCTGACACTCAGATACTCACGCACTCGCCGCGCTTCAAGAACTGCCCGTTGCCGGACTTGCCTTTGAACTCGCCTTTATCAATCACGATTGAGCCGCGCGACAGCACAGTTTCGACGACGCCTTTGATTGTCTTGCCTTCGTAAGCGCTGTAATCGACATTCATGTGGTGAGTATTAACTGAGATTGTCTGATCTTTATTAGCATCGAAGATGACGATGTCGGCGTCCGAGCCAACCGCGATCGTCCCTTTCTTCGGAAACAGCCCGAACATTTTTGCCGCAGCCGTTGACGTGAGTTCTACAAAACGATTTAGTGAGATCCGATTCTCAACCACGCCGTTGTAGATCAGCGAGACGCGATGCTCGACGCCCGGCGCGCCGTTTGGAATCTTGGTGAAGTCGTCCTTACCGAGTTCCTTCTGCTCTTTCATGCAGAACGGACAATGATCGGTTGAGATGATCTGGAGATCATCCATCTTCAAACCTTTCCAAAGCTCGGCCTGGTTCGATTTTTCGCGCAGCGGCGGCGTCATTACATACTTCGCGCCATCCCAGCCGTCACCGTAATCATCGATCGAGAGGAAGAGATACTGCGGACAAGTTTCCGCGAAAGCAGGAATGCCGCGATCGCGCGCTTGCCGAACTTGATTCAGAGCATCCGCGCAAGAAAGATGGACAATGTAAACTGGTGACTCAGCCATTTCGGCAATCGCGATTGCGCGATGCACGCCCTCGGCTTCGGCCATTGTCGGTCGCGTGAGCGCGTGATACTTCGGTGCGGTGTGACCTTTAGCTAATGCGTCTTTGATGATCTCGTTGATGACGATGCCGTTTTCGGCGTGCATGCAAATCAATCCGCCGCGCGAGCCAGCCGCTGACATAGCCCGAAAGATGGTCGCGTCGTCTACCAGAAACACTCCGGGATACGCCATGAACATCTTGAAGCTGGTGACGCCTTCGTCCATGACCGTGTACATCTCTTCGATCTGTTTGTCTTCGAGTTCGGTCGTAATCAAGTGAAAGCCGTAATCGATCGCGCACTTGCCTTCAGCTTTTTGGTGCCAATTATCGACGCCTTGTAACAGCGACTCGCCTTTGTATTGCACCGCGAAGTCGATAATCGTCGTCGTGCCGCCATGCGCAGCCGCGATCGTTCCGGTGCGAAAGTCATCCGCTGCGGTGGTCCCGCCGAACGGCAACTCCATGTGTGTGTGCGGATCGATGCCGCCGGGAATGACGAGTTTGCCGCTCGCGTCGATTGTGACGTCGGCCTCCATGTCGAGCTTTGCCCCGATGGTCGTGATGGTTTCGCCGTCGATGAAAATGTCGGCCTTGTAGTTGTCGGTAGCGGTGATGATTTGGCCGTTACGGATTAGAGTTTTCATTTGGGTCTTCATCTGATCTCACTTCCAAGTTATCCTGAGTGAGTTTAAGTGTCGCTTCCTGCGGTTCAAGCTTGGAGTTGTCGATCCGTCGTATTCTGTTTCGAAAAGCACGAATAAAGTCTGGATTGAACTTCATTTTCTGAATCAATTCACGTTGCAATCCAAGTTCCTGAGCAAGGAGTTCTTGAGTACGCCAGCTCAAGGTTTCGCCGGTTATGGAGTCGGCCTCAATTGGTATGAACAGTTGCCTTCCTTGCCCGCGTACCAATTCCAAAATCTCTTCTAATATTTCTCTATCCTCACGTATAGGCTCTTTCACGCCGCCACTTGAGATCGGAATCGAACGCAGACGTTCCTCTAACTTAGGCCACCAAACCGCAAAACTCTCGTTAAGCTCCGACTCTGGTAGTTGCGATTCGTTGAGGCTTCGATTGACGGTGAAGATTAGTTTACGTACATCTTCCCTTTTGTCGGTGGTGGCTTGAAACTGTGCAAGGGGTTCTCTGATATCAGTCGGCCCTAAACCAAAAAGGAATGTACACACGTAGGTATTTTGCTGTTGCTTTGAAAGGGCTCCAGCTTCGAAATGAATCCATGTTGAGTCGAGATTTTCGCGAGTCAAACAAATGATTCCAACACTGGATTGCTCCAACTCCGTCGCGATTCCTGATCTCCAGCGCGTGCCCTTATCAATATCATCCGCCGACATCCAAGGGTCTAAAGCTTGAATCACTTTCGGCAGCCAGTATCGGAGCGAAATGTTTATAGAACCCTGCTAGAAATAAATCAACCAAGCTCCTTTAGGAGCGCAGGTAAATGATCGATCTCACATCGCGCTCCTAAAGGAGCTTGTGGAATTGGGCAGCAGGCAGGGTCTATAAACATTGCGCGTCTAACGGCGCGCCGCGTGGCTTGAGAATTCCTGTTTTGCTTTCGCTCCGCTAGGAGCGAAATGTTTATAGAACTACGACCGGAATAAATCAACCAAGCTCCTTTAGGAGCGCAATGTAAATGATCGATCTCACATTACGCTCCTACGGAGCTCGAAATAAAAAAAGCAATCGGTTGCCATAAACATTGCGCCCCTGACGGGGCTCTATCACGCCAAACTCAGACACATCTCTCCAATCATTCGACCATATTCTGTGAACAATCTTATCCGATAAATTTGAACACGTACTTATCGTCGAATGCGATGTCGAACTTGCGCAGGAGGGTTAGATATTCATCTTTGAATGAGCGTTTCTGATGATGCCTCTCTTGATTCTGAATATATCGGATGATTGTATTCAGTTGTGAATGTCCGTACGAAAACGCGCCGTATCCTTCCTGCCAACTGAATCGCCCGTGGACCAATTGCTTCTTATCGATGAAATTCGTTGAATCAGCCTTGATTTCCTGAACAAGATCAGCAAGCGCTATGGCTGGCCTCAGTCCAATCAGGATGTGGATGTGGTCAGGCATTCCATTGATGGCGATCAGTTTCTGCTTTTGGTTTCTGACGATCCCTGTAATGTATTTGAAGAGTTCTTCTTTGAATTCGGGCGCAATAAGTGATTGGCGGTTGTTCACAGCGAAGACAGTTTGAATATAGATTTGTGAGAAGGTGTTGGCCATGAGTTCACGTCACGCCCCTACGGAACTCCAAATAAAACCAGGAATCCTCTGCTATAAACATGTCGCTTCTGGCGGAGCGAAATCAGCTTAGCCTTTCCGCACATCAGGCGGCAGATCCGTAAACGCGCTACGCAGAAACGAGGTGTCTTATATGGCTACTTCCAAAATAAATCAACCGAGATCCTGGGGACCTCGGTTGAAATAAATTGGCAAAGCGCCGAAAGCCTTTAGTCTTTATTGCTGCAACTCGCTCGTCAACAACGCGCCGCCCAGACTCGGCAGCCTCGCGCTGATCTTTACGACCTTGTGTGAGTCCTTCGCGATCCAGACGGTCTGTCTGTCAGCGTCATTGTCGGCCGCGACCAATTCAACTTTGTAAGTGTCAAAGGTGCCGGCGGGAACGGTGATACTTTCGGAGCCGATGACTTTCAAAGTTTTGAGCTGCGGCTTCTGCTTCTGCACATCAAAGTTGCGGAAGGTTGTGCTGTAGTCCGCAGTCAAGGGCAAACGCCCAACCACATCGAACGCGCCGCCGCCGTCCGCGAAAATAATTCCGCCGACGTCAACCATGATCGGTTTAGACTGGCCGTTCTGCGTCATCGTTCCACTCGCTTTATTGTCTTTGAAGTCGAGTTCAATCATCACATCGCCCTGACTGATCGAACGATGCTTAAGCGCGAGGCTGCCTTTCTCGATCGTTGAGATGTCGACGATCTTTCCAAAAGGCGTGTCGGCGGTTTCAGTCGCAACCCACGACCCGCCGTCTTCCTTGATCTCTGTCGTCGTGGTCAGCGGAATTGTTTGCGGGCCGGCAACGATTGTCGCTTTGTACTTATAAGTTCCCGCGTTGAGATCAACCGCAGGCTTCGGCGCACCCGCCGCTGCTTCAACCTTCTTCGGTATCGTCACGCCCTTCACGTCAACCGTGATTTCTTTCAAGCGCGCGGCCACTTCCGGCGTCGTGCTGTCTTGAAATCTTCCGTTGAGATACTTCGCAAAGAATTTTTCCGCCTGCGAAAACATCGCCATATTATTCACTGGACGATGAAAGCCGTGGCCTTCGTCCGGAGCCACGATGTACTCAACCGGGAAACCTCGATCGCGCAATGCGATGACGATCTGATCCGCTTCGCGTTTATTCACACGCGGATCGTTTGCGCCCTGCACCACAAGCAAAGGCGTCTTGATCTTAGTCGCCGAATTCAGCGGCGATTGCCGATCGAGTTGCGCCTTGCCTTCCGGCGTGCGCGGATCACCCATGCGTTGATAGAAAAGTTCGCGACCTGCTTCCCAGTACGGCGGAATCGTTTCCAGCAGCGTGTTGAGATTTGATGGCCCAACATAATCAACCGCCGCTGCGTACAAATCAGGCGTGAACGTCACCCCGGCGAGCGTCGCGTAACCGCCGTACGATCCACCCATGATGCCGACGCGCTTCGGATCGGCGATACCTTGCGCGACCAGATACTTCACGCCCCAGGTAATGTCGTCCTGCATCTTGTCTCCCCATTGCTTATTACCGGCGTCGATAAATTTCTTGCCGTAACCGGTCGAGCCGCGGAAGTTTGGTTGCAGCACGGCATAACCGCGATTGGCCCAGAACTGCGCGAATGAATCATAGCCCCAGTCATCACGCGCCCACGGACCGCCGTGCGGGAACGCAACCAGCGGAAGATTCTTCGCCTCAACGCCTTTCGGCAAAGTCAGGTACGCAGGAATTTCCAGACCGTCCGAAGACTTGTATTTAATCGGCTTCACCTCGGCGAGATAATCGCGATTAAGTTTTTCGCGAATGCGATATTGCAGCGTGAGCTTCTTGGTTCCGCGATCGAACAGATAGGTTTGATCGGGTTCCGTATCGCTGCCGACGTCGATTAACCAAAGGCGCTCGTCCTTTGTGCCGGAGGCAAAATCGATGTCCATTTTCGGGAACTGCTTTTTGAGCGTGTTGTAATCGGCTTCATAGGATTTGTCTTTGAAGTAAACCCGGGAGCGTTCGTCTTCGTAAGACGTGGCTACGATATCGTCGGTGACTTCTGAGAACGAAACGTTACCGAGGTCAACGCGCTTCAATGGATCGGATTCAACAAATTCTTCCTTGCCCGAGGAAGGATCGAAAAGCTCGAGCTTTACCAGATCGTTTCCTGCGCCTTTGTTCGTTTCGAAGTAAACACGCTGCCCGTCTTTGTGATAGCGGACGGGGCCGCATGCCTCGAAGACGTTGCACGAATAGACTTTCGTGAAGCCTTTATCGTCGACGCGCAGAACCTCAGTGTCGCCGTTGTCGGCCACGCGCGTCGCCAGCCGCAATTGATCTTTGAGATCGAAAGTCCAGCCGACAATGCGCTCAGTGTTCTGACGCACGAGCGTGCGCTCGCCAGTTGAGATTTTTACCTTGTAGAGATCGTGCCAGGATTTGTCGCGATCGTTCAGGCCAACATAGATCGCGTCTGGATCATTGCGCGGCACCGCATAGATTTCGGCGCGCACGCCTTTCGCATCTGTCAGGTTGCGCGCAGCGGGAACGTCCTGGCCGCTTGCAGGACTCGCATTTGGATCGACTGCGTAGACGAGATAGTTTTCGTCGCCGGCTTTGTCCTGCACGAACAGACCGCGCGCTTGACCCAAACGTTACGCGTGCCTTTGAAGGGCTTAACGAACGCGATGAATTTTCCGTCGGGCGAAATCTGCGCGCGGGAAATTTCCGGATCGCCAAAGAACAATTCGCGATCGATGATTGGCGGCAGGCCTTTCGGCTGCGCGAAGATTGGCGCCGCGAACAGAACGACCGCGGCAATCGCTACGACAAATTGGAGTTCGAGACGAACAAGTGTAAATCTGGATTTCATATTGCAAAAACCTCTTTCAAGAATAGGGTGGAGTAGTTCGACAGACCACGACGTATTTACGCCGTCAAGGCGCAAAGAGTTTCAGTGGTCTTCGTTTGAGAAAATATCAATATTAAAACTTCGAGGGCCGGTGATCTTCGCTTCTGGTGAGACCCCGTGTATTTCAGCGTTCGCATCTGATTCTCCTTTCTCTATTTGATAGAAGGTTGAATATCATTAGCATACGGCGCTGTAATTGGCTTGAACTCATCGCGGGCGTACCTTTTTGACCTAATAAAGATTACCTTCGCGCTTTCGTCCGGTGTAATCAATGTACACCACTTTTAATTCGGTGTAGAAATCGAGCGCAGTCGATCCCTGTTCGCGATCGCCGATGCCTGTGCCTTTGATGCCGCCGAAAGGGATGTGAGCCTCGCCACCGGTGGTCGGCGAGTTGACGTGCGTCATGCCGGTTTCGATTTCATCGACAAAGCGAAAGATGCGCGCGGCGTCGTTGGTGAAGATCGAGGACGACAAACCAAATTCAGTGTCGTTCGCGACGTGCATCGCTTCTTCGAAATCCTTTACTCGCATCACCGACAACACTGGTCCAAAGATTTCTTCGCGCGCGATGCGCATGTCCGGCGTCACGTGATCGAAAACGGTCGGCTTGACGAAGAAACCTTTGTCGAGGCCGTTACCGGTTGCACGTTCCCCGCCGCAGACAAGCGTCGCGCCGTCCTCGCGGCCAATGTTGAGATATTCGAGCACCGTTTTGAATTGGCTTTCGTCGACGCTCGGTCCCATTTCAGTTTGCGGATCCATGCCATCGCCGATGCGCATCGACTGCGCCCGCTTAGAGACGCGTGCGACGAACTCGTCGGCGATCTTATCGACGACCACCGCGCGGCTCGTAGCGGTGCAGCGTTGACCAGACGATCCGAATGCGCCTTGCGCCGTGTTCTCAACCGCGAGGTCCATATCAGCATCTTCAAGGATCACCACCGGGTTCTTCCCGCCCATTTCGCACTGGCACTTACCGCCGCGTCGCGATACTTGTTCGTACAGACGAATGCCGACCGGATTCGATCCCGTGAACGAGACGGCTTTGACCGCCGGATGATTGACGATCTCGTCGCCCGCGTCAGAGCCTGAACCGAGGATCAAGTTGAGCACGCCCGGCGGAATACCGGCCTCTTCAAATATCTGCATGATCCGAACCGCAGTCGCGGGAGTAATCGTCGCCGGTTTGAAAACAACCGTGTTGCCCGCGACCAGAGCCGGCGCAATCTTCCATGTCGGAATCGCGACCGGAAAATTCCAGGGGGTGACACACGCGACAACGCCGAGCGGCTGCTTGATCGTGTAAACAAAATTCGAAGGCAGCTCGGAGAAAATCGTTTCGCCATTCATGCGACGCGATTCGCCGGCGCAGAACTCAGCCACGTTGATCGAGCGTTGCAGCTCACCCCGTGATTCCGAAATTGTTTTGCCTTCTTCATGCGTCAGGATCGTAGCCAGCTCTTCCTTCGCGGCTTCCATCAAACGCGCAGCCTTGGCGACGATCTTTCCACGCGCGGGCGCAGGCGTGCGTCGCCAATCGTGAAAGGCTTCGGCCGCTGCTTCGACCGCGGCGCGCGCCTCTTCACGCGTGGCTTGTCGATTCGTTCCAATGACGTTTTCGATATTTGCGGGATTGATATTGTTGACGGTCTTCGAGGATGTCGACTCAACCCATTTGCCGCCGATGAAATTCTTATAGGTGTCCATATTTCGCTGATTCGTTCAGGTTTTCAAAGGGTTGACTATATCACGAACCCTGCGGCGGGATCAGTGTTCATTCGGGCCGGACACCGTGCGCATTCCTGTGGCCGAATGCTGACCGACGACCGCGCTTTGGATCATCGACGCTAGAAATTACTATACTGCGAACCAATGACGGGCGAATTTCGCAATATCTACGACTTGCTGCAACAGAGAGTCGCGGCGGCGACGCAAAAACCTTTCTTGTTTTCTGAAGCGGGCGGGCGACAGTTTACTTACGCGGAATTTCAAGCCGCGGTTGATCGCGCGGCGGCGATGCTCGCTAGCCATGACATTAGCAAAGGCGATGTCGTTAGCCTGCTGATGCCGAACAGCGCTGAATATATCATTGCGTACTTCGCCTGTTGGAAGCTCGGAGCGTTGGCCGGCCCCGTGAATTCGCTTTTGAAAGAACACGAAATCGAATTCGTCATGAATAATTCGGAAGCGAAGGCGATGCTGGTAGCGCCGGAATTTCGCGAGCGAATCGAAGAGATTAGAAGTCAGCTGCCACACCTGCAGTCGATTATCACGTTTGATGACGAAGAAAAAGCGGCGCGAGACTTCTCGTGTCAGAAGCCCGACTCCGGGTTCCCCAGCCGAGCAGGTCGACTGGGCTGGGGCAAATCGGAACAAGCCCTTGCTGACGCGCGGGTTTCTGACACCATTACACGCGATGACGATGCGATCATTATCTACACCTCAGGCACCACCGGAAAACCAAAGGGTTGTTTACTCACTCACGGAAACCTCATCGCGAATGCGCGCCAGATTAGCGAGTGGCTGAATTTCACGTCGAGCGATCGATTGCTGACGATCATGCCGCTCTTTCACATGAACGCGGTTTCGGTCACGACAATGTCGGCGTTATATGCGGGCGGATCGACGGTCGTAAGTCCAAGGTTTTCCGCGTCGCAGTTCTGGAACATCATCTCGGATTATCAGATTACTTCGTTTGGGTCGGTCGCAACGATGTTGTCGATGCTGTTGAATACCTATGCCGATGGAGTGCCGTCAGGATTGAAAACTGATCGGCTTCGCTTTGCGATGTGCGGCTCTGCGCCAGTACCGGCCGAAGTAATGAAGAAGTTCGAGCAGACTTTCAACTGCCCGGTGATTGAAGGTTACGGTTTGTCCGAATCAACCTGCCGCTCGACTTTCAATCCTCCGGATGAGCGGCGGCGAGCAGGCTCGTGCGGTCTGCCGATTGGTAACGAAATGAAGGTTGTAGACGACGATGACAATGAAGTTCCAGACGGCGGGCTCGGCGAGATCGTCTTACGCGGCGAAAATATTCTGAAAGGTTACTTCAAAAATTCCGAAGCAACTGAAAAAGCATTTCGCAACGGTTGGTTTCATACGGGCGATATAGGCTATCGAGACAAGGATAGTTTCTTCTTCATAGTCGATCGGAAGTCAGACATGATCATTCGCGCCGGTGAAAACATTTACCCACGCGAGATCGATGAAGTTCTCTATCAACATCCTGCCGTCGCCGCTGCCGCGACGATTGGCGTTCCCGATCCTTTATATGGTGAAGAAGTCGCAGCCTTCGTCGTACTGAAAGATGGAATGAGAGTCAATGAAGAAGTATTGATCGATCACTGCAAATCGGAGCTCGCCGATTACAAGTGCCCAAAGACGATTCGTATCGTCAACGATATTCCTAAAGGGCCGACTGGCAAGCTTCTGAAGCGAGAGCTCGCAACAGCTTATTTTGCTGCTGAGTAGATTCTCTCGTCGGCCAACGACGACAATTTTTCGCAATCGTCCTGAGTGAGTTCGCACGATTAGCCGGTCGGCTGCGCAAATCCGCGCCCGAAGTTCTATGAAATATTGATTTCGTCAAAAGGCACAGCCGTTGCTCGCAGTGATCGAAACCTAACGATCCGTGGGCTGGAATATTGGTGGCATTGAAAGTTTGCTAAGGGAAAGTTTTGTTTTCGCATTGCCGGGACCTCTTCTAAAACGATCAGTACCTTAGAAGCCACGCGATTGACAGTCTTAAGTTATCTGGATAGAGTACGCACGCTCTTGTAGCAATAAGTCCACCGCCGGTTGGGTGCGGACACCCGACGGTGCGTGTGGTGTTAGAAGCCGAAAGCCCCCAAGACGTTTCTCTTGCCCGCTTGCCGCTTCTCCTGAAAGACACCCGCGAATAATTTTAGGTTTTGAAACTCTTTCGGCGTTGAAGTGTCTTCGCCGTTAATCGGTCGGTTCTCATAACGACCACTCACATAATGACAAAGGAGAATTTATGAATTACAAAAGAAGCGCCGTGTTA
>QHXI01000159.1:857-2355 GCA_003222895.1 Acidobacteriota bacterium | reverse complement strand
CATCGATCAGGAAATCATGATGCAGCGCGCGGAGAAGCTAGGGCTTCTCGCCACCGATGACGAAGTCGACCGCAAGCTCAACGAACTCAAAGCCCCATACACTAAAGAGCAGTTCGACCAGAAGCTCAAAGACAGTCACATGTCGCTGGACGACCTCAGGCGGGACCTGCGCCGCAATCTCACTATCGATAAGGTCCTCAACAAGGAAATCACGTCTAAGATCAACATCAGCGATAAAGAAATTTCCGACTTTTACACTGCGAACAAGGCGCAGTTCAATCTGATCGAACCTCGTTATCATCTGGCGCAAATCGTGGTGAGCGCACAGCCGGCGCAGCAGGTCAGCAACCTGAAGAACGATAAGGCCCAGAACGAAAATGATGCACGCAAGAAGATTCAGATGATCGAGAATCGGCTGGAGAGCGGCGATGACTTTAGCCAGCTCGCGATGAGCTACTCCGAACAGCCCGATACGGCCGGCAATGGCGGCGACATGGGTCTGATCTCGGAGTCGCAGTTGCGCAGCAACCCTGAGATCTATGCCGCAGTCTCCAAACTGAAGCCAGGCGAGACCAGCCATCCCCTTCCGATGACTGATCCCAACACCAAGCGCACGATTGGCTACAGCATCATTCGTCTCACTTCCAAGGAACCTGCCGGACAGCGCGAGTTCAACGATCCCCGCGTACAGCAGTTCATTCGCGAGCAACTGCGAGGCAGCCGCGAACAACTGCTAAAAGCCGCTTACTATGACGTAGTTCACAACGAAGCCAAGATCAACAACTACTACGCTGACGACCTGTTGAAGAGTGTGAAGTGACAAGAGCCTTACGTCGCGAATATGCGACTCAGGCGAGAGGTTCTCGGCGAAGGCTTTGCCGGCATGATCTTGCGCTATGATCCGCTACGGAATCCTCGGCTTCGGACTGCACGCAGTTAAGCGCCTGATGCCCGGCTTCAGCCTCGCCAAGCACAGCACAGTAACCGGCCTCTGGCGGAGGGATCGGCAAAAATTGCAGGAAGCCTTGCGTCAGTACAATCAATTCCCACTTCGGGCTTACGACTCTCCGGAAACCCTCTGCGCCTCACCGGATGTGGATGCAATCTTTGTGGCCTCGCCCGACGCCTTGCACCTTGAACACGTTCTGCTCTCGGTTGAGCATGGCAAGCCGGTGCTCTGCGAGAAACCGATGGCAATGAATGCCGCCGAATGCGAACGCATGCTCGCAGCCGCAGATCGCGAGAGAGTGCTTCTCGGCATTGCGCAGAACTTTCGTTTCGAGCGCAGCGTAAACCGCATGCGGGAGATCGTTGCCTCGGGTAGTATCGGCAAACCGCTGCTGGCGCAATCGGAATTCCACTATCCCGCTCTCGGCAGCCCACGGACCTGGATCACCGACGCAAGCCTCGCTTGCGGCGGGCCAATAGGAGACGTCGCCGTGCATTGCATCGATGCTCTCCGCTATATCCTTCGGGACGAAGTCGCTTCCGTCTATGC
>QHXI01000159.1:0-852 GCA_003222895.1 Acidobacteriota bacterium | reverse complement strand
AACTATGGCGAACGTTACCGTTTCCGCGCGTTCTGAATACCGCACGCCTCTCTGGATTACCGGAGATCGTGGGCTGATTGGAGCCGGAGACGCCCTCACCGTCGAGCACCCCATTGTCCTGCAAATGGAATCCGCTGATGGCGAGCTGGTTTCCGAAGAAATCTCTAATGAGTACGCCTATGCCTACCAGGTAGACGCCTTCGCGCTCAGCATTGAGAAAGGCATTCCCTTCGCCGCGCCCGGCATCGAGGGACTGCGCAACCAGCAAGTAGTCGATGCTGCATATAGAAGCATCAAGAGCGGGAAGCCCGAGAATATCTGAGCAAAGCACGTCTCAGCGTCTGCCATCCTCGCTCGTCGTCACGGAGAAGGACTTACCGAAATGATTCAGGATCTGCATGCACCGAGGCGGCCTTTTTCCTGAATTTGTTATGGCACAGCGTCTTCGCCTCTGTTAGCGGAACATCAGAGACACCCAGGGCGGCTCTGCCACACTTCAGGCTACTCAATCACCGCCAGCACGTCGCCGGCATTCACCGCCGCACCTTCAGGCGCAAGGATACTGGTAACGATTCCCTTCTTGGGTGACTTGAGTTCGTTCTGCATCTTCATCGCTTCAATCACAATTACGCTTGCGCCCTGCTCGACTTCGGCTCCCACGGAAGCAATTACGCGGACCACTTTGCCTGGCATTGGCGAGACCACTTTCTTCGGACCCTGATGAAGCAGTGCGCGAACCCGCCGCGTGCTCCATGCGCGCGGGTCGCGAACTTCTACGGCGTAACGCGTGCCTCCGATCGCGATCTGCTGCTCGGTTGGGCTAACGACCACCTCGAACGACTCACCGCCAAT
>QHXI01000121.1 GCA_003222895.1 Acidobacteriota bacterium | reverse complement strand
CAGCCATGATGGCGGCGCCACCAGCAAGGATGGCGGGAACCGCCGAGAGTGGGCCACCGCGCTGAAACAGCAAGAAGAATGCGACGGTGCCTGCCCCTACGCAAATGCCCGTGAGCGCCGAATAGTTGAAGCCGACCCACGTAAACTTTTGCTCCCAGCGCCCGGAGAACCAAAGGAATCCGAGGTAGCTGAGGATCGCAAGCGCCGCAACGCCCTCCACGACGAATCCCCCGACACCATCACCGATTTGTGCCGAGGCAAGCCGCGTAAAGATTTGGTGCGCGCCGTAGAGCACGGCGGCAACAACTGCAAACCAGAACCATGCTGCCATTAGCTCACCCCGATTCTTTGTGGCCCAACGGTTGAGTTGACGCGGCGGCGCGAATTCAATCAAGCATCGCCGGACCAATTATGATGCGAAACACGCTCCCGCCGCTCGCGTCCAACGATTTGTTATGTCCGCCGAATTGCGAGAGCGTCTTTAATCTTTTCTTTGGCATCCTGCGTCAATCGCATTCCAGGACGACCGGGTTCGGTTTTTCGTTTCGTTTCGTCCCTGCTGACGATAGTGATCTTCTCAAGCATCTGCGGGTATTTGGAGATAAGCTTTTCAAAATCAGCATCAGTGTATTGGAAATCAGTGTTCTCCCGGAACCATTGGAAACTATGGGGACTGCGCTGGAGATAGGAAACTATCGCGCTGGTTTCTTGTTCGGTGGCTTCTTCAGGAGCGACTAGCTCGATCTCAAGATCTTTGTAACGCAAACGCTTCACCGAAACGACGAGCGTGGTGATCGGTTGCCTGAACACAACAATCCCGACAATAACGACGATAGGCCATACGAGGCTTTTCGTCAGATACGCGATGAAGGTTAACCAGTCCATTTAATGAAAGGACATAACGGTTGAGTTGACGCGGCGGCGCGAATCAAAGCAACCTCCGCCGCGCCAAGCTAGTTGCGAAAGGCGCTCCCGCCGCTCGCGTCCAACGATTTGTTATGCCGCGCCCGCTATTTGTGATTGCAACGCGGGGGCGCTCCGTGTTTTTGAACAAAATCATGAAGCCACTTACGCTCCAAATAACGAATGTGATACGAGAGCGCAGGCTCCTGATCTTTTGGAGTTGCGAAAGCGACAAACAGTTGGTGGCGTTTGCCCCCAGGGAATTCATGAAAGTAAGTGGCTCCGCCCGAATGAGCGAACTTGTTCTGGAATGCGGACGTGGAAAACTGTTTCCAACGTTGACGCAACGTCTGTCCGCACGTTTCACCAATGTAGATGATGTTCGCATCTATTGGATTGATCGATCTGGGAACCGTATTGAAATGGGCGAGCAAGTAGACGCCAGGACTTCTCGATTCAGAGAGATCTTGAGCATCGTCCCAGCGGTACCAACCCTTGAGTTCAACATCATCATTCATACGAGAAGCGGCATAACGGTGGAGTTGACGCGGCGGCGCGAATCAACGCACCCTGCGCAGCACCAAGCTAGTTGAGAAACACGCTCCCGCCGCTGGCGTCCAACGATTTGTTGGGCCGCGTGGAGTCCACGGCTGGGGATCAAACGAAGAATTCCTGCACGTGAGGCGCGTTTGGTATCTTGCGTCTCTTTTGCAACACGGTCAGCGCTCGAACGCTGATATCCATTAAAATAAAAGTCGCCGAGTTTACGAACATTTGTCGCGGGGTTTGAGCAAATCTGGATTTAAGAGGTTGTAACGCCTGCAATTTCTTACACGCGTCAGCGACATCTTTGTTTTCAAAGGTAAGCCCATGCAGTTGATGTGCAAACGCATTACGTACGTCCTTGATGAGTTTAAGAGATTCGAAATATTGCCGCGAGATCAAGCCCAAACAATAAGCCGCTCGAATTCGCGCACCGAAGGAACCCAGAGGCGACTCTTGGGATAGTAGTTGTTTCACTTCGTTGGAGTCATCCACCATAAAGTTCGCAAGTAGTTGTTTAAGATGTTCGTCGAGAAACGCAGCCCCAATGATTGCCGTAGACCGGTCAGTTTCCTTTTGGAATTCGTCGAGGAACCCTTGGAAGTCTTTGCTCTTCACGAGGGTTTCGTCTTGTGATTTTTTGCCCTTTAGCGCCATGAGTTTTTAGAAGTCGAGGAATTAGCTGCCGAACGGTTGAGTTGACGCGGCGGCGAGCAACTGCGCTACGGACTACTTGTCGATGAGAAACTCGCTGATTCCGCTCGCGTCCAACGATTTGTTATCCGGCCCCAGATTGTAACGCGCAACCGATTTGCTGCCACCAAGAAGCGGAAGAGCGCGGCGTTCTTGGCTGCCATTCAAGTGTTGCTGATCGTAAGCCGCGCGGCGTAACGTGGCAACAAGTCTCGCGCTGGTTAACGGTTCTCAAATAGCGAAGCCGGATAACGGTTGAGTTGACCGGGCGCGGCGACTACATTCAACCTTCGCCGGATTAAATCAAGTTGAGAAATACGCTCCCCGCGCTCCGGTCCAACGAGTTGTTGGGTGGGCCTTCGTGGGAATTCACCAGCTAAAACGGAACATGCACGCTGAGAATTCCCCATACAACTATTGAAGCCACCTCGATCCATTACCTTACTTGCACAAACCAAATTCGGAGATTTCTGCCCGAGTCAAAACGTCACTAAGAAGCTTATCCATTCCCTTGATGCGACGCATGTCTGAGGATAGTTGTTTAGTAAAACCGATGGCACTTACACGGCTGTTAGACTCATCCTTCTTAAGTAAAGCCTTGCCGATCTCCTCCATTGCAGAGAGTGGCTTTAAGTCGGCGGCCTTAATAACGGTCGAAAAAGCAGTTTGCAAGAATGGGAACCTCTCTGGAAACGATGCTCGAAACAAGTTTGCGCTAGCTGACTCCAACTTCGAGAGAAGGCGAAGTTGTTTTTTCAGCGTGGGGGCGAACCACATCTCCTCGAGATAATTCCAGAGAGATTTTCGTGATGATTGGTATTCCTCTCTTATGTGTCTGATTACAATCGGTATTTCATCTCGATTTCTCACTCGTGAAAGCACGCAAGCCAAAATTGGAGGCACAGCTACTCCAATCCCAGGCCCTGTTAGATAGCGGACGTATCTTTGCCAGTCTTCATCAAGCTGGTCGAAGATAGATGAGGGATAACGAGAAAACAGATACTCTTGGCACGCATCCCCAATGAGCCCGTCGGAGAACACCACAGCACCCGAACGATGGAATCTTATGAGTGTCCGCAGATATGAGCTAAGGGCCTCGACTATATAGATGTGCTTATCCGTGCCAGCAGAAAACACATCAGTGTTTCCAGTGAGCTCTTCTATTTCAGGGTCTTCAAAGAGCCAGTAGAGTTCGTGCTCCATGAATCTTGAATTGACTACCTTAGCTAAATCCGTCTCAGCTAGGTCGTATATTGATTTACCAAATCGCTTTTCCAATATGGCTGCTACTAACTTATCTAAAGCTCGCCTTTCCGCTCTATCGATTGATGGGAGAATTGGCAGGGAATTCGGTTCATAAGCAAATTCATAATCCAGAATGCCATCGCCTATTGGTGGAGCGCTTGAATCCTCGTCAAGGACATCCTTATGAAAATCCGTATCTCTTTCTAGCGCCACAAATGGAAAGGCGCGCAATTCTTCTGTGGTTAGGAAGGCCCGCAAGGCTTGTTCGGCAAGAGGGAGGTCCAACGGTGAAAATGGGCCAAATATGAGATTCTGGATTGCACGTAGAGGACCGTGATCGATAATGGCAGACCGAAGAAGAGGTTTTTCTTTCATTTCATTTCGGCCAAGGTATGAAGCAATTCTCGCGAGTATCAGTTCAAGCTAGAACGTTGCCGAGGAGCACCCAACGGTTGAGTTGACGCGGCGGCGAGCAACTGCGCTACGGACTACTTGTCGATGAGAAGCTCGATGATTCCGCTCGCGTCCAACGATTTGTTATCCCGCCCCAGATTGTAAGGCGCTTCTGTATTTTGGTCGCCAGCCAGTATGCGTAAGCGCGGCGAGCTTGCGACGGACAACTTAATTAAGCGCTGCGAGCCGCGCGCCGTGCGCGAGCGACAAGTCTCGCGCTGGTGTGTTTTTCTTTTCAATGAGCGAAGCGACATAACGTCTGAGTTGACGCGGCGGCGCGAACTCATTCAAGCATCGCCGGACCAGTCATGATGCGAAACACGCTCCCGCCGCTCGCGTCCAACGATTTGTTCGGCCCCGCCGTTAGTCGTCAGTGTACCAGATGGGATTGCGCCCTGATTCGTCAGCGTTTCCCGAGTAAGCGCGAGCATTCCGAAATGCGACGACAATTCGACCACGGTTGATGCATGTCTGAATGTCATTGCGCAACTGAGCAACCGGCAACGGATGCCCACCTTGCGAGCGCTTGAGTAATTCATATTCGAGATATTCATCGAAGCGAGATTGTGCCATTACATGCGTTCCGCCAGCGTCAATCTCCGCTTCCAGTACGAACCGCCGATTCGGTAAGTAAGCCATGCGAACGATGCGCTCCTTTTGGATTCGAGGAACTGAAGCGACCCAGAAGCCGGTCATCCCGTGGCGCATACCCGCGGGCTTGGACAGTACGTTACGAGCAACGGTCGATGTCCAGATTGATTTTACGTTGAATGCCATAGAAGTAACCTCCTTAGTGAATGCGAGGGGCCGAACTATGTATTATACCCAACCGTTGGGTATAAGAATCTTAGGCGGCGTATTATACCTCACACCTCTGGGCGTGCTGAGAGTTTTCAGATCATTCATCCATTGGACTCAATACGCCTTTTCCACCCCTATTCAACACATGCGTGTACACCATCGTGGTCTTCACGTCTTTATGTCCGAGTAGCTCCTGCACGGTTCGGATATCGTAACCCTTCTCAAGCAGGTGCGTGGCAAAGCTATGACGTAACGTGTGGCAACTTCCGTTTTTCGAAATCTTCGCTTTCTGGATTGCCTTTTTCATAGCAGTCTGGACGGCACTATCCGATAAATGATGTCTTCTTTGTTTCTCGCTGCGCGGATCGAGTGAGCGATTCGCCGCCGGAAAGATATATTGCCAGCCCCACTGCTTCGGCGCATTCGGATATTTTCTTGCCAGCGCATAGGGTAGAAATACTTCACCGTAGCCGGCGGCGAGATCTTCTTGATGGATGAGTTTGATCTTCTGCAAGTGCCGCGTGAGTGGTTCTTTCAAGCGTGTCGGCAACATGGTGATGCGATCTTTTTCTCCCTTCCCATCGCGGACGGTCACTTGCCCATAAGTGAAGTCAATGTCTTTGACGCGCAAGCGAAGAGACTCCATCAATCGCAATCCTGAACCATAGAGCAATCCGGCAATTAACCAATGCGTCCCTTCGAGTTGGCCGATGATTCGCTTCGTCTCGTCACGAGTGAAAACAACCGGTAGACGTTTAGGCTTGCGAGCGCGCACTGAGAGCGACCGTTTGAGTGGACGCTGATATCTCTTCCCTGACCGCGAGATGCGAAATGAACACGCGGATTTCCGCCTCGCCCATTTCGCGCGGATGTCTCTTTCGATGAAAGAGAATGTAGCGCCGAATCCACTGGCTGTAAGCGTGCTCAGTACGAATGCTGAGGTGGCGCATGCGGGCGACGTTGCGGACCTCGTCGAATAAGCGAGGCTTGGCGATGACCTGAGGCGCTGCCGTCATAGTAGTGATCGTGATAAGCGGCCGGCAAAATTTACTCCAATTGATTACCGATGAGAAGGCTTATCCGGTAGGCAAGGCAGGTAAGTCTGTGCTAAGCGGACAATAGGATGGATTTGCGAAAATAGATGCAGGGTCGAGGATTTTGGTCTTGAAGTGTCGCTGTTCTGAGAGGAACATTTGAACCTGATCGGGTGCTGACGCGCTGCGCGCTTGCCACCGGCTACAGTCTTTCATGCCTTCAGCATGAAGAAATGGAAATTAAGGAAGTCGCGGTAAGCCTCACCTCGGTCCTCTCCCAGAGGAGAGGAAGTAAGGAAGAGAGCGCAAATTAAAAATTGCAAATTGAAAATTGTAAATTACAAATTGAAAAGCGAAAAAAGCGAAAGGTGCAAAGGCAAGGGAACTGTTCGCGCTGCGCGCTCAATGCGGACAAGGATGTCCGCGCTCCGCAGGCATGGATGCCCGCGCTCCCAGCGGGAAAAGAGAATTGCAAAAATTGCAAAGCGAAAAAAGCGAAAGGTGCAAAGGCAAGGGAACTGTTCGCGCTGCGCGCTCAATGCGGACAAGGATGTCCGCGCTCCGCAGGCATGGATGCCCGCGCTCCCAGCGAGGGAAGAGAATTGCAAATTGAAAATTAACCATTGAAAAATGCAAATTGGCTACTCGTAACTCAAGGCATCGACGGCGTCCTGGCGGGCGGCGCGGAGCGCGGGATAAAGCGCACCGATTGAGCCTCCGATCAAGCCCACAACAAGCGAAATCGCGATCCACTTTGGCTCGACGTCAACAGTCAGAGTCGTCGAGCGCATCACCACAAAGCGCGCCAGCAGCGTGAGCATCACGCCAATGAAAACCCCGAGCACGCTCACCAGGATCGCTTCCTGCTCGATCACCCAGGCAATCGAACGCTTCGACATGCCGAGCGATTTCAGGATCCCGATCTGTCGCGTGCGCTCAGTCACGGTCGTGTACATGGCGAGCAGAATCACCAACATGCTGATCGTGGCGGCGACGCCGACGACGACTCGCAGAAAAATGTTCAGCGCCGGAACGCTCGACATGTAAAGCTCAGGCAGTTCGCGCGTGAGAATTATTTGATCGTCGGGGAAGCGTTCTTTGACGCGCGTGGCGACTTGTTCCTGCTGCGCCGGATCGTCGCAAGCGACCAGAATCGTGTTGCAGCGATTTTCACTGCCGACTTGATCCTGCATCGTTGCGAGTGGAATCTTCACTCGGCCGCCACCCGGCGGTTCATACACGCCGACGACTTTGAAGGGGCGCTCGTAAAGTTGGATTGTTGATCCGACGCTCACGTTGAGTTCCTGTGCAAACGCCGGATCGATAATCGCCTCATCGCCTTTCTGCAAACCGCGACCTGCTTTGATCGTTAAGTTGTTCAGCGCGACATATTGATCGTAAGGAATGCCTTCGATCAAGCGCGTGCCGAATCCTGACTCACTCTTATCAAGATGTTGCCCGATGGGAACGGCCGCGCGCACGCCGGGAGTCTTTGCGACATCGGCCGCGTGCGAGATTGGAATCGTGAATGATTGTCCGCCGCCGAGGCTGATTGAACCGGACGGACGCACAATAATTTGCGCGCCGATGTTCGCTTCACGCTTGCCGCGTTCGCGTAAAAGGCCGTGCGCCAAACCGACGGTGAAGACGACGAGCAGAACACCCAAAGCGATGCCGGCGATGCTGACTGCGGTGCGCGCGGGCCGATGAGCGAGATTTGAAAGCACTAAGCTGTCCATAAGTTTTTGTAGACGTGGACTGCGGTCGAGCACGCGTGCCCAGGCATTGGGCAGCGTGCGCCAGGTGATAATGAAAACTCCGATGACGGTCCAAAAAATGATCGCGGCTTTACGAACGATCGCCAGCGCGACACCGGTCGCCACCGTATAGCCCAGCGTGCGCAGAATGATTCCGTTGCCGGTTTCATAGACGCCAATAGTGCCGGGCACAAACGCGAATGCGAAGTTAATTACTTTCGTGAGCGATTCGATGATGTATGCCGCGCTCACGCGAGGAACAAGGCCGAGCATCTTGAGGGTGATGAAAACCTCGAGCACGCTGGTTACATGCGACGCGAGATCGAGAGCGATCATCGAGAAGAAGGCGCCGCGACGACGCTTGTAGAATCCGTAAACTGTTAGCTCGACGCGATAGATGTGATGGCGGCGCGTGCGCAGAAAGTTTGGGCGGAAGCCTCGGCGCGCGAGGCGATCGATCAGGTTCGTGAGCAGCGTGACGCGTTTGCGCGTGGCCATTGCCGCGGCGATCAATCCGAAGAAAGCGATTGACGCGATGACGATCAGCATCTCGCGCGCCACCAGCGGCACCGGATATGCGAAGAGCATCAGCACCGCGCCGCCAAAAATCACCAGCACGACCGACAAGTTGTAAAGCAGATTGTCGACGACTAGTGCGGGCACGCCGTGCACCAGCGGAACTCTCTTTCGCAGCAGCGCGACTTTCGTAGCTTCGCCCAACAAGGGACCGGCGAAGGTGAGAAAGCTCATCGATTCTCCGCCGAGGCGCGCGGCAAAAGCTTGCAGAAAACTGAAGCGGCGATGTTCGGGAGCAACCGACAGGCGCATAGCGATCGTGCGCAACACGTGCCGCGCACCGTTCGTGGCGACAACGATGAAGAAACCAAAGCCAACGCGGCCGAGTGCAGAGACGATTGGCTCGACGCCGACGACGACGCGGATTAGATAAAAGAGTACCAGCGCGCCAAGGAGAAACGCCACCAGCTGGAGCCAGGCGACAGAGCGTTTGGCGCGCGAAGGTTTGTTTACGGCGTGCGCGTAGGTGAGTTGCGAGTCTTCAGTCGCGAGTCTTGAGTCAGATTGCAATGTCATCCCCTCGGCGTCCGAACATGCTTCGCGAGCGCCATAGTTATTCGCGACACTTCGTCAAATATACTATAGAGTCTGACAAAGTCATCCTTGCTTAGGTAGCCAAGATCGAGAGCAACATAGAGGTGCGACTGGGATTCAGATACGGACGCGTGCGCGACATTTAAAAAATTAGCGAACTCTTTGTCGGAATGTCGCCCAAAGCCTTCAGCGATGTTGGCCATTACCGAAACACTCGCTCGCTGTCCTTGATCGCGCAGGCCGAAGTCCTTGGCGAAACTTGCTTTGGCAGTTTGCTTGTAAATCTCCCTTGTTGCTTCCCGGGCTTTTTGCCAGGCCTTGATGTCCTCGAACCTCTTAAACGCGGCCACTGCTCTATTCTCTTTCGTTTCAGATCCGCTAACGCTCACGACTCGTGACTCTTGACTCGCGACTCACAACTTCGGTGATCACACGACCCGGAAATTTAATAAAGCCACGCTTGTTCAGCGATTCATCGGGCTGATTGTTGCTTCCGATTCTTCCAGTCAGTGCCAGCACCGTCGGCACGACGCTCAAACTGTCGTACGGCTCTGTGACCGCGAGGGCGCGCGGAATGCCCGTGTTCTCTCCGCCCGCGAACATCAGCGTCGAGTGCGTCGAGATGCGAAAGAGGGAACCGTGATTGCCGCCGGGATTGAAGCCACGCACATCGAAGTTCCAATGATTGTTCGCAAAGACCATCAAGTCGCTTTCGACCAGGCGTCGCTGGCGACGATGAAAATTGCGCAGCTCGTGTTCGTCCGCTGAAAGATTCGCGGCCTCCGGATCCATTCCCGGCGCGATGAATTGTGTGAACTGCTCATGCAAGCCAATCAATCCGTTAGAGTATTGCGTCTTGTGCAGCGCGTGCAACCATTCAATGTCCGTGTGCCACTGATCCAACCACATCGTGCGATCGCCGTCAGGCACGTCGAGGCGCGGATCTTCCAGCATTTTCAGCGGAAAACCGGATTTCCAATCAGCACGATCGAAATGAATGCCGCCCTTCGCGTCCTGTGTCAGATTCGCAATCGGCAAGTAGCGAAGTTGAAGTTGGCCGGTGGATTCTTCGCGCGGAAGAATCAACGCCTGGAAATCTTTGCCGGCGTAGAGCCATACCGGATCGTTGTCTGCTTTGAGATCCCCGGTCAAAGCCGGAGCGATCGAAGCGAGCGGAATTCGCGTGGCGATGAAATCGATCGGATGATTCGAAACGGCGGTCTGAACGTTGTTGCGCACGGCTTGCTCGTGCAACAGATCAAGATAATTGAGCCGAACGAAACTGCGATCGAGATCGACCGAGCCGTCCCTGTTCAGCGCCAATCCATCCTTCGACAGTCCGACGACGTAGTTTTGTAATTCGTAAATTGAGTTGCGCCGTCCCATAGAATCTTTCGGCATGAGGTCTTCGATCTTGAGCTTCATCGGATCGAAGTTTTCACGCTTGAGTGCGAGAAGAGTTCGCATCGTGGCGACATACTCGCTGTAACGCGTTTTGAATTCCGCCCACTGTTTCGACTGAATGCAAATGCGGCGCGCGTTGTCGTCGCGGCCGAGTTCTATTTCGCCGGGCGGAAACGTTTTGGGCTGAGCGAGACAAAGCTCGCGTTGCTTCTCAGCGGCGCGTCCAAGAGCGGCCAACTCCAGATCGAACTCATCGAGATCGTCTTGCCAATACTTTCGATCGCGATCGATGGCCGCAAAGAAAGTATCCGTCGTCGCGGCGCGCAGCTGTGGCGAGAGATCCTTTCGCTGCAGTTGTTGAAACAAGATGTGAATGACGTTCAGGTTAGTGTTTCGCAGATGCAGCCCGGCGCGTTCGTTGCCGTCGAAATCCAGCATTGCCGTCGGATATTCGTCGCTTTGATTCTTCAGATAGAAAGACTGTGAAGCGGCCGTCGTGATTGGCGGCACAAACGGGTTTATGCCTTTGACTGAATATTCCATCAGCAAACGACGCTTGGTGACCACGTGATGACCGCCGCCGTTCGCGCTGCCGAGCAGCTTCACGAGATTGAATCCCTGACTGATTACTTGTTCGTCGGTGTTGAAACCGTGATCGGAAACGATCACGAACGCGGTGTCGGCGGCCATCGGACTTTGTTGAATTGCGGTCCACAGGCGGCCAATGAGCGCATCGACCTCCTGGAGCGTGTGCAGGTGCGAATCGCGATCGTTGTTGTGGTGCGCGTTATGATCGAAAGACATCATCAGCAGATCGAGATAGCGAACGCGAGGGTCGTTCAGCTTTTCAATCATCTCTCGCTCCTCCTGATCGAGGATGATATTGCGCGTTTCTAATCCGGTAACAAACTCAGCAGCGAGGTCAATCGGGTGGCGCAGGAACTTTGATTCGGCAGCGCGCTGAAGCAAAGCGATCGGGGCGCCGCGGCCGTAGAGTTGCGAACCAACCTTTCGCTGATAATTGTCGTAAGCGTCAATCAGAATCGGCACGCGCATGGTGTCGAGAACTTCCGTGCCGGGCATGTCGACGTTGCCGCGCGTCGCTTGCTTCGCGATGAAGGGGAGAAAGTTAAGATAATCGTACGTGTGCAGAATATCTCGATCGAATTCGACGTTGCCTTTGATTTGCAGGTGTTGGCCCGTGTCGAGCATGGACCATGACGGAGCCGAGAGGCTCATCCCGCGCACATAAAAATTGGTGATGCGCGTGCCGTTTGCATAGAAAACGTGGTCGAACCAGGGCAGGCGGCTTTTGCCGGTGAGCGGATCGCGTTCGCGCGCGAAGCGATCGATCATCTCGTAAGGCAGGCCATCAACTTTGAGGATAACGACGCGCCTGGTTTGAGCGGAGGCGGGAAGTACGCAAAAAGTTGGCGCAACGAGTAGCAGAATCGAAATCAGCCAACGTCGCCAGGCAAAATCTGCAATTTTCATTTTGCAATTTTCATTTTGCATTTCTAATCCAACTTCTACACCGTGGATGGAAAACTGAAAATTGAAAAATGCAAATTGTTCTTACGGCGATCCTACCTGACTCAACACCGCGCTTGCTTCCTTTGGCTTAATTCGCGAGTCAGCGGCCACCGCTTTGCGCAGCCGATCGGCGATGTCTTTTCTCAATTCTGATTCCGCCGCCTCCTGCTGATAGGCTCGCAGCAGCTCGGCCCGGGCCGTCTGATTGTTGATTTTCGACAGTGCGTCAAGGCACAGACGCCGCGCATCTGCATCATTGGTCTTCCGAAAAATTGCCGCCGTGGCTTTCGCCGCAGAGCTATTCGCTGCGCTTCCTTGCTCGGCCAGGAATTGCAGCGAACGCTTCACCATCTCGATG
The DNA here is from genome assembly GCA_003222895.1 of Acidobacteriota bacterium. Taxonomy (GTDB): domain Bacteria; phylum Acidobacteriota; class Blastocatellia; order Pyrinomonadales; family Pyrinomonadaceae; genus UBA11740. The sequence continues at coordinate 23,808 of QHXI01000121.1, read as the reverse complement.
TCCCAGGCAACTTCGGTCTGTGGTGAAGACTTTGCAACCTCGGCCAGAAACCGGGTGTGACGTTCCACGCGACGCGCATTCTCGAGCCGCACGTACAACTCGGGTGTTGCTTTCTCGCGATGCACATAGCGCCCGAACGTCAGGACGTTGCCCAAATCAAGAAAGATGCGCGCGGCGCGACCATGCGCGAGTGGCACCATCTCGGCGCGGCGATCGCGTTCGATCTTCGCGGACAGGCCATCAGGTCGGCGCGCGAAATCAATGAGCGCGTCGTACTGCTGACGTGCGAGTTGCACCTCTTGCTCGTTGTTGTTATTGAGCGGGTTGAGCGAAACGTTTTGAATCCGCCGTTCGATTTCATCGCGCAGCTTTGCATCGAGGGTCGAGTTGAACGACAGCAACAACTTCAACTGGGAATAACCGCGGAGGCGCGTCGGCTGATTCACGTCCATGCCGCGACGGCCACTGAGGAAGTCAAAGAGGCTCTTGCCGGCAAAATACGGCAGGTTGCCAAAGTTTGAGAGCGAGAAAATGTTCTTCGTCAGATCGCTCACGATGCGTCGGGACATCTCGCGCTTTTTCGGATTCAGGCTGTCACGAAAATCGACGAGCAGCGCCGGGATCTTTGGATGGTCGAGACCGTAAATCGCCAACGGAATCATCTCGATTGGCCGCGCATTTGGATCGTTTCCTGTCGTCGGCCGGCTATCGCCATCCAGGTACCACGTGCGCGAATAGCCGGTCCAATTTCGTAGCCGATTGTCTTTCCAGGGACTTGAGATGTTCAGAAATCGATCGTGAAAGTCGCGGTTCGGCTGGGCTTGCAAATCAGGCTTGGCAATCCAAAGGGTCGCATGCGTAGCGCGACCGTCGGGCATCGTCAGCGGCTCGAAATACAGTCCTTCAGCTTCCGCGCGCTGGCGCAGCAACTCCCAGTTGTGACCCGCTTTGTCGACTGAGGTCATCGTGTGCTTGATTACTGTCTCCGCGAATTTATTCGGGCCCAGCAAACCACCGAGGGTGTTGTTCGAAAGGATCAAACGCGCGCGCAGCTCGAGCATTTCTCCTGGAGTAAATGCCGACGTGAGTTCATAAAACATCGGTGTCGAGGTGTCGGCGACGACGGTGTTTGTGCCTGAATTTTCAATTGCGGTCCGCGAGTTGAGAGCGAGCAACTCGTTTTCATCGCGCGCTTGCTGTCGCAGCTTTTCATAGGTATCGAGGATCGACAGCGCCTGCATCACGTGGCCCGATCGATAATCGCTTGCGTTACGGCGATAGGTGCGCGTCGATGCTTTAATAGGAATGCCATAGCTATCGAGAAATACACTCTGCATTCCAGCCCAGAAAAAACGATTCCAAGTCTGGCGGCTGGTATTTGCGAGATCGAGGATCGGCTTGGGCGGATCGTTGGACGCGTGACTTTGATTTCCGACGTGCTGATAGAGGAAGGGAATCGCGGACGCTATCCGTTTCATCAGATTCGGTTGCGCGCACGTCAACATCCAGACGTAGCGCAGACGATCGTTGTCGGGATCGGCATCAGATAAAGTATCGCGGATGACGCTGATGAGCGGCACTTCCGGCGACGCAGACGAGTTCGACGATCGCAATCCATCCAGTCGCCCAAAGATCGTCAGCAACTCGGCGCCGCCAACCAGCGGCATTCGCTCGACCCTAAATTGAGTCTCGTTCGGCTTTGATGAATCAAGATTCTCCGCATCGTCCTTTGGCGTAGTCATCCCGGTCGTGGCGGATTTCGAATCAGTCGACGACGAATCGGTACGTGGCGACGCGCTTATGGGCGCGGCGATCTTCGTCGACTCAGGATTGATGAGAAACTGCTTCGCCGTCTGGGCGGGAGACTCAAAGCACCACAGCGCCAGACAAAGAATCGAAAGTGCGGGGCGAAAGGTCATTATCGGCTAAATAAATCTGACGAATTTTTCAGGCACTTGGATAATCCACGCTCACTTGAACGCTGCAAATGGAGCGATGTTCCGGCACACATCTAAATCGCTAAGGGTGTTTCCCAAACCATCGTGCAATTGAGCAATGACTATGCCGCGATCTCAGCGGCCACCGGCCTGCTGCGTCGCTGCCACTTCTTTTTGCTCGGTTTCGGGAGTGGGGGGAGCGGTCCAGCCCGACTTTTCGAGCAAGCCAATTCCAAAATGAATCGGCACCGCGAAGTTTGATGCAGTGTTCTCGGTAAAGATTGCAAACGTGATTCCGATTACTCGACCCGATGGTCCAAACAATGGGCCACCCGATCCTCCTTCGCCCGTGCGCGCGTCGTACGCGATTCGCTTCGCATCGAGATCGGTGATGTTGCCCTGGGTTTGCAGCGGCTGAATGTGTTTCGTCTGCGCCAAATAAGTCAGTAACGATTCAGCGGTGCTGTAGCGATTCTGGATTCCCTGCGCTTCAGTCGGATCCAGCATCGCCAGCAGACGATCAGGGCCCGAAGGATAACCCATTGTCACGACGATCCTTCCGACTGCAACTGAATCGGAACTCTTGTCCAAAGGCAGCACCGGGACCTTCGGCGGCATGTCTTTCGGATCGATAGTGCATATGGCAACGTCTTCGCCGGCGGACGCTTGTTTGTATTTCAAGGCAATCGGCTGAGTCACGCCGGGAAAGAAAGCCACTAACTTTTTCAATCGCGGTTTGCCATTAACGGCGCTGCTCAAACTTTGCGCGCGTTCATCAGCCAACCATGGTTGGACGACATGGCGATTGGTAAGAATGAAACCATCGCCAGTGTGAAAGCCGGTGCCCACAAATTCGTACTCGGCGATCGCGCCGCGACCCTCCGGCGTCAGCACTGGCTGCTCGCCGCCGTTCTGAATGGTTCCGCCCTGTTCGTTAGTTTGCGTTTCCGGAAAGCGCAGCGGTCTTCCTGTGCCCGCCTCGACGAACATATACGAGCCCGAGATTAAACAAACACCGCTGCCATAATTTACGCGGAGCACCTCGCCAAGTGAAATTGTCTTGATGACCTGGTTGTTGGATTCGATTACTTTTCCCAGCTGCTCGTTCGCTTTTTGCATCTGCTGTTGCTGCGCAATGAGGCGCTCTTGTTGCTCGGCGATGACGCGACGGTTTTTGCGCGTTTCGTTGAATTGCGCGAAGCCGAGGTAGAGCGCGCCGACGACGGCGAAGATAATTATGGCGAAGAGAATGATCTTCGTGCTCGGATTGATTTCGCGAACCAGCTCGCGAGTAAATTCGCGCAGGAAAATTTTCGCGTCGTCGCGGCGCGCGGTCGCCGAAGCTTCCATCGCCGCCTGTTCGATAAACGGAGCAACATGCGTGCTGCCTCTACGCCCCGGAACCAATGCGGCATTGGCGGCAATCGGAAAGAAATGAATCGAAGGTCCGGACGGCCCGATCCAAATTTCATCGCCGTCGCTGATGCTTTTGTTGGGCTTGATTTCGCGGCCGTTCAGCTTTACATCGATCGAAGGATCGGCGCTGGTGATGCGGTAAGTGCCGTCAACGCGGGTGACTTCGATGACGGCGCCATCACTTGGAGAACCCGCGGCTTGGGGTAGGCGAATATTGACGTCGCAATCCTCGCTTACGCCGATGCGCACCCGATCGCCCATCACAACTTCGGTCGTTCGATCGTTCAGCGAAGAGACATGTATCACCAAGCCGTTCGATTCCCGCGGCTGCCGGGCCTGAGTGATGTTTCGAAAATTCTTCACGTGAATATCAAATTAGGCGCCCGCATCCGATGACCGCCGAATTCAGATGCGGTCGGTCAGGCGGTCGCCCGTTCGGATCAATCTTACAATGAATCGCATTGCGCGCAAAGATTCCAAAATTCAAGAACGCTCTGGGCGTCGAAAGCTTGCGCGTCTTCAATCTACAGACGACGCCGAACGACTTCGTGTTAGCATAAAGAGCACGATGGCAATACCGGATTTTATCGAAAACTTTGAGGAATTGTGCGATCTCGCGCCAGTCGCAACGGCGCCTATCCGGCATCATGTTTTTGTCTGCACCGGAAAGTCGTGTTCGGCGCGAGACAGTGCTGAAGTACGCGACGCGTTTGAGCGCGAGCTGACGACGCGCGGAATTCTTTTTGGCAAAGCAGCGAAGGGAAAAAATCCGAAAGGAAGCGTCATTCTAACGGAATGCGCTTCGGTGGGATTTTGCGCGATCGGCGCAGCAGTGATGATTTATCCAGACGGCGTTTGGTACGCGCAAGTGCGATCTTCAGACGTGCCGGAGATTATTGAAGAGCATTTGATGAATGGTCGAGTGGTTAAGCGGCTGGCCTTGATGAAAGTTCCCGCTGAAGGCGAGGTTCATCAGTCAGAAAGCACAGCAGAGTGGGAGACGTAGGCCATATCCTGCCCGCAGACTTGCATTTCATTTTTCCTGGTGTGATTGAAGAGCGCTATTGAAATCTATACGGCGGCGGGACCTCTCTGATCGTGCCGGGCGAAAACATGAAGATTCCCATTTCGTACTTGATGCGATGAACGCAATTCGGTTGGACCACGATGTTCATCTGATTAAATCCGCACGTCGACATGAAGAGGTAGTGAAAGAAAATCTTCACGTTGTGCATGCCGGGTTCCAGTTGAAAGTTGTGCTTGCCCCACGGGCGCCGGTTCGCGACGCCGTCAATCACGATCGTCGGCGTGCAGAGATAAAGAAAAAAAGAAAGCGGAAAGAAACTGGTTTCTATTTCAAGGCCGGACCATGGTTGTTGTTGTGCGGACATTTCTCCTCCGAATTAATAAAAAGGGAACCATTACTCAGTCTGTTGCGTCAGCAGCGGATCTTCCAGAGCCGTCTTAACCGGATCAAATCGCGCCCACGACAGGAGCAAAGTGATGGCGCTGTCGATTAATCGCTGGGCTCCTGCGATTTCCCTGATCCAACGATCCAATTTATCGCTCACCCACCAGTTGTGAGCGCCCTCCGACTCTGAAATTGTTTTTGTCACATACAGAAGTAAGCCATCGAGCACGGGCGGCAATTCCTCCACTTGATCCCTTGGGTCAACGGCCTTTCTTATTTCGGCCGCGGATTGTACGAGCTTGTAAGTCTCAGCGGCCTCGATTTTCAGTCGGTTTAAAACGTCGCGCGCGTTTTCATCAGCCCGGTTAATCCTGTAGTCCGCCTCATAAGTCGTCGGAAAGCGCGGGAAGGCTGGATTGGACAATGGCGAGTAATCCAGCGGCGGGTCGTAGCCCTTATTGGCCAAGGCGCTCTGATAAGAGTTTTCCGAGTCACGGTAATTGCCCAACATCTCGGCAAACAGCGCCAGGGCGTGCCGGAGCTTTGTAAGTGCGTCCAGCAGAAGCAATCTACGCTCGCCGGTCAAGATTCGCGCCGCATATTCTTCCAGATCGGTTTTTTCGATCTCACCGCCCTCGGCCAGACGAACCAGGCCGGCGCGTTTGACTTGAACGTATTGCTCCGGCCTCACCTCTCGGAATATCTGAAGTGCTGAGTCAATCACGCCGCGGCCATCTGTAACGAGCGCAATCTTGTCGGCCAACGGTGGACTAAACTTCATAACATCCTGGTGGGTTACGTGATGCCAAATCGGTAGAATCACACGCTCCTGGTAAATCTCTCTATTGATCAAACCGCGCAGTTCGTATTCGGTCCACTTTTTTCTGATAAAGTTTGGACTGATTACGACAGCGCCGTATTTTGAATTGGCTAATCCTTTGTCGAGCGATCGCGATAGACTGTCCCCTAGATGCAAGCTGAATTCGTCATACCACACTTCGAGACCGAGGTTCCGCAATGCCGTGGCCAGCGGTCGAACAAACTCATCCTTGTCCTCGGAAGCGTGAGAAATGAAAATGTCCCAGCTTTTATCGGTATCGGTCATAAACAGACCCCGCGGAGTTACAGCTTAGTCATGCGAGCTCGGAAACCTCACGTTTCAGCGTCGAAAAAAAGCAGCCGCCAAAGGAAGTACCACGCTAGGATGCATGAGCAGCGGCGCTCGCCTTCCAACGCAAAACTGGTTTACGCGCAGCGGCGGCTTCGTCTAAGCGGCCGATGCGCGTCGAGTGTGGCGCGTTCAGGACGAGTTCCGGATCTTCGACGGCTTCCTTTGCAATCGATCGCATCGCATCGATGAATTGATCGAGTTCCTGCCTCCCGACTGATTCAGTCGGCTCGATGAGCATCGCTCCCGAAACAATCAGCGGAAAGTAAATCGTCATCGGATGAAAGCCGTAATCAATCAAACGCTTGGCGATGTCGAGCGTATGCACGCCTTTGCGTGCTTGCCGTTTGTCGGTGAACACAACTTCGTGCATCGGATCGCCGTTGAATGGCTTGTCATAATCTGAAAGCAAACCGTGCGCGATGTAACGCGCGTTCAGCACGGCCGTCTCGGTGGCTTCGCGCAGACCGTCGTATCCGTGCGTGAGAGTGTATGCGAGCGCCCGCAACATCATTCCATAGTTGCCCAGAAAGGCCTTTACGCGGCCAATCGATTGCGGGTAGTTGTAATCGAGTTTGAATATCCGGTCGCTACCGCTCGCGGTACTGACGATTCGGGGCACTGGAAGAAATGGCTCGAGCCCTTTTGTGCAGCAGCATGGACCAGAGCCGGGACCGCCTCCGCCGTGCGGCGTCGAAAACGTCTTGTGCAAATTCAGATGGATGACATCGACGCCCATGTCGCCGGGCCGCGCGATGCCCACCAGCGCGTTCATATTCGCGCCATCCATATAAACCAGGCCGCCCGCGTCGTGGACGATGCGGCAAATCTCCTGAATGTTTCGCTCGAACAAACCGAGAGTGTTTGGATTCGTCAACATTAACCCAGCCACGTCGCCATGCGCGCACAGCTCACGCAAATGATCGAGATCAGTTAATCCTTCGGCAGTCGATTTGATCGTCTTGACGGTAAATCCGGAAAGATGAGCAGACGCGGGATTGGTCCCGTGCGCGGAATCGGGAATAAGCATCGTGCGGCGATTCGCCGATTCTTCTTTGCCGTCGCGCGCGTCGATGAACGCGCGAATGATCATGATGCCGGTCATCTCGCCGTGCGCGCCCGCGGCCGGTTGCAGCGATACGCCCGGCAAACCGGTTATCTCGGCGAGGTGTTGCTGAAGTTCGTAGATTACTTCCAACGCGCCCTGCGATTCTGATTCAGAAGCGAGCGGATGAAGATTCGCAAAGTCCGCGATGCGCGCGACCTTTTCGTTCAGCCGCGAGTTGTACTTCATTGTGCACGAGCCGAGTGGATACATGCCCTGATCGATCGAATAATTCCACGTCGACATGCGGGTGAAGTGCCGCACGACGTCGACTTCAGTGACCTCGGGCATGCCGGCGAGATCGTCGTCGCGCTGAAATTCGCGCGGGATGATTTCATCGAGCGATAATTCATCAACGTCGAGCGCGGGCAGCATAAAACCCGCGCGGCCCGTTTGAGAACGTTCAAAGATCAGCGCTTCGTTGGGACTGAGGTGAGTAGTTACCTTATTAATCATTACGATTGAATAATTGGTCCATTGACTCATTGAATCAATGAATAAATGAATCAATGGCCCAGTGAATCAATTCCGGCTACCAGCAGATCGATCTGTTCGCGCGTGTTCGTCTCAGTCACGCAAACCAAAAAATCATACTCACGCGTTGATTCAAATCTGGAGAGCGCGATGCCGCCATCTATTCCTTTTTCTTGTGCGAGCCGGTCCAGTAACGATGACGCTTCCACTGGCGCGCGCACGATGAACTCGTTGAAGAACGGTCCTGAGTAGGGAAGCGAAAAGCCATCCAGCGTCGCAATCTCTCGCGCGGCATAATGAGCTTTTTGCGCACATTGACGCGCAGCTTCCTGCACGCCGCGCCGTCCCATCGTTTCGAGATAGATGGTCGCCGCCAACGCTATTAGTCCTTCGTTCGTGCAAATGTTTGAGGTCGCTTTTTCGCGGCGGATGTGTTGTTCGCGCGTTGCGAGCGTCAACACGAATCCGCGCCGGCCGTTCTTGTCGTAAGCTTCACCGACCAAACGTCCGGGAATTTGCCGAGCGTACTTGTCACGCGTCGCGAACAACCCGACGTATGGACCACCGAATGAAAGCGGCACGCCGAACGATTGAGCTTCGGCGACCACAATGTCTGCGCCGCAAGCGCCCGGCGACTTCAATAATCCAAGGGACATTGCTTCCGTGACCGTTACGATCAGCAATGCGCCGACCGAATGCGCTCTTTCGGCGAGCGCGGCGACATCCTCAATGCAACCAAAAAAGTTCGGTGACTGGACGACGATTGCAGCCGTACTTTCATCGAGAGCGGAAAAACTATCCGTCAAAGTCGTGCCGAATTCGGCGCAATAAGGAGCTTCGTGCAAATTGATCCCAGCATGCTGGACGTAAGTTTGCGCGACTTCGAGATATTGCGGATGCACGGCAGACGACACGATAACTTTCGATCGCTTCGTTATGCGTTCAGCCATCAACACGGCTTCGGCCATCGCGGTCGACCCGTCGTACATCGAGGCGTTGGCGATGTCCATTCCGGTCAACTGGCAGACCAGGGTTTGAAATTCGAAGATCGATTGCAGCGTGCCCTGCGAAATCTCCGGCTGATAAGGTGTATATGCGGTGAAGAACTCGGAACGCGAGATCAGGTGATCCACGATGGTCGGAACGTAATGCGAGTAAGCTCCGCCACCCAGAAAGTTGATTCGGCGCGCTGACTTGTTGCGCGCGCCCATCTCACGGAACCGTTTCAGCAGCTCTAACTCGGACATCGCTGCCGGTACGTTCAGATGATCGCTGAGCCTTAGTTCTTTCGGGATCGAATCGAAAAGATTTTCAATTGACGCGACGCCAATTTGCTTCAGCATATCGGCGCGTTCGTCGGGCGAGTTGGGAATGTAGCGCAATTCTATTCACTCTCTGCTTTCGTAAAATCTTCATATTCGGCGGCGGTCAAAAGGCTGTCGACTTCGCCCGCATTGCGCATCTTCATTTTGATCATCCAGCCTTCATCGTACGGATCTTTATTGACCTTTTCCGGTTCGTCGTTGAGCGAATCGTTCGTTTCCGTCACCTTGCCCGTGACCGGCGTGAAGATTTCAGAAACAGCCTTCACCGATTCGACTGAGCCGAAGGAATCATTGGCCGCAAACTCCTCGCCCGCCTTCGGCAGTTCAACATAGACGACGTCGCCCAGTTGATCCTGCGCGTGATCCGTGATGCCGATAACGGCGGTATCGCCGTCAACGCGCACCCATTCGTGGTCTTTGCTGTAGTGAAGATTATCCGGAACGTTTGCCATGATTCTCCTAAGAAGTTTTCAGTTTTCAGTTTTGAGTTTTCAGTTTTGAGTTTGGCCGTACGCGCAGCGGCGATATTAATAACTGCGAGCCGCAAACTCAAAACTGAAAACTGAAACTATTTGGCTCGTTTATAAAACGGCAGCGGCACAATCCGCGCGCTGACCCGTTTCCCGCGCACGTCGATTTCGATCTTCTGATCGAGCTTTGCCAACTCAAACGGAACGTACGCCATGCCGATGTTCTTCTTAAGAAACGGCGCCGGGCTGCCGGAAGTTACTTTGCCGACGCGCTCGCCGTCGATCAAAACATCCTGGCCATCGCGGGCAATGCCGCGATCGGTGACTTCAAACCCTACCAGCTTGCGTTTGATTCCTTCTTCTTTTTGTTTCGTCAACGCGTCGCGGCCGACGAAATCGCCTTTGTTCAGCTTGGTAATCCAACCAAGATTCGCTTCGAAAAGCGTCGTCTCTTCATCAATCTCGTGACCGTAGAGACACATGCCGGCTTCAAGTCGCAGAGTATTTCGCGCGGCCAATCCGCACGCCAAAATTCCTTTCTCGGATCCGAACTTTCCAGCATCGAGCATCTTGCTCCAAAGCTGTCCGGCTTTCTCGGGCGCAGCATAGACTTCGTATCCGTCTTCGCCGGTGTAGCCGGTGCGCGAGATGATCGAATCGACTCCGTCAACGGCGCCACGAACGAAATGGTAATACTTGATTTCAGCAAGCGGCGTTTCCGTCAGCGTCTGCAAAATTGAAATTGCATCCGGCCCTTGCAGCGCGATCTGACAATAGTCGGCACTTACGTTTTGCAGCTTCACCGCTTCACCGGTTTGATGCGACGAAATCCATCCCCAATCCTTATCTGTCGTCCCCGCGTTAACCACCAGCAGCAGGTGATCTTCGGCGAAGCGATAGACGAGCAGATCGTCGATCACCGTTCCCTGCGGTGTGGTCAGCGCCGAATACTGCGCCTGTCCGTCGATCAATTTCGAAGCGTCGTTGGAAGTGATTTTGTTGACGAAAGCGATCGCCTCCCGGCCGCGAACATCAATTTCACCCATGTGCGATACATCGAACAGACCGGCGTGCGTGCGCGTGCGCAAATGTTCGGTGATCGTCCCGGTAGCGTATTGCACCGGCATATCCCAGCCGCCAAACTCGACCATGCGGCCGCCGAGTTCGCGATGAAGATCGTTGAGCGGAGTCTTTTTCAGATCGAGCGCGGGCACAGCCATGCGTGGGTTCGAGGCTTATCTGAAGCCTCTTTTGATCGAATATGAATGCAAAATCGGTAAATCGAAAGCTAACACGCGGATCGGAGTGCGTCAAGCTAGTGATTCGCCGGCTAAAGTCGAGGGTTGAGATTCTCGAGTGGTCCTTTGCCGCCACTGCGTGCACCGCTGCTTTTTCTCTGCGATAAATTCTGTTAGAGAACCCTTAACGGCAGAGTCGCGCAGAGGTTTCACAGAGGCACAAAGAGGAAAACCGAAACTAGGGATTACTCGCCGGTGCATCTCCACATTTTGTTTTGACGGCGCGCGTTGACATACAATGCGCGCGTCGTCATGGGAAAGTATCGCCAAAACGTCTTTGTTCGTTATGCGATCGCGCTGTTGTCGGTCGCCTTGGCGCTGGCGATAACCCTGTTAGCTTGGCGACTGGTCCGCCCGCCCGTAGCGCCACTTTTTCTCGCCGCGATCGTGATCACTTCATGGTTCGCAGGTCGTGGACCGGCTTTTGTCGCGACGCTGATTTCGGGATTGTTGATTGATTACTTTTTTATCTCGCCGCTTTACCAATTGAGCGGCAGTTGGGACGACGTGAGCCGCGTTCTGGTCTTTACCATTGAAGGCGTGACCCTGGGTTTCCTGGTTGTTTCGCGGCGAAAGATTAGCGACGAAGTGCGCGAATCGCGCGAACAGCTCCGCGCGCTTTCAACTCACTTACAATCAGTAATCGAAAAAGAGCGGACGCGAATCTCTCGAGAAATTCATGATGAGTTGGGCCGCGAACTCACGTCGCTGAAGTTCGACGTATCGTGGCTGCGCGATCGTGCGGCGAAGGCAAACAACGAAACGGATCGCGAAAAGCTGACGACAGTCCTGAAAGATATCGACTCGGCGATTGGTTCGGTGCGACGAATCGCCACCGAGTTAAGACCGCCGGTTTTGGACGCGCTGGGATTGACGGCGGCGATTGAATGGCAAGCGAAGGACTTTGAAAATCGAACCGGCATTCGCTGCAACCTGAATCGGATGGAAGAAGACATTCCCATCAGCGCGGATGCGGCGACGACTGTGTTTCGCATTTTTCAGGAGTCGCTCACGAACATCGCGCGGCATGCCGAAGCCTCCGAAGTTCGCATCGCTCTCGAACGAAACAACGGCCGCGTAGCATTGAAAATCGAGGACAATGGGAAGGGAATCAGCGTCGGTGAAATTCATGGCTCGCGGTCACTCGGAATTCTGGGAATGCAGGAACGCGTCCGATTGATCGACGGCGAGTTTCGGATCGACAAACTCAATAATCATGGCACTGTCGTGAGGGTCGAGATCCCTTTGCAAAAGGCACAGACCGCCGAGGGGAATCTATGATCAAGGTTTTAATTGCCGATGATCATACCGTCGTGCGGCAGGGATTGAAGCAGATCCTTTCGGCTGACAACCAGATGTCTGTGGTAGCTGAAGCTGCAAACGGACACGAAGTTCTGCGCGCGCTTGAGCAGGCCAAAGTCGACGTGTTGATTCTGGATGTCACGATGCCCGGCAGAAACGGGCTCGAGGTTTTGAAAGAGGTAAAGCGCATGTATTCTGCTCTGCCGGTGCTCGTGCTCAGCATGCATCCCGAAGATCAATTCGCAATTCGAATGCTGCGCGCCGGCGCGTCGGGCTATATAACTAAGGAGAGCGCGCCAGAAGAATTGGTCGAAGCACTGCGCAAAGTTTGTAGTGGCGGAAAATATGTTAGCCCACAATTGGCCGAAAGGCTGGCGGTGTTCATCGAAGACGACAACACGCGAGCGCTTCATGAGCGTTTGTCGGATCGTGAATTCGAAATCCTGCGCATGCTGGCGCTTGGCAAAACCGTCACCGAAGTTGCCGACGAGCTGTTGCTCAGCGTGAAGACAGTCAGCACCTACCGATCGCGCGTGCTGGAAAAGATGAAGATGACAACCAATGCAGAACTCACCCGTTACGCGCTTCAGAGCGGATTGATTAATTAGCCGCCATCCTGGCATTGTCACTGTAGGACTCTGTCCGACAAGCACCCGCCGGAAAGTCCCACGCCAGAATCAGAACAGGCTGATAGTTCAGAGGTCGAACTGAGCGTATCTTTGCGCACTGTTCAATTCACCTTGGCGCACAGTCGGTGTGCGATTGAGTGTCGAGGGTATCCCCAGAATGGCAGTACCGATCGTGACCATCAGGTTTAGCAAACAAGAAGCAGAATCCAGGCTGGGATCGGCAGTGCGTTCGAAGATCGCGGTCGATGGAATCCCCGCGGGCGTGACCGGCCATGTGGTGCAACTCGATGAGATCGAGCGGAACGGATTCGAGTTGATTGTCGAATGGTCTTTGTTGATTCAGGGAAAGCGTCAACACAACTGGTTCAGCAAGGACGACTTTGAACGGTGCCTGATGGATGAAATTTGAGGAGGCAATACAGAATGGCTGAAACTTTGCGAAAGAAGAACAAGGGACCTGACTTCCGGGTTTATGTGGGAACCAGTTTCCCGAATCCGATCTTCTGTGAAATTGAGTCTCTCGCCAAGCAGCACGAACTGGCCGCCGCACAAGTCGTGCGCGAACTGTTTATGCGTGGACTCGCCGCTTATCAACGCGACGGAAATCTCTCTGAAGTCGCCGCTACCGCTGAATCATTAACCATCGCTGCGCAAGAGATTGCCGCTTAACGGCCGGCCGTTGAGTCCCTCACTTTACTGGCCTCATCGATTTACGGCCGATCAAACTTTCATAGCCAGCGTTAACTAACTCTTCAATAACCGATTTGGTTGGCGTGCACGCCGGCAGGCTCCATCCTTCAAACCGATCGTTGTACTAGCCAAAAGCGCACTCCTAACAAAAGACAACGCCGACTTTGCACTCGGGAAACAAAGCCGGCGTGGCGTGATCGCTGCGAAGAACTTGCAGCGCTCAACTCAAACTTCCTTATCTTTTCAGGGTTGAATAGTAGGTGATTGGCCGGTGTCAGAAACCTTAATCGTTGTCGTCGAACATGAAGGTGCGCGGAAACGGTCCGTTGAGACTCACGCGCTGACCGTTCAAGTTGATCACCAGCGGCGTGTCTAACGCGCCATCGCCATTCGCATCCAACATCACGCTGTAATACTTTTCATTGAGAATCGTTACCTGCGCCATTTGCGACGCTGCGTTCGCGCGTCGACGCACCGAATCGTTGCGCGCCTGTTCGAAATAATTGACGAGTTGTCGCGCCGCATTCGCGCGCAGCGCCGGCTTCTGACCGCGAACTACAGTGGTCAAGGTGTAGGTGATCACGATCAAGATGATCACGACGATCATTAGCAATTCGATCGTCGAAAAGCCCTGAGAAGAGGTGATCTTTCTCGCTGACGCGGGGTGAATGCTCATGAGGCTCGAATCTCCATTTTGTCGGGGCTCAGAACTCGCCGATGGCAACGACGCGCGGTCCGGGCGACGCCATCGCGCGGCGCACCCACGACGAATCGTATTGAATCGTCGACGTGCCGCTGCCGTTGCTGTCGAAAGTTGGCGCCAGAAAATCTCCGGTGTTATCGAATCGCGCTACCAGGATCGAACCGAGGGTATTACCATTACCACCGCCGTTGCGGATGACCCGGCCTTCACCCAGGACGAGGATCAGACCGTCGAACACTGCGCTTCCGTCGATCGTCAACGCGCCCGTGCAAACCAACAAGCCGGCGCCACTCGACGGTGATAGAGTGCCGTCGCCGTCGATGAAAGTAATCGCCGGTCTCGAAGTTGTGCCGAAATCACTTGGCGGCGTGGCCGCCGTGAAATACCTTCCGGTGTTCATGGCCACGTTTCGCATTCCGATTACCATTGATCTCGCAGCATCGGCGGTCTGCAGCCAGATTGGCAAGTTATCGATATCAATCTGTTGGATCCCGGCTGGATTCCCCACCGCTTGGTTGGAGGGCACTCCCAAGCTCATCAAGTAGTTGTAATCAGGAGTACTCGTGACTCCGAATGCGGGAAGATCCTGGCCGGCAGCATTATCCAATCCGGAGTAAAGATATTGGGAGCTATTGCCCGCCGAGAACGTCGCAACCGATCCGTCGTCAGCACTGCGCAAAGTTATAGTGCTAACCGGTTGATAATCAAACGCAAATCTGCTGAGCAACATCTGCATTTGCTTTTGCGCGGCGCGTGGGCCATACCCGGTCAGTTTCGCCGTCAGCCGGTTTGGCTGCGGCGCTGTCACCGCAACCGCAATCGGATTGTTCTCGTTCGTCGTCTCCGACGTGCCGTGGTTGTAAACGGGTCCCAGCAGATTATTCGTAGCAGTCGGAAACGCAACGGTGACGAGGCTGCTTGAACTCGTAATCGTCGCCGACAACGTGCAATTAATCGTAAAGGTTGCGGGCCAGGGCGCAGTTTGCACGATCGTGATCTTGAACGGCTCGTTTGTGATCGTAGTCGTCCCGTTAACATCACTGATCTTGAAGTATCCAAGCGTGGTATTCCCGCTGCTGTTGATCGTTGTCGTTGCCTGCGCGTTATAGGCCAACTTCGCTCTCGGATTTCCATTTCCCCACTGATGGGAAGTCGCCATGGCGTAATTCGTGAAGCCGCCTGAAGTCGAGAACGTAACTAAATTCGAGTTATCGGGATCACTCAACAGAACGTTGAATGCCATTCCGCTCATCGGCGTGTAGTTTGATGTGAGGGCTACCCGGTCATTGTAAGTCGAGTCGTAGCTCAACCAGCGTGAAAGCCGTGGCCCGGATGAGTCATTGGTCGTATTCGATGTCGAAGGATTAATGGCCGTGCGGAAGTCGATCATATTCTCGGGAGCCACGCCCCCCGACGGATTTGACGCGAACAACGGGGTCGGCGGGACATTGCCTCTCAAGGTATTCATGATTTGTTGAGAGCCGGCTTCCGCGGCGTAATAGGCTTTCACCTCAGCGGCGGCGTCAGTCGTATTGCTTACCGACATCGACGTGATCGTGATCAAAGCGCCGCCCGCCATTAGCAGCGGAATGCTAATCATCAACATTGTCACCAGTGCGGCGCCGCGCTCGCCACGCGAATCAGGACGTTGTTTTGGATTGAAGAGTGTCTTCATGTAGCGATTAACCTCATCTGAAGTCAAAACTAAAAATTGAACAGGTCGGAGTTGCGTAGGGCGACGTCAGATACCAACTGAACTTGCGACGGAGGTTGGTAGCCCGGCGAGCCGGGCGTTGAAATTGCGGGAAGTGTAACGCAGATAGATAGGACGATATATTTTGCGCCGCTCTTTTGCGCCACTTCGCCGACGGGATTGCCATAGGAATCCCTGACGTTAGTGATATCGCAATTGCTGCTCGTGTAGGTTACTTTGTCGGCGTAGTAGCGAAGCTTCAGGGCGTCTACCCGGTTCGCGAGGACCATTTCCTGCGCTGCCGAGTTCACGTCGATCCGAACGATGTAACTATTGTCACTGTCTGTGTACAGCAAATACTTGACGTCTTCATCGCGGTCGGTCGTCGTACTGCTGGTCGTTTCACCCGCGGCCGCATTGAGATTGGCGCGGACTCTGATCGAGCTTAAGCCGGAGTCGGCCGCGACTATTCCGTTATCTGTTAGGCCATAGCCGGCGTTAGAAATTTCGCGCGTCATCAGGTTGAGTCCACGCTGAGTATCAGCCAGCGCTTCTGTCTTTTGATTCTCGCGCGCCCGGATGTTGAACGACCCGGCCATCAGGATGCTGGCGAGGCTCGCCATGACCAGCGTCACGGTCAAAGCAATCATTAACTCGGCAAGAGTGAATCCTGATTCACTTGATCTGAATTCTGTTTTTCGCATTGAAGCCTCGAATCTTTCCGTAGCTGCCTGGTTCATTTCGCTTCGTACGAACCTGTACCCGGCATCGCGCGCTGCGACGTGATGGTCACTGGGCCGTTCGCCCACTGCGTCGCTGCCTGCGGACTGACGCTAATTGTGATTACCTTGAGCGTCGTCGATCCACCGCAAGTGGACGTTGAGCAGATCGTGGTTTGGACTGAGTATTGGCGGCCGGCGTTGAGAACTGTTTCAGACGTTGAAGGCGTTGTCAGCAGTGCGTCGTTATATGTAGCTTTCCGCAGACGTTCCAGCCGCTGTTGAGCAATCGCCAGCGCAGCGGATCGGTCAGCCGCTCCAGAGTTGTAGTTGATCGCGTAAACGAACAGCGATCCGGTTGCCAGCGTTACTACCAACATGACGCAAAGCGCGATCGATGTCTCGAGGAGCGTAAACCCCCGTTCGTTCTCGGTTTTCTTTTTTATGTACTCGCGACGCGTCGAGTTCTTTCTATCCCAGAGCCGCATCTTTGCCTCCAGCCTAATTCGTAACTGTCAACAAAACAGTCAAAGTTGTGCACGGTGTATTGAAGTTCACCGCAAACGTGCCGCGGGTGTTGTTCAATGAAGTGATTGAGAAATTCACGGTGCCGCCGGCTGCGACCGTTTGATTTGTTGGCGTGACCTTCAGATTAATCGGCGCCAAAACACTTACCGTGCCGGTGTTGGTGGCCGTGACGCCAATCTGCGCGGTACCGCCCCCGTTCTTTTTGATCGAAATCGACGAAGGACTGGCACTGTCGAGACAGCCGGGACCGCCGCCGCTGATAGGCGGGCCAGGCGCGCCGGAACTGCCGGTGCAATCGACGGTATTGTTGTGCAGGGCGCTGCCGGTGACAACTGAGGTTGATTGCACGTCCGAGTTGTTGTTGACGGTTGCGAAGCTCGCATTCGGCAACACATCGACGTTGCTATTGACGGTCACGTCCCCAGCGTCCGATACGTCAACCCATGACTGTTCGCCGCGGCTGTTCTGAACCGCAAAGGTTACCGTGCATGCGGAAGTGCGTCCCCGCCAGTTAAAGCTCAACGTCGGCAGAGGTGTGCTGATAATCCCCACGCCGTTTTCAAAGGTATAGGTGCGCGTGGTGACGGCTCCCGAGCCGCTGAAATCCATCGTGATGTCGTAAGTCGACGGCGACGTGAAAGCGACCGTTGAGTTCGCATGACGACGAACTGCATCCAGGCGCGCCTTTTCCAAATAGCTCGACAGTTGTCGCACTGAATTCTGCAGGTGCAGCGACGCGCGCGTGGAACTGAGCGTAAGTAGCGCGAACGATGTGAAAATCGCGATGATGGCGACGACGATCGCGATTTGCAGAATCGTAAAGCCGGCCGCGTCCTGAAATCCAAGTCGGTTTGATCTCATTCGTGTTGACTGACACTGCATAGGGTATTGAGTCCTGGCATGCTCAACATGCTCGGCCCATAAGGGCAGCGTCTTTAGCCTTAACAACAAATGTGCCATGCGAATTGAGAAGGAAATGCGCGGGCTCGCGCATAGATCAGCAAAAGGAATCCAGTTCGCACGTTACCAGACGTTACGACTGGCGGAAGCGAGATTCACATTGGGTTTGATTTTCTGGAAGTCAGGCGCCCGGCTTTCAGTATTTGCCGGTGAAGATGTAGCGGAAGAAGCGGAGATAAAACTTGGGATAGGATTGCTCGAAGTGGGTGAACGGAGATTCGGCCATCAGTTGCAATTCGTATTCGGGCAAGCGCTCCATCGCGACGCTCAAATCGTAATGGTGACCGACGTGGTTGCAATTATTGTTGACGTACCAACGCGCGAGTTTGCGGGCGCGAATGCTGCGCGTGTTCAGTCGCGGATTGGTCGTTGAGGTATCGCATTTCCAATGTTCAGGCAGCTCAATCAGCGCATGAATCGGCGCCCAACCGATAATCATGGGAATCAGCCAAAGCTGGATCGCGGCGTCCGTTCGCAAAGCGAGAGTAATCACGAGCCCCGCGGCTATGAGTGCCGCCATGATTAGATAGTCGCGGCGGATTCGGCGCGCTATGATTTCCGTCGGCTTCGCTCCTGAGGCTGCCAATTTTTGATCGACTCTGCCGGTAAGCGCGTAGCCGATCCACTTCAAAGTCTCGACGAAATGATTCAGCATTGACAGGTGCAGCACGACACCGAGCAGACGCACCGGCATCGATCGCGATTCCATCCGTTCGTAGTTGTAGCTGAAGCTTTCCTGCGTTACGTCTTTGTGATGCCGAAAGTGATCGTGCAGGTAACGCCAGAACGAAATACCGAGCGGCGTCGCGATGACCATTCCGAAGAAGTGATCACGTGAGGCTCGACCGGTCGCGGTCCGATGAAGACATTGATGAATCAGTTCGGTGCCGTGTGCGAACACTGTACCAACACAAACCTCCAAGACAATTTTGTTTATGCCAGGACTCAGCCACACCGCTGATCCAACAACTCCGAGCAGCGCCGAGAGACCGAATAGCTTGACGATGAAATATCCCGGAATGACTCTTCGTAAGTAAGCGCGTCCGGAGCCGGCTCTGTTGCGCGTCAGGCTTTGGCCGAACGACGGGCGTTCCAGCAATCCATCGGCGGTAATCGTGTCTGGTTTCAAGCTTGTCATATCTCGTGCCGACGTTTGCCCTGGTGCACGTCGGCCCGCTCGAGGGAACGCAATTCCAGGATTCAAATCTGGCGCGGGCGCAACAATGCCGTTTGGTTATCTCCAAGAAAATAAAGTGTTAACCGGCCCGACTTTCCAAGAAAATCCCGACATCAGAGGTCTGGGGTGAACGGCGTCATTAGCCGTTTAGATTTCACTGAGGGCGAGTAGAGAATCGCAAATCTAAAGCGATCGAGTCAGCCTTCGAAGGCGCCAGAGAGATGACAAAGAAACTGCTACTTGTGTGTTCAGCCGCATTGCTCGTCTTGAGTCTTCACGCGGCAATTATCGCGAATAACATTACGATTCACTCTGGGGGGCAAGTACGTGGCGCGAACCCAGTGCCCGAGCCTACGACGCTGCTACTGGGGGGAACTGGTTTGGCGGGAGTCTTTGTTAAGGTGCGCCAGCGACGCCCCAAAAAGATCGATACAGAAGTTTGATCAAGTCGGGATCGCTCACCGCATAAAAAGAGAAAAAGCTGGAAGGCGACAGGACGTAATGTTCTGCCGCTTTTGTTTTCGGATTGGTTATCGCGACAGGTTGAGCAAGAGCGCGTGAGACCTCCACGACAAATCGAGATTAGAATCAGCTCAACTTAACTAAGACAGGAGTTCAAAATGCAGCAGCGCAAGCTGGGAAATAGTCTGGAAGTTTCAGCTATCGGGCTCGGATGTATGGGAATGAGCTTTGCATACGGCGCCCCCGAAGAGCGCGATGAGCGCGAATCGATCGCCACCATCCACCGGGCCATCGAACTAGGCGTCACGTTCTTTGATACGGCCGAGGTGTACGGGCCTTATACCAACGAGGAACTGCTGGCCCGGGCGCTCAAGGGCAAACGCCCTGGCGTCGTCATCGCGACTAAGTTCGGGTTCAAGATCGAGAACGGCGTGATGGCGGGCCTAAACAGCCGGCCGGATCATATTCGCGAGGCGGTCGACGGCTCTCTACTTCGATTGCAAACGGATCACATCGATCTGCTCTATCAGCATCGCGTGGATCCCGCTGTGCCTATCGAGGACGTTGCCGGCGTCATGTCCGATTTGGTGAGCGAGGGGAAGGTCCGATTCCTCGGCCTTTCTGAAGCCGGCGAGCAGACGATTCGTCGCGCGCACGCTGTTCACCCAATCGCGGCCCTTCAGAGCGAGTACTCGTTGTGGGAACGCAACCTCGAGCCTCTGATCATTCCGCTGCTGCGCGAGTTAGGGATCGGACTCGTCCCGTTCGCGCCGCTCGGTCGCGGTTTTCTCACCGGGTCAGTCAAGCGTGCCGAGGAGTATCCGGAGAGCGACTATCGTCGTAACGATCCACGCTACCAGGGCGAGAATTTCGACGCCAACATGCGCGCAGCGTCGGCTGTGCGCGTGTTGGCTGAGCAGAAGGGAGCAACCCCGGGACAAATCGCGCTGGCCTGGTTACTGCATAAGGGCCCGGGCATCGTTCCGATCCCGGGTACTAAGAAACGAACGCACCTCGAGGACAACGTCGGCGCGACGGTCGTTTCGCTGAGCGACGAAGACATGTCGAAGCTCGACGCGGCGCTCTCGCCCGAGAATGTCGCCGGGCCGCGTTATACCGAGAAACAGATGGCGACGGTTGACCGCTAGAGAATGTATGGGTCGGAAGTTCGGTTTGGATCGAGTTGTTCTGCGGAATAAATACGCACGAATACAAGGAGCGCCATGCGAGTTGGTATTTTAGGTTCGGGGTTGATGAGCGGAAAGCTCTGAGCGATCTTCGCGTGCGAGTCTTTTAGATAAAGGAGAGAAGATGATTGTTAAAGCCATTCTGATCTGCACCAGGTTCGATCAGAGTGGGAAGGCACGCTTTACCCTTGCGTGCCCGGCCACGAGATAGTCGGTCACGTGAGCGCCGTCGGCGGCGAGGTAACCGGATTCAAGGTGGGCGACACGGTGGGTGTGGGCTGCATGGTAAATAGCTGCCAGAAATGTCCGGCATGCAAAGACGGACTGGAGCAGTATTGCGAGATCGGTTTTACCGCGACTTATAACTCGGAAATTGCTGAGCCGTCCGGTCACACGCTGGGTGGCTACTCGCAGCAGATCGTGGTTGATGAAAAGTTCGTCCTCAAGATTACTCATCCGGCAGAGCAGCTCGCCGCCGTCGCGCCGTTGTTGTGCGCAGGCATCACCACCTATTCACCGATGCGTCATTGGCAAGTCGGTCCGGGCAAGAAGGTGGGCATCGTCGGCATCGGCGGGCTCGGTCATGTGGGCATCAAGCTCGCGCACGCGATGGGCGCAAAAACGATCGCCTTCACCACCTCCGAGGACAAGCGAGAGGATGCCCGCGCGCTCGGCGCCGACGAAGTGATTGTGTCGCGTAACGCCACCGAGATGGAGGCGCATGCAAACAGCTTCGATTTCATCCTTAATACCGTGGCGGCTAGTCATAACCTCGACGTGTACACCAATCTGCTGAAGCTAGATGGGACAATGGTGCTGATCGGTGTCCCGGAACATCCTCATCCTTCGCCGGATGTCTCGACGCTGATCTCCAGGCGCCGGTCGATCGCCGGTTCGTTGATCGGCGGCATTGCTGAGACGCAGGAGATGCTCGACTTCTGTGCCGAGAACAAAATCGTCGCAGACATCGAAATGATCCCAATTCAGAAAATCGATGAAGCATACGATCGTATGCAGAAGAGCGACGTGAAGTATCGCTTCGTAATCGATAACGCGTCGCTGGGCGAGATGAACGACTAAGACCCGGAGGAATTCAGAAATGGAACTAAAAAAGAACGGCTCACAGCCATCAGGAAAAGGACCAGACGAGTACTTCACCGGCAACGTACGCATTGACCCACTGTTCCAGGCGCCCGAGCCGGCGCGCGCGCTGGGTGTCAGTGTGACGTTCGAGCCCGGCGCTCGAACGGCGTGGCATCGGCATCCGCCCGGGCAGACTTTGATCGTCACGTCGGGATGTGGATGGGTTCAAAGCGAGGGTGGTCCAAAAGAGGAGATTCGACCGGGCGACGTGGTCTGGTGCCCACCGGGCGAGAAGCATTGGCACGGAGCCACTGCGACTACGGCGATGACGCACATCGCCATCCTTGAACACGTTAAGGGCAAGACTGTCGATTGGCTGGAAAAGGTCAGCGACGAACAATACCTAACCTGATTAAGAGCAAAGTAGAGAGAGCCACTGGGCGCAGATGGAAATTTTGACGGGCATCCTCAGCACTCGTCAGCGTGTGCGACGTAATTCATCGAATGCCGGAATAAGAATTCAGCCATCATCCGTTTTAAGCAGGCAGAAAAAAAGGGCGGCAACGTCCTCACCCCGTTGCCGCCCCGGCTCACAATCTTTTGGGACTGTGAGGCGCGCTAAGTGCCCTCCCACAAGCACCGCGCGCTTTGGACGAGCACATTCAGCACTCGTCTGATAACTGTTCTTATACACTTCGTGTCGCAATGGTTCAAGCCATACGAAGCCGAGTCGCTTTGGGAGCCGGACCAGGCATCCGCAAGCGCGGAATTGAGGCGGCGGTGCGAATCAAGGCTACGTCGGCGAATTCATCCTTCCCCTGTTTCTGCTGCTGCCGCTCGCTCCGGGCTCACAATCTATTTGGGGCGTGTGGCGCGTTGACTGCGATATATAAGTACCGGGCTCTTCTTGAAAGGCATTTCTAACGCCGGGTTCTAGCCAAAAGTCTCTTGAGCTTGATCACAATCCGAGAGCGCTGCGCAGTCAGCCTGGTAACAAAGGAACTTCGTCGGTGTTTTCGAATCACCCGAATTCCGTGCCGAGCCATTTCATCAAACAATAAGACCACGAATAAGACACCAACCATGAAGATGATAAACGCGCGCCACCCCAGTGCGGGCTCGCCATGAAGTAGAAGTCCATACGAGGAGAACTCAAGAATTCTCAACATGGATTGTCGGTTCCGTGTTGGCGTTGACTAAGAAATCTCAGTTACATATCTGTTCATGCTTTGTGCCTGCGTCGCTGTGTTACTGCTGCCGATACCGGCGCTGAGAAAAGTGCTATTCCACGTTCGACAGGAAATCGAAGGTGTTCAGCGTGAGTTAGCTTCAACCCACGCTGAACCCTTAATATCAAAACGTTATTCCGGTTTGTACCTGAAAGACCCTTGGCGTAACAAAGTGGGTGCCGCTGAACGTCGATTCAAAGTTATAAAGCGCATTCTTGTTGGTGAGGTTGAGAATGGTAAAGCGCAGCGTGAGCTTCGTTCGATCGGTGCGCAAGAGATTGTCGGTGCCGGCGCTAAGGTCGAACAAGTGACGAGGCGCAATGCGTGGAGGGTTAGTGTCGTCGTTCTCTGTACCGTCGGCAGGAATACGCACTCGCAACGCGCCACGGTTCGCCGAGTTGCAGACTGTTATCGGGTTGGCGAGCGTGGCAAAGGTGCTGCCGCAGAACAACCCAATCTGTTGTTGTTCATCCGCGCTGAAACCTAACGCAGTATCAAAATCGGTGATCGCACCCGCGACCAGGCCGCTATCGTATCTCCACGTGAAGTTCACATAAGGCAACACTCTCTTCCAATGAACAAATTGATACTGAAGCTGCGTCGTCTGCTGATAATTCTGATCATGATCGATACGGAAGACGCCGGCGGGCAGATCAGAATTGAAGAACAAGCCGCCGCTCTCTGGCGGAAAGTATCGAGCGCGTGAGTGACCAGCAACGACAAAGGCTGAGAAGCCTTTGTAGTTAGTAAACGTTAGACGGCCGCTTACGCCGTCAAGTTTTGATCTTTGCCAGGCAATCGGAAACACAACCGATGTATTGAACAGCACGTTGAAGTCATAA
>QHXI01000007.1 GCA_003222895.1 Acidobacteriota bacterium | reverse complement strand
CAATCGTCAGCACAAGGTTCAGGCGCTCGAATCGCAGGTGCATAAAGTAAGCGACGATCAGCGCTGCCTTGACGATCGAAGCTCCCATCAGAATCACCAGCATGTAAACAACCGGCAGACGAATGTAACCCAAAAACACTTCAAAGCCGGTCAGCAGCAACAGCCAAATCCAGATCGAAATAAATAAGCGAGTGCTGCCGGCAAAATGCTCATCTGAATCGGCGTGTGCGCTCATCTGGTTCTCCAAGACTAACGAGAGCTTGTTTTCTCGCTCTCCCTCTTTCCTTTTACAGAGGGAGAGGAACACCGTCCTACTTTTTCGGATAAACCGACAGCAGATAAATCATTGGAAACACGAACATCCAAACTAGATCCACGAAGTGCCAGTACAGGCCGCTGATCTCGACATCTTCATGCTTCAACTTCTTCACGCGACCGGCGACAACGAGTAGGTAAATACAGCCAGTGAAGACGTGGAACATGTGCATGCCGGTGATGCCAAAAAACGTCGCGCCGAAAAGCGGTGTTGCGCCGGGCCACTTCTCGACCCATTCGGCGGGCAGTTGAAAGGGTCGCAGTCCCTCGTCGATTAAATGTTTCCATTCGATCGCGTGCAGCACAATAAACGTGACGCCCAGCAAAGCAGTGGCGACGATCCATTTGCGCGCGCTTGATTTGTTGCGGCGTGCCGAGGCCGACACGGCCATCACCATGGTCAAGCTCGAGGACAGCAGCACCAGCGTCATCACTGAAGAGAAAACAATGCTCGGATAAAACCTGAATGGTGTCGGCCAGACGTTTGACGCCCGCAAGTAGGCGTAGCCCATCAACAGAGTCGAAAACGTAAGCGAATCGGACATGATGAAGAGCCACATGCCGAGCTTTCGATGGCCCACGCGATATGGATGAACGCCACCACCCCAATCGCCCGCAAGAGCCTGTGCTTCAGTTGCCACGAGTTACCTCCGAGGTAGCGCAAATTGTTAATTTGCGATTCTGATTCCCTCTCCCTTTCGGAGCGGGCGGTAGTGCCACTCAGCAATCTCTCACCCCAGTCTTCGCCCAGGGGAGAGGGAGTAATATCTCATCTCCAAAATATCAATAGCGCAAACAAACCTACCCACAATCCATCCATGAAGTGCCAATAGATCGTTGCCGCATCAGCCGCGCCAATTCGTCTGAGCTCGCCATCGATCGTCGCGCGCTTCTTCGTCGTTCTTAGCAGCAAATACGTGAGCGCAAAGATTCCGCCGAGCAGGTGTAGCCCGTGCGCGGCTGTGAACAAATAAAAGAACGAGCTATACGGATTGCTCGCCATGTAGACGCCCTGACGAACCAGTTGCCGCCACGCGAAGAGTTGCGAAACGACAAAACCAGCTCCGAGCACGACTGTATTGATCAGCCAGCGCGAGTAAGCTCCGTTATTGTTTCGCTTCAAGGAACGACGCGATACTTCGATCGTGATGCTGCTGACGAGAATCAGCGCGGTGCTGAGCCATAGCAGTTTGGGCATCGCGATCGGCTTCCAATCATTCGACGAAGCCGAACGAACGATGTACGCGCTCGTCAAAGCGACGAACAGCATCAGGATGCTGCCAATCGCAACCCAAACGCCGATACGATATCGCGCCGGCGAAAAATTCAACCCATCGCCGCCGTCACCATCGTGGCTGCCGCCATTCTTGTGAAAGCCGTTGCCGTCGCGCGGCCGCGGCCCTCCACCAAGTCCAACGTCAACGATCTGTTCAGGCCTTGTGACCGTTACCGCCATTACCGCTTGCTCCCCCCAACTCAGCGCCCAGCGCCACGCCTTCAGGCTCAGTCTGCATTATGAAATCGTTCGGGGCGCCCGGCACCGAGAACTCGTAAGCGCCGTGGTAGACAACAGGCACCACGCCGGCAAAATTGTCATGCGGCGGCGGCGATGGGATTGTCCACTCTAGTGTCGTCGCTTCCCACGGATTGTCACCGGCTACCTTGCCCTTGAACATGCTCCAGAAGAAATTGAAATAAAAGACGACCTGTACCGCGACGGTGATAATCGCGGCAATCGTCACGAACAAAACCAGAGAATGCGAGTTTTTGAGGAACTCGTATTCACCAAAGCTTGCATAGCGCCGAGGCATACCAAGCAACCCCATCGCATGAAACGGAACGAAGATCGCATAGACGCCGAGGAACGTAATCCAAAAGTGGAACTTGCCTAAACTCTCGTTCATCATGCGGCCGAACATCTTTGGAAACCAGAAGTAAGTCGCCGCGAACATGCCGAAAATCGAAGCAACCCCCATCACCAAATGAAAGTGCGCCGTCACGAAGTAGGTATCGTGAAAGAAAAAGTCGAGTGATGTTTGGCCCAGCACCAGTCCGGTAATTCCGCCCGCGACAAACAAAGAAACGAACCCGATCGCGAACAGCATC
Organism: Acidobacteriota bacterium; assembly: GCA_003222895.1. Classification (GTDB taxonomy): domain Bacteria; phylum Acidobacteriota; class Blastocatellia; order Pyrinomonadales; family Pyrinomonadaceae; genus UBA11740. Next base: position 3,833 of record QHXI01000007.1, on the reverse strand, counting down.
GGCGTGGTAAAGCGAATCTTCGCTCCCCACAAAGTGCCGAGCCAATTGAAAGTCTTAATCGCCGAGGGCACGCCGATCGACAGAGTCAGAATCGAAAAAGCAACGGCTGAGTAAGGACTCATGCCGCTGATGAACATGTGATGACCCCAGACAAAGAAGCCGAGCCCGCCAATTGCGAAAATTGCGAAGACCATCGCGCGATAACCAAAAACCGGCTTGCGCGCGAACGTGGAAAGAATATGCGAAGTCGCGCCCATGCCCGGCAAAATCGCAATGTAAACTTCCGGATGTCCGAAGAACCAGAACAGATGCTGCCAGAGCAGAGGCGAGCCGCCGTTATGCAGCGGCACGGTGCTGCCGCTGACGTATAGGCCGCCGGGAATGAAGAAGCTCGTACCGGCAATTCGATCGAGCAACAAAAGAATTCCTCCGCCCAACAAAACGGGAAATGAAAGCAGCGCGAGAATCGCAGTCGTAAACCAGGCCCAGCAGGTAAGCGGCATGCGCATCAGAGACATTCCGCGCGTGCGCATATTCAGCAGTGTCGTGATGAAATTGAGCGCGCCTAGCAAAGAACCAACACAGAAGATCGCAATACTGATGATCCAAAGATTCACGCCGGCGCCCTGGCCAGGACCGGCAATTTTTCCGAGCGCGCTCAACGGTGGATAACCGGTCCATCCGCCAATCGGCCCGACAGTGCCGCTTCCGCCCGCAAAGGATTCACCAAGTTTTGAAATCCATCCGCCGACGGTCGCATTGCCTTCTGCAAAAATCGCCAACAGCAGAACCAAGAAGCCGACAAACGTCACCCAGAACGACATCATGTTCAGCACCGGGAACGCCATGTCGTCCGCGCCAATTTGGATTGGCAGAAAGTAGTTGCCAAATCCGCCCTGCGGCGCGGTCGTCAAAACGAAGAAGACCATGATCGTTCCGTGCATCGTCACCAGCGAGAGATAAAACTCGGGCGTCATCACCCCGCCCGGCGCGCCCTGCGGAAACAGCGTTTCCATGATCTTGAGGTGCGTTCCGGGCCAGCTCAGATTCACGCGCATCAACACCGACATGATCATGCCGACTACAACGGCCGACAGCGCCAGCAGAATGTACTGGATACCGATCACTTTGTGGTCGAGGCTGAATATGTATTTGCGAATGAAGCCAGTCGGCGCCGGATGCCGGTGCACTTCTGGATGAGTTGCTTCTGCCATCGTGGACTCTCTCCTCTAAACGAACGGGCAAAAATCGATAACTCAATAGGTCGGAAGCTGATACTTATTAAATAGCTCGTCTTTCTTGGTTTGGAATTTGTCCTGGGGCAGGGCCACCAATTCATCAAATTCATTTTGCGGTAAGACGAGCATGTAGGACTTCATTTTGTAATGGTTCATCCCGCACAGTTCCGCGCAGGCAAGTTCATATTTCCCTATCTTGGTCGCGGTGAAGTGCACGTGAATGCCCATGCCGGGAACCAGATCCTGTTTAAAGCGAAGTTGCGGCACAAAAAAGCTGTGCGTTACATCTTTGGATCGCAGAATCAATTCAACCGGGCGATTGACTGGAACAGCCAAGGTGGATACGACGGAATCGTCTTTCGCATTTGGGTCGCTGTCATCCAGGCCAACAAAGTTCAGCGATGAATCGTCAATCAGGTTCGGATCGGTTTTACCAAAGACGTTGTCTTTGCCGGGATAATGAAAATTCCAACTGAACTGTTGCGCGACTACTTCGATTTGATAAGAGCCCGGAGGCGCCGAATGCAAGTGTAGCGACGCCCATACCCTCTGGCCCATGATGGCGAGGCTGATGAAGATGACGGCGGTAACAACTGTCCAAATAACTTCCAGGCGGTTGTTGCCGTGCGAATAAGTTGCGCGCTGCTTGTCGGCGTTATCCCGAAACTTGAAGACCACCCAGCCTAACCCAACCTGCGCGGCTGTGAACGCGATACCAACGACGATGATGGTTATCGTGAACTGGCTGTCGACGCGTGGGCCGTGTTCAGAGATCGATGCGGGAAACCACCACTTCCCGCTCAGAAACATCCAGACTGAGGCGATTGTGATTAGCCAGATGGCAATTCCCAGAAGGCGTCCCATCAAGTGTCTCCTTCTTCGTAAATCGTCAATCGTAAATAGTAAATAGCTCGCGGCTTAAAACATCAATTCACGATTTACGATTTACTATTCACCGGTTTAGAACCATGACACCAAACAACAATGGCAAGTAGAGCACCGAAGCCAGCAACAACTGACGAGCGTGCTGGTTCGATTTCGAAAGCGCCGCGCGGATACTGCTGGCGAGAAATAACAGCCCCAAAACCAACGCGGCAAACAGATAAATTTTTCCTGAGACTCCGAGAATTGTCGGCAGCAAACTCACCGGTACCAGCATGAGCGCATAAGCGATGATTTGCTGACCGGTGACACGGCCGTCAGGCTCAACGACCGGCAGCATCCGAATGCCGGCGCGGCCGTAGTCTTCGCGATACATCCAGGCAATCGCGAGAAAATGCGGAAACTGCCAGAGGAACAGAATTGCGAACAGCACCCAGGCGGCGATCTCGATGCGGCCGCGTGCGGCCGTCCAACCCATCAGCGGCGGCATTGCGCCGGGAAACGCACCGAGCGCGGTCGACAGCGATGTCCGCGTCTTGAGCGGCGTGTAAACGAACAAGTAACCGGCAATCACTGTCAGCCCAAGCAAAGCGGTCAGCACGTTGACGAAGACAGAAAGATAAACTTCCGCCAGCGCCGTAACCGTAACGCCAAACCAGAGCGCTTCGAAAGGAAACAAACGTCCCGACGGCAAAGGGCGATCGGCAGTGCGGCGCATCAAGCCGTCGAGATCGCGCTCAATGAATTGATTCAGGGTCGCGATGCCGGACGACAGCAGGCCAATGCCAATCATCGCGTGCACAAAAGTGAAGTAATCGATCGGGCCGCGCGACGCGAGCACAAAACCTGCGGCCGACGTCAACATGATCAAGCTGGTAATTCTTGGCTTGGTAAGTTCGAGGTACGCGCCGGCGCGCGCTTTCACGCTGCCCTGCGCTACAGCTCGATTTGGAACGGACGAATTTAGTTCTAATGCAGCAGTCTTCATTCGAAATTATGGCGAACGATTACGAAAATTGTTGGGAGGCTTTATCTCGGTCAAGCCGCAGCCAAAACGTAGTTGTTCTGCTCGGCATAAACCACTCGAAACGTTCTCAGTGTCAAAACGATCGCGCTCGCGAAAACCAGTGCGCCACATGCGACGTGCGCTACAGTTACGGCCACCATTGGCGTCATCGGCTGTGGGTCAAACGGCGAAGCAGTGCGCGTGATGTACGCCGCGACCCCCAAACCCAACTGAACGAAAAGCAGCGCCGCAGCTATCATTGCAGGACGCGCGATATACTTCTCAGCGCGATACCGCATTAGCGCAATCGAGACTGTCGCGCCCAGGATCAACGTCACGCAGATGGCGCCACCAATGTGCGCCAGCAACAACCCTGTTGGCAGATCCTGATCCCAGGTCGCCGAGTGCCGCAGCGTCGCGCCCAGAACCAATTGCGCCAGGATCACGATCAGCGCTACTACGCTCAACGAGCGAATCGAAACACCCTCGCCGCGATCGTTCGCGATCGGCGTCGCCGCGATCCATCTCGGTGACGTAAACACCGCGATGCTTACAGTCGTGAGAAAGAACAGTTGGGCGAGCGTCGCATGCGCTGCGGAAACGGCCAGCGGCAAATTCATCTTGACGGTCAGTCCGCCGAGCAAACCTTGCGCGATCACCCCAGCGAGAGCAATCCATCCGAGCCGTTTCACCCAGCGACGCCGCTC
>QHXI01000120.1 GCA_003222895.1 Acidobacteriota bacterium | reverse complement strand
GCTTCGCCAATAACACCTTCACGTTTTCGGGCGTTGGCTTTACAGTGCCCGCGGGATTAACGGTTGCCGGTCTTAACAACCTTAGTACCGACTACAATTTTTCCGCCGGTGGTTGTGGTGGCGGCTCACCACGATTTCAGGTAAACGTCACCAATGGCACCCCCAGCGGCACCGGCAATATCTTCATGTATATCGGTCCACCACCTACCTACAGCCCGTGCACTCTTGGCATTTGGCAAAATAGCGGGAATCTGGCAGCTCCAGTTAACCTAGTGGATACCAGTCAACTGCCGCTGGGCACCTTCTACGATCCGTATTCGGTTGCTCAAACTAAATATGGAAGTTATCAAGTGACTGGGATCCAGTTAGTTGCAGATGGTGGTTGGGCGGTACCAGGAAACAATCAAACACTGCGCGCCGACAACGTCGCTATCAATAATGACGTGACGACTTTTGAAAGTGCTGAGACCTGTAAGAAGGGTGGTTGGGAGCAATTCACGTCGGCTCCAGGTCCGTTCAAGAATCAGGGTCAATGCGTAAGCTACTTCTCTAAGAATAAGTAGTTCGATCATCTTTACTTGATTGTCCTCATGTGACGAAAAAGGGCAAGGCAGCAATGCCTTGTCCTTCTTTTTCTTGCATGGTCTGTTTGATTACGTTCGAACTGAACTTAGGTTGGTTGACGACCCACGGACGCCTTTCGCGCGATCGACCAGCCAAGCACCAACCAACCACACTGCGCACGCGCCAACCATCACGACTGAAAACCACTGGCCGTAGACGCCTTCGGGAGAAAATTTTTCGGTAGCTGCGTGAAGTACTTCACTGTTTGGCAGAACGCCGGCTTCTGAAAATTCGTGGAAAGAATAAATCGCGACCTGGGCCATGAAGAGCAGAAGAAAAATTCCGGTGACTTGAAAGAAACGGCGAACATTGATCAGGTGACCGAATCGTCCCCAGGCCCACGCCATGCTGCCCGCCGCCGCGAGTCCAAGCAGCGCGCCCCAAATCAATCGCGGCGTGCGCACTTGCAGAAGCATCAGCGCGGTCTCCATTCCTTCGCGGCTGATCGTCAGCGCAGTGAACAAAAAGACCCCGGCGTAAGCCATCCATCCTGAACGCTTCGTCGAAACCGCGCCGAGCCTTTCTTCCATTCGCTCTTTCAACTTCGCGCCGTGCCGCCACATGTAAATCACCAGCGACCCGACCATCACGATTGCGACTACGCCGAGAACGGCTTCGCGCAGCGCTTCATTGCCGAGGAAACGAGCGACGCCGGCGCCGAAATATTTCTCGACGGATTCTTCGTGACCGGTTTGCATTTGAAAGAGCAGGTAACCGAGCCCGCCGCTGATGCCGAGCGCGACCGCGATCGCGAGATACACCGCCGACGCGAGTTGTCGCTGACCTGACTTGCGCAAATAAGAAAAGATCACCGCGACGAGAAGAAATGACTCGAAGCCTTCGCGTAGGATTATGATGAAAGATTGCAACATGGAAACTTCGATAGCCTGAAACGTCTTAGAATCACAGACTGAAATCTGTGCCGGGTTGGAAGTATGTCCAAATTGAAAATGATTGTCAATATCGCCGGAGGTTAGTTCTCCGAGCTATTGCGGCCGACAGCTTTCGTGGTGTCTGGTAATGGGGAAGCGATTTCTTACTTAGAGAGAGAACGCCAGGGAGGTCTGACGCTCGGGCTTTAAGACACGTCATTCATTCGGTCGATCGAAGATTCCGTTGACGACGTAGAATGCAATCATGCCGCCGCCGATCACCGCACAGGTCGCGACTGTGCGCCAAAGGACGTCGGTCTTTGCAAAGTCCCAAATCGCCAACAGGCAAGCCACGACGGCGATCAAAATGCAGGCGCTTGTCGTCCAGAAGGCGATCTTGGTGATGACCCGTTGATTGAGGAAGCCTCGCTTCATAAATTACCGCGCAGCTATCGAGGCGTAGACGGTACGATTACCAGATCAGCCCGAATCGCGCCGAACTCAGTCGCCGCGGTCAATCGCAGGGGAAGATGGCGCGCGTCATCGCCCACCCAAATTCGGACTTGCAACTTGTCCGGCTGCGGGTCGTCGGTTGTCAGCGTCAGCATAATCGCGGGAATCTTCTGGCCGTTCAAGTCGATCGTTTCACGGCGTGTTGATTTGACGAGCAACGCCCGCGGATGATGCACCGCCATGATGGAAACCGCATTCTGTTTTTGGATCGTGAGATCGAAACTTCGCAGCGCATAGAATGCGGATAGCAGATCGTGCGTGCCTATCGGTATCTCGATTCGCTCGCGACTGTTTTCAGTGGTTGCGGCGCCGCGATCCTGATCGAGATTATAGGCGCGAGCGCTGCGGTACTTGCCCTCCGAAAAATTCATTTCAGTGCGAAAGGGAAGCAGCGTCGCAGGATCTACGTAAGAGGTCATTTGATCGCGAACCGCGATGATTGCCCCGTTAACGGTTTGCGCAGTTGCGGAAAACATCAGGCCGTCACGATTGAAAAATCGGCCGTGACTCTTCAGCGCAAAACTGAGAGAACCTACGGGCTTATCGCTGCTGCCCAGATAAACCTGATAGTTGAGTTGCTCGCCAACTCTGAAAGGAAGATCGAGGACGGTTGGGGGCGCAGCTTCAATGCGGCTGGGAACGCGAACCACCGGTGTAGGCGTTGGGGTACTAATCGGACGAATCGTTGTGGGTTCGACTACCGTGCGCGGTGAAGTTATGAGCGGCGTGGTCAGCGCTGAACCGGCAAGTTCAATCTGAATATCAGCGCCTTCGTGCCGCGCTGCGATCAGCACCGGAACATGCCATTGGTCATCGCTGAAGTAGACGCGAATGTTGTCTTTGTTTCCTTTGATGTTCAGGCGCGTGGCGATGGCGTCGAACGAACCGACGCCCGTCTTGATTAGTTGCTTGCCGGTCACTTTGATCTCCGCCTGATACTCCTCGGCTTCATGACGGGCCGCAATGAAATATGAAGAGCCCGTGGTCAGCGGCATCGCGCGAACTCGATAAAGCGCTGAAAGCAGATCGTAAGTTCCGGGAAATTCTCCGAAACGTAGCTTCGAGGGAATAGCATCTGTGCCGTAGGGCTGGTTGTAATCGACTGAAGCTTCAGACGTGCGGCCCGCTTCGCGCACGACCTGTTGCGAGCGATATGGCAGGCCGCTGTCCTGAAAGATGAAAGTGGTGTAGTCGTTATTGATTGAAAGCAGCGCTACATTGACGACACCGGTTGTCTCAACGTGCGCTCTCAACTGAATTCCTTCATGCCCATAAAAAGTTCCGCGCCCCGCTACAAACAATTCAACATGCGCAGCGCTAACAAATTGCGAATAGTTTACGTTGTAGGTTAGGCGCTCGCCGACGCGAATGGCGTTTGAGTTGAAGGGAGTCTGGATGACATCCAGTTTGGTTTGAGCGGTGATTGTGCAAGTGAGCAAAACAAGTAACGCGACTAATTGCACAATTTTGAGTGAGAAGTTCACTGATCGGCGCACGTACGAATGATAATGGCAAGTCGTTGCCTCGCGCAAACACATTCATTGGAACGCCTTAGTGGCAACTTTGTTCCAACAGATATGACACCAACCCCGGCTGTGAGGGAGGGCGAGTTTAATTGAGAGTTACGCGAGAGCACTTTCAATCTCTTCGACAACTCCTCGTGCAGCTGCGATTGGATCATTTGCCCTCAGAATCGGCCGCCCCACAACGAGATAATCCGCGCCGGCCCGAATCGCTTCGGTTATGGTCATTGTTCTGAGCTGATCGTCGGCGCTTGCGGCGCTGCGAATTCCCGGGGTCACGATTAGGAAATCGGATCGCGAAACTGTGTTGCGAATCTTCGTCACTTCCTGAGCTGAGGCGACGACGCCATCAAGCCCACAGGCTTCAGCAATTGAAGCTAAGCGAGACACGACTGCTGCCGGCGCCTCATCGATTCCGATTCCTTTCAGAGTTTCGTAGTCAACACTCGTGAGCAGAGTCACCGCGATTACTTCGGGCTTTGGCAAATTTTCGCGAAGAGAGATTTCGCTAACTGCTTCCGTGGTGCGCTTCATCATCTCGCGGCCACCCGATGCGTGGATATTGAAGATTGAAACGCCAAGCCTGGTTGCTTCAATTGCGGCCATTGCGACCGTGTTGGGTATATCGTGATATTTCAGATCAAGAAAAACGCGGCTACCGCGCGTGACGATTCTTCGCACAATGTCTGGTCCGGCAGCGGTGAAAAGCTGCATCCCCACCTTGAACATGCCGGCGTGTTCGCGCAGTCGCTCGAATAGATCAAGCGCGCGCGACTGCGAATCGACATCGAGAGCGACGATCAGTTTGTCTTTAGCGGATTCCGTTTTCATTTGACCCGACACCCTACCGCATCATCAAGCTTGCTAAATCCTTCGCGACGCATGATCTCGGCAAGTCCTTCGTTAATTCGTTTCACGACACCCGGCCCCTCATAAATGAATCCAGTATAAAGCTGAACCAAGCTTGCGCCGGCGCAAATCTTTTTCCAGGCATCTTCACTCGTGAATACGCCGCCGACTCCGATGATCGGCAGCTTGCCGCGCGCGTTTCGATAAATAAATGAGATCACCTGGCTGGATCGATCGCGAATTGGAGCGCCGCTGAGGCCTCCTTCGCCACAAGCCCGCACTTCATCAATCGAAGTTCGCAACCCGTCGCGACTGGTCGTGGTATTCGTTGCGATTATTCCGGAGACTTTCGTTCGCAACGCTACGTCAACAATCGATTCAATCTCTGATTCAGAAAGGTCCGGCGCGATCTTTAGAAGCAGAGGCTTCGGTTGCTTGAGCGAACCGCGCTTGCTCAGCTCCTCGTTTCTTCGCTGCAGTGACGATAACAACTCTGCGAGCAATTCGTGCTGCTGCAACGTGCGCAAGTTCGGCGTGTTGGGCGAACTGACGTTGACCGTGACGTAGTCGGCGACGTCGTATACGGCTTCGAAGCTGGCAAGGTAATCAGGAACCGCATCTGCGATCGCCACGCTGCGCGACTTTCCGATGTTGACGCCGATGATACAGTCGGGCGGATACCGGCGCAGATTCTCTGCGACTCGTTTAGCGCCGATATTATTGAATCCGAGGCGATTTATCAGCGCGCGATCCTTCGGAAGGCGAAACAAGCGCGGCTTTGGATTTCCAGGTTGCGCTTCATTTGTGACGGTGCCGATCTCGATGAATCCAAAACCTAGCGTTGCCAGTTCGCGAACGTAACTTCCGTTCTTATCAAAACCGGCAGCTAAACCAATTGGATTTTGGAACTCGAGGCCGAATCGTTTGAGCTTGCCGAACGGTTCGCTTTGCAATCGCCGCGAAACAGCGTTGCGCGCAACTGAGCTTGCCAGGCTAACGCGCAACGACCTCAAAGCAAACTGGTGCGCTGACTCTGCCGGCAGGCGAAACAGAATCGGACGGATGAGTGAATACAGTGACAAGTGGATCAGAAGCCAGTGACGAGAGACTAGTCACAAGCAGGATTACTTGTGCCGCTCAATCGCCCGTTCACAAATATGTCTATCTTCAGTCGCCAGAGTCTATCTCGTCACCTGTCACTTGTCACTCGATTCAGACTTGTCACTTGTGACTCGTCTTGTTAGTATCTTGCCCCGGTGGAATTCACTGAGAAAGCTCGCATCATGGACGAAGCGCGCATCAATCGCGCGCTGGCCCGCCTGGCTTCTGAAATCGTCGAAGAAAATCACGGCCTAACTGATTTGATTTTGGTGGGAATTCGCCGCAGAGGTGTGCCGCTCGCGAATCGCATCGCCGACAAGATTTCAGACTTGGAAGGAACGCGTCCGCCGGTTGGGATCCTCGACATCACGCTCTATCGCGACGATCTTTCGACCGTAGGAGCCAAGCCGATCGTCAGTGGCACTGAACTGCCCGGCGACATCGAAGGGCGTACGATCGTTTTGATTGATGATGTGCTTTACACGGGGCGCACCGTGCGTGCGGCTCTGGATCAACTGATTGATTTCGGCCGCCCGCGACGCGTGCAACTCGCCGTGCTGGTTGATCGAGGCAACGAGCATCGCGAACTTCCGATTCAGGCGGACTACATCGGCAAGCTGGTGCCGACGAAGAAGAGCGAAATCATTAAAGTGATGCTTACGGATTTTGATGAAGACGAAGGCGTCGTAATCGTCGAACGACCGGCAGCAGAAGCTGCAGCATGAAGCGGCCTCCGAGGCCGCTTTTTTATTAGCGTCAGAACCGGGAGCGGTAGCGACCGGATCAACGAGTGAGTTCATTATGAATGGAGCCTTACAGATCCCGTCGCTATCGCTCCGGGTACTGACACGATGAAACACCTGCTGGGCATTCGTGAACTCTCGGCCGATCAGATCGTTCATCTGCTCGACACCGCAGAAACCTTTCGCGACATTTCAAAACGCGAGATCAAGAAAGTTCCCGCGCTGCGTGGTCGCACAGTCATCAATCTTTTCTTCGAAGCTTCGACACGCACGCGCACGTCATTCGAGATTGCTGCCAAGCGCCTGTCCGCCGACGCCGTCAATATCAGCGTTTCAACATCGAGCGTTTCGAAAGGCGAGACGTTGCTCGATACCGCGCGCAACCTGCAAGCAATGGCGCCTGACTGCATCGTGATTCGACATCAATCGGCAGGCGCTCCGTATCACCTGACTCGCGTATGCGACGCCGCGATCGTGAATGCCGGCGATGGTGCGCACGAACATCCCACGCAGGCTCTGCTCGACGCGCTGACAATTCGCGAACACAAAGGTGGGATCGATGGATTGAAGGTGGCGATCATCGGCGACATTCTGCATTCGCGTGTTGCTCGGTCAAATATCTATCTGTTGTCGAAGCTGGGCGCGACGGTTAGCGTCGCCGGTCCCGGCACGCTCGTGCCACCCGAGTTCGCGGAACTGATTGAGCAAGGCGTGCGCGTCGAACAAAGAATCGAGGATGCAATCGTCGACAGTGACGTCGTAATGATTCTCCGCATGCAACGCGAGCGGCAGACTGATGCCTTCTTTCCATCAATGCGTGAATATGCCGTTCATTACGGGTTGCATCTCAATCATCTGAATCTGGCCGCGACGGACGCCATCGTCATGCACCCCGGGCCGATGAATCGCGGCATTGAAATATCTTCCGAAATTGCCGACGGCGGACGTTCGTTGATTCTCGATCAAGTTACCAACGGGGTTGCGGTGCGGATGGCGGTGTTGTATCTGCTCGCAGGCGCCGGCAAAGATGGACAGGAAGTCAGCCGTGATGTGAATGTTGTCGCGGAATCTGACGAAACATCGCGCTCGGTTGGCGGAGTTCGCGGCCGAACGCGAAAGCCGCGACGCGGAACTCGAAACTGATCAATGCGGTTACTAATTCAAAACGGCTACATCATCGATCCGGCGCAGGGCTTGAATACCGGGAAGAATCTTCTCGTCGAAGACGGCCGGATCGTCGGCGTCCTGGGCTACAGCGATCCGATTCCCGAGGCAACCGAACTTTTTGATGCAACGGGATTGATCGTCGCGCCTGGTTTCATCGACATGCACGTGCACCTGCGCGAGCCCGGACACGAATACAAAGAGACGATCGCGAGCGGCGCGGCGGCGGCAGTCGCCGGCGGATTCACGACCGTGTGCGCGATGCCGAATACGAGTCCGGTGAATGACAACGCCGCGGTAACGCGGTTTGTGATCGAGCAAGCTGAGCGCGCTGGACTCGCGAGCGTCCTTCCGATCGGCGCCGTTACGAAAAATTCTGAAGGGATCGAACTCGCGGAAATGGGCGAGATGAAAGACGCCGGCATCGTCGCGGTTTCCGATGACGGCTGTCCAGTTCCGACTGCGGGCATGATGCGCCGGGCGATGGAATACGCGCGCGGATTCGATCTGCCGGTGATCGATCACTGCGAAGACAAATCGCTGGCGCGTGGCGGCGTCATGCACGAAGGTCATTGGTCGCTGGTGCTCGGTTTGCGTGGAATGCCCGCCGCCGCGGAGGAGGTTGATGCGGAACGCGATTGTGTGCTCGCGGAACTTACCGGCGCGCGCGTTCATCTCGCTCACTTGTCTACGCGTGGCGCGATCGAAGCCGTGCGTCGCGCAAGACAAAAAGGTTTGCACGTCAGCTGCGAAGTCGCCCCGCATCATTGGTCACTGACTGATGAAGCTTGCCAGGGCTATGACACGAACACGAAGATGAACCCGCCGCTTCGCTCGCAGGATTATATCGATGCGATTCTCGAGGGCTTGCGTGATGGAACAATCGATGCGATCGCCAGCGACCACGCGCCGCATCACGCGGACGAGAAAGCACTCGAATTCGATCAAGCGCCAAATGGAATTGTCGGATTAGAAACCTCAATCGGTTTGGCGATGGAGCGACTGGTGAATACCGGAGTCATTTCCCTCGAACGCCTGGTCGAACTTTGTGCGACGAATCCGGCGCGCATTTTGAAGTTACAGGATCGCGGAACACTGAGCGCGGGAGCGCGCGCCGATGTCACCATCCTCGATCCGGAGATGACCTGGACGTTCGATGTCTCACGTTCAAAATCGAAGAGCCGCAACAGCCCCTTTAATGGTTACAGCTTTCGCGGCGGGGTCGTCGCCACGATTGTCCGCGGCCGCATTGTTCATTTGCTTCCTGAATATTCGCGTTCAGTGCGCGGAACCCGAATCGAGTTGGCCGCCAGGTAACCACGGGTGTTTCGCTCGCGTTGTTGCCGCCAGCATTCGATCGGTATAAACTCTGCTCAAGTCGAGTTCGGCTCCTGCTGTTTCGGATTCGACCGTCCCCTAAGAATTTGTTTTCCCCGCCCGAACTGGTCACGTAGCGAGTTGATTTTCTTCCCTCGGTTGAAAACGCTCGAGGCCAGAACTAATCTCTGAATCGCCAAGACGCGAATGCCGGGAACTTCTAAGCGAATGAAAGCGCTGGCGCGATATGTGATCGCCATCGGCGGAGTAGTGCTCGCGTGGCTGCTACGCGAAGCGCTGACGCCTGTCTGGGGGCCGACGGCGCTGCCATTCATTTTCTTTTTCCCGGCAATTGTTCTCGCTGCATGGTATGGCCGGGCGCGACTGGCGATTTTGGCGATTGGCTTGAGCGCGGTGCTTGCGAATTATTTCTTTATTGAACCTCGGCGCAGTTTATGGATTTCGAATACGGCGGAGCTGATTGGATTAATTAGTTTCGTTTTGGCCGGGCTTGCAATTGCGGTGGCGATTGAATCGATGCATCGCGCGAACGCCCGGGCCACGAATATTGCGGGGGAACGCCGCCGAGCCGACGAGGTTTCGGCTCACTTGGCCGCGATCGTCGCCTCTTCATCGGACGCGATTATTTCAAAGAGTCTTCAAGGCACCATCACCTCATGGAATGATGGGGCTGAGGCGATGTTTGGATACACTGCGGCGGAAATGATTGGCGAGTCAATTCTTCGTTTGATTCCGCCGGAGAATCAATTCGAGGAAGATTACATCCTGTCGAGATTGCGCGCCGGCAAGCGCGTCGAGCACTACGAGACGGTGCGTCTGCGCAAAGATGGAACACCCGTCGATGTCTCGCTGACAATTTCTCCGATCAAAAACAACGCCGGAGAAATCATTGGCGCGTCGAAGATCGCGCGCGACGTCACCGATCGCAGAATCGCCGAGGCCGAACTGGAAGCGTTGTTGGCGCGCGAGCAGGAATTGAGATTAGCAGCCGAAGAATCGAATCGTCTGAAGGATGAATTTCTCGCGACCATGTCGCACGAGTTGCGCAATCCGCTGAATGTGATTCTGGGTTATTCAGAACTGCTGCTGCGGACAGATGAGATCAAGAATTCACCGCAACTGCTGAAGATGGGCGAGGCCATGCGACGAAATGCGCTCGCGCAATCACACTTGATTCGTGACCTGCTCGATCTCTCGCGATTGCGTAGCGGCAAGCTGACTCTTAACACCGAAACGGTCTCGCTCACGACCGCGATCATGAACGCCGTCGAGACTGTTCGTGCGGACGCTGCGGCGAAGAATATCAACCTCACGATTGACACCCCCGAAGCGCTTTTTGTCCAGGGCGATCTGCTACGACTCGAGCAAATCGTTTGGAACCTGCTCACCAACGCGGTGAAGTTCACGCCGGCCGGCGGCAGCATTTCGGTTCGCGCGGCCAAAGACAGCAACGATGCTGTGTTGAGCGTTGCTGATACGGGGCAGGGAATCGACCCCGCGTTTGTGCCGTATGTTTTTGAAATGTTTCGCCAGGCTGATGCGAGCACAAGCCGGTCGCAATCAGGCATGGGCATTGGGCTCGCTTTGGTTCGCCAGCTTGTCGAACTGCACGGCGGAATTGTCTCAGTTCATTCCGCCGGACAAGGTTTAGGCGCCTCTTTTGAAGTTCGCTTGCCGCGAACTGCCGAGACCGAGACCGCGATGCTCGAGCAAGGCGGCGCGCGAGTGACGACCGCGACCAGCGGGGTCGAAGCGTTGCGTATCGCAAGTGAACGCGATTTCGATGTGGTACTTTCAGACATCTCGATGCCGGGCATGGATGGATTCGAATTTGTGCGGCGACTGCGCGAGCTGCCCGGGAAAAAAGATGTCCCGGTGTTGGCGCTGACTGGATTCGGACGGCCCGAAGATATTCATCGGGCGCAAGACGAAGGATTCTTTTCTCATCTCACCAAGCCATTCGATCTCGGAACGCTCTCCGAGATTTTGAAGGCAGTTCCAAATCGCAAATACTAATGCTCGTTTGCATTTCCTCGAACGTCTGAAACAATCCGGGCGTGGCTCGCGTATGCAAACCGAATCGCGAACCTGATGCGCGGCTTGCTTTGATCTTTGGCCGGCCAAATCGAAAAGCGAAATCATTCAAGGAGAACATTGATGTCAACGAGTAGACGGGAGTTCTTAAAGCTTTCGGCGATCGCCGGCAGCGGTGTCGGTTTGGGATTGATGGCGAGCTCCTCAAATTTTGCGAACAGTTTCAGTGAGTCGATGTCGACATTGGGCCGTGCGCCGAAGCCGCTAAATATTTTAATTCTGGGCGGCACAGGTTTCACTGGTCCATTCCAGGTGAAGTATGCGTTAAGCCGCGGCCACAAAGTCACAGTCTTCAATCGCGGCAAAACGCATCCCGGCGAGCTGCCGAAAGAAGCTGAACAGTTGGTTGGCGATCGCAACAGCCAGCTTGACGCGCTCAAAGGAAGAAAGTGGGACGTGTGCATCGACATTCCGACGACACTGCCGGTTTGGGTTCGCGATGCGGCGCAGGTTCTTCAGGGCAACGTCGATCGATATGTTTTCGTTTCGACGATCTCAGTCTATTCGGATGTTAGCAAGCCCGGCGCGGACGAGAGTGCGCCGCTTCAGAAATACACCGGCGCTGATGCCATGAAAGAAACGTCGGCGACTCTGACCGCGTCAAACTATGCTCTTTATGGTCCGCTGAAAGCGCTGTCGGAAGCTGAAGCCGAAAAATGGTTCCCGGGGAAAACCCTGGTAGTACGTCCCGGTCTGATAGTTGGTCCGGGTGACCCATCTGATCGATTTACTTATTGGCCGGTTCGCGTTAATCGAGGCGGCGAAGTTCTGGCGCCGGGCAATCCTACCGATCCGGTTCAGTTCATCGACGCGCGCGACCTCGCCGAATGGATCATTCGCATGGCCGAGCACCGAATCGTCGGAACATTCAACGCAACCGGTCCGAAAAAAAAGATGGGCGTCGGGGCAATGCTCGACGGAATAAAGAAAGCGACAAAGTCGAACGCCCAGTTCACCTGGGTCAATGCTGATTTTTTGGCCGAGCAAAAAGTGCGGCCATGGTCGGACATGCCTGTTTGGATTCCGCCTCGCGGTGAAGAGGTCGGTTTCTCGTCGATCAGCATCCAGAAGGCTCTTGATAAAGAATTGACGTTCCGTCCGCTCGCGGACACGACGCAAGCGACTCTTGAATGGTTCAAGAAGCAACCCGCTGAAAGACAAGCAAAGTTGTACGCAGGACTCACCGCCGAACGCGAAGCCGCTGTGCTCGCTGCCTGGCACGCGAAGCAAAAATAATGTTCCCTCTCCCCTGGAAGAGGGTTAGGGTGAGGGCTTATGCAACAGGATTTTTAGATATGGCTGCGCGAGGCTGGGACTCGCGTAGTGAAAATTATTCCTGTTCGCATAAGCTACGCGCCCTCACCGCAGCCCTCTCCCAGAAGGAGAGGGAGACAAATTACATTCGTGCGATCAAGCGCAATAAATTCCTGTTCACCCTCTGTGTCCTCTGTGATAAGAGTAGCCCATGGGAAAACTGAATTGGCCGATTTAGTGCTGGTTGGATTTATCTTGGTGGCGTTTGGAGGTTTCTGACTTCACAACTCTTAACATTTTTTTACTTCCGATTGACACGTCCTATTAGAAGTTCAGCGTATGCTGCCGTTGGATTCCGCGCCCTTGTTCTGAGGTGCACATGACTTTGAAGAAAAGAAATTTGTTCGGAGGCCTCAATAAGTTTCGGCTGATGCTGACGTTAATCCTGGCGGTGCTATTGCCGGCGGCCGCGCTTATCTACGTCAACTTCAGTCAACTGCGAAGTTTCGCGCGCGACAAAGGCTTGCAGGCCATAATTCATCGCGACTTTCAGGATGTGCTGGCCATCTCTGAGAAGAACATGAATAAGAAGGCCTATGCCAAGGTAAAAAACGTGATGGATCTGTTCCCGTCGCGCAAGGATGATGACGCCGAGAGAGAGAAGAAACTGGATGAGATCCTGGCGAACTGTTCGTGCTTTGATCACGCCTTCATTTTTGACGGCAAGGATCTGACTTTTCAGACGCAAGCAGGTCAGATGACTGATCGCTATGTGCGCGAAGAGCACGATCACATGCTGGACATGTATCGCAACTGGTTCAGCAGCAAAGAAGAAGTCAAAGGGATGTCCGAAAGCATCGCGAAAAAGCCTCAGCACATCTTTTTCTCACCAATGCAAAGCAAGCGCGCTGATGGCCCAGCGTATTTGCTCACCGCGTTCTTCCCCTTGCCGGATAGTTCAAACGATTACTATGCGTTTGGCGGCATCATCTTCGATCCGTGTTACCTGAAGAGCAACTTCTTTCCGGAAATGCTCGACGATGTCGTCAACCAAAAATCGAACGACCAGGGTGGCAATAAGCTGGCAATGGTTATCTATCGCGCCGATACATCTGAAGGAAGCGAGATCAAGCCGATTGTCGCCACGACCGGCTGGGATCAAGGCAAGCCCGAAGTCATGCGCAAAATGGATGACGTGTTTCGCGGCCTGGCCTTGGGCGTCAAGTATCAGGGCGTGAGCGTTGACGCTTTGGGCGAGACGTGGATGCGTCGCAGCTTTATCATTCTGGGATTTCTCTCGGTCATGATCATCGCAGGCCTGGCGCTCACGAAACACATGGTGAGCAAGGAGATGGCGGTCGCAAAATTGAAGTCTGACTTTGTCTCGAACGTTTCGCATGAGCTGCGTACGCCGCTGGCCTTGATTCGTTTGTACGCTGAGACGCTTGAACTTGGCCGGATTACCACGAAAGAGAAGAAGCAGCAGTACTATCGGATCATCCGCAAAGAGAGCGAGCGGCTGACGGCGCTGATCAATAACATTCTGGATTTTTCGCGCATCGAAGCCGGCCGGAAGGAATACGAGTTTCGCGAAACCGACATCGCCGATCTCGTTAGGAATACGCTCGATTCGTACCGATATCAAATCGAGCAGCAGGGCTTCGCGTTCGAAGAAAGCATCGATGCGACGTTGCCGAAAGTTCGCGTCGATCGCGAAGCAATCGCGCGCGCGCTGGTGAACCTGGTGAACAACGCGCTCAAATATTCCGGCGATGAAAAGTTTTTGGGCGTCAAACTGTATCGAGAAAATGGCGCGGTGAAGCTAGAGGTTGCCGATCGCGGCATCGGCATCGCTCGTCGGGATCAATCGAAAATTTTTGAAAAGTTTTATCGCGCCGGCGATCCGCTGGTTCATAACACGAAAGGCAGCGGGCTCGGTCTTTCGTTGGTGCGACACATAACCGAAGCGCACGGCGGCGATATCGTCGTCGAGAGCACGCCGGGAATGGGCAGCAAATTTATTTTATCGCTGCCGCTCGAGACTGCGACGAGCGCGGTGTCAGAAGCCCGCGCGTCAGCAACGGCCTCTATATAAACTGGCCCTCCCTTACGGTCGGGCTTTTGACACGTAAGCTTTAGAATTGGATTAACTGACATGTTAAGAACTATGGCTAACAACGAGCATTCAAACGGAAACGGCAACGGCCGCGCAAACGGAACTGCAAGTCTCACCAATGGCGAGACGAGTGCGAAGAGAACCCGCATTCTAATCGTCGAGGATGAACCGGCGATGGTGGCCGGTCTGCGCGACAATTTTGAGTACGAAGGCTATGACGTGATCAGCGCGGCGGACGGCGTCGAAGGACTGGATCGCGCGCTGGCCGACAATCCTGATTTGGTCGTGCTGGATGTGATGATGCCGCGGATGAGCGGCCTGGACGTTTGCAAGCAGCTTAAGGTGAAAAAGCCTTCTTTGCCGATCATCATGCTGACCGCGCGCGGGCAGGAGATCGATAAAGTCGTCGGCCTGGAACTCGGCGCAGACGACTACGTGACTAAGCCATTTTCGATTCGCGAATTGATGGCGCGGGTCAAAGCGGTGCTGCGCCGCGTTTCGCCGCAGACGCCAGAAGACATCTATCGGTTCAGCGATGTTGAAGTGAATGTGCGTAGCAACGAAGTTCTGCGCAACGGGAACCGCGTCGAACTTTCAGCGAAAGAATTTGCTTTGCTCGCTTATTTCGTCGCGCATCCGGCTGAGACTTTGAGTCGCGATCGTTTGTTGGACGCCGTTTGGGGTTACGAGAATTATCCGAACACCCGCACGGTCGACACGCACATAGTTCACCTGCGGCAAAAGTTGGAACCGAATCCTGAGGAGCCGCGTTTCATTCTTACCGTTCACGGCACTGGTTATAAATTCGTCGGCTGATACAAAACTTCATATGGCTCAAGCTGCATTCACTCCAGCGTTAGCACCGAGACGCCCGGACTTAGCAGTCTCTCCGCGGCATCGCACTGTGGTCAGAGAGTCGCGCGAACATCTCGAAGCGAAACTAGCCGCGCTGCAAAAAGACTACGCCGAGTTGCACACCGCAATCTTCGAAGCTGCGCAAGTCCATCGGCGTCTTTGCGCGCCGCGCCAATTGCATTACCAGGATTTTGAAATCGCCAGCGAGATCTTCGCCGTCCGTCATCTGCCGGGAGATTTCTTTACGGTTGAAGAGACGAATGACGGCGTCATCCTCGCGCTCGGCGACATTTGCGGCAAAGGTTTGGCCGCCGGGATGTGGACCACGCATTTGGTCGGTCTCGTGCGCGCGAACACGGCGAGAACATCAGCAGTTGAAGAGATAGTGAGTGCCGTTAACCGCGACATTTGTCTGGTGCCGCTGGTGCGTCCGCTCGCGAGTTTGTTCCTGGCTAATCTCAATCCGGAAACTGGCAAACTTGACTACTGCAGTGCGGGTCATCCTCCGGCATTTCTCTTGCGCGCAAACGGTGTATTGGAATCGCTGACAGACGGTGGCCTGCTGTTGGGTGCGATCGAAGATGCAAAGTACGCGCGCGGATCGATCCAACTGAATTCCGGCGACATGCTTTTGGTTTATTCCGACGGCATCATCGAATCACGCAACCAGAGCGGCGAAGAATTCAGCTATGCGCGTCTGAAAACTCAACTACGAAACGCCCAAACCGAATCAGCGGACGCGGTTCTTTTTTCCGTGTTGGGAGCGGTGCAGGATTTCGCAGCAACGCGACCGTTGGAAGACGACATGTCGCTGGTGGTTGTGCGACGCGCGGCGCAACCTTAGTCAGGCTCTGCGCCTGCGGCTTTCGCCGCTAAACCAACTTCCGGTGGTTCCGGTGTGATTTCCACTATGGGCTGCGAGGGCACTTCGTGCCGCGCATACTTATCTAAACCAAATCCCAGGAAAATTGTTGCCAGAATGATCGCGCTCGAAAAATAATAAGGCGACGACACCCCGAGCGTATCGAACGCCCGGCCGTAGAGGACTGGCGCAATTGCTCGAGTCACGCCACCATAGGTTTGCTGCATTCCCATGTAAAGGCCGCGCTCTCTTTGGCTAACAACGCGCGACAGTAACGCGGTGACACAGGGAAAAGTAAAGGCAGTGCCTAAGGGAATCAGAGCCACGGCGATGGCCAGCGTGCCGAGATTTCCTGACAGCGGCATACCGACGACACCCCCGGCTAACAGCACCAGGCCGAGTCGCGAAAGCTTTGCTTCGCCCAGCCAATCGACCATGCGTCCGAGCAGAAGCACGCGCGTGAAAACTGAAATCGCGGCTGTGTACATGAAGAAGTATCCGATCATCTGCGCGGTGACGTGGAAGCGCACGTTGAAGAAAAGCGCCAGCACGGCGAAGGTTCCTTGAAACGCGCCAATCGCAATCGCGTAAATCCAGATCAGGCGTGACGCAGGCTCACCCGAATGCGAGATAACGCGCCAAATGGCTTGACGCGACTTGCGCGCCGGTTCGGCAGCGTCACCTGACGCAGCTTGCTCAACGCCGCGAGACTCAGTTAAGTAGCGCGCGGCGAAAATGATGTTGATAAGGCAAAGCGCAGCCGCCAGAATCCCAGGCGCCGCGTGGCCGATGGCCATCATCGAAGGTCCACTGAGTGCGTTGCTTGTGCCTAAGGTTACGGCGAAGGAGCCAATGACCGGCCCTATAAC
This sequence comes from Acidobacteriota bacterium, assembly GCA_003222895.1. Classification (GTDB taxonomy): domain Bacteria; phylum Acidobacteriota; class Blastocatellia; order Pyrinomonadales; family Pyrinomonadaceae; genus UBA11740. The sequence goes on along the minus strand of QHXI01000120.1, from coordinate 44,799 downwards.
AACGCCCAGATTCGTCGTTGCCGACAACCAACCCAAAGCACGTGTGCGATCCTTCGGTTCAGTAGAATCGGCGACGTAAGCTTGAATGACTCCGACGGTGCCACCGCCTGCACCCTGCACCACTCGCGAAATGAATAACAACAGCAGCGAATGGGCGAAGCCAAAAATAAGGTAGGCTATTCCTGATGCCGCCAATGCGATAAGCAGCGTGGGACGGCGACCAACTCGATCAGAAAACTTTCCCCAAAGCGGCGCACTCAAAAGTTGCGCAACCGTGTAAGAGCTGACGATGAATCCTAAGATGGTTCCGACGCCGATGTGCAGATGCCACACAGTCAAGCCAGATCCGCTTAAATCCTGCACGTAATACGGCAACAGCGGAATGATCATCAGCAATCCAACCATATCGATGAACGCCGTGATCATCAGCGTGAAGAGCTTCGCTGGAATCTTGCGAACTTCTTTGTAAAAGACATACAGCAACGCAATCGCGATGGCGCCAAGCAGCACGCGCACGATTGGCGACTGGAAAGATTGAGCGATGTTCTGCTGGATCAGAAGCATTCCGAAATTCAGGCTTGGCAAAACATAATACACTTAGATAAGGGCCCGAAGTAGTTAAGAGTTGTTAAGTTTTCAGTTTGTGTACACGAACTGCCAACCGAGGCGCATCGATCTTTTTCGCAACTGCCGCGAAAGAGGCGGTTGGTCCTTTCCATCGCAATTCATCAACGCGCTTGAAGAGCGGAATGTCTGTACGGAGCGTCGCCAAGTCTTTGAACAACAACGCGAGCAAACGATTTTCTGACGAAAGAATCTCAGCGGGGAAGTCTTCTATGTGTCCGTATCGATTGATGAGCGAAGCCGACGTCTTTGCGCCTAAGCCCTTGATTCCGGGATAACCGTCAGCCGCATCGCCGACCAACGCGAGATAGTCAGGAATGAATTCAGACGCGACGCCGAACTTGGCTTTGATGGCAAGTTCATCGCGAATTTCATTCCTGCGCCGATCAATTTGCACGACGCGATCGCCGACGACGCATTGCGCGAGATCTTTATCCGGCGTCCAGATGCAAACTTTCTCAACGCGTTTATTATTTGCAGATAGATAAGCGGCAGCCGCGAGCGCATCATCAGCTTCAAATTCGACCATTGGCCAGACGACCACGCCCATCGCCGCGAGCGCATCCTCCAACGGATGAAACTGCGCGAGCAAGGCGCGTTCAATTCCCGCGCCGGTTTTGTATCCCGGCCATAGATCGTTACGGAAAGATTCGATGACGTGATCGGTGGCGACACCGATATGAGTGGCACCATCTTCGATCATTTTGGCGATCATCGCGAGCACGCCGGCGACGGCGCCAAACGGCGGATCGGTTTTATGGAAGCGACGCAGGCCGTAGAAGTGCCGAAACAGTTCGTAGGTGCCGTCGATGAGATGAATAACCATGAACCGGGTCAGGCGAACAGATCGCGAATGCGACTGCGGACTTCCGAAAACTTGGAAGATTTGATCTTCGTGGCGGTGTAGAGAATTACTGATTGGTCCACTGTGAAGATACGATTACACCTGATGAAACTATCGACATTCAGGCGACCGCGCAAAATCATTTGAGGATAGTGAGACTGAATAGCTATCGTGCCGCGATTGACTGGTAATTTGACAAAGGATGAGATCATAGCCGGTCAACTCTGCCACGACTAAAGCTGGACGCCGCTTGCCTTGCTGAAGATCCGTTTGCGGGAAGTGCAGGACGACAACTTCGCCGACTAAAGGTTTGCCCATGCGGCATCTTCCTCAGGCGATTCCCAATCCTTCTTTAAAGCAGACTCGCTCGATAGCAACCCGTTGAAATGATCGTCGGTTGATTTGTCGCGAAGGAATCGGATGAAATCGTACACTTCACGCTTGAGCGGCTCGGGTAGATTCTGAAGCTCTTTCGTAATTAGCTCTTGAGTGCTCATGAAGTATTTATCGCAGAATTCCGGCCTACTGTAAACTTCTGTTTCTAGTTTCCGGGAGCGTAAGTCCGCTCGGTATGCCCCTTTAGTTGCGCCGGATAGAAATAGACTTCACGCAGAGCGCCCGTGCTGTATCGCTTCGCTTGATCGTTGAAATGCTTTGAAGAGGGATTGCCGCTTTCGCCGCCGGCAGTGACCGCGATCGCTCGAACTTTCGGACCGAACTCAACGACAGCGACAAAGCTGTTGCCGCTGGTGCCGTAAATCTTTTTCGATCCTTTGTATGGCCGCGCAGCGAACGATGCCAGCGATCCCCAGATGGCCGAAGGGAAGCCCACGGGAATGCTTGGGCCGGCGTCAGTGAACGGATGAACGATGTCGTCCGTTAATCTTTGAAATCGATTGATATCCCCCCAAGGGGTTTTCCACGTGCCGAAGTCGGCCGTGAGTTTGTCTGATGCAGCCGCGAGAGATTTCAGCAACTGCTCCGGCCTCGCCTTCGTCGAGATGTATTCAGGAAGAGAAACTCCCTCGCTGCGCGCATCGACATTGAGGCGGCGCTGAAGGTCTTCGCCCCAGAAGACCGCCAGTGATGTTGGGATCGATTTCTCCGCCCAGCGCAAGTCCCAGGCTTTCAGAATTGCAATCTGATCGCCCAATTTCGTTTTCAGCGGGTCGCTCGCCGGCGTGTTATCCCAGGCTTTGATTAGCGCCGGGATCGGTTTCTCAAACCACGTCAGATAACCGTCGTACGCGGCTGCTCGTAACGATTCGATCGTAAAGTTCTTCTTGTTTTCCAAAACTCGAATCGCGTGCAGGCCGCGCGGCGATTCGATTCCGTTGTCGACGTACTTCGGATAATTGGATTGCTTTGGACTGCTTGGCCCAGCGGCGGACCAGGGCCAGTTGTTGCTGTTGTAAAGCCAGCCGCTCGCCGGATTAAGAAGTCTCGGCGTCTCGTCGACTGACAACAGACCGCGCCAATCGGTTTCCGGATTGCTGCCATCGACGGACTTGGTCCAATCGAATTTCGGATCGCGGCGCGGAATAAAGTTGCCGTGAAAATAAGCGATGTCGCCATCGGCGTCAGCGAAGATCGTATTGTTCGAAGAGTTCGTGTGCAGCTCCATGACTTGCCTGAACTCTTTATAATTCCGCGCCTTCGTGCGCGAGTAAGATTGCGTCAGGGCCTTCAGCGGTTCCTGCATCAGAGCGATGCTCACCCACTTTCCATTCTGCGCCCGAATGATTGGGCCGTGATGCGTGCGATACACGGTGAACGTTCGTTCCGCCATGCCCGCGTTTGTCTTGTAAGGCACTTTGATGGTCGAAGTCGTGACTGGTTTTTCTTCGTTGCCGTACTTGTAAAAAAACTTGTCGCTCTTCTTCACGATCGTTTCCAGGTATTCATCGATCGCGTCGACCGCGCTCGACGTGTGCATCCAGCCGCAATGCTCGTTGAAGCCCTGGTAGATGAAGAACTGGCCCCAGGTGACCGCGCCGTAAGCGTTCAGCCCCTGGTCGCTAGTCATCTGCAATTCTGATCTGAAATAAAAAGACGTGTGCGGATTTATGAGGAGCAACGCGTGATGTCCCCCCGTATTTGACGGAGCGATCGCGATTCCATTCGAACCGCCGGGATCGATATTCGGATCGCGTGCTTCATTCGCGGCGGCCAGATTGTTGTCACTCTGGCTGCTTAAGTTCGCGACGGCTGGCTTGCTGTAGAACGCCTGTAACTGATTCAGATTGATCGTTTCAATGTCGCCGCCGATGCTGCCTTCGCTGAAGGTCAGCGCCATCCACGGTTCGAAGTGTGCGATGACTTTTGGCTTCACCTCGGGATGCTTCGCGAGATAGAAATTCAATCCATCTGCCCATGCATCCATCAACGCTTTCAACCATGCTGGGCTTGTTTCGTACCGTTGCTTCATCTCCGCCGGATCGATGAAGATCTTCATGCGCAGATCGCGCCAGATCGCGCTCTCGCCTTCCGCCTCGGCGGCGCGGCCAGTTGAATTCATGTAGTTCGTTTCGACGCGATTGAAGTCGTCTTCGGCTTGGGCGTAAATCATTCCGAACACCGCGTCGGCGTCGGTCTGGCCGTGCACGTGCGCGATGCCCCAATCGTCACGCGTGACGGTGACGTTCTGTGCTTCGTGCTCGTATCGTTGAAGGTCAGAATTTTGCGCCTGCGCAGTGATCGCCAGCAGCGCGAGCAAGAGCAAGGCGGGAAGACGAACGAACTTCTTCTTCATTACAGCCTCCGACGGAACTAAGTTGAAGGACGCAAACATTGTAGGTTAATTCAGAGGAAAGTGCCGTTAGGCACGAAATGTTTATAGCATTCGACCGCCCAAAAAGCTTATGCCGAACAGGGCGAATAAGATTCGCTCTGTTCGGTATTTTCGTTATTCGTTACGGTCACTATAAATATTTTGCCGCTCTGCGGCTGAGACGCTCTTTCATTTCGGATGCACGGGTGCAACTCGCCAGCGGCCATAAGCGACGAAAACTGAAAGCACGCAAACAATGAATGGAAAGATAGCCAACACGACCATTCCGCCGGCCGCCGTGATTACCGTTGCGCCGATCGTGATGATCGCAAGTCCCGCGGCGGCGAGCGGTGTTAGCCCAGGCTTGATGCGGAGAAGGGAAGGAAGAATCATACCGACGCCGCCAAGAATCTCGCACACTCCGATGAAGTGCAGAAACAATCCCGGCAACACGACTGGCGCTTGCCGATTCATCTCTTCAACGGGCATCAGGAATTTCATCGTGCCGCTGAAAAGGAAAAGTAGCGCGAGCAATACTTGAATGATCCAAAGCAGAATATTCATAGGTTTGACGCCCTTCTCCCATTGGGAGAAGGGATGGGGATGAGGGAGCGAAGCTTGCGCGGCTAAGAAACCCTCACCCTAACCCTCTTCCACAGGGAGAGGGAAACGGAACCTTATTTCGCGGCAGCCTCAGATACTTTCTTCATTTCCGTCAGGCCTTTCTCAAAGTCGCTACCGACCATTTTGTCCATGTCCATAAATATGGTGAAGGCCTTTGAAATGAAATTCTTTTCTCCGGACATGGTCCACTTCACATTTGTTTGACTACCTTGCGATATGAAAGTGAAGTCGGTCGCATTCGTGGCGGCAAACGGCTTGAGGAATTCAAGTCTTATCTTTATGGCTTCGCTCGGTTTGCTGTCCGTGATCGTCATGCGCCCTTCGCCAACATCGTTGTTGCCTACCCAACTGTAGGAAGCGCCGTTTCCAGCGGAAGGGCCTGAGTATGTTTGTTTCATGTTGGGATCCATCTTGGCCCACGGCGACCACGCTTGCCATTTGTGAAAATCATTGACCTGCGCAAAAACGACGGCCGCAGGTGCGTTGATAGTAGTCGAACGCTCGACTTGATAATGCGCGGGCTGCAGCGCGACGACTACGCAGAGAACCGCGATGATGACCACGATAACGACGACACCATAGAGAAGAATCTTCTTGATCATTAGACGTTGTCTCCTTTGGGGCTCCTTAGCACTAACTACGTGAAAGCGGCGGACATCTTAACGAATAACCATCAGATGATCCATAGCAATCGGCGCCGATTACCATGGACCGGTTAGCTGCCGCGTTTACTGCCGCTGCTGATACAAACCGAGAATATTACCCGCGGGATCTTTGAACCTCGCGGTTATCTCCGGAGCGTCGGCTCCGATCGGTTGGATGATTACGCCGCCAGCCGCAGTTACTTTTTCAATGGTCGCAGCCACGCTATCGACCATGATGTAAATCAGCAAGCCAACCTCCGTCATCGGGTTACGGTTAAGAACCCAGGTGCCGCTCACCTGGCCCACACCATCGTCGAATGCCAAATGCTCATCACCGCGGGTGCGAACGCCCCAGCCGAAAACTTCTTTGTAGAAATTCGCCGACGCGTTGATATCCGCCGCGGGAATTTCGATGTAACAGATTTTGCCGTTGCCAAATGTTGGTTCCATGTTGATTTCCACTCTGCGTCTGCTGGCCTTACATGTCTTGTTCAGTATTAACCATCCACGGAATACCGTATCGATCGACGCACATGCCGAAACCCGGTGACCAGAATGTCTGGCTGAACGGCATCGTGATGCTGCCGCCATCGGACAGCGCGTTGAAGATTCGTTCGGCTTCGCTTTTGTCTTTCACGCCAATCGAAACGGTTATCCCTTTCGGTTGAGCGTAACGATCCGGTGGCGCGTCTGCGCCCATGATGGTTTGACCGTCAACCTTCAGCGCCGTGTGCATGATTCGACTGTGCGTTTCCGGCGGGAATTGATCAGCCGCGCCGCCTGGCATCTCACCCCAGGTCATGCTGAAAACGATCTTGCCTCCCAGCACGTTTTCGTAAAACTCGAAAGCTTCCTTGCACTGTCCGTTAAAGTTCAGATGTGGATTAATGTTCATGATGTTCCCCTTTTGTTTATCGTGTCTAGTTCCCCTCGTAAGCGTCTTTCATCTTTTGCAGGTCTAACTTCTGCATCTGCATGACGGCCTGCATCACGCGTCCGGACTTTTCGGCATCGCCGGACATTAGCTCGCCGATCATCGTCGGTACGACTTGCCATGAGAGGCCGAACTTATCTTTGAGCCACCCGCACATGCTCGGCGCGCCACCGTCGGCAGTTAGTTTGTCCCAGTAGTAGTCGATCTCCTCCTGCGTTTCGCAGTGCACGACGAACGAAATTGCTTCGTCGAACTTAAATCGCGGTCCGCCGTTCAGCGCCGTGAAATCTTGCCCGTCAAGCTCGAAATTAATAATCATGACTTGGCCTTTGGGCCCTGGTCCGACGTCGCCATAACGGACAATCTGGCCCAACTTTGAATTCTTGAAAATCGAACAATAGAAGTTCGCGGCATCTTCAGCCTGATTATCGAACCAAAGAAATGGTGTAATTCTGCGTGTAACCGACATTGTTTTGTCTCCTTCTATAGGCTAGTCGAATGGGAATCGGCGATATCGACACCGCGGCTAGAGAATTTTTTCAAAGGCGCTTTCCGGACTATGTCCAGTGCGTTAGCCATGTCGCAAAAGCGATCCACGCATGTGTGTTCCCGATAATTATTCGCAGGGGATGCGAGATAACGAGAAGCGCCGCGCCAATGACTGTCGCTCGATGCGGCCGTCCGCGCGTCGCCACGTCATAAATCAGAAGGGGCATAATTAGCAGGTCGCTGACCCCAAAGAAAACAAGTGGTCCACCCTGCTCGAAAAAAGCCCCGGGCAGGCGGGCCACCGCCGCGGGCATCAGAGTGATAGTGGCGATAATCATCAAACGCTTGTGAATGTCGACTCGATTTCGATAATAGAGCGCCGCGCCAATCAGAATTCCAAAAACCAGCACGTCTCCGAGAGGGATCGTCAGAAAAGTCAGTCCGGAAGAGAAACCGGGCGGGGGCACAACAGTTTTCGCGCGCACGATTCCCGTGACCGTTCCCACGATGACCATGAATGTAGCCAAAATTCCGCCGGCGACGCCCAGCTTGCGGTGAACGCGCGTGCGCTTTGACGCGACGAGAGTAGTTTGGATAAGAAAAAGCGCAATCCACGACGAGAAAAGAACGCCGTGCATAATCAGAAGCGGCATCAGCGCTTCCGTTTGAAAATATGGCCTAAGAAAGAAGGTGCGCGAGAAACCAAGAAAGACCAGAATGAGAAATACTCCGGACATCGCGGCATAGAAAGCGCGTTCGCGAAATTTGGCGCGATCGCGATCGTCGAAGGTTGCAGCTAACGTCGCCAAGACTCTTCGTCCTCCTTTTATGAAATTAAGCCCAACTGAATCCGTGCTTCGATAGCGGCAGCGAGCGAATGCGCTTTCCGGTAACCGCGAAGATCGCATTGCAGATTGCCGGTAGCACCGGAGGCAGTGCTGGTTCGCCTAAGCCCGTCGGCGGGAATTCGGTTTTCAGGAAATGCACTTCGACTTGCGCCGGCGCCTCAGACATTCGCACTGGCGTGTACACGTCAAAATTCTTTTCCACGGCGCGGCCATTCTTGATGTTGATTTCGTAACCCATGACATGGCTCATGCCTTCGACGACCGAGCCTTGCACTTGATTTACCGCGTTGAGCGGGTTGACAACCTGACTGCCAATGTCGGCCGCGACCCAAACCTTGTTGACCTTAACTCTATTTGACGCATCGACGTTGATCTCCGCGACTTCAGCAAAGTAACCTGAATGACTGAAATGAAACGCGACGCCTTCGCCGGTGCCTTTCGGCAGATTTTGTTTGCCCCAACTTGATTTTGCGACAACCAGTTCCAGCACACCGCGCATTCGCTTGGCATTGAAAGGGGCGCCCAATCCGCCGCTTGGTGGAGCGGGTTGCCCGGGTGAAGGCGATGGAAGCGGAAGCGGCGAGGCGTCGAGAATCGAATAGCGGAACTCGACCGGATCTTTTCCGGCGGCTTGCGCGAGCTCATCGATGAACGATTGCATCACGAACGCGATACCGTTGCTGCCGGGCGCGCGCAAGGCGCCGGTCGGCACGCCTGAAGCCATGGCCGACGTGTCGAGCGCAAAGTTTGGAACAAAGCGCGCAGGAAACTCAGTCGCGTTGATTCCGGCGCTCGCTGCGAATCGCTCGGCGGCGCCGAAAGTCACGAAGTGATTCCGCCACGCGATCAATTTGCCGTTGGCGTCGACTCCGCCCTTAAAGAAATGAAATCCGGCGGGGCGATAGAAGTCGTGCGTCATATCGTCTTCGCGAGTCCACAACAACTTCACCGGCGCCCCGATCTGTTTTGCGATGGCCGCGGCCTCGACGACATAGTCGTTGCTCAGCCGCCTGCCAAATCCGCCGCCGGTTCTCAGCAAATGAATTTTGATATCCGCCGGCGCGATGTTCAGCGTCCGCGAAACCAGATTCAATCCGCCGGCAGGCGTCTGTGTCGGCGCCCAGATTTCCATACGGCCGTCTTTGAAATGCGCGGTGCAGTTCTGCGGTTCCATCGGCGCGTGGGCGATGAAAGGATACGAGTAAGCAGCTTCGACAACTTTCGCAGCGTTCTTAAAAGCGGCTTCGACATCGCCGTCGCTGCGCAGCGACCGTTGCGGCTTCGCTTTGGACAGGCTTTCCGCTTGCGTAGCGAATCCGGCGCTACTCTGTGAAGCCGTTGGGCCTTCATCCCATTTCACTTCCAATTTTTCGCGCGCGGACTTAGCTTGCCACCAACGATCGGCAACAATCGCGACGCCACTCAACAAGCCGTTGAGATCGCTTCCACCTTCTACGATGAACGCGTGCCGCACGCCGGGCATTGATTTAATTGCGTCGAGATTCGCGGAGACTGCCTTGCCGCCGAACACGGGGCACTTTGTGAAGGTGGCCCAGAGCATTCCCGGAACGGTGAAATCAATTCCGAAAAGCGGCTGGCCGGTGACGATCTTGAGATTGTCAACTCCGTGCTGCGGCGTGCCGATGATTTTGTAATCCTTCGGATCTTTCAACTTCACCTTTTCCAAGTCCGGTGGCGTTAGCATCGCAGCTTTTTCAGCCAACTTGCCATAGCCGATTGTTCGCTTGGTCGAGGCGTGAATTACTTTTCCCGATGAAGTTTTCAGCTCGGCTTCCGATACGTTCCAGGTTTGCGCCGCAGCAGTGACAAGCATCGCGCGCATCGCGGCGCCGACTTGTCGCATCGCGTTCCAACTGTTCGGCGTTGACGTGCTGCCACCCGCCGACTGATTCGAGTATTTAGTCGTATCGAGATCAGCTTGTTCGATGCGTACGTCTTTCCAATCGACGTCGAGTTCGTCCGCGATCGTCATGGGAAGGGAAGTCTTCACGCCCTGACCAATCTCAGGATTCTTCGCCATGATCGTTACGATGCCATCAGGCGTGATGCGAATGAACGAACTCGGAACCGGAATCACGCGCGGTGGTCCTTGTCCGAACACAGACGGTTTGAAATACAAACCGAGCAATACTCCGCCGCCGGCAACGGAAGAGACTTGCAGGAATGTTCTTCTGCTGATCGATCTGCGTTTCATGACGGCCTCCCGTTTCCGGCTGCCGCCTTATGAATTGCTTCGCGAATGCGCAAATATGTTCCGCATCGGCAGAGGTTGCCGTCCATCGATTCGCTAATTTGAGCATCGGTTGGATTCGGATATTCCCTCAGCAGTGCTGCCGCCGACATGATTTGTCCGACCTGGCAGTAACCACACTGCGGCACGTCGACTTCCATCCAGGCCCTTTGCAGCGGATGTTTTCCGTCGGCGGACAATCCCTCGATCGTTGTGATCTGTTTCCCTTTTACTTGCGAGATCTCAGTCACACACGATCGCGTGGCGACACCGTTCACGTGCACCGTGCACGCGCCGCATATGGACATGCCGCAGCCATACTTCGTGCCGGGCAGATTCAGCACTTCGCGAATCACCCAAAGCAGAGGCACGTCCGCGGGCACATCGACAGTCACTGCTCTGCCGTTGACGGTTAAGTTGAAAGCCATCACAAAAACTCCTTCGGTGGGGGTTTTCTAACTCAGGAGGGGATGAAAAGCAAACTGAATTTTTTGGGCTCTCGTAATTTGGCTTTGCGAGCCAGAGAAAAACTGCAAAGTAAGACACGGCGCAATGTTTTTGACGTTAATGTGCGGCGTGTTTGTAGACGCCGCCGCCTTTCATCACGAACACGACTCGTGACTCTTGGCGTCGAGCACGGTGCTCGCGGAAATGATTATGCGTCTTGATTGTGCCGGCGTCTGGGTGCATGCCGGCACGATCACGATAAGGAGACAGAGAATGATTTTCGTGGATCTCAGAAAGACCTCCTGCGTTTCGGCATAGAGCTATGCTTCTTATCACATTGGCATTGGCTGGTGGAACATGATAATAAACAACGAAGATCGCGAGAGGGAAAATAGAAGACATGGCTAACTTCGGCGTCTACATCGAAATCACAAATAACACTGGCGCGCCGCTTGGTTTTATGAGAGCGGACTCAGGTTCCTGTTCTCCATGCAACGCCCCACCAACGATCCCCAGCGATGGACGACAATATGAAGTTCACTTCGATGATCCTTGTTTCAGCGAAGGAGCTGAGGGAACCGTTTACTATGTCGCTAAGATTGATAATGAAATGCGCGAATACGCTTGGTACGGGTCGTGTCCTGTGGTCGGGTCTAACAACGCATCCGGACCCGGCATCGGAAATTGGACGGGACCCGGCGGACATCCGACGCGAATTTCGGTCTTTATCAATGCGCAAACGCCGGGATGGACTCCTTGGCCGACCTCAGCGATTTCTGAAACAAAAACTATGAGAGCCGCTGCCGCAGGCAAGAAACCTTCCGATCCAAACAAACGAGTAAAGTTCAAATCTAAAAAATAATCGCACAGCGTGATTGCTGAACCTGGCGTCATAGCAACTAGCCGATTCTGGGCCGCGTCACCGAAGTCTTTGTCCTCCGCACGGCGAATGGTCAATTCTGGGTGACGTGCGGGGTGAAGCTAAGAATCGTTGCCAAACAACGGATTGTGATGTTAACTTCGGCACATGGCGACAACGTCCGAAAGCCTGGCCTTTGATCGCGGCATTCGACCGGTGATGGAGATTGTGCTGCCGGAAAATGCAGATGCAATTATCAGCTTTCGCGGCGATCTAGAACTGCAAACGCGTATCGAAGAACTTGCGCTAAAATCAACTGAAGGCGAGCTAACCGAAGATGAGCGGGCTGAATACACCGGTTACGTCCGCGCAAACAAGTTCGTCGCTATTCTCAAGCGCCAGGCCAAACAGCTCTCTAACTCACAGTCCTAGATGATCGGGCCGCAGACTAGAACTCAAGTCCACGAGCGCGCTCAAAACGCTTGCGAGTATTGCCATCTCCATCAGGATGATTCGCCGCTGGCTGCGCTTCATGTGGAGCACGTAATTCCAAAAGCTCACGGCGGAACTGATGAACTCGACAATCTCGCGCTGGCTTGCATCGATTGCAATCTACACAAAGGAACCAACTTGACTGGGATCGATCCGCAAACGAACAAGGTGACTGAACTATTTCATCCTCGACTTCAGAGCTGAAATGAACATTTTGGATTACAGGGAGTCTACATAATTGGCAAGACAGCCACAGGCAGAACCACAATCCGAGTGCTCAATATGAATTCCGAGGATCAAGTTGCACTGCGGTCGTCTTAACGCAGAAATGATGGCGAATCTTCGGTCAAACGCTTAAGTTCAGATCGTAGTTAATGTTGCCAGCCGAGAATCTCGTTTGGGGGTGACACACTTCTAAGATTGACGTTTACTCTGCCCTAATTGATTTTCCCGTCCGCCTCATTGTCAAACCGCCACGCTTTCTAATAGCATCGCGGTACTATGACTGTCACCACTGAAACAATGACCGGGCCGGAGATCGTCGAGCTCTGCCGCCGGCACACACTCTTTGAATGGTCAGCTCAAGCAGCGGTCGATCCTATTCCGGTCGCCCGCGCCAAGGGCATCTACTTCTGGACCCCCGAAGATAAGCGCTTCATCGACTTCAATAGCCAGTTGATGTGCGTCAACATCGGCCATGGCGACGAACGCGTTGTCCGAGCGATCCAAGAGCAGGCCGCCATCCTGCCGTATGCAAACCCATTTATGGCAACCGAAGTGCGTGCGCGCCTCAGTGCCAAGCTCGCGGAGCTAACGCCGGGCGACATCGATGCTTTTTTCTTCACCAACGGTGGCGCCGAAGCGAACGAAAACGAGATCCGCATCGCGCGGTTGTTCACCGGCCGGCACAAAATCGGCGCGCGTTATCGTTCCTATCACGGCGGGACGGCAGGCGCGTTAACCCTGACCGGCGATCCGCGACGCTGGGCCGCTGAACCGGGCATCCCCGGAGTCTTTCGCATTCCCGAGTTCTATCACGGCGTCGACAAGCAAATCGAAACCGCCGAAGAAGTGCTGACGCGCACTGAAGAGATCGTTCAGCTCGAAGGAGCGAACACGATCGCGGCCATCATTGTCGAACCGGTTACCGGAACAAACGGCATTCTGATTCCTCCCGATGGCTACATGCAGGGTCTGCGCGCTCTCTGCGACAAGTACGGAATTCTTCTGATTGCCGATGAAGTGATGGCCGGCTTCGGGCGCACCGGCGAATGGTTCTCGGTGGATCACTGGAAGGTCGAACCGGATTTGATCTCGATGGCGAAAGGATTAACCAGTGCGTATGTGCAGCTGGGCGCAGTAGGCATGCGACGGGGGATTGCGGATCATTTTGCGAAGAATGTTTTTTACGGCGGGCTCACCTATAACAGTCATCCGCTCGCCTGCGCCGCGGCCCTGGCGACCATTGCGGTGTATGAAGAGGACAACTTTATCGAGTGGGCGCGCGACATGGGCGTAGTGATGCATGGCTTGCTCGATGATCTGAAGGCTCGTCATCCTTCGGTCGGCGCGACGCGCAACATTGGGCTCTTCGGCATCGTCGAGTTAGTGCGAGACAAGGAGACGCGGGAGCCGATGGCTCCCTTCAACGGCACTTCGCCCGAGATGCAAGCCCTCGGTAAGTACTTTCGCCAGGAGGGTCTCTACACGTTGGTGCGTTGGAATACCTTTTTCACCAATCCGCCACTGTGTATTAGTGAAGCGGAGCTGCGCGAAGCGTTCGCGATTATCGATAGAGGTCTGGAAATTACCGACGAGGCTAAGGGCTTGGACCCTGTTTAACCCACCTGCTTACGCAGGTGTTACTAACTGTCATCGATGTTCTGTTTTACTTTTGATGAAACGCGACCCAAACAATGCTGTCGACCAGGTTGGCCTAACCGTTCGTGTGGCCGCACCCTCCGACGCGCTCCCGTTAGCCATGTTACGTTATGAATTGCGGTCGACTACGGGCGTCGCCACTGAGAACAAAAAAACTTTTCTCGGTCGCTGCGCCGTCTGGATGGAGCAACGGTTAAGCGAAGCCAGCCTTTGGCACTGTTGGCTCGCAGAAACGCGCGGAGAAGCGATGGGTTGTCTGTGGTTGCAACTGGTTGAGAAGATTCCAAATCCAAGGTCGGAAGCCGAACATCACGCATACATCACGAGCTTTTATGTGCAGGAGTCGATCCGCGGCCGAGGAGTAGGATCGCGATTGCTTGACGAAGCGATCTCGTGGTGCCGAATGCGTGACGTTCACGCAATCATTCTTTGGCCTACTGAACGCAGCCGTCCACTCTATGAACGCAACGGATTTGCTGTGCGTGAAGACATTATGGAATTGATTATCGACGAACCGGCCGCGCTGACGGCGAGTTCGATTCCCCAAAATTCATGATCACTGAGAAAGCCAGGACACGCTGAGAAGAGCCAAAAATCAGGATCCCTTGTTGTCCGCAAGTTGTAAAAAGTTGTGAAGCTTAGGCGATAGTGAGTCTTCGCGACTTCACGATCGAAACTTCTGCGTTTGCGTGATCGTACTCACCGGGCGATAATCTTTTCCCGGCGTCATCTGCTCTATCGGAAAACAATGAGTCACAATCGCTCCTACAATCAATATTTTCTCGGACTTGCATTCGTCGTCTGTCTGTCGCTGTCAACATTAGCTGGCTGTACGAATAAAGCAGCACCTGCTGGATTCGAGCGCCCGCCAGCGCCAGTGACCGTCGCCGAAGCCGCGTCACAAGACGTTCCCGTTTATCTCGACGCCATTGGGAAGACCGTGGCTCGCGAAGTCGTCTCGATTCAGCCCCAGGTTTCCGGACGCATCACCAAAATACATTTCACCGACGGTGCCAACGTTAGAAAAGGTGACATGCTTTTCACCATCGACACGCGTCCGTTTGAAGCGGCCTTAAGTCAGGCGCAGGCGGCGGTGGCAAAAGATCTCGCGCTAAAGAAACAAGCCGAAGCTAATCTGAATCGAGATCTTGCGCAGGCAAAGTGGGATGCGCTCCAGGTCAAGCGTTACGGTCAGTTGGTTTCCGCCGGCGTTGTCCCGCGTGGCGAATCAATTAAGGCGGACAGTGCCGCGGTGGAACGCGTGAAGGTCGATCTCAGTTACTGCTACATTCACGCGCCGATCGACGGACGTGCGGGCCAACGTCTGGTCGATATTGGAAACGTGGTTAACCCAGGCTCTTCGAGCGGCAACAACGCGATTAGCTCGACGTCCAACGGACCGCCGAGCAACGCAATGCTGGTGATTGAGCGTTTGGATCCGATCTACGCCGACTTCACGATCTCGCAAAACGATCTGACGAAAGTTCAGGAGCAGATGCACGCGGGCACGCTCAAGACTGAAGTGCGTTTGCCTGACGCGACTGATCCGATCGCGGGACAACTCACGTTCCTCGACAACTCAGTGCAGAATCAAACGGGGCAGGTGAGCTTACGCGCCACAATTCCCAATTCTGATCGAAGATTTTGGCCCGGACGGTTCGTTAACATTCGTCTTGTTCTGAACACGATTCACGGCGCGGTGTTGGTGCCGGCGACGGCGCCGCAAATGTCGGCCAAAGGATCGTACGTGTATGTCGTCAAGCAGGACATGACAGTAGATCAACGCCAGGTAACGTTGGGCCAGCGTCAGGGCGATCAAGTCGTCATCGATCAGGGAGTCCAACCCGGAGAGCGCGTCGTGACTAACGGGCAGGCGGGTGTTACACCGGGCGGCAAAGTCCGCATCGAAGCGCCAGCCAACAATCAGGGAACCCCCAATCAAGGAAATACCGGGACGAAGTAATGAATCTCTCCGAGCCATTCATTCGGCGTCCCGTGATGACCGCCGTCTTGACGTTGTCGGTGATCCTTTTTGGCGGACTCGCTTACTGGCAACTTCCGGTCAACGATCTTCCGGCAGTCGATTATCCCGTCATCCAGGTCACTGTCGGTTATCCCGGAGCCAGTCCCGACACGATCGCCAACAACATCGCGACCCCGCTCGAGCGCCAGTTCATGCAGATCAACGGCCTTGAGGTAGTTACTTCCAAGAGCACGCAGGGCGTCGCGACCTTCACACTTCAGTTTGCGCTCGATAAGAACATCGACGCGGCCGCGACTGATGTGCAGACGGCGATCTCGCAGGCCTCTGGCAGTCTGCCTGCCGATCTGCCTTCGCCGCCGACCTATTCGAAGAGCAACCCCAACGATCAACCGATCATGTATATCGCGCTGACCAGCGATTCAGTTACGCCGGGACAACTTTACGATTACGCCAGCACGCAAGTGGGCCAACGCATCAGCATTTTGCCGGGTGTCTCTAGGGTAAATGTGTTTGGAACGAAGTCGGCAATTCGAATCAAAGCCAATCCGGCGGCGATGTGGGCGCGCGGAATTTCAGTCGATGATCTGAGTAACGCGATTCGCAGCGGCACCAGCTATACCGGCGCGGGCCAATTGGACAGTAGTTCCGGCACTGCGATCCTGCGGCCGCAGGGGCAGCTCGAAACAGCGGATCAATACGCCAACTTGATTGTGGGCGGCACGGGAAACGCGCCGGTTTATCTTCGCGATGTCGCGACCGTCAAAGATTCAGTGCAGGACGAGCGCGTTAACATGCGCTTTTGGGTGCGTGGCTACGATATCCCGTCGGCTACCACGATCGTCGCGGTGAATCGTCGCGCCGGCGCAAATGCGGTGGAAGTTTCCAAGAGCATTCATGAAATCTTGCCAATGATCAGCAACGAGTTGCCGGGCTCGATCCGCGTCACGCCGATCTATGATCGTTCGTTGAGCATCGTCCACTCAGTTGTCGATGTCGAGACCACTTTGGTGATTGCCTTTGTCCTGGTCGTCCTCGTTATTTTTGCTTTCCTCGGACGCGCAACCGATACATTGATCCCTACCGTCGCGCTGCCTTTGTCTCTGCTCATCACTTTTGTCGCGATGCGCATGTTGGGCTATAGCCTCGACAACCTGTCGCTGATGGCGCTGACCCTGGCGATTGGATTCCTGGTCGACGACGCGATCGTGTTTTTAGAGAACACTGTGCGCCGAATGGAGCACGGCGAGCAACCGTTCGAAGCCGCCATCAACAGCGCGAAAGAGATCAGTTTCACGATCATGTCGATGACGATCTCGCTGGCCGCCGTATTCATTCCGCTGGTATTCATGACCGGTCTGGTCGGCCGCATCTTTCGCGAATTCGCTATCACGATTGTGATCGCCATTTTCGCTTCCGGCCTCGTGTCACTGACGCTGACGCCTCTGATGTGTGCGCGACTTTTGAAAGCGCGCGGCGCCGGTATCAAGAAGAACTGGGTCGAGCGCGTGATCGGCGGAATCGAAAAGCGCGTGCTGCGTGTTTATGGCGGTTCGCTCTGGTGGTTTCTGCGGCATCGTTGGGTCTCGGCGCTGGTTTGGGTGCTCTGTCTGGCCGGCACGATAGTACTTTTCATGCTGGTGCCCAAAGCCTTTCTGCCGCCGGGCGACAGCAGCGTAATTTTCGGCGCGTTCATTGCTCGCGAAGGTTCATCGCCCGAGCAAATGAAGGCGTTACAAAATCGCGTCGATCAAATGCTGCATCAGGATCCAAATGTGATAACTGATTTTACTTTGACTGGCGCGACTGGATTTTTGTCGGCGAATCAGGGCATTACTTTTACATTCATTCGTCCGCCGGAACAGCGGCTGCCGATTCAACAAGTGGCCGGCGAGATGATGGGCAAACTCAACTCGATTCCGGGTGTGTTTACTTTTCTGCAGCCGTTTCCGGTTTTGCAAATCAGCACCGGCGTCACGGCCCAACAACAGGGCCAGTACGCTTACGCCGTCTCAGGTGTGAACGGTCCCGAAGTTTATGAAGTCGGGCAAAAACTGAAGACGCGAATGATGCAGTATCCTGGTTTCCTTTCCGTCTCGTCCGACTTTTTCAACAACACGCCGAATCTCAACGTAGAATTGCGCCGCGATCAGGCAAAGACTTACGGAGTTTCAGAAGCCAGAATTCTGTCGCTGCTGCGGAATGCTTATTCGCAGAATTACGTCTACCTGGTTAAGAAGCCGCAGGATCAATATCAGGTAATTCTTGAAATGGAAGACTCAGCGCGCGCGAATCCGGACGATCTTTCAAAGCTCTATATTCGATCAGACAACGGACAGAGACTGGTGCCGCTCGGCGAATTGGTTACCTGGAAGCAGACGCTTGGACCGCAAGCCGTCAACCACCTGAATCAATTCACCAGCATGACGCTCTTCTTCAATCTGAAACCGGGCGTGGCGCTGGGCGACGCGACCAACTACATTCAAAAAACGGCGGCCGAAATTGTTCCGTCGACGATTCGCGGCGAACTGCAAGGCGAAGCGCAAACCTTCAGCAACACCGTCACCAGCATGACGATCCTGATGGGCCTCGCGGTGTTTGTGATGTACGTGATTCTGGCGATTCTCTACGAAAGTTACGTGCACCCTCTGACGGTTCTGTCGACTTTGCCGACAGCTTTGGTTGGCGGTCTCTTGACGCTCTTCGTCTTTGGCCAGGAAGCGTCGCTGTATGCTTTCGTCGGCATGTTCATGCTGATGGGTATCGTGAAGAAGAACGGCATCATGATCGTCGACTTTGCGCGCGCGCGCGTCGAAGCGGGCGAGCAAGCGGACAAGGCAATTCACGATGCCAGCATGGATCGTTTTCGTCCGATTCTGATGACCACCTTGGCGGCGGTATTTGGCGCGATGCCGATCGCGCTCGGCTATGGCGCGGACGGTTCGTCACGCCGGCCGTTGGGCCTGGTCGTGGTCGGCGGTCTGGTTGTTTCGCAATTCATCACGCTATTCATCACGCCGGTGATTTATCTTTATCTCGAAAGATTCCAGGAGACCGTTCTCGATCGCACTTCCTTCTTTGGCTCGAGGCATCATGAAGCTCAGCCGATAACCAACAGTCCCGAAGAAGCAGAGCCATTACCGCAGAGTAGCGAATAGCTCTTCGCGGTGGTTGCGGTCGGATCGAGCACCAGTGATCCATGAGACAAGGGATTTCACCGCGCAGCCGAGAGCAATGGCTAACGACCTCGATGTTTACCCGCACAAGGCAGGTAATACTGACATGTCGCTGATCTTTTGCGGAGGCTCTTACTTCTTCCCAGGTCGCGAACGAAAGCCGATTTGTTTCCTCGCCGGAACCGGCAATGACATCAATGCCCGAATCGCGTCGAACACAACTTTGAACTGCCGATCATACTTGTTCTCAAGTTCGTCCAGCCGGTGAGAGAGCTCAGCGTTGGATGCGAGCATCGTCGCAGCTTCACGAAGGCGCGCATGATTTCAATGTTGACTGAAATTGCACGCTTGCTCCGCAACACTGTCGACAGCATGGCCACGCCTTGTTCGGTAAAGACGGTCACGCGCTTGGAGAATTTCAGATTCGAGGATGTCACAACTTGTGATATCCGCATTATCTCTTCGCGCGTAAGCTCAAACGCGAAATCGGCAGGAAAACGCTCCCGGTTGCGGCCTACGGCTTGATTGAGGACGCGGGTCTCGACCTCGTAAAGGACTGCGAGATCGCGATCCAGCATCACCTTCTCGCCGCGGATGAAATAAATCGCTCATTCGATTTTCTCAATTGGAACAAGAGATGAATGCTTCGATGAGTTCGCTCGCGCTGTCATGTTGGCCGCGCATCTTAAAGGAGAACGCGGAATTGCGAAAGTAACGAATCTTGCGAGGCGGTTGCGGGAAAGCTTTTTCCTGATCACTTTGCGCGAAGCCAACTCGTGAACATATCCAGACGCAGATTCATGGAACTCGCCGCTGCGTACGGCGCGTCGCTCGCTTTCACCTCACGGCGATGGCGCGCTTCAACAATTGATTGGCATGAGCGTCGAGATCTCTATCCGCAAGGCGTCGCTTCCGGCGATCCACACTCAGACAGTGTAATCCTCTGGACGCGACGTCCGTCGACGAACGGCGAAATCGATAAGCTCGTTGTCGAAGTTGCTGAGGACGCAGATTTCAAACGCGTCGTCGCATCCGCCAAAACGATCGTCTCGGCCAAAACCGATTGGACGTGTCGCGTTCTGATCGCGGGTTTAAAGCCGCGCACCATCTATTGGTATCGCTTCACGGATGAACACGGCCTTGGGAGTCCGCTTGGACGTACGATCACCGCGCCTTCCGAGAAAGACAACCGACCGGTCAGCTTTGCCTTTGTGAGTTGCCAGAATGTTTCGATGGGCGCCTCTAATGCTTATCGACGAATGATTTGGGAAGACAAGCAGAAGCCTTTAGCTGAGCAGCTCGGGTTTGTACTTCATCTCGGTGATTTCGTTTATGAAGTTGTCTGGTATCCGGAAGATCGACCGCAGGGTTACTACGCGCGCAAGCTGCGCGACGTGGTGCGTTATCCAACGGGAGAGAAGACTCGGGACTTTCACGTACCGGCCACGGTCGACGACTATCGCGCTCTCTATCGCAGTTATCTATCCGATCCCGATCTAACGGAAGCCCGAGCGCGCTGGCCGTTTGTCTGCATGTGGGACAACCACGAATTTTCGTGGAAGGGTTGGCAGAGTCAACAGGACTTCAGCGGAGTCCGGCCGGCGCAAACTCGAAAGGTCGCCGCCAACCAGGCCTGGTTTGAATATCAACCGGCGCGAGTGATCAAAAAGAATCCGACTCTGGATAGTTACGAACCGCCCGACGTAACCGACGAGCCTTTAAGAAACTTTGACGATCACGGTTTGGGATTAGAGCCGGGGAATCTCGCGGCCATCAACAGTCTCAAGCTGTATCGTTCGTTGCGTTATGGCCGCAACGTCGATTTGATCCTTACCGATAATCGTTCGTTTCGATCTCAGCCAGTAATGCAGCGCGCGGAAGCTACAGTCTTTCAGCCAAAGAATTTTCCTTACGCCAATTCGGACAACGTCGTCGAAATCCTGGACAGCGGCCGCGCTTACAATCACGGAAAGCCGCCGGCCACGATCCGATTTAATGGAAGCGATATTTCCAATCCGCGCCAGAACGAATCGCCGCAATCGATGCTCGGCGGCGAGCAGCGCGCGTGGTTCCTCGAACGGCTGCGAACGTCTTCGGCGGCGTGGAAGCTTTGGGGCAATTCGATTGGCATGCTTGAGTGGCGAATCGATTTTCAAAATCTGCCGCAGGATCTCGGGCCCAGGTGGCCGGACGATGGTTACGCAACGCTCCTCGATGAAGACTGGTCCGCGTATCGTCATGATCGGTCCGGCGTTTTGGACTTTATCCGCAAACAACGCATCAACGGAGTCGCGGCCATCTGCGGCGATCGCCATGCGTTCGAAGCCGGCGTGGTTTCTC
Organism: Acidobacteriota bacterium; assembly: GCA_003222895.1. Lineage (GTDB taxonomy): Bacteria > Acidobacteriota > Blastocatellia > Pyrinomonadales > Pyrinomonadaceae > UBA11740. Next base: position 23,595 of record QHXI01000120.1, on the reverse strand, counting down.
CGGCGCTGCCGCCGAAGAGTTTTGATCCGGTGATGCTCGAGTTCATCACGGGATCGATCTCTGCGCCGGGCTTGTTCGAATCGGCTGAGTATTCACTGGCGAAGGATCACCCTCTGCGCGCGATCTATCTGCATCAACCATCGACGTCCTCTCAAGTGCAGCCGGCGATCAACTTCTCGCTGATGCATGGTGTGCGCGCGAGTCTTGCGTTGCAGCGGACGGGTAATCTGCAACAAGCGCTGGCGGAAAGAAATCCCCAAGTGGCGCCGCATTTGTCGTTCGTAGATCTTGGCGGACATGGTTATGCAGTCGTTCGGGCCGATGAAACACATCTGGAAGTAGAATTTGTTTGTCTGCCTCGGCCACTCGCTCGCAGCACGACTGAAGATGGAGGGCCGCTGGTTTATCGCGTGACGCACCGGGCTGACCTTTGGCCCGCCGGCGCGAGACCGCAAATTGAGCGGACGAAGGTTGAAGGAAATTTGCCTTTGGTCGTGTGAGGTATTTTGTTACTTCAATAATTCGGTTGGCATTGAGAGATTTCACGGCGTAGCCGTGACAGACAGTAGCCGGGTTCGTCCGCGTTAGCGGACTTTTGAAAATAGACCAGCACTTTAGTGCTGGGATCAGGGCCCCCAATTATTTCCCAGCCTGCTTTAGCGGGCGGTAAAGATCTGAAAAGCCTACCAGAGAGAAGACCAAGGTCTCCGCAGAAGCCGCAGAGACTGGATTTTGCGCGCGCCAACAATTATCGTCGTGTTAACCCTTATCAAGGAGCCCAGGAAAAGAGATATGTGTCGCAACATCAAAACCCTGCATAACTTCAAACCACCGGCGACCGAAGAAGAGATTCGCGCGTCCGCAATTCAGTTTGTGCGAAAGCTCAGCGGATTCACCAAACCTTCAAAGGCAAACGAAGCAGCGTTTGATCACGCAGTCGAGCAGGTAACGAAGGCCGCGACCGAACTTCTCGATTCGCTTGTCACCAACTCACCACCGCGCGACCGGGAAGTTGAAGCTGCAAAAGCCCGAGAGCGTACTGCGCTTCGGTTTCATCCGGCGGTTTAGGAGTTGACGATCCCGCCAGCGTCAATGCTTTACGGCTAAGCCGTGACAGAAATTAACGGGTCATCGTATCGTCTGTTTGCTATAATCCGGTTCATGAGCACGGACATTCAAGAAATCATCGATCGAGCGCTAAGCCTTCCACCAGCCGATAAAGCTCTGGTCGTTGATAAGCTTCTGTCCAGCCTTGATCAGCCTGACGAAGCAATCGACGCTTTGTGGCGAAAGGAAGTAGAAGATCGCATCAGGGCTTACAACGATGGGAGCTTGAAGTCCGTTTCGCTCGAAGAAGTCCTCGCAAAATACCACAGCTAAATAATGGAGATTCGTCTTCTCGACGTAGCTCAGCAAGAACTCGATGAAGCGGTCGAGTATTACAACAATAAGTTGGCTGGCCTTGGTGATCAGTTCCTGCTCGAAGCGCTCGCTGCTTTTGAGCGAATCATAAAGTTTCAAAGAGCGTGGCATCCTTACACCGAGAATACTCGCCGGTGTCAGACGCATCGGTTTCCCTACGGCGTGATTTACCAAATACTAGAATCCGAAATTCTGATCGTTGCGGTCGCTAACCTGCATAAGCGGCCAGGATATTGGTTGGATCGAATTAGATAAGGTAGGTAACCGAACTGCGGCCGGCGAGGTCGCCAGCGGATTTCATGTCGCGCAATCCCGATGCTCGGAACGGATTCCGAATCATTCAATCAAGCCTTAGGCCCAACTATTTCAGTGAGGCGTAGAATTATCGCGGCCGATAGACAGGACGCGCCGTATAATGCGCGCCGCCGCAGTCTTAGAAAACAGGTGACCTAAATGGCTGTCACGGAAACCGTTCTGGAAATGCATTTTCATAGGCCACTCATGGATCTCATCCGAGAGACATTTGGGGTCGAACCAACCGGTCAAATGAATTTTTATAAATGGTCGCCACAGAAAGAGTGTTTCGTCGGATTTGATCAAGCGTATGTAAAGACGAATCTTACAGACGATCAGTTCTTCGATATGCTTAAGACGAGTGCCGCCTCCACGTCGTACAAACTTGACGATCTTCTATTCGGCTACTTCCTTCAATTTAAGGTCGTTCAAGTAAAAGGAAATCGCAGCATCTATACGCCACCCGCAGTTACGAATTCGCCGCACTATCGATCCAAACTAGACACAAAGAAAAATGAGAAGCTGTCCCGACATTTACGATGACAACGACAATCACTTTATCTACTTCGATGCACCGGATTCTACGCCAATGTGGAAAAGCGAACCGCATGAGGGCCGCGCGATTAGTCCAAAGAATTTTGCACTACAGTTGTCTCGCAAGTTTGCGGATTTAGCAGGCGAAGAATCTCGCACTGTACTGCGGGACCTCTTGACGGATCTTCGGTCACTCGGCATCGGTGATGAAGCACGAATATTCAAACCCAAGGAGCGGCAGAGTATTATTCCTTTAACTGATGAGTCGCTGATGATTGTGCGGATACAACGTACTGAAATGGCGTAGAACGGTTTTACCTAATCCCCACCAAACCCTACACGCTCTGAATCAGTTTTTCTGAGTCGCGCAACATTTTCGATTGCCAAATGCCGATTGCCTATTGAGAACACCAATCGAGGAAGACGGGGGAACTGTTAACATCTACTTCTTAGCCGATCGCGAACGAAATCCGATTTGTTTGCGAGCGGCAACCGGCGGCGACACCAATTCCCGGATTGCGTCGAACACAACCTTGAACTGACGATCATACTTGCTCTCAAGTTCGTTCAAACGGCGAGAGAGTTCGGAGTTTGACGCAAGCATCTGTCGCAGCTTTACGAACGCACGCATGATCTCGATGTTGACTCGGATCGCACGTTCACTATTCAAGACGCTCGACAACATTAGTATTCCGTGTTCGGTGAAGGCGTATGGCCGGTACTTCAGATGCTGGCCCCTCTTTAAGGTCACAGTTTGTGACCTTAAACGATTCGCGTTAACTGCTAACCACCACTCGCGCGCTTCGTCTTTCGTGAGTTGAAACATGAAGTCAGGTGGGAATTTTTCGCGGTGGCGCTTGACAGCCTGGTTAAAGACCTTCGTTGAAACATCGTACAGCTTTGCCAGATCGCGATCGAGCATTACCTTCTCGCCGCGAATGAAATAGATTACTCGTTCGATTTTCTCAATCGGAATAAGAGACGAATGCTTCGATGGGTTCGCTCGCGCCGTCATGTTGACGGCGCATATTAGAGGAAGACCGAGAATTGAGAAAGTAAAGAATTTTGCAAGCTTACAAGCTGGCCTCCGACAGGTCTCAACTTGAAGGACTCTGTGAATGCGTAAAGTCTGTGATCGATTCGTATCGGTCGGCATTGGAGGTCACAAATTGTGGCCTCCAATGCCCGCTTCGCGGGCTTGAGGAAATTGATGCTGACGTGATCCGGGGTGGCGTGCTTCGCACTTACCCCCGGCTACTGTCTTTCACGGCTACGCCGTGATCATCTAATCCCCACCAAACCCTGAACACTCTGAATCAATTTCTCTGAGTCGTAGCCGACGCCGTCTTTGAAAACGATCTCGACGTTTTCGATGTCGCCGATCTTCGTAGCAGGATTTCCTTTCACGATCATCAAGTCCGCTTGTTTGCCGATCGCGATTGAGCCGATGTGGGAGTCTTCGCCGAGAAACTTCGCGCCATTCAACGTCGCGATCTTGATCGCTTCGACCGGAGTGAAGCCGGCTTCTACCAATAGTTCGACTTCGCGCAAATCGCCAAAGCCGGCGACGACTCCACCGTTGCCCGTTGGGTCGAGACCCGCAATTAATAAACCACCGGCAGCAACGAACGCGCGTTCGAAGTCCATCGACTTGCGAACAAGAATCGCAGAACTTGAATCAGCCGCGATGCGCGAGCGTGCAGTCAGATAACGCACGCGCGCGTCGTTGTTCATGACGCTCAGCATGCGCGGATTCAGCACCGCGCTCGGCGCGCCAATCGCGGTTGGTCCGGCTTGCGTTGATGCGAGAGGAGAACTTGCTTCAAAGACCGGCAGCGTCGAAGTCAGCGCCACTTTCTTCGCCACCAAAGTTCTGATCGTCTCTTTCACAGCATCGCCGTTGATATCGAGCGTTCGCAGGCTTGCGTTCACCGCGGCGCCGGGACATTTGTCCGGCTGCTTGTTCGCAACGAATTCGGAATCGGGCAGCAAGCCGTGCTCGAGATTGTCGATCCCTATCTCAGCCGCTTCCCGGAATCCAATCGAACAAAGATGTCCCGTCACTTTCAATCCGCGCTTGTGCGCTTCTTCCACCGCCGCGCGCAGTTCATCGCGGGTGATGTTCATATAGGCTTTGAAAGAAGTCGCGCCCTGATCGGCCCAAAAGTTCACCATCTTCCGCGCGTCGTCTGCGCCCGTCAGCGTGTGCATCACGGGAGTGAAAGAGCCGACGCCTTCGAGATAGGGCCCAGTGATGTGCATCTTCGGACCAATCATGCGGCCGCTGTCGATGAGTTTCTTGATTTCCAAATCGAGATAAGGCTGGACGCTCCCGGTGGTGCGAATCGTCGTCACGCCGAGCGCGAGATACAGCCGCGGAAAACTGAAGCCCATGTTCGAGTACATCGGCGGCGTGCCGCCCATCGGAAAGAACATGTGATCGTGCATGCCGACCAGGCCGGGAAGAACGGCATAACCTTTCAGATCGAGACTCTTCGCATTCGGATCGACCTGCGCCGTCGCGCTCGGCGCGATTGATTTGATCTTGCCGTCGGCGATAACGATCGTTTGATCTTCCATCGCCGGCGCGCCGGTACCGTCAATCACACGCACGTGTGTGAGCGCGATCACGGGCGCGTCGACGCGAATGAATTGTTGGCGATCGGATTGCGGAGCCTGGGCGAGGGAAGTGATTGACAGCGCGAACAGACACAGGAGAGCAATTCTGGTTTTCATAGGATTTCAAATTGTCAGCCTCAAAGTCGAACAAAAACATAAGCCCGCGAAGCGGGTGACAGAATACGATGCGGTATGCGGCAATTCAAGGAAATGAAAGCGAGCATAATCGTGGCTTGTCCCGTCGCCCGCTTCGCGCGCTCAGGAAAAACAAAATTGAGCTGGTTCCGGGGGTGGCGCGACCCGCGGTCGCTTACCCCCGGCTACTATCTTTCACCGCTATGCGGTTATCTTGTGCAACGACTCGCACGACTACGGCGGCGCCGTAAACCCGGTCAACGGATTTCCATAAAATGCATCAGTCTTCCAGGCGTTCTTGTCCCATGTTCCATCTGAATCCCCGAGCACCTGAACCGGAACAATTACGCGGCCGTTGCCTAACTTATTTGCCGCGCCGATGCCGTTGTCGACGATCTTTCCTTCCGCATCCACAGCGAACTTGATCGAGCGCACCAGGTGACCTTTGTAGAGAATCTTGATCTCGTAATCGCCGGCGTTTTCACTCATCAAATGAAGCGGCCCGAACATGCTGTCGATCTTCTCTCCGGTTTTATTCCAGGCACGAACGTTTGGAAAGCTGCAACCCCAACGTGTCCAAATGAATTGGCCTTGCGGCGAAGTGATATGAGTAGGATTGTCCTCGATCTCGGTGGTGCCGCAGCTCGCCTTGCCTACTTCCTCGCCTTCATACATCAGCTTGCCGACCTCTTTGCCGTTATGAAAAAGATGAGGTTCATACGGCGCGTTATATTCACCACGAGCCCAGAACGCGAAGCCGAACATTGGATAGTTCATGCCGCGAACGTCGTCGCGATTGTAGAACACATAACCGATCGGTAAGTTCGAATCCTGATCGACGTAGTAAACAAAATGATTCACGTAGTCGGGACCGGTTTCGTTTGAATGCACCTTCGCGACCTTGAATTTGCCGGCAAAGAGCGTCGTGTCGCCGCCCATCAATTCATTTCTCATCTTGATCGTGAAATTGATCGGTCCGGTGTAGGTGGTTCCTTTGTCTTCGCCGAGCGCATCGCGTCCGCCGCAATCCTCGACCTGCCACCAATGGCCGGCGCCGGTCTCTTCCGTTTTGCAATCAAATTTCCACGTAATGCCGCCAGGCGCGTTGAACTCAGCATAGATTTGACTGCCGCTGGCGATTGGTCCATTGACGCGCAAGTTCAATTTGGGGACCCAACTAAAAACCTTAAAATCTTTTTTGTAAGAACTCAGCGTGAAAGCTGTTACTTGAACCGAGTCTTTCTGAATCGTCGGTTGATCCTGCGCGAATGAAGTGACTGTAGAAAGCAGTAGAACGACCAATGCCGGAATCAGAAGCGCGCTCGACAACAATCGGCCAGCAAAGGCTGAGAGTTCTGGAGCGCTTCTTGAGTAAGCAAGAACTGGAATAAGTTTCTTCATCAATGCCCACCTCCCAATTTGAAGTCAAATATTTGTCGGGTTGGATTGCGCGGCAGTTTACACCGCGGCCGCCAAATAGGTAAGAGGTTTTTAGAGAATCATTTCATTACCCCGCCGCGAGAGAGCAGACGGGAGTGCGCCCAACCCGCTCGCCGATCAGTTGTGTAACCGCCGGTCGCTAAGCCGCCTCAACCGTTACTCCCAAATCGCGCAGCAGACCGTCAGCAATATCGTAAATCCAACCATGAACGGACAGGCTCTGCCCGCGCGCCCACGCTTCTCTGACGATCGTTGTTTGACTGACGCTCGTGACCTGCTCGATCACGTTGAGTTCACACAGCCGCCGGTGGCGCTCTGATTCTGTTTTCAATGCGTCAATCTCAGAACGATGTTTCGCCTGCACATCCTGAACGTGACGCAGCCAATTGTCGATCAATCCGAGCCGGCTGTCTTGTAAAGCCGCGAGCACACCGCCGCATCCGTAATGTCCGCAGATGATGACGTTCTCGACGCCCAACGCATCAACCGCGAACTGAATCGCCGACAGGCAATTCAGGTCCGTGTGTACGACGACGTTCGCGACGTTGCGATGCACGAACATATCGCCGGCCATTAGACCGACAATTTGATTGGCCGGAACGCGACTGTCTGAACATCCGATCCAGAAATAGTGCGGCGATTGTTGGGCTGACAGCCGCCGAAAGAAATCAGGATCCTGAGTCGTCATGCTAGCAGCCCAGGCGCGATTGTTTTCGAAAAGATGATCGAGTGAATTCATGTCTGTCGCAAGCGATTCTGCAGACGCTCCTTCACTTCGGGCCATTCGTCGTCGAGGATACTGAAAATGACCGAATCGCGGACGCGGCCGCTTGGTAGGATGAGATGTTTGCGGAGAATGCCTTCCTGTTTCGCGCCGAGACGAAGAATCGCAGCGCGCGATTGTTCGTTGAGGACATCGGTTATGAGTTCGACTCGATTGCACCTCCAGTGTTCGAACGCGTGCGTCAGCAGTAACAACTTGCTTTCAGTGTTTACCAGCGTGCGTTGAGCGCTCTTGGCCAGCCACGTATACCCAATGGCGGCAGCGCGATCTTGCGGGCGAATTTCATAAAAGCGCGTGGTGCCGACAACTTCATCACGAGCCAGCGAGCCGCTGGCGCTCCAGTCCCTCCTGACAATCACAAACGGCAGCTCACGTCCCCTGGCCAATCCGTCCAACGCGAACTCAATGTAGTCCTTCATCCCCGCACGCGAAGGAATGATTGTGACTTGAGTATTCCAAAGTTCGCCGTCACTGGCAGCGGCGATGAGAGGTTCTGCGTGCGCCTGGGTCAGTGGTTCCAGGCGCACGTGTTGACCTTCAAGAATGATTGGGCGAATCTTCAAAGGGTTTTGTTGATGCGACCAACATGATACTTCAGAAATCGCCCGATGCCTCAGCCTGCGGTTTGCGTTTCGATCTTTGAACGAATGCGCGCTTCCTGCTCTCGCAACTCGGGAGTGAATTCAGCGCCGAAGTCTTCCGCTTCGAACACTTGGCGAATCTCGACTTCAGTCTCTTCAAAGGGCGCGCGCTTCAGCCAATCGATCGCTTCAGCGAGCGACTTGCACTTCCACAACCAAAATCCGGCGACCAACTCCTTCGTTTCGGCGAATGGGCCATCGATGACCGATTTTTGTCCGCCCGAAAACTTCACCCGCGCACCCTTGCTGCTGGGATGAAGACCTTCGCCCGCCAGCATTACGCCGGCGTCCGCCAATTGCTGATTGAAATTTCCCATGTCGGCGAGCAACTGCTGACCAGGCATGACACCCGCTTCGGAATTTTTATCGGCTTTAACAATCACCATGAATCGCATCTTCGTTTCTCCTGTTTGAATTTGGGTTTGCGTCGTGTCAGTACCCGGAGCGATAGCGATGGATCCAATAATTGCGTTAGAAAAACACCTCTTGCTTTGGAAACGCCGTGATCCGGTCGCTACCGCTCCCGGTACTGACCCGCCACTTGTTTCTGACACTCAATTTTCCGGCAAGCCTGGAATCTCCATAACCGGACGAATTTCGATCGTGCCGTATCGCACTGGCGGAACGCGCTCGGCGATCTCGATCGCTTCATCGAGATCCTTTGCTTCAATCACGTAATAGCCGCCGAGTTGTTCGCGTGTTTCCGCGAATGGGCCATCGGTCACCAGCCGCCTGTCGTCGCGCACGCGTACGCTGGTCGCGCTCGAAACTGAATGCAGCGGCCCCGCGCCGAGGTACTGACCTCTCGCATTAAGATCCTGCGTGAGCTGGGCGGATTCGACATAGCAATGCTCGCGCTCTTCGTCGGTCATCGCCTGTTCGTCCATATAAACGAGTAGCATGTATTTCATATTTGCTCCTAAGAACTAGCCGCGGCCTTGCTTGTGGCAGGTTAATGCCCTCTCCATCGGTAAGTCGAATGACGAGGCGACGAATCGACAGTTAGTCAAAAACTTTTTACCATGCTTCGTGCCTTTGAATGCGAACACAGCCGTTGATGCGGTCTACAGCTCAGATTGGGGCCGCATTGTGGCCACGCTGATCCGTTCATTCGGTGATTTCGATTTGGCGGAGGAATCTGCGCAGGAAGCTTTCGCGGCCGCAGTCGATCAATGGCGGATTCAAGGCATCCCTGACTCGCCCGCTGCGTGGATTATTCAAACCGCGCGACACAAAGCGATCGATCGCATTCGCCGCCAAAAGAATTTTCACGAGAAGGTCGAATCCTACGCATACGAAATACCGACGACAACCGAACAGCCTGAGATCGGGACGGATGAAATTCCTGACGATCGGTTGCGTCTGATCTTCACCTGTTGTCACCCGGCGCTGGCGCCTGAATCACAAGTTGCTTTGACGCTGCGAACGCTTTGCGGACTAGAGACAGATGAAATTGCGCGCGCGTTTCTGGTGCCGAACGCGACGATGGCCCAACGCCTGGTGCGCGCCAAGCGAAAGATTCGCGACGCCGGCATTCCCTACAGAGTCCCTGATTCACACCAGTTGCCGGAGCGAATGGATGCTGTGTTGACGGTCATTTATCTGATCTTCAACGAAGGCTATGCGTCAACGCGTGGTGAAGATTTGGTCCGCACTGATCTATGTTCAGAAGCGATTCGCCTGGCGCGGATCGTGCGCGTGTTGATGGCGCCTTATCCGCCCGAAGAGGCGACGGCCTTGCTTGCGCTGATCCTGTTGCACGATTCGCGGCGCGAGGCTCGGGTTAACGACGCGGGTGATCTGATCACCCTCGAGGACCAGGATCGGACGAAATGGGATCGGAAACAGATCGCGGAAGCGTTGCCGCTCGTCGCGGAATCGATGCGCCGGGCGCCTGGGCCATTTGCGTTACAAGCTGCAATCGCTGCGCAACACTGTCGCGCGGCCAGCGCCGAAGAAACCGACTGGCAACGAATCGTTTCTCTCTATGATTGGCTCGAGCGCATTCAGCCTTCGCCCATCGTGGCACTAAATCGCGCCGTGGCCGTGTCGATGGCCGACGGACCAGAGAAGGCCCTGCCGATCGTTGACGAATTGGAATCGTCAGGCTGCCTTGACCAGTATCATCTTCTGCATGCAACGCGCGCGGATCTCTATCGTCGATTGGGAGATTCGAATGAAGCGATGAAGAGCTATGAACGTGCGCTGATGTTAGCGACTAACGAAAGCGAGCGGCGATTCCTCGATCGGCGAATTGCGGAAATCCGCGGATGATCTTGTTCATCGCGGCTGGATTGGCGCGAGGTAATCTTTTCGAGTCGGCGCTCCGCTTTGGTTGTGCGTCTTAGCGGTTGAATCTGGATCGTTGGCTTTTCGCCGAGCACATGCTGGCGATAGAGCCGCGCCATTTCCAGATGATAGGTTTCGTCCTCAATAGTCGAGAGAGTGACTGCCTGCCGCTTTAACTCGCGATCGCGGCTGGCAGCGAAGAACTTTTCCTCTCGCGCAGTCCTGGGAATGCTCGCGGAATCGAGATCCATCTGCGCCGGCGTGGCGATCGCGTCCGGATCGAGCACCAAAGAATGCTGAATCGGTGGAAGCGGCACGCTCTTCCCGCCCGCAAAAATTTCATGACGCCCGTGTTCCTCGTGCCATTTCATCAGGGTGGCCGTCATGTGCATTTTTTCAACGATTTGGCGCCAGCCGACACCGGTGTTGTAGGCACAGAACGAAATCTCTCCCTCTTGCGTCGCGTAAGGGATGATGCACATTTCAGTGCGGCGAAAATCGTAATTGAATAGATCCTGAAACCACATGCCGGCGATGAAGAGGAAGTTCCAACGATCTGTGCGCCGTCGCCTGACTGCTTCGGCAAGCGTCTCGGCTCGTTGTTTTCCGAGGGAGGTTCGGCGCGCGCCGACACCGAATTTCTTGCCGAACTTCCTGAGCAGATCGATTAGCCGAAAGTGCGTCGGCGACATGAACGGATCGTAATTACGGAGCAGAGCCAGCGTCATGCCCAAAATTGAAAGCATCGGACCGCGCGCCGCGTCATTCACATGAGCAAGATCTTTCGCGAATCTCTCTGCGCGAAGAAACGCGGTCATCGGCGCTGCCTCGCCGGTGAACTTGTCGATGATCAATGCTATGCCGGTTCCACAATTCGGATGGCAGCCGCAGGCAAGCTGGCCCCACTGCGACTCTGGTCCCCGAACAAGATCGCCCCAATCCGAAAACGTGGACATGAATGAAATTGGAAACCAATCGCGCACCGGCTCGCCGAGGCCGGTCTGACGTTTCACGTCGTGAGCCAAGTGCGACAAGGTGTAACGTTGCGCCTGCCGGCGCTCGTCGGAAATTTCTTCGTCGCGGCCTGTGAAAGAAACCGGTTGGAAGGAAAGAAAAACAATCTTCTTCGGGTTGTCGAGGGCAAACCGGATCACGCGGCCCACTTGTTCATTATTCACGCCATTGACGATGGTAATGACCGGAACGATGCTGACGCCGGCGTTGAAGAGATTTTCAATTGCCTGCAGCTTCACATCGAAAAGGTTTCCCACGCCGCGATGCGAATTGGGACCATTACCAACGCCGTCGAACTGCAGATAGGCATAACGAAGACCTGCTTCGGCCGCGGACCTGGCAAACTCGGGGCGCTTGGCGAATTCAATCCCATTGGTGGCGACCTGCACGACTTCGTATCCAACCTTGCGCGCGTAGCGAACGGCGTCAAGGAAATGTGGCGATAATGTTGGCTCGCCGCCGGAGAACTGCACAGAAAGCTGGCGGCGCGGCCGGATCGAAATTGCATTGTCGAGCAACTGCTTAATCTCTTCCCAATTCAGTTCATGGACGAAGCCAATCTGATTTGCGTCCATGAAGCACGGATCGCACATCATGTTGCAGCGATTCGTAAGGTCGATCGTCAAAACCGCGCCGCGGCCATACTGAATTGAACTATTGCCGTGATTGTGAAGTGCTTCGTCGCGATGGGCGCGGATGTCTCGTCCCGGAAAGACTTCTTCGAGATGTCGAAAGAACTCCGGATCGATCGACATGACGTCCTCGAAATGACCGTGCGTTGGGCAATCTTTGACCATGAGGATTTTGCCGTCGCGTTCGAGAATAGTGGCTTTGATCTCGCCCACGCTATCGTTTAGCAGCACGCTTAGATCTTTCTTCCCGCCGAGAATTTCCTCACGCGCTTCGCGCACACAGACAGGGCAAAGCGAATCTGTCTGGCGCGGCCAACCCAGGGGCGGCTTTGTCTTTTCCCACGATTTCAATAAGGGTCTATCGGACCAGGTTGGCGTGAACGATTGGTTTGGCCAAACGTTATTGACGCGCTTGAAAACGAACCAGGCGCCGTTGGCCGCGATGGCGAGCGCTTTCTCGAAATATTTTGTGGAGGTGTGCATCGACTTTTCGAGCACCGCGTTTCACTTCTAAAACCCGACGGGTGGCGTTATTCTACGCCCGTTTCCGCAGATTCCGACAGATCAAATATGACGGAGCGCATCATCGCGATAATTCCCGCACGCATGGGATCGTCGCGTTTTCCGGGAAAGCCGCTCGCATCGCTGCTTAATCGACCCATGATCGAGCATGTGTTTCGACGGACGTCGATGTGTCAGGAAGTGGACGAAGTTTGGGTCGCCACCTGCGACGAAGAAATCAAAGCAGCAGTGGAAGACTTCGGCGGACGCGTGATCATGACCTCAGCGGCGCACGAGCGCGCGACGGATCGAGTGGCCGAAGCCGCCGCACAGATTCAAGCCGACATCGTCGTGATGGTCCAGGGCGACGAGCCAATGGTCACACCGGAGATGATTTCGGCGGCGATCGCGCCCATGCTTGACGATAGATCGATCCAGTGCGTAAATCTCGCGCATCGGATCACGAGTCGCGATGAGTATCTCGATCCAAACACGATCAAAGTTGTGATGAATGAAACAAATGATGCGCTTTCCTTTTCGCGGGCGCCGATTCCAGAGCTGGAGGCCGCGCAGCTTGATCGCCTTTCAGTTTTCAAGCAGGTTTGCGTGATTCCATTCCGCCGCGACTTTCTGTGCGAATTCGCTCGACTCGCGCCAACTCCGCTCGAGCAGGTCGAATCAATCGACATGCTGCGTGTGCTCGAACACGGCAGATGCGTGCGCATGGTCCCAACTGAAACCGAAACTCATTCAGTCGATACCCCGGAAGATTTGAGTTTCGTTGAGGCGGCGATGAAACACGATCCGTTGATTCTCAAATACCACGAGCGCGTTGCTCGCACGGGATCGACATGAACTGGCGAGTATTGATTACAGCGCCTTATCTGCTCCCGGTTATCGAAGAGTTTCGCCCACGTTTCGAAGCCGCCGGTATTGAAATCATCCTGATGCCGGTGCGTGAACGTTTCAATGAAGCTGAATTGCTTCCGATGCTGAAAACAATCGATGGGGTGATTTGCGGCGACGATCGGTTCACGGAAGCTGTGCTGAACGCGGCGCCGCGATTAAAGGTAATTTCGAAGTGGGGCACCGGCGTAGATTCGATCAATCTCAACGCCGCGGCCCGGCGCGGAATTCGAGTGTGCAATACGCCGAATGCCTTCACTGATGCCGTGGCCGACACCACGCTGGGTTACCTTCTTAACTTCGCGCGCGGTTTGAGCGAGATGGATGCGGCCGTGCGCCGCGGTTTATGGAGCAAACCCGAGCTGTCATCTCTCCGCGAGTGCACGCTCGGCATCGTTGGCGTCGGCAACATCGGGAAGGCGGTAGCGCGCCGCGCGCGCGGCTTTGGAATGACGGTGCTCGGCAATGATCGAGCGCCGATAGACGCCGCATTTGTTAGCGAAAGCGATCTGACCATCATGTCGCTTAATGAGTTGCTCGCGCAGGCGGACTTCGTTTCACTTCACTGCGATCTAAATGAATCCTCGTTTCATTTAATTGGCCGCGACGAACTTCGGCGGATGAAACGATCGGCTTATTTGATTAATACGTCGCGCGGCCCGGTGCTGGATGAGCCTGCACTGACCGAAGCTCTCGCTGCAGGTATGATTGGCGGCGCGGCGCTCGATGTGTTCGAGGTCGAGCCGCTCTCTAATGACAGCGAACTGCGCATGCTAAAGAATTGTTTGCTTGCGCCTCACAACGCAAATAGCAGTCGCGAAGCCAGACGACGGGTTAATGAAGCGACGATCGAAAACCTTTTGAACGCGTTGAGAGAAAGCCAATGAGCGCGACGAGCAACTTCGGATCAACAACGAATTCTGCGAGCGCCGCTGCTCTGGCGAAGATCGATGCAGCGAAGAATTCCGACTGGGTTCTTTGTCGGGGCATTAGGGAAATGCTGCGCTGTGATGAATCAGGAGTCGTCCAGGGCATCGCGCACTATGTAATCTCACAACATCGAAGTCTGCGTTTGCTTTCGGCATTGATCGAGAAGACTCGCAACAGTCCGCTTCCGGGTCTTATCGCGCTCATCGGTTGGCTGCGGAGTTTTCTCTCGGTGCGATCAATCAAGGATCGCGAAGATGGTGTCTGGATTGCGCGCTTAAGTAATGAGCGCCGGGCGATCGAACCGTTTCTTTCACTATCGTCCGACTTGAATTGGCACGAGCTCGAGTTTCGTCCGCTGCCGGATCCTACCGCCTTGCTTGCGCTTCTCAAGGGCCGCAATCCCAAAGCGATTTTCAGGATCACGCGACGGCTGCATCGGCGCTACCACTTTTTCAAGGTTCTTCGGGTGATTGAATTCATCGGATTCCATACGCGCTACGCGGAAATTTTCCAACAGGGCGATTTCAAAATTGCGCTGGTGTCCAATCACAGCAATCCGCATGGGATCGCTTTCAATCTCGCCGCGCGAAAGCTTAGGATCCCGACTGTGCTGATCACTCATGGCATGCCTGTCCGTCCGGTCGCCAGGCTGAGTTACAACCTCGCAGTAGTACATAATGAGGCTGCGCATCAGAGCTATGCCGAAGACGGTTGTCTAATGGGTCGCGTCCTGATTCACGGACGGCGGCAGAATTATGCGGCGATGCCGAAAGCGTTGCCATACTCGCTGAGCGCCGGAATATTTCTTTGCAAAGACGTTAATGAACATCGGCTGCGAACCCTAACGGCCGAGCTGTTGAGTCAGACGAGAATTGGGCGGGTCCTGATTCGGCCGCATCCGAAAAATCTTTGGAAAGGCCTGCCGAAGTGGATCGAATCGCTCAGAGATGGGCGCGTTACTTTGTCTTCATGCGGTTCAGTATCCAATGACATTCAGCAGGTGGACATTGTGTTGGGTGGAAACTCGAGCGTGCTCGTCGACGCAGTAACTGCGGGCCGCCCGGTTGCGTTTGTTGCGAACCTTGACTCTGGACCACCGGACTTACATTGTTTCGTCGCTCGTGGTTTGGTCTATTCATTTGACGATGACTGGAATCCAGACGCGATGCTGAATTTTTACCATCGGCCTGAATGGCCAGCCCGCCTGAAAGTTTTCGCGAATATCGATGAAGACCCCGAGCAGGTGCGGAAGCGCGCCGTGGCGATTATGAGTGAGTTGGCGCTTGAAGCGCGCTCACCCATCAGCCGCTCGCTCCCGCACAAGGTTGCCCGTGATCATTGATCGCTTATCAGGCCCGTTGCACAAAAATTCCGGAGAGGTATTGGCGATGGCCATAGAAGACGATAAACCATAGGATTGTCACGAGAAGTGCCAGTGCAATACCGGCTGGATTTAGGAACAAGTGATACAAAAGGATGTTCACGATCACCGGTCCAAGCAGCACCAGAGCCAGCGGCACAAAACGGTTCACCAGCAACAGCAGGCCGCCGACGATTTGTAGACCGGCTACGACAAAATAGTAGTGCGACTGGAAGAGCGCGCCGATGAATTGACCCGCCAATCCCGTCGGCATCGGTCCCATGCTGAGGAAATTCAAGAACCCATTCAACCCAAAGACAACAAAGATCAGCCCGAGTAAAAGCCGAGCGATCAAGATAACGGTTTTCATTTTTCTTTCCTTTCAGATTTCGTTCGATCCGCTTGTTTCAAATTGGGAAGCCTTCGAGGACCACACCTAAGAGTTAATCGCGCCCATCCGGCCCAGCTGATAATCTTCGATTGCTTGACGAATTTCGCCTTCCGTATTCATTACAAATGGTCCATAGCGGGCCACCGGTTCGTTCAGCGGCACGCCGGCGATGAGTAAGACTTCCAGGGTAGTCTTCGCGTCTGACGCGTTTTCGATTCTCACTTCGTCGCCATCGGGCGCAAACATGATCATCTGGCCGGCACCGGCGCGTTCATGCTCAGCTCCGAATAACCCTTCACCTTCCACGATGTAAACGAAGGCGTTGTAATTTTCCGGCACCTTCTGGACGGCTGCGCCGCCGGCTCTAATCCGGTAGTGCGAGTAGATAATCGGTGTGCGCGTTTCAATGACGGCTTTCTGGCCCATCGCTTCGCCTGCGATCACGCTCACCGTCACGAGGCCGTCGCCTGAAGTTGCTTTGGGAATTTGTGAACTTGAAATCTCCTGGTAGCGAGGCTTGATCATCTTGTCGCGTTGCGGCAGATTTACCCAAAGTTGAAATCCGTGCATGCGCCCGCCGGTGCGCGCGAACTCACGGCTCGGCATCTCTGAATGGACCACTCCCGCGCCGGCAGTCATCCACTGCACGTCACCGGCTCTCAGCCGTCCGGCATGGCCGCTGGAATCCTTGTGCTCCATGTCGCCGGAAAGCAGATAGGTCACTGTCTCAAAGCCGCGATGCGGATGATCCGGCGCGCCTTTGGCCTCACCGGGCCCGACCTCCATCGGACCCATTTCATCAAGTAATAGAAATGGATCGAACTCTGAAAAAGAGGCTTTGGGGAATGGACGGCGGACTAGAAAGCCACCGCCTTCCAAAGTCTCGATGCTGTTCACGATGCCGGCGACGCCGCGGCTACTGCCGGCGCGAATTTTCTCTTTTATTAATGCTTCAATCACTATCGACATAAAATCTCTTTTGCTACCCGGCGGAAAAATTCACGCCGTACTTTTCTTTGCATCTGATGCTCTCGCGGCCTCGTAACCGATCTTCTTCAACAGCCGGATGAGGGACTTGCGCTCTGTAATGGTCAGAGATGCGGACGCGAGCTGTTCCAGGTCTGTGGCATGATTGGCATAGGCGCGCGTGATCAGCTTTTTACCTGCGCTCGTCAGGTGAACCATTTTTGTCCGCCGGTCTGTGCCATGCGCCCGTCGCTCCACTAGTCCTTTAGTCTCTAAGCGGTCAACCGCAACTGTGATAGAGCCGCTGGTCAGCAAAACCTTTCTTCCAATTTCGTTGACCGGCAGCGATCCTTTATGCAGCAGGGCTTCCAGCACCGCGAAGTCGCTGGCACACATCTCCAACTCGGAGAGGCTCTCTTCCGCATAGGAGTGAACCGCGTTCGCTGCTTTCCACAAGACCAAAAATACATGAACGCCGCTCCCACCCGTCAACGATTCTTGCTTCTTGGTGCCCATCTGGAAGTACCTTGATGTCAAGATACTGCGCGTCGAGGCACATGTCAAGGGGGGCAGAAGTACAGGTGTTGATTTGTCAGTGGTCCTGTAGCGAGAAACCGGCAGCCCTAATTGTTAAGCTGCGGCCCCGTTTAACGTAGCTAAATGGCTGGTTGGTCGTAGAAACTCGCGGAATATTAGGATAATTGCACAGTGCACGGCGCACAACCTCAGCATCGATTACCGTATCAGGCGGAGTCGAAACTACCAATCTCTCAACCAAGTGTGGCGACGGCGATGTCGAACCAGTCCTTAAGCACAACTTCAAGGTGGTCGAGCAGAACTGGCACAGTGAATCACAGGCAACCTGCGACAAGCTTAAAGGTATCGAAGCAGCGGTGATCGTTTTTCGGGAGAATTATCTTGACACGATCGCTATTGATACTTTATACAAGAGAGTTCGCGCGAACGACTGATCGCGCACTGCGAGGAAGAAACTTTCAATGATGACGAGCAGGACAAACAAACAACCGGTCGACAAATGGCAGCCGTGCGCCGCCATGTATATGGTCGTCTGTGCGTTAGATCTGAGTTCGGCGTCGGTCTCATTGCGGACCAATATTTTTGGCGGCAGACTCGGACAAGAAGCGTCCATAGATAGCCGTCGAATCAGGCATTAATCAGCGGGAGCGGCCTCCCGCTCCCAAATCTCAAAGCAAAAATCGCGAGAATTGAAGGAGCGGGCAGCTTCCCTGGGAGGCTTAAAGCCCGCTCTTTTTGTTTTTTGACAATCGAAGTACCTATTTGCGAGAGATGAAGGCAGGGAGCCTTCAACGGATGACGATCTCGGTCCTTTGCGAGAGTCCGCGAGATCGCCATCTTCAGGAGAAGTGTGCCTCGAAGTGTGTTCGCGGCATTGTTCTCTCTGCCTTCATCTATTTTTTAGCACGAAGCGATCTGGAATCTGAAATCTCAACTGTGAGATCTGAGATCTCAAATCGATCTCGCATGTGTGGCTTAGCAGCAAAGGCACCCTCCTTCGAAATCAGGCGTCTAACGACTTCCTGGGTGCGAGTCCTACCACATGCACCAAAACATTGCCGATTGCCAATTGCCGATTTTCGATTGCTGGTCTCGTCGCGGAATAATCAATCGGCAATCGCCAATCGGCAATCAAAAATGTTTGGAAGGGTAGCCTAACTGGTAAGGCAGTAGTCCCGAAAACTACCGCGCATTTGTCGCTTGCAGGTTCAAGTCCTGTCCCTTCCGCCAATTCACAAATTGGAGGCGTCGCCTAATGGTATGGCAGCGGTTTGCTAAATCGCCGCGCATTGCGTGTGCAGGTTCAAGTCCTGCCGCCTCCGCCAAATCATTTTCGATTGCCAATTGCTGATTGCCAATTGGTCTGGGATGAAAAGTGATCTTGATACACCTTCAATTCGGCAATCGGCAATTGGCAATCGAAAATGTTCGGACCTGTAGCTCAGCGGAACTAGAGCGCGACCGTGCGAAGGTCGAGGTCGCACGTTCAAATCGTGCCAGGTCCACCAAATCAAAAATTCTTACGGAGTGGGCAGTGAGCAGAAAGCTGATGCGTGCTGGGCGCTGTCGCCATATTTCAATAATCAACTAAACCTTAGAAAGGGGGAAACAAATGCCTTACAAGAAGCTACCAATCGGTGGCGCACACAGCGAGATCCTGTCGTGGGCCAACCACGATTTCAGCATTGAAGAGCAATCGATGCTGAGAAACGTCTCGCGCTTGCCATGTTTGTTTAAGCATGTCGCGCTGATGCCTGATGCGCACCTGGGCAAAGGCAGCATGGTCGGTTCGGTAATCGCAACCAAGGAAGCAGTGATTCCCGCCACAGTCGGCGTGGATATCGGCTGCGGCATGATGGCCGTGAAGACACCATTCAAGAGCGGCATACTCGACGGCAAATTGAAAGACTTGCGTTTGGCTATAGAAGAAGAGATCCCGGTCGGCTTCAATGCGTACAAGGAATCAGTTGATGAATCCTCGTACTGGGATGGTTGGAAAGACTTCAGCGAATTGCACGAAGGAGTCCACGATCGCAAAGCGAAAGCTATGAAGCAACTCGGAACGCTGGGTGGCGGCAATCACTTCATCGAAGTTTGTCTGGACACAGAAAACTTCGTGTGGTTGATGCTGCACTCCGGCTCGCGCAACATCGGTAAGGAACTCGCTGAGCGTCACATCTCGACGGCAAAATCGCTGTGGAGATTGTCGGAACTTCCGGCACCCGATCTCGCTTATTTTATCCAGGGCACGCCGGAATTCGCGGCGTACTGGAAAGACCTAAAGTGGGCGCAAACCTACGCGATGAAGAACCGCGAGATCATGATGGCGCGTCTGTTGAAGGTCTTTAATAAGATGTTCAATCATCGCCAGCCGTTCAGGCCTGAGCTTCAGGTCAATTGTCATCACAACTACGTTGCGCTCGAAGAGCACTATGGCGAGAAAGTTTTCGTCACGCGCAAAGGCGCCATTAATGCTGACAGAGACGTCTACGGCATCATTCCCGGATCGATGGGCGCGAAATCGTTCATCGTTAAAGGACGCGGTACACCTGAGAGTTTCAATTCGTGCTCTCATGGTGCTGGCCGCAAGATGTCCCGTGGCGCTGCGAAGCGAGCCTTTACCAAAGACGACCTCGCTCGTCAGACTTCGGGCGTTGAATGTCGCAAAGACGTAGGCGTGCTGGATGAAATTCCGGGCGCTTACAAATCAATCGAAGCGGTGATGAAGAACCAGGAAGACCTGGTTGAAGTCGTCGCTGAGATCAAGCAAGTGGTCTGTGTGAAGGGATAATCCGTTACAGAACCGCGAGCGGTAGCGACCGGATCATGACGAGCACCTTCCGAATATCGTGTCAGAAGCCCGACCGTCAGGGAGGGCAAGATCCGGAACCGCACTTCCGCGAATGCGATGGTTGCCCTCGCTTACGCTCGGGCTTCTGACACATGCCCCCGTAGCTCAACGGAAGAGCGGTTCGCTTCGAACGAATCAGGTATGGGTTCGAATCCTATCGGGGGTTCCATCTGGCGCAAGTGTTAACTTGCGCGCTGTCCTAAAAAATTCTCACCCCACAACTAAGGTGCGGTTTCTCCACGAACCGTACTTGATGAAGGGCGCAAGTTTACAACTCGCGCCGCTCGCGGAAGTGATGTAGCGGGAAACATGCGAGTCTTCCAAACTCGATTCGAGAGTTCGAATCTCTCCTTCCGTTCCAAACTTCGTAACGCAAACTGTTAGTTTGCGATTTTCAATCTTCTATTTAACGTCATCGCAAGCTAACAGCTTGCGCTACATGCGCGCGTCGCCAAGCGGCCAGGCGCCGGATTGCAAATCCGGTATACGTGAGTTCGAATCTCACCGCGCGCTCCAAATCAATCAGCCACAGATGGACACAGATAAACACGGATCAGATAAGACAAAAAACCATTAGAGCGGCCGTGGCAAATCGTTCTGTCTTATCCGTGCAGATCTGTGTGTATCTGTGGCTAATAAATCCAGAAAGGAGGTGCCGAGTAATGGCACTCAATGGCAGAGTTCTGCTACTGAACCAAACTTACGAGCCGCTCGGCACCGTCAGTGTCGCGCGCGCAATCATCATGACGTTCAAGAACACGGTCTTCGTCGAGGAATTCGACGGCGATCGCGTGCTTCGTTCGGCCCATGATGAGTGGCCTGTGCCGTCGGTAATTCGCCGCCGCACTTACATCAATGTTCGGCGCCGCCGCGAGCAATCGGGCATGAAGCGCTTGCGAATTTACATGCGCGACAAGTTCCGCTGCCAGTACTGCGGTGAGAAAAGGGGCGTGGCTGAGCTAACATTCGATCACATCCTGCCGCGTTCGCGTGGCGGAGATAATTCGCCGGTCAACATCGTCACCGCTTGCATCAAGTGCAACAACCGGAAAAGCAATCGCACACCGGCAGAAGCACGAATGCCTTTGCTGACTTCGCAGACGGCGTTGCGCGTGAAGCTCGAACGCGTCGTGCTCTGTCACTACGCAGAGGCGAGAGCCGAATGGCGAAAGTACCTCTTCATGGACGTACACGATGATCGTGACGTCATGGAGAAAGTGCATCGCGAACGGAAGCGGCGGTCTGAGCAACCACAGATAGACACGGATTTACACCGATGGAAAGGAGGTGATCCGACTGTACTAGGATGGAATTTCTGATCAGTGCTATCCGTGTTCATCTGTGGCGAATCATCTTAGGTCGGATAGCTGAGACGGATTAGCGCGGGTCTGAAAAGCCCGAAAGGTTGGTTCGATTCCAACTCCGACCAAAAATCAGAAGGCAGAAAGCAGCAGGCAGATGGCAGGAACAGACCCCTGGTTCTTACTGCTACTGCCTTCTGCCTACTGCCTACTGATTTCCCTTGCCCGAGTAGCTCAATTGACGGAGCGCTGGTCCTACAAACCAGAGGTTGAAGGTTTGAGTCCTTCCTTGGGCACCAAATTTAGTTCGCAAGTTATCGGGGCGTGACTCATCCCGGCAGAACGGTGACTGTCTGGGAGCGTGGAGTTTGAAGAGGCGTCGTCGGCCTCACGCCCCGACCAAATAATTAGCCGCAGATGAACGCGGATTAGCGCAGATAAGAAGGAAAGAATAAAGAGCGACCAACCAGTTTCGAAATCGCTTTTTCAGATCAATTTTATCCGCGTTCATCCGCGGCTAAATTCTGGCCCGCGTTCCCGGCGTCGGTCTTCTAAACCGAACCTGCAAGAGCTGGGTGGAAAGGCACGAGGTTCAACTCCTCCGCGGGCTTCCAACATTAATTCTTTGCGGAGTAGCTCATGTGGAAGAGCATTCGTCTCATAAACGGAAGGGTGCGGGTTCGACTCCCGCCTCCGCGACCAATTCTCGGGGCTGTGATCTAACGGGATGATGCCTGCCTTGCAAGCAGGACGCAGAGGTTCAACTCCTCTCAGCTCCACCAAATCCGGCGATGTAGCTCAACTGGATAACAGAGCGTCGGTCTTGTAAACCGAACGATAAGGGTTCGACTCCCTTCGTCGCCTCCAGGAATGTTACAGAACCGCGAGCGATAGCGAGCGGGATAATGATTTAACTTCTAATAAAGGCCCAAAGATCATCGAATTACTTCCATGATCCGCTCGCTACCGCGAGCGGTTCTGTAAAGATCTCTTGTGGCGTCGCCAAGTTGGTAAGGCACCGCACTGTTAATCCGGCGATGCGAAGGTTCGAATCCTTCCGCCACAGCCAGATCATTGCCGATTGCCAATTGCCGATTTGCGATTGGCAGCTTTATGAAGTTGATTTTTCTCACGCGAGAATCGGCAATCAAAATTCGGAAATCGAAAATGTTGCTGACCCGGAGCTCGAGTGACAGAGCGGCGGCCTTTTAAGCCGTGAGGTGCGGGTTTGAGCCCCGTCGGGTCAACCACTTCGCGCGGTGTAGCTCAACGGCCAGAGCACTCGATTGATAATCGAGCGATGTCGGTTCAATTCCTTCCACCGCGACCAATTTTCAGTTTCAAGTTCCAAGTTTCAGGTTTCAAGTTGGGATCAGTTAAATGTCACGAACCTGAAACTTGAAACATGGAACCTGAAACTTATTTTGCGGGATGGTGTAACCGGCAACACATCGGGCTTTGAACTCGAAGATGAAGGTTCGACTCCTTCTCCCGCAGCTATTTCTTTCAAATTCGCAAGAGGTATTTCGATTGATTTGATGAAGAAGAAAGTCGTGGATCTTGAAGTCATGTTTATTCGTTTTGTCGGCGCTGAGATTGATGAGCGCTCGCACGTCGCGGCGGCCTGTTTTGTGCTGCGTCGCAACTACGATGGTCTGAGGGCTTGCCTGATTCGAGGCGCTCACAGAATTGAAGGACTGGTTCAATGTTCATATGCACTCACCCTTCGATTGTTTGCCACGCGATCGGCGCTATGAACAAGCGATTTGTTAGTTTAAGCCAACCGCCCGTGAACATCTTGAGCGAGCGTGGGAGTTAGTCGCGATTCTTGAAAGGAATGACGTTTTGATTTGGACGATCAGGTCGCGAAAGACCGGGTACGTTCATTACGAAGATGAAGTACAGATATTTGCTCGGCCTTATGACGATGTAAGGCTGATTCTTTAGGAGGTAAACGAAAATGAAGCTAGCAGAAGCACTAATTCTACGCGCTGATTGCCAGAAGCGAATCGCGCAACTGAAATCGAGACTGCTTGTAAACGCAAAGG
>QHXI01000119.1 GCA_003222895.1 Acidobacteriota bacterium | reverse complement strand
GGAGAAGGCAGGCCGTCATCGCGAAGCCGAAATCGAGCGCCAGAAGTTACCGCACGAAGAAGCAAAGAAACTTTCAGTCGGCGATCAATTCGCAGAGGCCGCACGCCTGCGCGGAGGTGAGAGAAAACGCGCCGTCGCGACTTATCGTGAAGCTTTCAATGCCTTCCTCGCCGATCCGCTCAAGCATGATTTGAAGGCGTCGGAAATCACTGGTTACGTTCAAACCGTTCGTGATGAAGAGCCGCTCGGACAGATCATGCAGAGACTCTGGGAATTGCGGGCTCGCCTGGCGGCGGAGGCGATCCGCGTCGACAATCCGCAAGCCGGAAAAGCACGGGCACTGTTGCAGGTGATTGACAGCGCCGTGCCTGAAGCTGTCGGCGGCGTCGCGAAAGACAGAGCTACGGGCGACGAATTGTCGGCACTCTTCGCTTTTCTAAAGCAACAGACTGAGGCGACGGCGCGGAACGGTGGAGACCAGACGGCAACGCTCGCGTTTCTCGAGAACCTGGCCCGTCGTTCGGGCTTCGGCTCTCTCGAAGAGCAGATTCTGATTCAGCAAAAGGATCTCGCATTCTCATCAGGTGATTGGTCCGCGTACCACAGCCGTCTAAAAGCCCTCGTTGATTTCTATGCTGAACGCGGAGCTTTCCGCCAAGCGATCGACGCATTGGAGAGCGAGCGTTCACGAGATCCAGCGCGCGACAGCTTTGACTATTGGCGTCTGATCGCGGAAAACGCGCGCTTGATCGGGGATCGCGAGCGAGAGCTTGGCGCGCTCAGAGAAAACTATCGGCAACCGGCCGCTAATCCGTCCTCGCTTGCAACTTCGGCAGACGCCTTAGTCGATCGCTACTTCGAAGCTCTCTACGAAAACGGCGAAGCCGGCAAGAACGAATTACGCTCCTGCGCTCAACAACCAACGGTGCATCAACTCCAACTCGTGAATTTTCTGCTTCGCAAGGGAGAGAAGGACCTCGCCCACACGGCGATTGAGAATGCGCCGCTGTCAGTTGCCTGGAAATTGTCTCGTCAGGCGGAAACCAGTTTCGCTCTGCGAGAATTCGACACACCGCGTGAAAGTTACTTCATCAATGCGCTCCAGTTTCAGCCGATTGGCCAACTCGTTAAGCAAAACCCAGACACTGCGAAACAGTTGGTCGGTGACGATTGGTTTCATCTTTCAATGACCTACGGCCAATGGCTCTACTCGTCCGCGAACGAGCAGCAGAAGTCAAAGTCGCGTCTATTTCTGCCGGCAATGATCGAGAACCGTCCGCAGGATGTAAATGAGCAGGCGCGTCTGGGCCGTTGGTATCTGGAGCACAACGATGCGCAGCGCGCGCTGGACCATCTGCAGCTGGCCCATGAATCGGAGCTTAGAAACGAAACGATAATTGCGGACTGGGGGTCGGCGTTTTTCTTCGTCGGCGACCACCGCCGGGCCAACGAGTTGTGGGAGCAAATCATTCATGACGACCCTTCGCTCGATGATTGCAAACTTTATCTGGAGACGCTGGGCCGCCATGGTTTGT
Source organism: Acidobacteriota bacterium (assembly GCA_003222895.1). Taxonomy (GTDB): domain Bacteria; phylum Acidobacteriota; class Blastocatellia; order Pyrinomonadales; family Pyrinomonadaceae; genus UBA11740. The sequence goes on along the minus strand of QHXI01000119.1, from coordinate 24,818 downwards.
CCGAGTCGGCGCGCAAGCGTCTGACTCCGCTGCTCTTGAAAACTCTTCAAGAGAATTTCAGGGACGAGGACGAATACCAATCAACCGAAGCAAAGAAGAAGTTCGAACAGATGAAAGCGCTTATCCGGGCGCTGGCGGTTTCGTTCGCGAAGAACAGCGATGCCGCCGAGCCACTCTCACCAGCGGACGAAGCGGCGAAAGCAGCTCTCTTTCGCGGACTATGTGAAGCCGTGCCCAGAAATGTGTTCCTGCCGGCTTTCTTGATCAAAGAAGCGCTCGTTTCTCCGAACGAAGCTGCGCCATTTTATCGTCTGGTAATCGCGCGCAGTTCCGGCCTCAGTAATTCTGATCGTGACTATACATTCACCGCACAGCAACAAAAATCCTGGGACGATTCCGGAATGGAAGAGGCACTCGATCATCTCACCACTTTTAAGCCCGAGGAGCCTGACGGCAAAAGAATCCAGTGGCAGAAGGAATATCTTGAATATCTACTTGAGCGTAATCAATCGGCCGAGGCGCGCCGTGTGATTGCCTCGATTGAAGCAAGCATCAAGCACCGTTATGCAAGGCCGGCGTGGCTGCGTCTCGCCAGTTTCAGGTTGGACATCCGCGATGGCCATGTCGCTCAAGCTGTCGACGGCCTCGCACATCTGATTGGAATTGAAACCGGCGCGAATCTTGCTTCGATCAAGCCGCCCAGCATTGAACGATTGAACGATGCCGTGGCGTTACTGCGCGGCGAAGGCCGCGAGGCGGAAGCACGTACCCTGATCGAATCCGCATACGCGCGCGAGATCGCGTTAGCACAGTACGAGACGGCTTATTTCGCCGCGCTAGCAGACATCGCGTTTGAGCGAGGCGATGTGACGCTCGCTCTGAAGTGGCTGCAATGGATGGTCAATCTGAACAAGGAAGAGTCTAAATCAGAAACAGAGGCCGAATTGGCGGCGCTCCCACTGGTGAAGGCGCGCGCGGTTGAAAATCCGGGTGTCGAGCTGCCACCCAGCCGTGAAGAGCTTGAACAAACGCAAGCATTGCGTCTGGCCGCGGAAAAGGCGGGAGAGTTTGCGCGGTTCGATGCCGCGCTCGCATATCGCCAGCAGTTGTTGAGTCTCTCACCTGACGATGAAGAGAACCGAATCGAGTTGGTGCGACTGCTGGCAGCGACCAAGAAGACAGATGAAGCGATTGAAAATTTGGCAACGATCATCGGCGATCGATTGGCGACGAGAAACGCGCGCTGGCAGGCCATTTGGTTAGCGCCAGAAATCATTGAACAGAGGCCCGAGCTTTGGGCCAAGCTGGGAGAGCGCGCGCGAGCGCTTGATGCAACCGACAGCGAGATGGAGGCTGCCCTTCAGTCGCTCTCACTAGTATCTGCCGGACAGATTGATGAGGCAGTGAAGGTCGTTGCGGCGATCGAGAGCATTGACCCTAATCCTTATCTCAGTTTCTTGCGAGGCCTCCTTGAAAAGAAACAGGAACGCGAGGGGAATTCAATAGACAGTTTCGCGAGGGCCCTGAGTGCAAGTCGCGAGTCAACACTCTGGCAACCTTTCGCTTTTGATGAAGACGAGCCGCTCGAACAGATCATCCGGCTTTATCTTAAACAGAACCAGCCGCGCGCCGCGTTGAAGCTGGCCAAACCAACCACAGCTTTGCAGATGAAAAATAGCGCGGTCGAATCGCCGGAAAGCGAAACAAACAAAATTGAAGCAGATGAATCGGAAGCTGAAGCGAAGAAATATCAGACGCTTCGGGCGCGAGCGGCGCTGCGACAAAGAAATGCGCGGGCGGACTTGCTGGAACTGCTTTCCGCGGCGGCTGAACAAATTGGAGATCTAAACCGAGCTGCGGAACTGGAGCAGGCGCGGATGGATTTTCTGTTGAAGGCTGCAGAGAAGGCCACGGCTAAAACACGGCTCGATCGATTGCGAAAAATGCAGCACCAGATTGAATCAAGTCCGAAGCCCGCGCTGGTAATAGACCAAAGGTTGGTGGGTTCGTGAACCGAAGACCAAAGTGACCATCAAGTATCTGAAATCAAAGCCACTGTTGATTATCGCGGTCATCCTGATCATTTGTGCGGCGTTGTTCGTCTATGCCAGGACCCGCCCAAATAAGACCGCGTTCAGCTTGGCGGAAGACTTTCCGCGCGGCGCGCTGGTCTATGCGCAATTCAAAGATTTACCGGGATTGATCAAACAGTGGGACCAGTCGCAGCTCAAGCAACAATATCTGAACAGCACAAACTACAAAGAATTTCAGCATCATCATCTGGCCTTGAAATTGATTGAGCGATGGGAAGAGTTCAATAGCGCGCTTGGTTTTCCGCTCGACACTGCGGCCATCAGCGGCGCGGCTGACGCGAGCGCCGCGCTCGCCATTTACGACATTGGTCGGCTTGATATGCTTTTCATTGCGCCGATCAGCGACGACAAAGTGGCGGCCACGAAGTTTCTCAACCTCAGGGAGCAGTTTGAAGAAGCAGAATGCCCCGACGGCACAACCTACTATCGTCATGAGTTCAAGGCCGATCGAGGACGCCAAAAGCAGACGTTTGCATTCGCAACTGCGAAGGGAAAGTTGATTCTGGCGACAAATGAACAGTTGTTGCTTCGCGCCATCGCCAACATCAACGGCAAATCGCCTAAGGATAGGCTGTCAGATGATCCGGCGTTCAAGACCTTAGGTGCCATCGTGAATCCGCATTTCGTTACGGTGTGGGTTGACCAGGCAAAGCTTAACGACGATTACTACTTCAAACATTACTGGCTGATGCAGAACGTGGCGGAGTTGAAATCAATTCGAGCTGGCATGTTCGACCTCGAACTTCAAGATGGACAATGGATCGAACGCCGCGACTTTCTGACAGCGGGAAAACCAGTGCGGAAGAGTTCTCAACTGGACGCGTCCGAGTATGCGAGGATGCAATCAGAGATTCCCGACGACGTGCCGTTTCTAAAGATACAGTCCCTTGGCGATGACCAGAGCCTAACCGCAAACCTGGTTCATAACACGCTCCTTGATGGACGATCCGAGCAAACAAGGAGAAGCAATTCATGGTCGTGGACATCATATGATGACAGCGAGTTTTACTCCGCCTGCAACGAAAGTTTCGGAGACTATGATCGTTACCTATATCCCGGTCCCGAGTATGATTCAACGATTGACGATCCGTATGACGCCAGAATTAGCCGCACCGAGGAACCGGGAGAAAATCCGTTGCATGAAGGGCTGGAACACCAGTTTGCGGAACAGTTGCAACAGGCCATTGGGCCCACACATCCGTTTGCAGCGGTGGTAGCGACTAGTCCACACTCGATTGCAGGTCCGCTCTTTGTAGAATTCCGTCGAGTAGCAATTCTCACACTGCAAGCGCCGGCGAACTTGAAGCGACAGGTTCTGGAAGACGCAATCTCGAAAGCGGTGCAAAGCCGCTTAACCGTCGCTGGCCCAGGCGTGAACTTGAAGTGGGCGGATCACCAGGCAAACGATCGATCGTGGCGTGAGCTGGAACTGCCGATGCTGGGATGGCATTTTTGCTATGCCCTGCGAGATCGGGAATTGATACTCAGCAATAACCCGGAGTTCTTGTCTTCCGTGCTTAACGCTCCTTACCGCGCGCCAGTCTCATCGACGCAGTCCACACAGTCGCTCGATAATCTAACAATCATTCGGCTCGATCAAAGAAAGCAGGCTTTTGATGAGATCGTGGAAAAGCTTGACGCGGAGTCTATTAAGGCCCGTCAAAAAGCTCGCAATGAGGCGAAAAAAAATCCAGATGGAACAGAGCGATCATCTGCTGAATTGTTTTCCGAGAATCTGAGCAGCTTGCTCGATGTGTCTTCCGCGATAACGAAGATGGAAATTAAGAGAAGCTCGTCCGCGAATCGTCTGCATGAGGAGATAGCCTTCACTCTCAAGTAGCACTTCCATTGGGCACTTGCAAGGAAGTTCGCAAGAACTCGTTTCGCTCCACTGACTACGCAGGTGCGCGCTCTGCAGCGGCGGCGACCGCAGCTGCAACCTTCTCGACTTTGCCCTCGAACATGGGAAAGTTTGGATGATTTGGAAAATTTGGTGAAACACTGCGGCATTGGTTGAAGTCTTCAGGTCGATATTCGTTCGCCCGAGGTGGAAAAAACTTGCGTCGCTATGAATAATCGGAATCACCAGACTTTGATGCTCGCAGAAGAGTCCTCATTATCATTTCTTATTTTTGTCGTCCCAAATTTTTGGCTCCCAAAGTTCGACCTTGTTTCCATCGGGATCAATGACCCAAAGGAACGCGCCGTTCTCGTGATACTCCGGTCCTTGATGGATCGAAACTCCTCCGGCGTTAAGTTGCCCGATCATTTCGTCCATATTGTCGATCCGATAGTTAATCATGAAGGATGATTCACTTGGACTGAACCATTTTGTGGCCGGCTCAGCGACGTGCCAAGCCGTCACACCCTTATCTTCTGCTTTGTCTTCGGTCCAATGAAGGCCGGCGCCGCCCCAGTCGTCAAGCTCCATGCCGAGATGCTTTTGGTACCATTCGCGTAGAGCCTTATTGTCGGTTTTCGCTTTAAAGAACACGCCGCCGATTCCTGTTATTTTTGCCATAGTCATCTCCTAAGCCCCTTTCATTTTCTTCACGGGAAAAACTAACTTTAGATCGAAGTGCGGCTGGGCACCGCTCGTCCAGCCCGGGTTGAAGGTGAGAATGTTCTTATCGAACATGCCTTGAAACAGACAACTTCTTCGTCAGTGGGAGTGGCGATGCTCCTGATCGTGACAAACCGTGCAGATCGTCACAAGATTTTCAGGATCGTTTTTCCCGCCCTTAACATGATGCTCCACGTGATGCAATTCTAAGTGTCGAGGGTCGGATCGATTCCACAGCTTGTGATTCCATCCGCACTTAACGCAACGGCGGACTCTGTCGGTCGGTTTCAAGCAAGTAAACGCCAACAGGTAAATCAGGTCTGCCGGTGCTTTTGGTCACAACGGGCCAACCCAATTCAGTACGAAGCTCTCTCACTCTTCGCGCCCATTCGGTTTTGTCATTCGCTATGTAGCGTAGCTCCTCGCCGGTAATCCGCGTTCCGACATTCAACCGCATGAACTCAAGAATCTTCTCTCTTACGCCGGTTTTCTTCTTTCTAATGTCGTTCGCTATCCGCCACCTGTACGCAGCGTCTCGATCCGGTTCGCGACTAAGGAGTATGTAATCGTCAGGGCCGAGCTTTGAAGCCTCGATTTCCTTCAGAGGGAAATCGCCTTCCTCATCCATTTCCTTTGCTGTCGTTCCCGTTATGATTGACCAACCAAATTCTTTTCTAAGTTCACGTACGCGCCGCGGCCAATCTCCGATTCCAGAGACGACCATGAGTTCGTCGCCTCTAACAACCGTTAGGGCGTATTTTCGAAGATACGCCAAAACTCGATCCCGACCTGAGGCTGCGACCGCACTAGGGATTAGCGAGCTACCAAGGTCTCGAAGGGTATGAAATGCCGGCACTAACGCTCGCACTTTTTCCCTAAGATCACTTCGCTTCAGTTCAGCTTCGAAACCCGTCAGCAAGCCAATGAGTTTCTTTCGCAGGAATTCAAGATCTTCTTGTTTGGATCTGCGCGGCATTCTAATCACGAAGGAAAGTAGTCAATTTGCTTTTAACCCTGTCTGTATTTCGCGTCTCGCAACTCCAAACGATGAGAACGCGCCAGCCATCTCGCTCAAGTTTTCTTTTCAGTCGCTGATCTCTCTTTATGTTTCCCGAAAGTTTCCGGTCCCAAAATTCGACATTTGTGGAAGGACGCGCTGATCTCCTGCAGCCTTTGTGACCATGCCAAAAACATCCATGCACGAAAACAATCTTCTTGTGTCTTGGCAGAACGATGTCAGGCTTACCTGGAAGATCGGCTCGATTAATACGAAACCGAAATCCCATTTTGTGTATTAAGCTTCTCACGAGTCTTTCGGGTTGGGTGTTGTGACCCTTTACCCGTGACATGATGCTGCTGCGCTTTGAACGGCTGAATTTATCGGCCACTGACGTTCTTATCGCGAATTCGGAATAATTCTCGCACGCACTCGGCTACTTTCGCGGCAAGCATCGGAGGAACTGCATTTCCGATTTGTCGCGCGATCTCAATTTTTGTCCCGCAGAATTTGAACGAATCAGGAAAGGTCTGCAATCGAGCGGCTTCGCGATGCGTGATGGGTCTGTGTTTTGACGGATGTAGATAGCGGCCCTTTTCAGGTTTGAAGAACTCCGTTCGTATTGTGAACGCGGGACGATCCCACCAAAGCCGGCCGAAGAGATCGGTGCCGCCTGTTTCCTTTCGTATCCAGCACGCTGGCGTTAATTCAAGTGCGCGCTTCTGTAGGTCGAAGCGATTCATCCCTTCTTTGGGGATGGCCCGGTATCGTTTCATGCTCATCGGAGTGGGAGTACGACCGAAGTGTAAATCGAAAGGCGGTACTTCTTCCCGAATCTCCGTTCCTTCGGGATCGGGCAAATCCGAAATCGCGTCTCTCACCGTGCGCCACGGTTTAGGATTATCGACGTAATCACCATTAGTTCTAAACAATGAGCGAACGAGGCTGTTACTTGGATTGTAGTGAGTCTTCTTTGGTGGGAATACCGTTTCAGGATGAACGAAGGTACAACCGATTATAAAGCATCGGTATCGTCGTTGCGGAACGCCATAGTCAGACGCGCGCAAAAGCTCGGTCGCTGTTTCGAACCCATGTTCTTCAGCTAACTTAATGATCGCTTTGTGTTCGGGTGAATCCTTGAGCTGAGGAACATTTTCCATAACGAATACTTCAGCTCCCGACTGCAGAACAACTTCAATAAACGGTCGCCACAGTTGCTTTCGCGGGTCTGCTTTCTTGTTTTTGTTAAGGAGGCTAAAACCCTGACACGGTGGACCGCCGATAACCACGTCTGCTTTCGGTGCCCTAGTTCTCTTTAGTGTCTCGACAATATCGTCACTTGTGCAACTGCCAAAATTCGCTGTGTACGTCGCTGCTGCAGCCTTATCAAAGTCATTTGCCCACACTGCTTCGATATTCCGGCCGAATACTTTAGTGAAGCCCAAGGTTAATCCGCCGGCTCCAGAGAATAGATCGATTAACTTGAGTCGCTTGTTATTTTTCAACTGCACAAAATAGGAATGATAGAGCTAGCTCAGGACTGACAAATATAACGCTTTTCGTTCTTAGCCAGCAACACGGAATTACCTCACTGTCCCCCGCTGTTGCACCTTGCGTTCTCCAAATCACGCCTCAACTGTCGCCGGACTGCCACCGGATTGGGCTTTGGTTTTCTTCCTCAAGATTGCGGCCGAGATCAGCGTGATGATCAATCCAACCGGGAACGGCTCAACAAAGGTCATAGCCGCATTGATGAAGGGGTTGTCTAAATACTTCAACTGATTGAGCTGCGTTTGGATCGCTTCCGGGCTGGCGCCCGAGTTCTTAACGTGTGCGACGCACATGGTCATGAACCTCTGACCAAAGCTGGGAATACCGAAGTACATGATCTCCCACGCGACCACGTACAACACGGATGAGATGAGGGTAATGAGAATGCCGACGGCAAAAGCGCGCCCGAACGTGATGGTGCCGCCGCCAATGTTCTCGCGATAGGAGCGGATGCCGAAGAACACCAGCATGAACGACAAGACCATCGTCGTATAGCCGATGAACATGCTATGCGATTGCAGCCAAGCCGAATCCGTGAAAGGGAGGGTGGCGAACATCATTACCGCCATGATGCCGCCCGAAATGAGTCCGAAAGTTAGGACAGTCTTTTTCATCGTTTGATTCTCCTGATCGATTTCAAATTTCGAGGTGAAAAATAGCTCGGTGCATCAAGTTTGTCGTCATACTTTCGGGTGAATTAGCCGTGCAACGATAAGAATCACCCATTTTGGGTGAGTGATCCGCTAAGCGCCGAAGGCGCGGAATGCAAAAGCCTGGGGCATCGCCCCAGGTCGGCGTGACATTAACATTTCTTTTAGCGCTGAAGACGCGAAATCCACAGAATCGATCCATACGCGGAAAAGCGTAGACGCCCGTCGGGCGACAGAAATGCCAGCCGGAAGGTGCGCGCTTATCGGCGCGCCATCTTATTGTTCTATCGAACCATCCAGGGGCGGCGCGCTCCGCGCTTGCCCCTGGCTATTACATTTCGCGCCGTTGGCGCTAAGAGACTCAAGGAATCAATCCCAACTCTTTTCCCATCTGCACCGCCTGGGTTCTTCGCCTGGCGCTCAGCTTGTCGAACAGGCGGCTGGAATGGGTCTTGACGGTGTTTTCGCTGACAAAGAGTTTTTCGGCGATCTCGCGATTGCTCAGGCCATTGGCAATCAGCTCGAGGATCTCCAGCTCGCAGCGCGTAATCCCGAGTTGGCGCAGTCTCGTCTCGTTCAAAGTAAAGAACTGCGGCGCCGGAACCTCCCTCACGATGACCGTTTCCTTGTTCTTAGTGAGTTTAAGTCCGAGCCAAATGCCCAGCACGGCGAAGAGCAAAGCAATCAGTCCGCCGTAGATTTCGATCGAGTGTTCGACCACCAGGAAGCGATACTCGACCAGCTTCAAGATGACGATTAGGACTCCGCCGCAGAGACCGTAAATAAGGATGTGTTTCTTCATCCGGAGTTAGCGGCGACACGAAACAGAATGAGCGACGCTCACGCAAGAACATATAGGCCCGACCGGCAGCACGCAAGGTTAGCGGTCAACGTGGCAAACACTCTTGTCGACTTTCCTTTGGAGTCCCAATACAAAGCTGCGTGAAGCGCGACACGTCGCTTACCTGAAACGCGGTTTGTCGCGAACCTGGTTTGACGGCAGGAAGAGTGCCGATGCGTCAGGTTCCTCAACATTTTCAATGCAAAGATCCTTAATATCAAGACTCGGCCGCTTTTGAATTATCGGGATTTGCCGTCCAATCTGTGGGAACGTTTGGGTCAATCGTCTTTTCCTAAAGGTTGGAACAGTAGATACTGGCGTTCTCGACTTTTCGAATAACGCTTTTTGCCGGGAAACCAAAGGGCGGTGGAAAGGACACTGCCGTGTGGCGTAGATAGACTCCTGCCACTCCCGAACTACTTTGACCCGGATGAATGAACTCGGAGCAGAAGATCTAACCGATCTGTTGGTCACGGCTGTGCGCGATCTGCGGATCGGCGACACCGACGCCAAGCGTGCAGATGCAGCCCGCAGGTTGGGAAGCGCTCGCAGCTCGTTGGCCGTTGGTTACCTTATCGAAGGTCTCTCGGACAGATCGGCTGAAGTGCGGCGCGCCGCTGTCGAAGCGTTAAGCGAAATCGGCGACGCATCAGCCGTGGAACCGCTGCGGTCTTTGCTCGAGAAAGAAACCGATCCGCTACTTCAGTCCAACACGATCCTCTCTGCCATCGCCAAAATTCGCGCGGCCGAAACGGCCACAACATCGGAAGGATTCGCGAAGACGACAATCAGTCCGCTCCCTGCTGCTCCCAAAGCTGAACCTGAAGACCTCGCCATCCGCAGCGACCGTGACGATATGCGCGCACAGGAAACTCTGCAGAAAGCTTTTAACGAAACTGCCGCCGGACTGCGCGCTGAAGACGCACGCCAACGCCTCGAAGAAACTTATCGTCGCGCCGCCGCGCAGCGTCAACTAATCGAAAAAGCCAGACGGCAGTCGATCGAAGAAACAAATCGCCGGATCGAACAGGATCGCCTTCGCCTGGAAGCCGAAGAAGAATCGCTGGCGCGCGTGAAAGCAGAACTGGACCAGCGGCGCGCGCAAGTGGAAGCGTCGCGAACGTCCGCCGCAGAAGACGAACGAAAGATCAAAGAGCTCCAGGAGCGGATACAGGCAGAAGAGACCGCGCGCCGGTTGTTGGAGCAGGAATGTCTGCATTTGGAAAGCGAGATTCACGAGTTAGTCGAAGGTGAGCGAACGCGCTTAGAGGAACGGCAAGCCCAACTCGCCGCAGAACAGCGACGCAAAGAAGAGCACGAACAATCGCTGCAACGCGCCGAGCAAATGCGCGCCGAAGCTGAAGCGAGACATCGGGCCGAAGAGGAAGGGTTGACTGCACAGCGACGATCGCTCGAAGTCGCGCGTGAGCAGCTCACGAGTTTGCGCGGCGAAGTCGAAGCTGCGCGCGTCGCGGCTGAGGAAGAAATTCTCAAGTTGCAAGATGCGACGGAGCGGATTGCGTCGGAAGACGCAGCGCGCAGTCAGGCCGAGCAGGAACGGCTGGCGCTCGAAGCAGAGATCAGGATCCTTGCTGACGAAGAGCGCCAGCGATTCGAAGACATGCGTCGCAGCGCCAGCGAATCGCGCGCGCGATTTGAAGAAGATGCGCGGCTTCGCATTGAAGAGAGCCAGCGCCGCATTAGCGAATTGGAGGCCTTGCGCCGCAATCACGCGGATCAACTTCAGCAACTAACGATCAAAGAGCAAGAACTCCGAAGAGAGATCGATTCACTGCGCGCGGCCGCTGAGGCGCAAATAAAATCGCTCGCCGAGGCCGAGAGCCTGAAGCAGAGCGAAGAGGCATCGATCAGACAGGCGCAGCAGCTAGCTCAACACAGAGTCGCAGAAGCAGCGAAGCGTTTGTCAGAAGAAGAGACGCGGTTAGAGGCTGAAATTCTTTCAGCGAATGCCGCGGAAGAAAACGCGCAGCATCAGATCGGAGAAAAGGAAAATGAACTCAACGCCGCGCGGCTTCGAGTAGAAGGGAGCAAGCGAGCAATTGCTGAACTCGAGAACACGAGAAACCAGATCGAAGTTGAAGCGCAGCAACTTGCCGCGAAAGAGTTGGGATTGCGTGCCGACATTGAGATAGCTCGGCAAACGTTGGCCACGCAACGAGCGAGCATCGTCGAGATCGATGCTCGGCGTGTCGCCGAAGAAGGAACATTTCAGCAGGTTCAGGGAGAACGGGCGCGAGCGATCGAAACAGCTCACGTTCAGGCCGAATCACAAAGGCGTCAACTCCAAACGATGGAGGCTGAGCTGGCGAAACTCAACGACGACGCGCGTGTTGTATCTGAGCGCGAGGCTAAGATTCGCGCGGACATCGAAGTAGTCAGACTCGCCAATGCTGAACAAGTCAGATCCATCGAGGCCGCGGAACGTGAACGCGTCGCAGAAGATGAAAAACTACGGCAAGCAAAACTAACGCGGGCGAAGATTGAAGAAGAAGCTCGGCTGAAAGCAAAACAGGACGAAGAGCGGCGCAAAGCGGAAGACGCAACGCTGACGAGGATCGAAGAGGAAGTCCGTCGCCGCGCGAAAGAAGAAGCTGAGCGGCGGGCGGAAGAGAAGCGTTTGCGAATCGAAGCTGAAGAGAACGGCCTCCGCATGAGAAACGAAGAGCTTGCCAAGCGCCGCGCCGAAGTTGAACTGGCCCGCGCGACGGCAGAAGATGAAGCGCGTCGACTCGCGGACATCCAGGAGCGCATCGCCGCGTCAGAAACCGGCCGGCGCCGGGCGGAAAACGAAAGGCTGCGCCTGGAAGCCGAGGTGCGGCTGCGCGAACAGAAAGAACAGGAACGGCTGAAGGAAGCACGTGACCGCACTGCCGAAGTTCACAAGCAGATCGATGAGCTGCGGCTTCGCGCCGATGAAGAAGAGCAGCAGCTTGACAAGTTGCGCGCCGCGCTCGCGAAAGCAAGAAGGGACGCCGAAGAAAGAGCGCAAACCAGGAAGAACATCAATGCGGAACTCGAAGCTCTAAACGCCAGCGCGGACGACGAACTCGGCCGATGATTTAAATGCAGACATCCACGGGCTGGCGTGATTCTTAGTTCTATCGCTGGAGATTGGATGTCAATTAACACTTTCTTAAATATAACTCGGGAAAGGGACCCAACTCTCAACATGTCCAAACTCTTCAATTTGTTTTCCAGCGACTTAGCTATCGATCTGGGAACGGCAAACACTCTTGTTTACGCAAAGGGCCGCGGGATCGTCGTGTCTGAGCCGTCGATTGTCGCGATCAATCGCGTCACCAATCAGGTCGAAGCGGTTGGCAGCGCAGCCAAAGAAATGCTCGGCCGCACGCCCGGCAATATTGTGGCAATTCGTCCAATGAAAGACGGCGTGATCGCGAATTTCGAAGTCACGGAAAAGATGCTCCAGTATTTCATTCGACAGGCGCACAACGGCAAGAGCTGGGTCAGCCCACGCGTCGTGATCGGCATTCCCTCTGAAGTTACACAGGTCGAGCGTCGCGCAGTAGAAGACTCCGCGCATCGCGCCAAAGCGTCTGAAGTTTATCTGGTTGAAGAAGCAGTCGCCGCGGCGATTGGCGCGGGCCTGCCGATCACTGAGCCCGGCGGCAACATGGTCGTCGACATCGGTGGCGGAACGACCGACATCGCGGTAATCAGTTTGAGCGGAATCGTCTATTCGCGTTCGCTGCGCGTCGCCGGAAACGAGATGGACGAAGCGATAATCAACTACATCAAACGCAAGTACAATTTGTTGATTGGCGAGCGCACCGCCGAATCGATCAAGATCGAAATTGGTTCCGCATTCCCGTTGGACGAGCCCATGTCGCGCGAAGTTCGCGGCCGCAACTTGATCGAAGGCATTCCGAAAACGATCACGGTTTCTGACGATGAGATTCGCGAAGCACTGGCGGATTCGATTGTGGCGATCGTCAACGCGGTTCGTGTGGCGTTGGAAAAAACTCCGCCCGAACTGTCCTCGGACATCATCGAGCGAGGCATCGTGCTGACTGGCGGCGGCGCCTTGATCAAGAATATTGATAAGCGAATTTCAATCGAAACGGGATTGCCTGTAAGCGTTGCGGACGAACCACTCTATTCCGTAGTTCGCGGCACCGGTCAGATGCTCTCTGATTTCGAGTTGCTCAAACGGGTGAAGTGGGAAAACACGATGATTGCGGCAGCTTGATCGTTTGTAAAATGATAGCAACTGTTCGGCAGTTATGATGAACGGGGAAACTACGACATCCAGCCCGCTTAACATCCGGCGGGTTGGCCCGCATCGAATACATCACGATCGGCAAGCTCGAATGCCGGCAACGTTCAGCCTTTTCCCGTCGTGCTATCTCCGATCCGACCGCCCATCACCTCGACCTCTGACGTAACCGGTTCGTTCCCGTCGCCGCTTAATTTCCAAACCTGTCTTATCCGAAAACGTAATCCAGTCGCGCTGGACAGGGCGCGCTGCGCGCGACCATAATTCCATTCGTGAAAAACGAAGTGCGAATTGGAATTATCGGGACCGGCTTTGCGCGTTCGACGCAAATTCCCGCATTCAAAAACTGTGAAGGCGCGCGCATTGTGGCGATCGCCAGCGGCCATCGAGAAAATGCAGAAGCAGTCGCGCGCGAGTTCGGCATCGAAAATGTCGAAGACGATGGGCGCGGCGTCATTGCGCGCGATGATGTGGATCTGGTGAGCATCGTCACGCCGGTCGCGACGCATTGCGAGTTGACGCTGGCCGCAATCGATCATGGCAAGGCTGTGTTGTGCGAAAAGCCGATGGCCATGAATGCCGACGAGGCGCGACGCATGGCCGATAGAGCGCAGGCGAAGGGCGTCATGGCTCTGATCGATCACGAGTTGCGTTTTCTTCCCGGCCGGTGCAAAGCCCGCGAGATGCTTCGTGGCGGCGACATCGGAAAAATAAAACATGTGCAACTGACGTTTCGATCGGATTCGCGCGCTGACGTAAACCGTCCGTGGAATTGGTGGTCGGACATTACCAGGGGCGGCGGCGCGCTCGGCGCGATCGGCTCGCATGTAATCGACGGCTTTCGCTGGCTATTAGGAGCTGAGGTCGCCGAGGTGTTTGCCGATCTGGTCACGCACATTCGCCAGCGGAACGATGAAACTGGTAAGACGCGCGAAGTGACGACTGACGACGAAGCAAACCTGCTGCTGCGATTTGCTGATAGCGAGCTAACAGAAGGCGCGACCGGCAATGCTTCGATATCGATGGTTGAATCTGGTGCTTCAGCGCACTTGATTGGAATATTCGGCTCGCGTGGCGCGTTGAAGATCGACGGCAACGGATACGTGTGGTCCGCAAAGACCGGCGACGGCGACTGGACGAGCGTGGAAACTGATCGTGGCGAGTTGGCGCCGGCAATGGCCGAGGGCAGCTGGTCACGCGGCTTCACGGCGTTCTCACAAAAAATCGTCGATGCTTTGCGCGAAGGAAAAACCGTCATCGACGGCGCAGCGACGTTCGAAGATGGTTACCGCACGCAGCTCGTGCTCGATGCGGCGCGGCGATCAAATGAGATCGGTTGCTGGGAGAAAATAGGGTAATAATATACTTGACACCGCACGCCCGATCTGTTAGTATTCGGGCATGGAAAATGAGCACTTACCAACGACGCTTCTTGAGGCCGTCCGGTTCTTTACTGACATAGATCGTTGCACCCAATTCATGGCACTGGTTCGCTGGCCTGAAGGCGTCACATGCCCTCATTGTACTGCTACGCGAAACTCATTCAACAAGGCTCGCCGATACTGGCAATGCAAAGACTGTCGCAAGCAGTTTACCATCAAAACCGGATCGGTAATGGAAGATAGTCCGATAGGTTTAGACAAGTGGCTTCCGGCCATTTGGATGATCGTAAATGCAAAGAACGGCGTTTCGTCTTATGAGATTCACAGAGCGTTGGGCATCACTCAAAAGTCGGCTTGGTTTCTACTCCACAGAATCCGATTAGCGATGCAAGCGAAGTCGTTTGAAAAGCTAAGCGGCCACGTGGAAGTCGATGAGACGTTCATAGGTGGTCGCGCGAGATTCATGCACAAGCACGAACGCGAGCGAAAGATCAAAGGCACGGGCGGCTACGGCAAGGTCGCTGTCATGGGACTGTTAGAACGACACGGCGAAGTAAGAGTCCATGTAGTCGGAGATCGTCGCCGCAGATCGTTAGATGGTTCTGTCCGCGAGCATGTCGAAGCCGGATCGCATGTTTACTCGGATGCGCTCAAGTCGTACAGCGAATTGAAAGATGAATACATTCATGCCGTGATCGACCATGCCGAAAAGTACGTTGACGGAAACGTGCACACTAACTCGATTGAAAACTTTTGGAGTCTCTTAAAGTGGGCACTCAAGGGCACGTATGTATCAGTCGAACCATTCCACCTATTCCGCTATCTTGATGAGCAATCATTTCGCTTCAACAAGCGCACGGGAAACGATCTCTATCGGTTCTTGGAAGTTGCCAAGTGTCTTACAGGCCGTCGCCTGACGTTCGAACAATTGACGGGCGATGCAGCACAATAAAGACGGCGGGAAGTCGCGCCAAAGACGCGGCAAACGGCGGCGTTAGTTGCCTTGGAGTTTGGGCGCATCACCTCGCGAGACGTGATGCGCTTTTAACTGTCCACTAAACTCAATCAATTCTGTCGCTGACAATGATATATCCGCGATGCTGTTAAGAATGGTTCGGCTCAAGTCTCGCGCAGCTTCGTCGTAAACAAAGCCAACGAGTAGTCTTTGGTTGGCCTCTTTCATGTCACGTGATCTAAATCCCCACGCTTCGGCTTGCAACTTGTTTGGTTTACTCAGTACCTCTAAGGCGAGGCCGTTTGATCCGTTCGGTGGTATATAGAAGTCAACTTTGTGGCCCGCTTCGATTTTACCAGGAATACTTTCTTGTTCCCGGTAGAAGTAACGTTCAGTCTGAAATGTCCTTCGCACTTGATCCTTGAGCGTTTCTTCGACGTGCCTATCAGTCTCATAGTCATGGGCGCTCAAGTAGGCATCGCCTACCGTTTTCGCGGCCTCGCCAAATTCGTGCAGAGCGATTCCTAGTTCACGTCGATTGCACGTGCGGAACAAAGCCACGCCGACAAGTTCTACTTTCCAGATTTGAATGATGTCTTTAATACGTTCAAGTAATCGTGAGCCTACAGGGACACCGGCATCTTTCAATTCGGTGATCGTCTGCCCTTGATCGGTTAACGCAAATTGATTCTTAGAGACCTGTGCAATCGCAAGCTCTATGCGCGTATGCGCAGAGAAGTGTAACGGCAATGACACGAGGCAATTATTCTTGTCAACTTCTTCAAACTCGATGAGCTGCTTTTGAGCATCAAGATATGTCGCAAGAATATCGGTTATCATGCTCATGTCTCACACCTCACAGTCTCAGAATTTGCTGCTGATCATCCTCGCCCACTTCGATGCGCCATCGCTTCATGCAAAAACGCAGAATCGACTTAAAATCTTCTTGCACGTTTCGCAGCGCATTGTTGACATCGACAACGAAGCTATCGCCGTCACTTGTAATCCATTGATGCTCGTGCCAGCCTCGTATCTTTCCCACAATGATGCCGTTCTTTATCTCAGAATGAACAATCTTGTGATCGATTCCCCTTATTCTCTGGCCATGCCATAGAAGCGAAGCACTTGGCCTCGGTCGTGGCATTGTGGCCATCACTGGCTTCGGACGCCTCGCGTCAGTCTAAGCGTAATATCGTCGTTTCGCCTATCTACCCGTCGAACTCGATAAATAACCTCAAGAATTGGCGCGTCTGCGTTGGCAGTATTGTCCCTAATCAAGCCGTCAATAAACTTACGCGCTTTCAACAGGTAATTCACGTCCGCCTCGGTGAAGGGAGCGTGTGACATCGCGCGAAGGGTATCGAAAAGATGCTACTTTGTCACGAATTATTATGCGACAATGGACGCTATGAAGAAAGCAAAAGCACACACAGAAAAGCCGGAAGAATTCCAACGCTTTGAAGACTTCACACGCCGACTGATGGCCGTTCCTAAGAAAGAGATTGACCAACAGAAAGCGAAGTACGAAAAGCAAAAGACCGCGAAGAAAAAGCGCGCAGCCTAACTACACTCACCCAATGGCTAAAAAGAAGCCGTTCCCAGAGCATCACCTTAACCGTCAAATCCCGCCGGAAGCTTCGAAGCGCCAATTCCCATTGCTGATCCAGGACAAATCATTGAGAGTCTACGATCCAAATAGCGTCAGAACGGCAACGCCGTTTGCTTGGTGTGTTTGCCCTTCGACGCTATTTCACTGGCAACGCCAAACAGGTCTTCGATCTTAGTTTTGGCGCGTGCTTTAGTGAACGCATCTCGGAATTTATCAAAGAAAAGCAAGCGCCACGATTCCCCGTTGAAGTGTTCACTAAACAGAGGCGACAGCATCTTACGGCCAAAGTCTCCAAGGCGATCCTCTGGCAGTATCATAACTTTGGGCGTTGTCGCGGGAAGGCTGGAGCCGCGTTGCAAGCCACTTGTCATCGTCGTAGTAGACTCAACCTTAAAGGCAGTTACTACCATGTTGCCCTTGAGCCAGAGCAAATCCATATTGAGAACGTCCGTTAGATGTACTACTGCGTCAAGTCTCTTTGGTCGCGTTGTAACCAGCGAAGAAAGCCTCACGCTCCCGGCCAATCCCTCTGCCGTACTGCCTTGTTCGTTCTTACCGATCCAAATATCATAGCCGCGCGCTTTGCCGATCATCGCTAACAGGGCGATGATTTCGGGATGCGCTCGGATGTCCTGTCTAATCTCATCGCGGAGCATCCATTCGCCCGTGCTCCCCACTTTTCGAGCGTAGGTTTCGAGTGCTTCTTTGATGCTCGTACTATCGGACGTTAAAGAATTTGGAAACTCCCGGCTGACCGCATCCCAAACATCCGTGAAAGTGACTCGTCCTCTTTCAAAGAGCACTCGAAACACCGTTTGCTCGACTCGTTCAGACAAGGGAACTTCCTTGAGACGCGCCACAAAAGTTGGATTGTGAAACCACCAAAGCTTTCCCGTTGCCCCGCCCAACTTGGCGTCAACTAATTCGAACTCGGTTCCGACAGCCTCTTCCAAAACTGTCTTGACATCCAGTCCCGTGTTTTGAGTTGCGAAAAATCCTTTCTTCGCCAGTACCGGATCAACGAAATTAACTAAGATCGTGTAAGGCGTTGGTTCGGCGCGTTCCGCTATTAGCCCGCGGTCCGGAGTTAAAGCCTTTCCGCACAAGCCCTGAAGGGATTAATAAAGAGACTGCGGCGACGACGAACGGATGAGCGAATGAGGGCTGATGGAACTACTCCTTATCACTAGCAAGAAACTTGCAACTTGGTAATAGCATCTCGGCAACGGTTTTTGCAGTCAAGGGTAGTATATTGCCCTCTCTTATTTTGACTTGTTGGCGCGAATCGCTTGTGCGCCTAATTCTTTAGGGGGTTACTTATAACATTCAGCAGGAGCCGCGTAATTCAGTTCAGGGTTCTATTATTGTTTAGCAGAATCCGAGAATCGTGATTTTGATGAAGTGCGCCCGACCAAACTAAGCCTTTCCGGAGTTCCACTCTTCCCTGGCTGCCGCTCAGGTCGAGCTTAGTTTTTGTTCCCCACTTGTCCCAGTTAAAAACGGATGTCAAAGCAACGTCGCAATCTTTCCAGATGACGGCGTAGCCTTCTCATCTACATCTGCCACCGATCGGCGTCAACCAGGATGCGGCAAATAACCGTTTTCCAGGCCATGCCGGCGGTGGCTCAAACCCAGATGAAGTATGCGCCAGCACCTTCGTCGCTTCAGAGATTAAGAAGGAGGCAGAGCTACCATGAAAAGAATCGAGTTTTGTTTCGTGGCGTTGAGCATTATTGCTCTCGCCCTCGTTCCAACGTCAACCATAGGTCAGTCAACGTCAGGTAACAGCAATTATTCCCCCCTTGACACTTCGCGTGCACCGGCAGCGCAGCGATCGCTGAAGCCGCAAACTAAGTTTGTTAGATCGCAAAACCCTGTTCCGAACAAGTACATCGTTATCCTAAACGATGATCTTGCTTCCAATCCGTCAGTCGCTGTGCGACGAGCGCAAGTGACATTGATCGCCAATGCGCTGGCCAGGGCTCACGCGGGTAAAGTGGGTTTCATTTATGAAACCGCGCTAAAGGGTTTCTCGATTGAATTGCCGAATGAAACAGCTGCTATGGCAGTGAGCCAAAATCCGCAAGTCCAGTGGGTGGAAGAGGTCGGCCTCATTCAGATTTCGGACGTCCAGTACAATCCGCCGTCGTGGGGCCTGGATCGCGTCGACCAGATGGACCTGCCGCTGAATGGTCAGTATGTCTACAACTCCACGGGTTCAGGCATCAATGCCTATATAATCGATACGGGTATTCGGTCGACTCACGTCGATTTCGGTGGCCGCGCCGTAATCGCCGCCGATTTCATCAACGAGGGAAATTCTGGAGGCAACAATGACTTCTTCGGGCACGGCACGCACGTGGCGGGGACCGTGGGCGGAGCAAGTTATGGAGTGGCGAAGAGCGTATCCATTCTTTCCGTCAAGGTATGCAACGGCAGCGGTGGTTGTCCGACTGACGCGATCATCGGAGGAGTCAATTACGTAACCAACGCTCATAACGCCAACCCTTCCGTTCCGGCCGTCGCCAATATGAGCCTGGGAACATGTTCGGGGACAATCCCTTCCATTGACTCCGCAGTGCAAAGCTCAATTGACGCAGGCGTTACTTACAGTATTGCAGCCGGAAATGGCGATTGCTTCGGCAACCCGCAAGATGCCGGCAACGTGACGCCGGCTCACATTCACGACGCAATCACAGTGGGTGCGACGGATATTTCAGATCAGGTCGCATTCTTCTCGAACTTCGGTTCGGTGCTGGACTTATACGCGCCAGGCGTCAACATCACCTCAGACTGGAAGGATAGCGACACAGAAACCAACACCATCTCAGGAACCTCAATGGCAACGCCTCATGATACGGGGGCGGTTGCCCTCTATCTTCAGGGCCGCACCGGCATGTCAAACTGCTCAGCCTATCCAATTCAAGGAGTTGCTTCACCTTATGGTGGGGCTATATCAACCTGCCCTGACAGGGTCGCGCGCTTTATTGACGCCAATGCGAGCCTCAGTAAGATAGGCGGCGTCCCCTCAGGCACGGCGAATCGCTTACTGTTTACGGGGTCAATACCGACCACGACGAACCCCATCGACAATCAACGCTTCTTTGTCTGGCAGCAATACGCCGATTTTCTGGTGAATCAGCCCGAACCAGATGAAGGCGGGTTGAACTTCTGGACGGGAAACATCACCGGGACCTGCGGCACCGGTTTCAACGACAACAACTCGTGTACCCAGACCAAACGCACCGACGTTTCGCGTGCGTTCTGGGTGGCCGAGTTCCCGTGGCTCTTCACGCCCAGTTACGGCACGACCGACAACTATACGTTTGTGCATCTGTGCTACGAGGAGTATCTGCGACGGTCAGTCTCGGACGACGACGGTGGTTTTCAGTTCTGGCTCGGCCAATTGAACAATTATGGTAACCCGGCGAATCAGGATGGGGTGAATCACTTGATTGACGCATTCCTGAGTTCGGGTGACTATCGAAACCGATTCGGGCAGTGACAAGAACCCTATTTACTGTGCGATCACGGCAGCGGTCAACTGCGCCTTGGCGTTCGACCGCCGCCGTGATCAACCTGGGAGAAGCTGCGCAAAAAATCCAGGTCGAATCTTGAAATCGTGACCAAATATAGCAATGTTTTCTCAAACTATGCTGAACAGATCTTCATGTGCGAGATCACCAGTACCTTGATCTTCTAGTGTTTTTCTTTTCGAGAGAAACCGCACAGACCGCGATCCGTCCATCCCGCTCGCCACCGATCCGTCTACACGTTGCCAACCCATCAGCAACGTATTCAATCCGCACCTTCTGACCATCAGGCAAGTAGGCGATCTGGCCCGTGAGAGCGTCTTGGTTTTCCATGCGCCGATTCTATCAGCCGGATCAAGTAAAGAATTTTGCAACGCGAATTAAGGCGTTTAGGTAAGTTCTCCCAAAATCGGCAAATCCTGAAAAACCTCTTGCCTTTCCCGTTGCATTAGCAGTTTAATGCCCTCGCTAGAACACACTTCTACTGAGCCGCGCCGTGCGGCTTGAAACGGCCTTTGCACTAACAGCCCGGAACTAAGGCGCTACGGTTTGAACCACGGCGAGCACGATGGCCGCCATTACGCTTTGCTGGTTGCTAGGCGTCGGCGCTTCCGGCGGACTATCGATAATGCCCGCGAAACTGTGACTCGCGAAGGCCAGTGCCAACACTACGGCCATGCTGAATGTCCGAAGTTTTCTCATGAGCTTTTTCTCCTGAAAAGAGAGTGTCAGACTTGAGAGCCGCATCTTAACACCTCAAAAACAAGATCATTTACAAAGTCAGAGAAAGGACGCCCTCACATGCACTTAGCGAACGAACTCTTACGCGAACTAGACGCACAAGAGCTTTCGGCGGATGACCGCGCCGTCCTTCGCTGTCGGCTGGCAAAGCAGTACGAACGGGCGGGTGACTACGAGGCTGCGAGCGAAGCCCTTGCGGAGTTATGGCAAGGCGTTAGGAGTGCGTCCGAACCTTGAGGGCTTGAGTGTTGAAACGCAGGCTCATGTTCTCTTGCGCGTTGGCATGGTGACGGGATGGATCGGTAGCGAAAAGCAAATAGCGGGAGCGCAGGAAGCCGCCAAAGATTTGATAACTGAAAGTCTGGGCACGTTTGAAATATTAGGCCAGCGAACCAGAGTCGGCGAGGCGCGCAGCGATCTTGCCCGGTGCTATTGGCGCGAAGGCGCGTTCAATGAGGCCCGCGTGATGTTAGAGGAAGCTCTGCGTGAGTTTGGGGAAACGATCTCGAAGAAAAAGCCTTTGCGTTGGTGAGGCTAGGCACAGTCGAACGAACGTCGCGACGATTCAAAGAAGCCCTTGAGATTTACGAAGACAATATTTCGCTATTCGACAAGATCGCCGATCACTTTCTAAGCGGAACTTTTCATCAAGCCTATGCCAACGTCCTCAATCAAATCAGTTCAATCGAAGATCGCAAAGACTATGCAGACTTGGCGCTGATCGAATACACGGCGGCAAGCTTCCATTATGAACAAGCGGGTCATGAACGATTCTATGCTTGCATCGAGAACAACATAGGATTCCTGCTTGGCAATTGCAGGCAGATTTGAGGACGCGCACGAGCATTTGGATCGCGCACAAGTGATCATGACGCGGCTTAAAGACAATGTTCACTTAGGCCAGATAGATGACACTCGCGCCCGCGTCTTGATTGCTGAAGGTCGGAATGTCGAAGCGGAAAAGACAGCGCGCTCTGCGGTAGCGCAACTTGAGAAAGGCGACGCCCTCTCACTGTTGGCTGAAGCCTTAACAACTCATGGGAGCGCACTGGCACGATTAAATCATGCAGAGCAAGCACGGGAAGCCTTTGAACGCGCAATCAGCGTTGCCGAACAATCGGGCGACTTTGAAAGCGCAGGCATTGCGGCATTAACACTTGTCGAACTAGGCGGCGCTAACGATGAACTGTGGGACATCCTAGACCATGCCAGAGTTCTACTAGAAACGTCTGAAGACATCGGAACTGTACGGCGGTTAAGTAAGGCCGCTTTTCGGACTCTGTTATTGATCCCGCCGGACTGGGAAAGATTCTCGTTTAGACGCGCAGTTAGACAAGAATCCTACTTGATCAAACTGGCTCTAAAGGACGCTCACGGCGCGGTGAGTCGCGCGGCTCACTTGCTCGGATTCAAACATCACCAAAGCTTAATCTCACTCCTAGAAACAAAACACAGTGACTTGAAGCCCGAACGCTCGCCAATCAAGAGACGACATCACCATCTTATTGATCACTCTAAGGTTAAGAAGTGACCGTCCCACTATGGCCCACCATGCCCCGCTATTGCAGGGTTGCGGCGTCAACTATATTATTACCGAAAATAGAGCCACAGATGAACACGGATTCGCACGGATAAGAACTGCATCAATGTTCTGATCGGTTCTGTTTTATCTGTGCCAATCCGTGTTTATCTGTGGCCGATTATCCTACTCCTTCGTAGCTTTCTCAGTTCCTGTCTTATCGCTGCCGCTGCCGCCCCAAATTCCGTCGAGCGTGCCGTCCGATTGAACTTGATAGGTGACGAATCCGCAGCGGTTGCCGCCGATGCCCACCGCGATGTTGTTGCCCCGCTTGATTCCGACGCCGTCAGTATTGTTGCTCCAGACGAATCGGTAAAGATTGCCGGCGGGCTCGACCGTGAGATGCGCTTTGTATTGCTTGCCGTTCGGATTCTTTCCGGTCGCATCGTACTCGCCCTCCAAGCTCGAGCCACTCCTACGCGTCGCGCTTTCAGTTCCGGCTTCGTTGGTTCCCCAGTAACCCCACTTGCCATCGAGCGCGCCGTCGTCCTTGATGTCATAGTCGACCACCCCGCAGCCCTGTCCGTTTGAACCTGTCGTGTAGGCCACGGCGACGATGTCGCCAACCTGAATTCCCACACCGTCGTATTGCGCGCCGGCATTCCAGCGAAACTGATAGACATCGCCATGCGCGATGACTTCCACCGTGCCTTTGTAGTTGCCGCCGTTCGGGTTGCTGCCGGTGATGTTGTACTTTCCGGCGATGTTCGGCGCGGGCGCAGCAGGCGCAGTCGTCAGGCTGGTGGTCGAGTTCTTCGGTTTATCGTTGGAGTTTGAATTCGAGCTGTTCGAAGTTGAGTTGGTACTGCTGCTCATCTTGCAGCCGATCACGCAAGCGAGTAACAACGCGAACGCCATTATTGCGAGCTGTCGGGAATCGTTTTTCATCGTCTTCTCCTATTCACAGGCGAGCGCAAAGAGCAGCGCTTATATAGTTCGTCTGCGTGTTTCTTGTCAACGATTTCGCCAGTGTCTATAGTTGGCTGCTCTTGTCAGAACCGCCTGCGGTAGCGGGCGGGTTAGCCTCGGTAACTTCAACCGTGACGACAGCCAAGAAGAAGAATTATTACGTGCGCGTGGGCGTCGATACCGGCGGCACGTTCACCGACTTCGTCTATCAAGCCGGCGGCGACTTGCTAATTTTCAAAGTTGGTTCGACGCCGGACGATCCTTCGCGCGCGATTGGCGACGGTCTGCGGCGCGTTGCAGATGAAACCGGCATCGCATTGAGTTTGATCGAGGTCGTTCACGGCACGACGGTCGGAACGAACGCGCTGTTGCAACGGCGCGGCGCTCGCACAGCGCTGGTGACGACTGCGGGCTTCGAAGATGTGATTGAGATTGGCCGTCAGGCGCGGCCGGAACTTTACAACTTGAATGCGGTGAAGCCGCCGCCGCTCGTGCCCGGCGAGTTGAGATTCGGAGTTAACGCGCGGGTCACAGCAGCGCGAGAGATTCTCGATCCATTGCGCGATAGCGAAGTCGAGGAACTCGTCGAGAAACTTCTGCGCGCGAATTGCGAATCGATCGCTGTCTCGCTTCTTTTTTCATTCGTCTATCCACAGCACGAAAGAAAGATCGCGAAAGCGCTTGCGAAGTTGGGGGTGCCGCTGTCGATTTCTTCCCAAATTCTTCCCGAGTACCGCGAGTACGAGCGCACTTCCACGGTCACCGTCAACGCTTATCTACAACCGTTGATGGGTCGGTATCTAAGACGCCTGACAAGGACCGCCGCGATCGAAAGCAAACGCTCTTCTAAGAAAATTGGAAACTCAAAACTGAAAACTCAAAACTCAGTCTTGCGCGTCATGCAATCTTCCGGCGGCAGCATCTCTGCTGAAGCGGCGGCGAACGAACCGGTGCGTACGATCCTCTCTGGCCCCGCCGGCGGTGTTGTCGGCGCAATGCGCGCGGCGCGTGCGGCGGGATTGGCGAATATCATCACGTTCGACATGGGCGGCACGTCGACGGATGTCGCGTTGTGCGATCGCGAAGGCATGCGCTTGACGAACGAGTCAATCATTGCGGGCGTACCCGTCGCGATTCCGATGATGGATATTCACACG
>QHXI01000051.1:63246-72561 GCA_003222895.1 Acidobacteriota bacterium | reverse complement strand
CGTTCAGGCTCTGCTCTAAAGCTCCCAGCTGCAAAGCCCCAGACAGCCGCACGCTGGCCGGGATGTTGTACGCAGCGCTCCCCGGCTCCAGCTGGTCCAAAAACCAGAGCCGCTGCTGCGCAAAGGAAAGCGGAAAGTTTCCGCGCGTGGCACTCCGGCGCGGAATGGTGCCAAGCCTTGCGTTCATTCCGCCTTTCTTCTTGAGTTGCTGTGAAAGCAGCTCTAACCTGATCGGGGATAAATTTGCAATGCGCTCGGATATGTTGCTCACGCGGATGTTTCCAGGTTCGATCAAGAGGTTTGTCTCTTGGTCCACGATTTCCTTGGAGAGCGGCCGACACCAGGATCGTCAGTTGCGAACAGATGAATTCTCACGATCCTCTTTGACCAGATCATCTCAGATCACCTCAACGGTTTAGCGCATAAAGCGCGGTACGTACTTGCTTAACAGAAGAGGCCCGCCACCTTATCCAGCGTTTCCTGAGCCAAAATCTGTGTCTCATCGAATTGCAGCTCAGGATGGGCGGAAACTAGCCTGTGATCTAAACTGCGTCGACGCCAACCCCCACCGGTGATGTGCAAGAGTACATGGGCGTCCCGTTCGATCTGATCACATCTGGCTACCTTAAGCAGAGTGGCAAACGCAACTGCACCTGCCGGATCGATATCTATTCCCTCACTCTCTTCGAATAGCCGGCTGGCATCCTGCGCTTCTAGATTATCTGCCACGAGCATGTCCCCACGACTCGCTCTGAGAATGTCGCAAACTCCTCCTCTGACAGCATAGGGTGGTCGCCGGTTTGAGAGGACGTGTGCGCCAATTTGCTTGATCTGCTCCTTGCCGTCTTCGCTATTCACTTCTATCAACTCATGCCGCAGTGATTTCCATGAGAGATAGATCGGGACGAAAGGAAGATTCTGGCTGAGCATTAGCCGCGGGAGCGTGTGGCCAAAGCGGCCATCTTTGATGAGTCTCTTTCCCGCCTCGTGCGCGGCGATAGCACCTGCACCGCTGCCGATCGCCTGAAAGTAAAAATCAGGAAGCTGGCCAATCGTCTCGGCAGCATTGAGCAATGTGGTGCCCAAGCCATCACGCCTCGCGACATTCCTTACTCCTCCCTCCGGATAAAAGGCTTGTAACCGGGCCACCCGCTCAGCCATCGTGATGACGTCGTAATAATCCGTAGATCCTGTTAACGAAACGATCTTCACGCAGGAATCAAGCGGCTCGCAGAATCGCATTTTCTGGAGACCCCACGTCGGAACGATGATCAAGCAAGCGATGTGGTTGACCGAGCAGGCACGGGCGAACGCCGCGGCGGTGTTTCCGGCAGAGGCAATGACCAGAATGCCCTCATTATGTTCAGCAACGCGCGAGAGTACGGTATGGGCCTCAAGTTCTTTGAAACTCGCGGTCTCGAGATGCGCGCCCTTTTCGGGCCAGTAACCGTTGAACGCGATCCACAGGTTGGGCAAACCCGTGAGACGGCTGAGACGTTTACTGCGATAGGTTACGGGTCCGTATGAACCGGGAATTCGGCGGCGAATGGGAAGCCATCTCTCGTACCGGTAGATCCCTTCCGCTTCTTCGTTAATGCTGAACCTCTTGTCAACATAATCTGTCACGAGCAGCGAGGGATCATGCACGTTAGCGCAGTCGAGCATCAAGCCATTGTCATGATAATTCGCCCCGCAAACATTACAACTTAATTTATAGTGCAGACTTGCCGGAGAGTCCTGAGTACTACCAGTTCCCAAGATCGGCGACATGCGGTGACCGGTCAAGACATTCGATTTCACATCTTGCGGAAACATAGATGTTCTCGTGGGTCTTCCGTTCTCCTCATTAGCGCCCAGAGACTTGTCCTTAGCGCCGAGGTAAACTTTTCAGGGGACGGCAATTGAGGATTGCCCAGCTTGGCTTTTCGCGGTCCAGGAGTCGGGCACGAATGATTTAATGATTGTGCCCACACCGAGTCTGACGCCAAGCTCGCAGACTAGCTTGCCAACCGAAATATCGAGCACTCCCAACCCGAACGGGCTGAAGATCGCGATGCTTTCCGAATCTCTTCTGGCTGCCGCTCTTCCCAACAGAATATCGGCCAAGGTGCAACGAATGAAATTCTGGTCACCGGTGAGTTGCGAGGCCAGATGGATGGATGTTTGCTCGCGATTCACATGCGCGATGTCATCGACTACGTTATCTGCACACAAGATCAGATCCGGTGACAGATCACGCAATGATATATGCAGTATCGTCGCGCCCTGAGCGCAGGTCGAAAGATCAAAGATATGCGGTTTGATAGCAGAGGTGGCAATAGAGATCAGCGAAGCCTTTCCGAACAGCTCATGAACACTTCCGACAACTTCGATTTCCAACTCAGGCCGCATATCCAGGCTTTGACCCTCGAAGTGCCTGGCTCGCTTCCCATTGAGATCGAATAAGACCAGGCGCCGAATGTCAGGCTGCATCGCCAGGATGAATCTGACAATCTCAAAATTGATCACGCCGCATCCGACGAGTCCCAGTTCAGCCGGCTCTTTGCCGTCCAGCAAATAATGAGCAGCCAAGGCAGCGCTGGCCGCGGTGCGCTTGGCACTGATGAGGGATCCTTCAATGATGGCCTGGGGTCGCCCAGTCGCCGTCGAATTCAAGATCATGACAGCCGACGCGCGATCCAAATCATTTGCCAGATTTCCTGGAAAGGATGAGACCCACTTGATCCCCGCGGTGCCTCGCTCGCCGCCCAAATATGCGGGCAGGGCAATGATTCTATTCTGTGGCTGGTCCGGGAAGCGCAGGAAGATAGAATGAGGGATTGAACTGTCACCCTGTGAATGAGTCTCGTAAGCTGTTCGAACGGCACGGATGATTTCTCGTTCTCGGCCTGAGAGGAGGGATTCTATCTCATGACCTTTCAAGAGCAAGATGTCGTTTTCAGATTGAGACAAGATTGATTCTCTCTGCTGCCGGCGCAAGGTAAAGATTCCGGAAAAAGTGTTGAGCCTCAGCACCTGTTCATGGCATTGCTAAGGGTTTGTCAGGCTGGTTGTACGATCAGTATGCCAATTCCAGATCAGGTTCGATTTGGAGTTTGTCCTCCCAGAAAGACGAGACATTGCCGAAGTGTTCAGTGACCCATTCGTCCGAATAAATGGTGTCGAGATAGCGCTCGCCTCGATCCGGGAAGATGGCAACACATGTCGCGCCGTCCGGGATTTCGTGCGCAAAATGCGCGACCGCCATGAGTACGGCCCCTGATGAACCACCCGCCATGATCGCTTCCTCACGGACCAATCGACGGCAGCCGATCACACACTCCAAATCTGAGAGATGCACACAGTCACTTGCCATGTCGGGTTGAAAGAGGGCCGGTCGCACGGCAGCCCCGTGACCAGGTATTAGCCGCTTAGCGCTCTCGCCGCCAAAGATTACGCTGCCCTTTGCATCCACCGCGATGATTTTTGTTTTCAGACCGTTATCGCGCACGTAGGCGGCACAGCCTCTGATTGTGCCGCAGGTGCTCGTGGCGCAGAACAGATAATCAATCTCATTGCCCAGGGCCACCGCAATCTCGCGCATGGTTTGGTGATGCGCGAGGGGATTGAGCTCATTTTCATACTGATTGGGCCAAAAACTGTTGTCGATGATGAACCGGAGCTCATTAACGCGATTGATACGGGTAGGCAGATACTCACCCGTAATCGCGTCAGGTTCCATGACCATATCGATTTCTGCTCCGTAGGCCCTCAGCAGGCGGATATTTTGTGCAGTAGTTTTAGGATCGACAACGCAAATGAATCGTAGGCCCATATAAGAGCAGGCTTGAGCGAGACCGATACCCATGTTGCCCGAACTCGATTCGATGACAACGGTATCGGCGCTGATAACGCCGGTGTCGAGTCCCTGTTTGAGAATGCCAAACGCAGGTCGATCCTTTGTGCTTCCACCCGGATTGAAGGCCTCCAGCTTGGCATAAAGCCTGAAGTTGATGTCCTTTAACACGCGCGTCAGTCTGATGAGTGGCGTATTGCCAATGACTGACAAGATGCCTTGATTCATGAGTGCGTACCCCCTCATTTCATTAGCGCCTGGATAGAAAAGCGGGTGAGATTATTCCTCTCGGCCGATGCCTAGCTTTGTCGCACTGCGGCGCATCCTTGCCGATGGGCCAGGGGACCAGTCCCTGAATAGAACATTAGAAGTTCGCCGTGTAGCTCAAGGAGAAGAATGGGAATCCGTGACCAGAGAATGTTAGATGAAGGAAGCCATGATGGCCTTTTGCATGTGCAGACGATTCTCCGCCTGATCGTAGATGATAGATTGCTCGCCATCAGCCACTTCGGATGTGACCTGTTCGCCCCTGATGAAGGGCATGCAGTCCATGTAATAGGCTCCGGGATTGGCGCGTTGGAAATGTTCGCCTGACACGCACCAATCGGCCTTTATTTCTTCCCGGTATTTCGAATCCTCTTCTTTCGTTAATGTCAGGCTTTTCCAGTTCTTAACGTAGATCACATCAGCGTCTTCTGAAGCTTCACGCAAATCATGCGAAAACTCGATGGCGCCACCCGACTGCTTGACCGCGTCGTGTGCAAAGGACAGGTATTCTTCATCCAGCTCATACCCCTTTGGATGTGCAAACCTCAAATTCATACCCAGTAACGATCCGGCAGTCATCAAGGAATGTGGCACGCCGAGAGATTTCTGCCGCTTGGTATAGCCCCAGGCCATGACAACTTTTTTCTCCTTATAAGTCTCTCCGAATTTTTCCTTGAGCGTTAGAAGATCTGCCATAACTTGACAGGGATGATCCTTATCATCCAGCGCATTGATAATTGGGACTCTTGAATATTCGGCGAGCGTATGTAAACCCTCGCGGCCCCAGCCGTAGTTGTTCATGTCATACAGACGAACGATGATGGCGTCCAGGTAGCGGCCCATTACGGCTGCGGTGTCCTTAAGGCTTTCCTGATTGCTCAGCTGCAATTCCGCTCCGTTATAGTGCTCGGCGCGGGCTCCCAACTGGTGCGCCCCAACCTGAAAGGAAATTCTGGTCCTCGTGGAAGGTACCGTGAACAGCATCCCGATGTACTTATCAAGCAAGTACTGCTCGCGGTCCTGGCCGGATTTCACCTCCTCAGCCAGTCGGATCAAATGTTCTAACTCACCCTTACCAAAATCCCTTAAGTCAATAAAATTAGTTTGTTTCAAATTCATCGGGTTATTCTCCCGGACTCTGATCGTAGCCAGCTGGGTCGAAATTCTGCCTTCGGTTCATTTCATAGCGCAGCATTGGACAGGATCTGTTCGTCGGACAGGCGTTCCAGTTCATCTAGTAATCGAGCTAGCTGTTCCGGGTTGACCTGTTCAAGGCGTCGCAGTGGCAATTCGATCTGCAAGCAATCGCGGATGCGCGAAACGATTTGCGTCATCTTGAGCGAGTCGCCGCCAAGAGTGAAGAAGTTGTCATGGATGCCAATCTGCTGCACCTCAAGCACATCACTCCACATTCGCACCAGCACCTCCTCCGTAAGGCTACGCGGCGTTACATACTCCTGCTCCAACTCCAGCCGGCGCTGATCCGGGGCAGGCAACGCTTGCCGGTTCAACTTGCCGTTGGAAGTCAAGGGCAACTTATCGAGCAGCACAAAGGCCGCGGGCATCATGTAGTCAGGCAATCGCTCTTGCAGATAGCGTCGCAGTTGACTAGCCGTAGGAGCGGACGCTTGGCTGGGAGAGGTCAAATAGGCGATGAGACGGTTGTCGCCGGAAGTGTCAGCCCTGGCGATCACTACAACTTCTTGGACTTGCGAGTGCTGGAGAAGTGCAGATTGGATTTCTCCCAACTCGATGCGGAAGCCTCTCACTTTTACCTGGTCGTCAATCCGACCAAGAAACTCTATGCTCCCATCGGACAGGTAGCGTCCCAGATCACCTGCTCTGTACAGCCGGCGGCCGCCTGCTTGAGAGAAAGGATCAGGGATGAAGCTCTCAGCCGTGCGCATTGGATCATTTTGGTATCCTCGCCCTACGCCGATGCCTCCCACGCACAGCTCTCCCACTACGCCGACCGGTAAGAGCGCGAGTGTTTGGTCCAGCACGTGTATCTTCATGTTGGCGATCGGACGCCCGACCGGAATGCGTATCTGATCAGGTGTGGGCGGTGTGTCAATGCTTTGATGTGTCACGTCGTCGGAGCACTCCGTTGGACCATATGCATTCAACAGAGAAATGCTGGGGTAGACGCTTAACCACTGGCGGCACAACTCCGGGGGCAGCGCTTCCCCCGTGCAGATCAGCCGTCTTAACGCGGAGAGAACAGGTCGAGGAGACTCGGGACGCGTAATCTCTGCCATCATTACACGCAGCAGTGAAGGGACCGTTTCGAGCACGGAAACGGACTCCTGCTTGACAGATTCCAGCAACTGCACCGGGTCACGAATCACTTCATCATCAAAAATGCACACCCGGCCGCCGACCAGCAGCGGTGCCAGGAACTGCCACACTGAAATATCGAAGCATTGAGAAGCGGTCTGCGCCACGATGTCGGCAGCAGTCAGCTGCAACTCGGCGATTTTGGCATATAAGTGATTTAGCATTCCTCCGTGCGCAATCATTGCTCCTTTGGGCGCGCCGGTTGAACCCGAGGTGTAGATTACATAAGCAAGATCATTGGGCACCGCATCGTTGGTGAGATTGCTCTCGCTTTGTTCCTGCTGTAGCAGACTCTCAATGACCAGAACTTGTGGACGCCGCCCTGGAATTTTGCCCTCCAGGACTTTGGCGATGTTCTCAGCGAAATTGTCGGCAACCAAGACAAGGCGAGATTCGCTCTGATCGAGAACCTGGCGCAGTCGCTCGGGAGGATGGAAGGGGTCAAGGGGCAAGTATGCTCCACCCGCTTTGAATAGCGCGATCATCGCTATCAGCAGATTGCTGCCACGGTCGGTCAGAATGGGCACCACAACTCCCGGACCTACTCCATATTCAACCAGCAGACGAGCCATCCGATTGGCGTCGCAGTTTAGTTGATGATATGTCAGGCGTTCTCCCCTGGAGATCACCGCCACGGCGGCTGGGGTGCGCTGCACCTGTGCTTCAAAAAGTTCGTGAATCAATTGCTCCGATGGAAAGTCGGTGTGCGTATCATTCCACTCAAAGAGCAGCCGCTGCCGTTCAAGTTCAGTTAGGATGGGTAGGTCCGCGACCTGCTGTTCCGGACTAGTCACGATGCTCTCCAGCAAACGCTGGAAGCTTCCCGCGAGTCGACGGACTGTAGCACCATCAAACAGGTCAGTGCTGTATTGCAAAGTAGCAGCCAGAGAGTCTCCGACTTCGACCATCGTTAATTCCAGATCGAACTGTGCCACCTGCTGCCTAAGTGGAAATGGCTCAAATCTGAGTCCACTGAATTCCAACTTCGCCCCCGGCTGACCGGAAACGAAGTATGTCACTCCTTGCTCCTCCGAGCGGTGCGACTTCTCAAGCACGAACATTACCTGAAAAAGCGGTGAGCGGTGCTGGCTTCGTGGCGGTTGAAGTCTTTCGACGGTTAGAGAGAAGGGATAGTCCTGATGCTCGAAAGCTTCAGCTACAGTATGGCGCAACTGCGCGAGAAATTCCTTGAAGCTGGGTCGGCCGGAGAGATTCCCGCGCAGGACCACTGTATTCGCGAAATAGCCCAGAATGGATTCGAACTCGGGCTTGCTACGGCCAAAAGTGGGAGAGCCGACCAAAATCTCTTCTTGCTGCGTGTAGCGGTAAAGTAGCACTTGAAAGGCAGCCAAAAGCGTCACGTAAAGAGTCGCTCCTTCGGCTCGCGCCAGTTCCTTAATCCGTCTCGTGATTGACTCATCGAAAGTGAAGACGTACGAGTCGCCTTGATAAGACAACTCTGGAGGGTAAGGACGATCATGGGGA
This sequence comes from Acidobacteriota bacterium, assembly GCA_003222895.1. Taxonomy (GTDB): domain Bacteria; phylum Acidobacteriota; class Blastocatellia; order Pyrinomonadales; family Pyrinomonadaceae; genus UBA11740. The sequence continues at coordinate 64,637 of QHXI01000051.1, read as the reverse complement.
AGATTCAGTTCCTGCAACTCGCCCGCGAGTTGCTTCTGCCAGTACGTGCGGTGTTGCTCACCCGCAGCGCTCGCCAGCATCGCTGATTGCCAGGAGACATAGTCCGTGTAGCGGTATTTCAGAGGAGGAAGGTTTGCCCGCAGGTTAACTGTTTCTGCCAAATACATCACCCGCAACTCGCTGATGAGCACCACCAGGGACCAGAAATCGTGTGCGATATGATGTATCGTCACAAGAAGAATATGCTCCTCCGGAGATCTGGTGCAGAGGCTGAGGCGCAGGACCGGCCCTTGCTCCAAGTCGAAGGGACGATGTGCGGCATCAACCAGATATTGATTAACCTGGTCCAGGCTCCAGGCCGAAGCATCCTTTTCATCAAACTGGAGTCGCTGTTGACGGTGCACAAGCTGAACCGGTTTTCCGCCGCGCGTCATGTATGTGGTTCGCAGCGCCGGATGGCGGTTAATCAGTCCCTGAAAAGCCCGCTGCAGGGCTGCCGTGTCTAGATCAGGGGTAATGCGGATTGCAAAGGAAATGTTATAAGCTGCGCTTTTCGGCGCTAGCTGGTGCAGGAACCAGAGGGCCTGTTGTCCATGCGAGAGCGGATACAGAGTTGGGCCACTGTTCTTTGACTGAAGCATCTTTGCAAGCAGAGCGCGCTTCTCTTCGGGCAGGAAATCGGAGATGTTCTTAGACGTGATATTCATCGCGCAATGGAAGCGGCTTCTCGAATGATGGAGCTGTGATTAAATGCCGTTGCGATTTTTCTTCTCAGGCTCCACTCGAATGCGTGTTGGGTTCTCCCTTCAGCCGTTGAGTGGTTTTCAAACTCGAGCGGTGGTATTGGGTTGGCAATATTGGAAACCGATTTGGGAGGCCAAGTCACACATTGGCTGCTTCGGCAGTCAACATAACATTTAAGAGCGAGTCCACCTCTTCGTCTGAAAGCTCCTCGATCTTTGGCATGAATTCCTCATCGTCTTGAATTGCGTGGATCTCAGTACGCTGGTTCTGAGGTTGGGCCATGACAATCGCAGTTGAGGACGCAGAGAGATGATCAGTCGTCAATTGATCAAATATTTGTGTGGTCAGTTGAACGACGCTAATGCCCTTCAGAAAAGTCATCACCGGAATGACCACTCCCAGATCAGCTTCGACTCGGTTTCTCAATTCGACGGCCATCAAGGAATCAAGACCCAGGTGGTTGACGGGTTGCTGTATGTCGAGCCGGGACGCTGGCAGGCCCAGCACGCGGGCAACTTGCTTGCGCAGGTGGGTCTCCAATACCTGCCGGCGTTCAGAGGGCTCAAGGACGATCAGTTCGGCCCGTGATAAACTCTCCCTGCTGTTGCGGCCACTCGTTTTCGGACGGGAGCCTTATCCATTGTCAG
>QHXI01000051.1:0-63120 GCA_003222895.1 Acidobacteriota bacterium | reverse complement strand
GTGCTCCATGATCCCCAGTTGATGCTTAACGCCGGTCGTCCCTGTGATCGACGACGATGGGCCAAAGCGTCCATAAAGGCATTGGCCGCCGCATAATTGCCCTGAGCCGGGGAGCCCAATACCGAAGCCGCCGAGGAGAAGAAAACAAAGAAGTCGAGCGGTCGGTCCAGAGTGAGCACATGAAGATTCCAGGCACCATCGACCTTGGGCCGCATAACACCCTCGAAGCGCTCCCGATCAAGTTGTATGAGGACGCCATCATCAAGCGTGCCAGCTGCATGGATGATGCCCCGTAATGGCGGCTGAGAACGATCAATCTCAGCCAACGCAGCGGCCAGTTCCTCCCGTTGGGCAACGTCGGCTTTAATGACAAGGATCTCTGCGCCTCTCGCCCTCAAATCGTTCAAGACCGCGTTCGCATTGTTAGATGGATCGCTTCTACCCAGCAGCGCCAGATATCGAGCCCCTTGCTGGAAAAGCCATTGAGCCGCCTCTAAGCCAAGCCCACCCAGTCCGCCCGTAATCAGGTAACTGCAGTCGCGGTCAACTCCGGGAATGGTCGGCCTGAAATCTTTTTCATTCTCAGGTGGAGCCATGACATCCTGGAGCGAAATCACAATCTTGCCGATATTCTTGCGCTGTGCCATGTAGCGAAAGGCATTTCTTGCCTCTTCAATCGGAAAGACCTTCAATGGTAACGGTCGAATATCTCCGTCTTGCAGTAACTGCATGACCTCGCCCATGATAGACCGAGCCAGAAAGGGCCGCTCTTGAAATAGTCTGTGCATGTCAACGGCGGAAAAGGAGACGTTCTTCTGGAACGAACGCAGGCCCACTTGGCTATTCTGATCTACATCCATCTTGCCGAGCTCGATGAAGCGCCCAAAACTTCCAACTATCGAGAGACTCCTATTGAGATACGCTCCGGCCAGAGAATTGAGCACCAGATCCATTCCGGTGCCGTTCGTGAGACTTAAAACTTCATCCGCGAAATCCAACGAACGAGAGTCCATGACGTGCTGCACACCCAGGGAGCGAAGGAATGTGCGCTTTTCAGGACTGCCCGCTGTTGCAAAGATTTCCGCCCCAGCCAACCGAGCGAGCTGCACAGCGGCTAGTCCAACACCACCGGCGGCGGCGTGAATCAAGACTCTCTCGCCTTTCGCGAGCCTGCCCAGATGATGTAATGCGTAGTAGGCTGTAGTGTAGGCGATGGGAACAGTCGCAGCCTCTTCGAAGGTAAGGCTAGCTGGTTTGAGCGCGACAAATTCGGCGCGGGTCGTGACATATGTACCAAGGCTATGGGCCGCTACCGCGAGCACTTCGTCACCCATCTGGAAAGCCTCTATGCCTTCTCCGAGCGCGACAATCTTTCCCGCACATTCGTCGCCGACCCAGGTGTTCTCGGCGGCGACGCCGGGATAGATGCCCATCGCTCTTAGGATATCTCGAAAATTGAGACCCGCGGCAATGACCTTAATCTCAACCTCGCCTGGCTCAGGGGCTCGGCGCGTCGCAGGTTGAAGCGACAAACTTTCCACGGTGTATGGAGATGTTGCTGAAAGGTGGAAAACTTGCGAATTGGGCACTGAGAGTTGTTCTGACTCCGCAGAGGCGTCTAACGATTCCGTTTCTTGCTTTCGGGATTCACCCCTCGTCAACCTGAGGCCATATCGCGCTTGACCAGGTCAATCATGGAACAATGGAATTCGGGATGTTCAAAATCAACCGTCCTGCCAAGACCCCACAGCGGGGCTTGGAATACAACCGCAGGGGCGGGTGCTGTTCCCACAGCATGAACACCTCTCGTCACTAGCCACAGCCGCGGAGGCTTTGTCCAACCGCCGTGAGTCAGCGAGCGGACTAGATTCAAGGCACTGGGCCATCCTACGGCTTGCGCCGATTCAAGGGCAGCCACGCCGACAACTTCGGATACAACGATGTCCAGACTCCACAGGTGGACCACGCCACAGTTGGCAGAGTGTTCATGTCCTATCGCCTCGTCAAGTAACCGCCTGAAGTGTTCAGGTCTCGCGGGGTTCAGACGGAAGTGGCTTTCGTCTATCCGCTCGAATGCTTCACCCACGGAAACCATGACGCACTTTTCACTGCGCGTCGCCAAAAGTTCTGCCAGACTCTCACCAACGCCTTGTTTGTCTATGAAGATTAACCAACTACTGACTGGGCTGGTGGGAGAAGGGTCGACATCAAGCGGTGTTTTCAACGGCGCAAGCCGCTGCCACTGTAAGTCGTAGAGCCAATCGCTCAGGTCTTCCGAAACATCGCGGTGCTCTGAGCTACGATCCAGGCGTTGACTCCGCAGGCCGACAATCTCGGCCACCACATGACCGGCTTCGTCCAACAGACGAATATCCCCCTCGAGAATACCCGTCGTCTGATCTGCGACTGGTCGAAGATGTGCATGGCTCCAGAGCTCTTTGCGGTGGCGACTATAGACGCGGACACGATCCACGCGTACCGGCAGGTAGACTCCCGCGTCACCCGTAGCAACGACTTCAGCGGGCAGGGCAGCAGCAAGTGCCTGCCAGCAGCCGTCCAAGATAGCCGGATGGAGTTCGTAAGCATCAAGCTCTTGCTCCAACTCCGGCGGAATCCTCAATTTTGCGAGGGACTCTCCGTCGCGCCTCTGGAGTCGTTCAATCATCTGAAATCGGGGCCCGTATTGGAGCCCCGCGGCGGTCAGCTTCTGGTAGAATTCTGCAGGGTCAATTTTTTCCCACTCGCCTTTAAGGAACTCTTCCGAAGAGGGCAGAGTCACAGCGGGGGGGGCGCCATCAACGGCCTCTCGACGAACCGTTCCGGTGGCGTGGAGTGTCCAGTCAGCTTCTGAAGGGCCCGCTTCGAATGAGTAGCCATAGATGTGGAACGCTGCTTCATCGCCAAAGCGAGAAGAGATTACGACCTGAAGTTTTTGCCGCCGGTCCGGGTCCAAAAAGAGCGCTCGGTTGAACTCTATCCCCATCAACGAACGTGGTCCCGCTCCAAAAGCTTGCGTAACCGCAGACAGCGCCATTTCGACGAAAGCGGCGCCGGGCAGCACCACAGCGCCCCGAACTCGATGGTCATCCAAGTAAGCCAGCGCCGCCCGGTCAAGTTCGACTTCCCAGCAATGTGTTCCGGGCGGGTACGCCACCTTGAGATGGTGGCCCAGGAGTGGATGTTCCCCCACATTTCCATAATCGCTTCGGGCAAGTTCCTTTTCTGAGCCGCTGTCAGTTGCCTCTGGTTCCAGCCAACAACGTTCATGTTGCCAAGGATAAGACGGTAGTTGAACACAGCGGCCTCTTGTTGCGTATTGTCTGTTCCAATCGACAGCATAACCCCGGGCATAGAGAGCGCCGAGGCCTCCCAGCATCACAGCCCGTTCATCTTCTCCGCGCCGGAGCGAAGGCACTACACATCCTTCACTTCCGACGTGCTGGAGCACTTGCTGTACGACGCCCGTGAGCACGGGGTGAGGGCTTATTTCCAGGAAAACATCATGGCCGCCTTCCAATAATCGTTGAACTGAGTTGGAGAAAAGCACTGGCTCTCTCAGGTTGCGCATCCAGTAGGCGGCGTCAAACGCGAGCTCATCGCTGTTCTCACCTGTCACCGTTGAATAGATTGGGATGGATGGACGCCGAGGCAGCAAACCTGCAAGGAGACGTAACAACTCACCTCGCAGGGGATCCATCTGGGGACTGTGAGAGGCTACATCTACATTTACCAGGCGGCAGAAGACATCCCGTCGCTCCAGTTCACCCATCAACTGGAGCAGCGCTGGCGTATCTCCCGAGATGACCGTCGACACCGGACTGCTGCTGACGGCAATGGATAAACGATCTTCGTAACCAACGAGCGCGTGTAGAGCCTGCTCATAAGAAAGCTCTGCGATAGCCATACTTCCCTGACCGCTCACCTGTTTCAGCAACTTGCTGCGGAGGCAGATGACCTTGGCGGCGTCTTGCAGACTCAGCGCGCCGGCAATGTGTGCCGCGGCCACCTCTCCCATGCTTTGACCTACCACCGCCTCAGGCTCAACCCCCCAGGATCGCCATACGGCTGCCAGGGCAACCTGAATAGCAAAGAGAGTAGGCTGCACCACCTCGATTTCATTCATCCTCCATCTTGCTTCGTCAGCTGCGAGTTCCTCCAGCAAAGACCAATCAGCATGTTGGCCTATAGCCGTCTCGCATCGCTCCATAGCTTCTCGAAAGACCGGCTCTTGCCTCAACAAATCCCGTCCCATGCCGAACCATTGTGAGCCCTGACCTGGAAACACGAAGACCGGCCGCGGTGACTTACCCGGAACCTTTCGACCTGAGAATACGCTCGAACAAGACTCCCCATCGAGAAACGTTCCCAGTTGTTCTGCCAGCTCGGCGTGAGAATGGGCTACGAACGCTACTCGTTGATCGTGATGGCTGCGCCGCACGGCGGCCGTGTAACACACTTCGTGCAATTCGTTGAGATCGTCGCCGTTCGTTAAGAAGCCTTGATGGGCGCGCACCATAGAGTGTAAGGATCCCGCATGGCGCGCCGACAGCGGCAGTAATTCGGCCCGCCCAGTTGGCCTGTTGGGTTGCACAGCCGCAGAGTCTGTTCTCGCTGGTCCCTGAAGAACAACGTGCGCGTTCGTGCCACCAAAACCAAAAGAACTGACCCCGGCGTAAGTCTGATCGGAATCTTCGGGCCAATGGCCGAGGTTCTGCTGGACATACAAGGAGAGTTCGCTAAAGGGTATGTAGGGATTAGGCTCGTGGAAATGCAGGCTCGGAGGGATAGCGCGATGTCTAAGTGACAGGGCTACCTTGATCAAGCCGGCAATTCCCGCGGCGGCTTCCAGATGACCAATATTTGTTTTCACAGAACCTATGGCGCAGAGCTTGCCCAGTGGCCGATCTGTGGCGAGCACGGTTCCCAACGCCCCCGCCTCAATGGGATCGCCTAAGAGCGTTCCCGTTCCATGTGCTTCAACGTAGTGGATCCGGCCAGGCGAGATTCCAGCGCGCTTGTATGCTTCGCGCAGCACCGCTTCTTGCGCGTGCCGGTTGGGGGCCATCAGCCCATTCGTGCGTCCATCCTGGTTTATGGCTGTGCTTCGAATCATAGCGTAGATCGGATCACCATCTGCCAGGGCGATTGAGAGAGGCTTTAGAACCACCATCCCGGCTCCTTCACCCCTGACGTAGCCGTTCGCTCGCGCGTCGAAAGTTTTGCAGCGACCATCGGGCGCCATCACACCTGCTTTAGTAAAATTGATGGTGATTCCTGGTGAAAGAATTAGGTTCACGCCACCAGCAAGAGCCACGGTAGACTCTTTGTTCCAAAGGCTCCGACATGCCAGATGTACGGCTACTAGGGAGGAAGAGCAAGCCGTATCAATGGACATGCTTGGTCCGCGAAAATCGAGCAGATAAGAGAGGCGATTGGCGGCTATACTCAGAGCGTTGCCGGTTCCCGCATACGCGTCTATGCCACGGTGATTACTCCATTGAAGCTGTCCGTAGTCATTACTCGAAATCCCCACAAAAACGCCTGTCCGGGTACCAGCCAGTTGCTCCGCCACTAACCCGGCGTCCTCCAGCGCCTCCCAAGCTACTTCGAGAAGCAATCGCTGCTGAGGATCCATGCGAGTTGCCTCGCGAGGAGAGATGCCAAAAAAGTGCGGGTCGAACTGGTCCACCTCATCCAGAAAGCCACCCCAGCAGCTGTTGACTTTGCCAGGCGCAGCCGGATCTGGGTCATAGATGTCAGCGCCCCACCGTTGCAATGCTCCTTCCGTGATGGCATCGACGCCATCTCGCAGGAGCTGCCAGAAGGCCAAGCCGTTCTGGGCACCTGGGAAACGACAACCAATACCAACTATGGCGATCGGTTCTTCCGCCACGAGAGCGCCTCCCTCGTCGGCGAAGAAGGTTTCCGTTTTGGCCGCGTCCGCTGCCAAATGCAAGGCAAGCGCCGCAATAGTGGGATATTCATAAACCAGCGTGGGGGAGAGCCTGCGCCCCAGCCATTGCTCCAGTTCTCCTGAGATACTCACCGCTGCCGCTGAATCTAAACCGTAGTGCGCGAATGACTCGCGGACATCTATCTTTCCGGGAAGAATCTGCAGCCGTTTCGAGATGCATGACACCAGCCAAGTCTGGATGTTATCGATTACGCTAGAATCTTTGGGGGAACTTCCCTGCTCAGTAGCGCCTTCAAGGTTCTTTGCTGCGTTCAGAGCGGCGCGTTCCGCGTCTTGTTCCAGAGGCTGTGTCCAGTTCCCCAAAGCCTGAAGATTAGCCGTTAGATAATTAAGACGGCAGGCATGGCGCTGAATCTTACCGCTGGACGTCTTTGGGATACTTCCTGGTTTGAGCAAAACCAATGAGTGCAACTCGATACCATGGTTCTCGGCTATGGCGCGACGAATAGCCTCGGAGACTTCATAGACATTTATGGTACGGTACTCACGCTTGACCTCGTGCACGATTATCAGTTGCTCTTCACCTTTGACCTCGACCGAAAAGGCGGCACCGCAACCAGACTTCATCGCCCAGTGACTCTGTTCCGCTGTCGCCTCTAGATCCTGTGGGTAGTGATTGTTTCCGCGTATGATAATCAAGTCTTTGAGACGACCGGTGATGAACAGCTCGCTGTCCTGCAGGAAGCCAAGATCTCCAGTGCGTAGAAATGGCCCGTCGGTGCGATCTGAAAGATATGCTCCAAAAGTTCGGTCAGTCTCTTCAGGCTGCTTCCAGTAACCTTGCGCCACGCTCGGTCCTGAGACCCAGACCTCTCCGATGCGCCCCGAAGAACATTGGATCCGAGTCTCTGGCTCAACAATGGCGATTTTTTGGTCGCGCAGATTCCGACCGCATCCCACCAGCACGCGGCCGCCCTCATTCTCGCCGGTTGAAGGCATTTCGACGGCCCGATTTTCCTCTAACGCCTGCGTCTCAAAGACTCTGCCGACAGGCGGGTTCACACTCTTAGCTCCAGAGACGATCAGAGTTGCTTCTGCAAGTCCATAGCAGGGAAGAAAAGCCTCTCGGCGAAAGCCGCAGGATTCGAATGTGCGGGCAAATCTTTCCAGCACCTCTGGGCGGATTGGTTCCGCACCATTGAAAGCCGTGGTCCAACTGCTCAGATCAAGTGTCGCCCGCTCCTCTGGACTGGTCTTGGAAATGCAGAGGTCATACGCGAAATTAGGACCTCCGCTCGAGGTGGCTCTGCTGCGAGAGATGGCTTGCAACCAGCGCAATGGCCGCTGCAGAAAGGAAACGTGTGACATGAGCGTGACCGGCATTCCGACGAAGAGCGGCTGTAGAATCCCGCCAATGAGGCCCATGTCATGGTAAGGCGGGAGCCAGACCATTCCTCTGCTATCCGGGGTTGTTCCGAAGCACTCTTGAATCAAAGCCGAATTGTGTAGCAAGTTTCCGTGCGTGAGCATGACGCCCTTTGGCGAGCCCGTTGAGCCGGATGTGTATTGCAGGAAAGCCAGCGTCTCACTGCTGATCGCTGGATGAGTCCATTCGACTGCCGGATTGTTGCAAGCTTTGTCAGTGGCGAGCCATCGCAGTGCTCCTAAGTCCGGCGCCTGTGGAAAATGATGCTCGACGCCGCTAAGGAGCCCGGCCGTCGTCAGCGCCACGGTGGCTTCAGAATCGCCTATCATGGTTTGAAGCCGGAGCAAGTTCCGGTTAAATCGCGGCGGGTAAGCTGGCACGGCTACTGCTCCCGCGTAGAGGCAACCGTAAAAAGCGGCGACATATTCCAGCCCGGGGGGATACAACAGCAATACACGCTCGCCAGCTGCACCGATTGATTGAAGCGACATCCCGATGGCCCGCGCCTGATGGTCCAAGTTCTGATAAGTTAGGTCGACCAGTTCTGTCTCGCCATCCTTCAGAAATGTATAAGCTACGCGATCAGGCTGGTGTCGGGCTCTCCAATTAAGGACCTCGACGAAAGTGGCAAACTGAGGTGTGAACTCAGAATGAGGTTCGGCGCCGTTGGCTCTGTTGCGAAACATGGACTACTCCGAAAGGACTACTCCGAAAAGGCAGAACTTAGGCAGGCTTATCGCGGTTGAAAAAGTGGACCGTTGGGCGATTTAGAAATGGTGCGCTTACTTGAGGAGCAGAGGGTAGCGTGCCAACATCTTTGCAATCAGGCGGTTCTTAACGGCCACCTTAGTCGTAGAACATTAGATTCAGGCCAAAGGGCAAAGCTACCGCTCTTCGAGCGGAACTCGATCTTTCTTTGACTGGAGCAATACGAGTGATCGCATTGCGGATATGAGCGAACCAACCCCTTGGGTGCTATGCTGACACTCCGTTCCGGGGGAAATGCGCTTAACCTCTATCCCAGCTTGAGTCGAATATCTTTGGGGAAAGATGAAACTAGCGCCTCAATCAGGCTAGTCTCACACCTCAGGTCTGCCTTTGAGTTACGCTCAAAAGGTTGCGCCTAAAGGGTGTGTTTGGTTACACTCCAAGCGTGAAACGTGGGTTCTTGCTGGGTCAAGTAACCTCGTATATAGTTAAGGTTAGCCAATGTCGCGGGGTAATGTATTCGGTGTGGTTCTCAAAAGTCTTTAGAGAACGCTCAAATTTCTTCTTAACGACTTCTCAATAACTCCTCAACGGCCCATATGAGTAGTAAGCTTCCAGATTTTTATGATTTTGGCGCATTCCGCTTGTCCCCGAGAGAGCGCCTACTCTTACGCGAAGGCATTGTCATAGCTCTTACTCCTAAGGCCTTTGAAACTCTCCTTTTACTTGTTCGAAATAGCGGGCGAATGGTCGGGAAAGAAGAGATGTTGCAGAGCATCTGGGCGGACACCTTTGTCGAAGAAGCGATAGTCGCCCAAAACATCTTTATCCTCAGGAAGGTTTTGGGTGGCCGCGCAGATCAATATATTCAGACGATTCCGAAACGAGGCTACCGGTTTGCTGCAAGCGTAATGGAAGTAAATGCTCCAAGCGCGAGCCTTCAAGAAGAGCAGCTTCGCACGGAACGGGACGTCGCTGGACCTGGCAAAACAGAAACTCAAGATGGACGCATCACCTCTCTCGCTATCTTGCCAATGATTAACGAGAGCACCGATCCCAACGCAGAATACCTTACTACCAGCATTACAGAGAGCCTCGTCAACAGTCTCTCGTTGCTACCCGACCTGCATGTCAAGGCTTGCAGCACCGTTATGCGTTACGAAGGACGGAGAGTCGATCCACAAGAAGCCGGGCTCGAGCTGGGTGTGGCCTGGGTGTTGATAGGGGGAGTATCGCTTGTTGGAGAGAACATAATGATCAAGGTGGAATTGGTTGATGTAGCAAATGGATGGCAGCTGTGGGGTAAGCAGTACGACGATAAAATTTCCGACATCCTCAGGATTCACGAAAACATTTCCAGGAACATTTGCGAGAGACTCCGGCTGAAACTGAAGGGCTCAGATCCAAGGCTACTGTTCAAACTTGGTACCGAGAGTGCCGAGGCTTATCAGCTTTATTTGAAAGGTCGCTATATGCTGAACACGCGCACCCGAGAGGGGTACGAGAGAGCGATGAAGGCCTTCGAGCAGGCAATCGAAATAGACCCGGATTATTCGCTGGCCTACACAGGACTGGGGGATTCTTGTATACAATTTGATTTCTACGGCCTTGTGCCTCCTTTGGAAACAATACAAAAAGCGAGGGCCGCGGTGTCCAAGGCGCTTGAAATCGACGATGGACTCGCCGAAGCTCACAACACACTGGCATCTATTAAGCTCGTCTATGACCGAGACCGGGCCGGTGCCGAGCGTGAATTCAGATTAGCCATCGAATTGGATCCGAAACTTGCCTGGGCGCATAGCGGTTACGCGCACTGTTTGCTGGAGATGAGTCTGCCCGAGGCTGCACTCGCCGAATGCAAGTTGGCTTTGGAGCTTGAGCCGGCTGATCCTGAGATCAATCAGCAGCTCGCGTGGCATTACCTGTTAGCACGGCAATTCCCTCAGGCAATTGAGCAACTTGATAAGACACTTGAGCTGAGTCCGGATTTCTACCGGGCACGCCTTCTTTTGGGGATAGCCTATGGGCAAAAGGGCTCCTTCGCTGAAGCGATCCGGGAGTTTAAGCGGGCTAACCAAATAGAGGACACGCCGGTGCTCTCAGGCTTTCTCGGATATGCCTATGGCATGTCGGGGAACAAAAAAGAGGCGCTGGCGCTGCTCGACGCCATGTTACGAAAATCGAAGCGAACGTATGTCCCGCCATATAGTATAGCCCTCGTTTTCGCGGGCCTGAATCAGCTTGAGCCGGCGCTTCAGTGGCTCGAAAAGGCCTGTGTGGAAAATGGTCGCTGGAGAGGCTGGCTCATGCTAACCCCAGAGTTCGACGGCCTAGTGTCGCAGGAGCGGTTCGCCGATTTGTTGCGTAGTGCCAGTATTCCGGAAAAATAGTTTTGATCGCTCATTTCACACTCAGCTCAGAGATGTGCGGATATGAAGATGCCGCTGTTGTAAGTGGGCATCTTGAAGGCTCGCAATTTAGCTTGTCCTTTGTGCCATCTCCTTGAAAAGGAGTTCGCGATTCCTCGACCTTACCTTGCGAATGATAAGGCCTCCACGCTCTTTCGGTCATTGACCTTATGCCATCCCGAAGCCCTGGGCGGCCTGATGCAAAGTTTGGTTAACATAATCACCTCCTCTACATCAGCAGTCAGTATTATTCTTAAAGTCACAAATTTCAAGAGGGCCGCCCAACGAGCGCGGCGTTAGGCGACCTCCACCTCAGCAAGGCTTTCATAGTAATCTTAGACCAATGAATGACCTGTTATATTACGAGCCACTCGCAGATTTGTGTGAAGCCCACGACACGTACGATAACTCGTCCACTCAGGTCAGGTTCGGGTACTTCACGGCCATCCCATTGACCACGTGCATCACCGCCATGTTAACCCACTCGCTACCATCCCGAAGTTTCTCCCCACCCTTAGCTGAACGAAGTTTCTTAAATCACTGTGGCGCGAAGCTGGCGACGCGGTTCAATTGCTTCGTATGACTGGAGCACGCTTTAATGAGTTGCTCCGAATAAAGCTCGATCAATTTCAATGGTCGAAAGGCAAGATAAAACTCAACGCTTCAAAAACAGAAGATGAGCGCGAGCTGCCTCTTTGGGATTGCATTCGTGATATCGTGCAGCGTCGGATTAGTGAAGGACTAACTGACGGAGAATACCTGTTTCCTCGCGCAAAGGTAAAAACGTTTGATAACGCGATCGCTCGCGCTTGTCGCAAGGCAGCTAAACTTGCGAAACTCAACTACGGTCAAGCGAATGGTTTTACGTGTCACAGTTTTCGTCACACGTTCGTCACCGATATGATGGAAGCGACCGGGAATGATGTAGCACTGGTGATGTCTTACAGCGGTCACCGATCGCTTGAGTCGTTTCGCACCTATCTGCATCCAACGAGAGAAGGCAGGATACTTGCTAAACAACGCATGAATTCCGTTGGGGAGTTGTTGGGGACTTTTACGGGAATTCAGGGAACAACGGGAACAGTCGGTGTGGACGCTAAGTCCTTGGAATTGAAAGAAGTAGCGTTATAGCTTAAGCTTCCTTAAATCATATGCCCGCTTGGCTCAGCGGTAGAGCACTCGCTTCACACGCGAGGGGTCAGTAGTTCGAATCTACTAGCGGGCACCATATTTTTCAATAACTTACGGGCGACCCTTTTGATTTCGGGTCGCCCGTTTGTGCGTCACACTACACTTTCGCACACACATTGAAGTGAAAAACGATCATGAATTCTCACGAAATTGCATCGGTTGGCCGTTCTCTTGGCCTAAAGAATCTGATGCGCCCGGCTTCACAGGCTCGAAGGGGTTATTCGGACAATCCCTAAGCACTTCGCCGCCTGTTTCTCGGGAAAGTAAATTGGGATAGCTTTGGGTTGATTCCGCGGTTATCGTGCCATTGATGATCGCCTATAAGCCGAGCGCATCCAACCGCCCGAAGCTGCGCCTGTTGATGGGAAGTCGCTTGATCCAAGCATGAAACCGAACACGCCTCGTCGCGACGCTTATGTTCCAATTATGGGCTTCGTTGGCACTTCGGATTATGTCAGCTCCAAGGTTACTTCCGGCACTACGATCGCGGGCGATGGCCCAGAGGACAAGGCGATACGCTTTAGCATTGCTCGACCTTAAAAATTGTTAACGAGTTGCCGGTAGGAGCTTGGGCGTTAAGCCTCTTAAGAAAATAAAACCGCGAGATAAAACTCGCGGGCTTCTTTCCAAAAATTCTCAAGCCACGGGACTATGGCTTCCGCCGATTGTTATTACCCTGACTGTTGTTGCTGTTGCTTGGCGGGGGCTTATCTTTTTCCTTCACTTTCGGCGTCTCTTTGGGTGGACGGTTGTCATTCTTCTGACCGAACGCCGTCATCTGCGTGAAAGCAGGGATCGAGAGAATCGCCGCCATCAGTACCACCGTGAAAATTCGTCTAAGTTCCTTCATCACTACTTGCCGCCTCCGTGCTTTGCGTATTCACGCGGGAGAGGCGGGGAGCTGCGCTGCCCCAATTTCAGCAAACTCGATGCCAAGTCCCGATTCTTTGACGTTTCATCAGCGCCAAAAGTTCGTTGAGTCTCTGATGAAGCGATAGATATTGCGATTTTGACATCGCCACCGACATCCGAAGAACCTGACGGATAAAGGCGACCGAGCCCGTTTTCGCACCATATCGTGCTCGTTATCGCCGATATGTGACGCTGATGTTGCCAACGTTATTGCTGCTATCAAAGGCTCGCAACGAAATAGTATGTTCGCCTGGCCCACTATTCGCGACGTCCAGCGAGTACCGTTCTTTGGCGCCGTCGGCGATGCCATCATCAGGAAACACTTCTCGCCAAGCGCTTCCGTCGACGCTTACATCGGCTCGCTTTATCCGACCCGTGGCGTCCTCAACATCGAAAACCGCGCGCACCTGATCGCCATTAGCCTGTAGTTGGCCGACAGATCGGATCACCGGCGGCGTGTTATCAATGTCGACCGGTTCGCTGACTCGCTCCGCCATTGCTGCCAGTCCGATTGGATTATCCAAAGCGTCGGAGGCGACAACGCGAAAGATGTACCGACCATCGGCGAGGCTTGCGCCATCAACTGTGTAGAACGTTTCGCGAATGTGATCCTTCAACAGACGAAACGTCGTTTCGTTTAGCGATCGATAATAGACGGCGTACTCCAGCGTATCGCCGTTGCGATCTTCGGCTTGCCATTGCAGCGCGCGCGCACCACGTTGATACAAACGGCGCGGAGGCGCTTGCGCGATAATTCCGAAGAGCGCCGTATCAAGACCGGAAGCCTCGATGTTTGGATCAATTTGAATTTGGATCTGCTGCTGCAAAGCAACGCCAGGCGGAAGAACGTTGACCGCGAGAACTTCAGGGGCAACGTTGCGCGGCAGGTATGCAAGACTCACATCTTCAAGTTTCGGTTCATTGCGACTTGCGCCACTGGAAATGCGCAGCGTCGCGCGCCATTGAATGAAGCGCGCTTTCGGACTGGCGATTTGCGATCCAGTTGCGTCGTTATAGGCACTGCTCCAATCGCTCCACGTGATGTCGGGCCGCTCGCTATTGCCGCTCCGCGTTTGCAATTCGATTGGGCCGGTACCGCGCCACCAGATTCTTCCCCAACTCGCAACTAGTTTCGCATCGCGAACCGGCGACTCGTAATTCCCTTCTCGCACCGATACATCATCGAAGCGAAAAAGTTTCCCTTGATTACTCGACGCGGCATAAACGTCCGACCCGCGCGCGACCAGCGAAGAGACTTGCCCTTCGGTTGATTGCAGCAACAACGTGTCGCGGCCATCGTCTGTAACCGAGTAGATGCGCCCTTTATCTGAAGTTCCAACCAACACGCCCCCGCGCGAGGCAAGCACGGCGAATCCGGTGACTGAAGTGGAACTCCATACAACATCACTGCCGCCGTCGGGCAAGATGCGATAGACCGCGCTTCGCGCGTTCGTAAGATCGTTGCGACTGCGCACAGGTTGCTGAGCTTGGGCCACCTGAGCCGCAGCCTCGTCAGTCGCTGAGACAGTGCTTGTTACGGCGGCGGCTACCGCCGCGGATGTATCAGTCGATGTAGCGGCCGCGCCTGCCTTTGTAGTCGCGGCAGCATCGCCCAGCGCCAATGCGTAAACTGAACCGTCTGCGGCCGCCGCCAATGCGTGGATTTCGCGCAAAGATGAATCGAGCAGTGCGAACGCTTTTCCTTCCAGAGAAACTCGCAGGACCAGTCCACCTGGATCCGTTCCAGCGAAAAGCTCGCCTTGTGAAGTCACCGCAAGCGACATCACGTGGGTTTGAGTTGTATTGACCAGCAGCGAGTCTTCCGGTTTCGCTCCCGCGCTACGCACGCGATACAACTTGCCGTTGTCACCGGTGCCGACTGCCAGCGAACCGTCTCTCAAAATCGCCAGCGACCAGATGTACTTGTCGGGCGGATCGAAATACACCGTTGCATTGCCGTTCGCGGCAACCTTATAAATTTTTCCGTCCGGAGAAGTCGCGGCATAGATCGATCCGTCACTCGCGATCGCAAGCGCGGTCACGTCCAACTCAGAAGCTTTGAACAGCAAAGCGCCCTTGCCGTCCGCGCCGACGCGAAAGAGCTTTCCGTCATGGCCGGTGCCGAGATAAACGTTGCCCGACGAATCGATCGCTGTGGACCAGACATAAGCCTGCTCAGTATTGAACAACTGGCTGACGTTCGGCGCGAGCGTCAACACACCCGTGTCTGTAACTGAGACTCCGCGAGCTTCGCCTTTCAGAAGGTCGGCTCGCGAGCCAATCTCCCAAACGATCGGTTCGCCGGCGAAAGATTTGTTGGCGGTGAAAAGAACAACTGTGATTAGAAGAACGAGCGATTTGATTTTTTGCATAATTACGAGCCTAAGGAACAAGATTAATTGCCGACGTATTTTGCGTAAAGCGAGCGCGCGGTGGCGATGTCGTCGGTGCCGCGAATGATCGAACGCGCATCCTGAAAGATAGTCATCTCGAATTCGCCGGTGCGAAATCGTAGCAGATAGTCGTTGCAGTTCACTTCGCCAGCGCCCGCGAGTCGCTCACCGAGCAGATTGAGATCTATTCGCGCCGGATGTGATGGCGAAATCTGCACCGCATGACGGCCACACAAGACGGCCGCGAACTCTCGACTGTCGGATTGAAGCGTTTCAAACTTACGAGCCGAACAGGTCGGACAATCCTTCACCGGCGTCCCCACTGCAATGAGTCGCCACTCGTTCCGCCAGACATCGAACTGCATCAGAGAGTTGTGCAAGTTTTCGAAGTGTCCGGTCAATAGTTTCAGCGCTTCGCTTATCTGAACGGCCGCAACGACATTGATGATTGGCATGATCACGCCCGCGGTGTCGCACGTCGGCGCGCTCGCGGCCGGCGGCGCTTCGGGAAAAATGCAGCGCAGGCACGGCGCGACGTTCGGCCTGATCGTCATGGTCACGCCATACGATCCGACCGCGGCGCCATAAATCCAATTCACGTTGTGCTTGACGCAAGCATCGTTAATTAAGTACCGCGTCGCGAAAT
The DNA here is from genome assembly GCA_003222895.1 of Acidobacteriota bacterium. GTDB lineage: Bacteria > Acidobacteriota > Blastocatellia > Pyrinomonadales > Pyrinomonadaceae > UBA11740. The sequence goes on along the minus strand of QHXI01000051.1, from coordinate 47,522 downwards.
TGTCTGTGCCATCGATCACAACGTCACAATCCTGAATAAGGCGTTCGATATTCGAATGATTGACGTCGGCGATTTCCCGCTCGACCAGAACATCTGAATTGATTTTGCGAAGATGATTCGCGCAGGCGATTACTTTTGGCAGACGATCATTGGCGTCAGCCTCAGTGAACATTGTTTGCCGTTGAAGATTCGAGAACTCAACGAAGTCGCGATCGACAATCCGCAATTTTCCAACGCCCGCGCGCGCCAGCGATTCAGCCTGCGCTGAGCCCAGCGCGCCGCAGCCAACGATCAATGCTCGTGAAGAAAGCAATCGCCGCTGTCCTTCGGCGCCAATACCGGCGAAAAGAATCTGGCGGCTGTATCGATCGTTTGAAGGTTGAGAGTTTGACGTCATTAATTGCCGGATGGCTGCGTGAGCGCGCGCATCGCCGCTTCGCGTATCGTCGGTCGGTCAGGTTCGCTGCCGGTCCATAACTTGAATTGTTCGACGGCCTGGTACAGAAGCATCTCGACTCCGCTGAGCGTCTCGCATCCAGCTTCGCGCGCCTCGCGCAGAAACCGCGTTTCAGGTGGATTGTAAACGAGATCGTAAGCCAACCGCACCCCGCGCAACTGCTCAGCCCTGGCCGCCGTTCGATCTTCATGTTCGCCACGAGTTCCGAGCGGCGCAGCGTTAATGACGATGTCGAACGATTCGAATCGCGCGTTTTCCAACTGGTCGCAGGAAAGGTCGTACTGATTCGAGAGTGCGGTTGCTTTCTCGACATCTCGCACGAACAACGCGACGTTTGCGTCTGCATTCCGCAATGCCCACAAGACCGCTCGCGCTGCACCGCCCGCGCCGATTACGGCACACCTCACACCGTTCAGCGATCCAAATCTCTCGCGCAAAGGTGAAATGAACCCGGCAGCGTCAGTGTTGTATCCAAGCAGTTGATCGTCCCGCACAACTATCGTGTTGACTGCGCCAATTTCTTTCGCCGATGGATCGATCCAATCCAGAAAGCTCATCACAGTTGATTTGTGCGGCGCGGTCACACTCAAGCCCCGAAGGTTCCAATCGAGTTCGCGCGATTTTGGATGAGCCATTCGCAGCATGAATGGTCGCGCGTCATCAACCTGCATTGGGATGTATACAGCGTTCAAGTCTGACGCCGCGAACGACGCGTTGTGAATGCGCGGTGATAACGAATGACTCACGGGATTGCCGATGATCCCGAAGATTTGCGTCTCTCGACCGATCTGATCGACCCGATAAAGCTCGCGCAGCTCTTTCGCGGTTAGTTGCCCCGGTGCGGTTTTGTTGTCTTCATCAATCGAGGCGTAAGTCAGAAACGATCCGCGTGAAGGACCAAGCACGCGCGTCATAATTCCCGCCTGGCCCATCGCAATAGCGATCAGCTCTCGCCGTTCCCGTTGAGCATGCTCAAGCAAGCGAAAGATTGGAAGGCAGTCGATCGCGTCATCAGCCTGTACTGCAATCTTGATTATGGCCGCCGGCGTCGCAGCCATCGCCTTGTACAATCCATCCAAGTCGCGAGGGATACCAACAAAGTCGTGATGAGAGCAGATGGTGTGCTTCCAATCGACCGAGCCCCAGCCGGCGACATCGTTTCCTTCTTTCTCTCTCTGCTCGAGAATCAGAGCCAGGTCAAGTTCGAGATCCCAATAATTCCGAGGGCTCTTCTCTCTCACTACTGATAAATTTTGAATCCTGAAAAACAGCCGGTCCTGAGTGTTCATCGCTCGATGTCCACCGTATTCAGCAGGACGCAGCGTCAGGATCACTGGTCGCTTTGTGAACCTAACGACCGCCCTAATCTCGTTGGACTGAGCGAGTTCGGACTCTGACAAATAATCCAGCCGCAACTCGACGATGTCAGCGACTTGCGACGCGCGCTCAACCGCTTCCCGCATTTTGTCGATGCGGTCAACACAGACGGGGACGCAGATTTTTGTCATTGATCGAAAGGCTTAGGATGGCTTTTGATTCTCGACTGAATCGAAGTGCCGCGGCGGCGGCTCGGCGTTCAGATGACGCGTTGTGCCTTCGGTGACGCTGGGCGCGGGCGGCATCAACTCGCTGGTACTACGTGGTGACGGAATCTGAATTGGATTCGGGGCTTGGACCTGTGGCGATCGTTGGGCAGCGCCGAAAGCTCCAGCCTGCCTCGCGCGAATGAGGTCGGAAATTCCTCTGCCGAGAAATGTCGCCGCTGGGATCAGCATCCAGTACCACCAGCTCCAACCGCCGGGGCTGTATTTGCCAATCAGGATGGACACGACGACAAAAGCAATTCCCATCATCAGAAGTCTACTGCCTTCAGCAAGACTTGGCTCCTTCCGCCGCTTCCGCCGAAACGCGCGCTCAATGGCTTCATTCGCCGGCGCGATCGGCAACTGGCCGCTCAGCGCGTGAGGTATTAAACTTATGTTCGCGCCGCACGAACGGCAGAACTTGGCGCCTTCGACGTTTTGAGTTGCGCATTTCGGACAAAACATTTCATTAGTCCTCCAGCCTGTTAAACGAAAGGCTGAGCATCAGGGTTCTGAGTTTTGTTTCGCAGCCACTCGCTGACGCAACACTTCATAAAGAATAATCCCTGCTGCAACTGAGACGTTCAGCGATTGGATTTTCCCGCGCACCGGAATCTTCACCAGTGCATCACAATGTTCGCGCACCAGACGATGCAGGCCAGATCCTTCCGCGCCGAGCACAATCGCCGATGGCCGCGTCCAGTCCCAGCCCGTGTAGTCGACCGCGGCATCCGCTGACGTTCCGACGATCCACAAATTACGCTCTTTCAACTGCCTAATCAAAAGAGAAAGATTTGTAACGCGAGCGATTGGCAGATGTTCGCTGGCGCCGGCTGAGGCCTTGGCGACCGTTTCATTCAAGCCGGCCGCGCGCCGCTCGGGAATGAAAACCCCGTCGACTCCGGCGCATTCGGCCGTGCGCAAGACAGCGCCGAGGTTTCGCGGATCTTCGATTCCATCAAGCAGCAAGGTGAGCGGTTCATTCGCTGTACCAATCTTTTCTGTAATCGATTCAAGCAAGTCGCCGGCGTCAGCATACGAGGCTTGCGCGAGCCGCGCGACGACGCCCTGATGATGCGTGTTGCCGGCTTCTCGATCCAACACAGCGCGCGGTGCCTGCTTGATCGTAACGTCCTTAGTTCGCGCCAGCTCAACCAGATCGCGCAAGCGAGCATCACGTGCGCCCGCGGCGATGATGATCTCGCTAGGAATGCGATCGGCGCGAAGGGATTCGATCACGGGATTGACTCCATAGATCAAACGCAGCGGCGCTGACGATTTTCCTGCGTGCTTCTTTTTCATGTGCGGTTCGAATATTCGCGCAGTCTCAAATGATGCAACAGTCGAGAATAGCTGTTGAATTGCGTCTGATTATCCGTGACCGTCACGGTGGCGAGCTGGCGCTTGCCGATGCCCGTGTGGCGCAGTTGCGAATTCCGAGTTTGTTTTTCGAGCGGCCAGACATTCGCCAGGATTGGGCGCGCGCGAGTATACGATTCGTTGATCTGAGCCTGCGGTGCGCGCTCGCGGAAGATTTGGAGCATCGCTTTGGAATTCTCGAAAGCCGTCAAGCTCTTCATCGATCCGAGGCAGGAAAAATCGAAACTATTAACGAAGATGCGCCACGCGATGTTGGAATATGTCCAAACGTCGAGCACCGTTTCATCAAATGAATTATGACTCCCGTCTGACGGCTGCTGCTTACCACGACGCTTCTCTTCGATTTCAGTTTGTGTCGTAATCAATCGTCCGACGACGAGCAAGTACAGGTCGCTCCATTTAACGGTAAACCTGGCGCCCGAGGTCACGCTTAATCCCGTGAGCGAATCATCCGCCAATTCAACCGCGCGAATCTTTACGAAAGGTTCGTTTGGTTTCAATTCGTTTTCTGCGACTGTGACGACCTCCAGTCCGAGCGATCGAATATCATCGGCGCACCTGTCCGCATCTTCCGCGCTCTTTGCGAGTCGCAGCGGCAACACACCACCGGCGCTCAACGCGTTTTGTACTTCGGTTGTCTGCACTTGCAGCAACGATGCAAGCTGACTGACGGTCGATTCTTCGTTCGGATCAGTCTCTCGATGAATCAAAACCACATACGACCCGTCGCCTGACGACGCTGTTTGTGCTTCAGTTGCGGCGCCCGGCGAGACTTCCAACAGAGTCGCCGTCGCCAGCGGCGCTCCGCAATATAGACAAGCCGATCGCGTCGGCGGATTCGCGCGCGAGCACTCGTCACAATTGACCAATTCATCCACCGCAAAACTCTTCGGCTTGGATTCTTGATGATCGATCGCGGTGCCGATGGTCTTGGTCTCGTCTAACTCGCTCATGTCGATGAGAATTATACGACGTGAGCAGGTCCAATCTAATCCAATTAGGCTCGCTTGACCTCAGCATGGTCGCGGCGGCATTCTAATTGGGCCTATTCAAAATTGTATCGGAGCTAATGACGTGAACCACTTTGATTCGAACAACAACATTTCGTTGCAGTTCGGCCATCGCGGAAAAGTGGCGATTTTTATTGATGGAAATAATCTCTTTCACGCGGCGCGATTTCACAATATAGATATTGACTATAACAAGCTGCTGCGTGTGCTGCTGGGCGATGGTCGTTTATTTCGAGCTTTCTTCTACACCGGCGTCGATGCCGGCGCTGAACGTCAACAGGGATTTTTGCTGTGGATGAGGCGCAACGGTTTCCGCGTCGTGCAGAAGGAACTCAAAACTTTTTATGACGGGACGCGGAAAGCAAATCTCGACGTCGAAATAGCTGTTGATATGCTTTCGCTGGCCGGACGTTACGATACCGCTGTGTTGGTTTCGGGAGACGAAGACTTCGTCTATGCCGTGAATGCGGTGGCCTACAAAGGCTGTCGCGTCGAGATTGTCGGATTCCGATCGAACACTGCGCCTAAGTTGATTGACGTTGCGGACTGCTTCATCGATCTCGGTGAGATTGCAGACAAGGTTCGTAAGGAGTTTCCCCACGGCCTGCGTTATGAAGATCGAGACATCCACGTCTCGCATCAACCGCCGCCGCCGGCGCCGTTCATCGAACCGGTGCCGGTCATGACTGCCGAGTCACCGCCGTGCTCGTCAGTTCCGACGGATGAATTTCATCCGCCGATTGGATCGATCATTGACGCAAGCGCAACCGAAAGTTTGGATCAATACAATCCGGCGAGCGATTTCATTCGCGTGACTGATGAGCAGTGAAGCCTGACCTTGACTGCGCGCATGAGATTTCCTGTTGACACCCACTTAGCCGTAGGTATATAAGGGCTGCATTCACTCGACCGATACACCTCGCACGTCATAAAAACATCGGCCCAAAGTGCATGCGTTAACCACGTCAAGCTGAGCCTTGGATTAGCTCAAAGGAATTTCAAGTGTTTCCAACGACTCCCATTTCGCGGATTACAACTTCCTCTTACAGGCAGCCTGCGAGTCTATTTTCTCCAGCTGTGCGGAACGCCGCGAGTCCATTGGATCTGGTTAAGCTCAGACCACTCATGGAACTCAGCAGCGGTCGAGTTGAAACGACGATCGCGCTAATAGACGGGCCTATTGCCTCTAACCACAAGGATCTATCAAATACAAATATCCGTGAGATTCCTGGAACGCTCGCCGGCACTTGCGCGCGAGCCGACAGCGTGGCGTGTATGCACGGAACTTTCGTGGCAGGCATCTTGTGTGCAACGAGAGGTTCGGCCGCCCCAGCCATTTGCCCGAAGTGTACTCTGCTCGTAAGGCCAATTTTCGCGGAGGGAACATCGGCGAACGGTCATATGCCAAGCGCGACTCCGCAAGAACTCGCCACAGCGCTCAGTGATTGCATTGAGGGCGGCGCTCACGTGATTAACCTGAGTGCGGCGCTCGCGCAACCCTCTTCTAAAGGTGAAAGGAAGTTAGAAGAGGTGCTTGATTATGCCGCAAGGCGCGGCGTTATCGTCGTCGTGGCGGCGGGCAATCAGGGAAGAGTAGGTAGTACTGCTCTCACGCGTCATCCTTGGGTTATTCCGGTGATTGCATGTGACCTTCGAGGCAGACCACTTGGTTATTCGAATCTCGGAAATTCCATCGGGAGGCGAGGACTTAGCGCGCCCGGTGACGGCGTCACGAGCCTCGGTGTTAACGGCAAAGCGCCTACATTCGGCGGGACAAGCGCGGCGGCTCCGTTTGTTACCGGGACCATCACGTTGTTGTTGTCAGTATTTCCGAAGGCGACGGCAGCCGCGGTGAAGAGCGCCGTAACAAGAGCGGGTTTCCAAAGAAGTCCAACGGTTGTCCCACCGTTACTCGATGCGTGGGCGGCCTATCAAGACTTGATCAAGCGTGCCGGATGATGGACACGCAAGAAATGGCTCTTATCAAATCAACGATCCGTTCGAAAGGAGAAACAACATGACGAGAATACCGGGATTCACTTCGGAAGCATCGCTCGCAAAACCAGCGAGCCAATGGACAAACTTTCCGGGCAGCTTATCGGATGCCTCGGCCAGGATTGAACCTCAACAAGGTCGGGGCGATGAGCAGTGCTGGGAACGAACTCCGTGTCGAAATGGCAAGCAAACGATTTGCTGCAAGATATCCCATTGCTATTTGCAGTGGGCAGGCGGGGAAGTCTGCAGCTGGGGTAAGCCATTCTGTTTCCAGGAGGCTTGTTAACCAAAGCAACAGTTCGGCACTCGCGAGCACGGCGGAAGCCGCATTACGAATCGGAAAGAATATGAAGGAGACAAAGCCTCGTATTAATGAGCGTCACTCAAAGCCCTTCCAGGTGCGCCTGCCTGGTTTCGTAAGCGACAAAGAGGTCGGACTAGGTGACGTTATCAAACGCGCTACTTATGCCGTCGGCATCAAGCCTTGCGGCGGTTGCGAACGGCGGGCAGCGGCTCTCAATCGCTGGATGGTTTTTTCTGGCAGGCGATAGAACTTGCTTTTTATCCCGAAAGGAGAAGAAGGGTCATGGAACAATCTGAATTGAATGAGCAATCGACAAGTCAACTAGATGCTGTTAACGCAGGTCAGATAATTGCACCGCCTGCCGACAACAACGCCGGAAGGGCCCAGTACCCTCAAGTGAACCCCGCGACTTGTGCGACCTGCGGAGCGACGGCTGCCTCTAATGGCAATGGCGCGACTGCGCCGTCCTATGTCTTTGCGATCGGCCGCGTCGAAATGCGCTTTCCGACTCTCGCGGTGGAAAAGGAATTTGCGCAGGCGACGGGGCGGGCTGATACCAAGGGGCTCACCGACCGAGCAGCGGCCCACGCCGTGCTGTCCGAGCGCTCGAATCGCTACATCGCACGTCAAGTGTGCTGGGTATTTAGTATTGAGGGTCTGGAGACTTACATCCTCGTGCCACGTGATCCCGCCGACTACGACCAACTGCTTGAGGCGGTGCGTCCCCAGCCAAGCCCTCTCGACCTTGATGTCGTGGTGGGCGTGCGGGGACCAATCGCTCCACCGGAAATGTGCAACGGACTGATGGCGCCAATTGTCATATTCGATCAAATCTATTCCTTTGATCGTGATGCGCTCATCAAGGCTATTCCGCGACCAGAAAAGACTTCGGCTAAAGAATTTGGCCCAGCGGCGGAAGAGTTGTTCGATCGGATCATGCTGGCCGCGGACAATGCTGGGTCGACCGACGATCATCGCGCATTGAATTATCTGGCCGTTCGCTATCCGGCGATCTACACCACGGCCGCTGATGCGTTCGGGCGGAACTCTTCGTTGACTGCAGTGGACGTTCAGAGGTCGCCGCTGAGCAGCACGCGCAACGTCGTTGACGTGATCTTTTCGTTCACGAACCGCGCGACCTATGTGGTCGAGAAGTTCTTTACTCGTGTAGACGTGACCGAGGAGTTTCCATTCCTGGTGACGAAGATGTCACCATATTTTGATCGATAGAAAGGTCGAACCTTTCGAGGAGGCAGCAAAATGAGAAACGTTCCAGGATTTTCCGCCAACGCGTCGCTTTCCGATACTTCTCATCACTCACGGACGAACGTAAAGTGGGAGCGAACACAAATTGATACTGTGATTCCACAAATGCCCAAATGGTTCAAGTGTGCAGTGGCCATAGGCGCGGAAACAGCGGCATGCCTTGGCGGTCCTAATCCTGCCTGCATCGGCGCGGCGGCTACTGCGATACGGTCTGTACTTAGACCCACGATCGGCTAACGGCAGAGCGCCCTCTTTTGAAGATCGAGAAGCTTTGCAGGTCTACGCGACGTAACCAGGAAATGGGAGTACTCTCAAATTACTAATGGCCGAAAAGGAGAGACATGAAAACTCTTAAAGTGAACTTGCCAGGCTTTACCGCTGAGAACGCAATTGCAAAGGTCCGGAAGGGATATGGCCTGACCACCCCGTTTGATTCGAATGATGCTGTGGCAACTGTGCAACCCGCTATGGCCAGGGTTTGCCATGTGCTGGCTGAATTGGTTTGGGGGGCCTACAACGAAGGAGCCTACAACCGGGCAGAGTTTTGGGAGGGAGTTATGGATCGTGCCGGTTGCTTTAGATAGTTGTTCACTCTTAGCGGACTGTCGTTCTCAGCGCGTAGTTGCAAGCGCGCGTCTGTTTACCGGAAAATAGATATGGACGATTTCACTTAAGGGGATTTCACTTAAGGGAAGGAGAAAGAAATGAATCTACCTGGGTTTACTGCGGATGGTTCACTCCGCATGACAAGTGAGCAGTATGAGTCTCAAGCTAACTTTTCACCGCGGGAAGCAGTTATCTCTCCCGCGTTTCGAGTTAACTGCGGGACTCGCACGGCTTTGGGTGCGCTGTGTACGGCTCTCGGTGCACCTGCCGCGTTCTTTCCATGTTTCTTCAATAGTGGATGTATGTGGTTTCATGCTGGACTCGCAAATCCCGCCTGTTTCAGCTGTACATACGTCTGAGGCGTGTTGAGCGACGGGATCAATGTCGCCGGAGAAGTCCTCGACCCGAGTCGACGTGACCGAGGAGCTTCTGTTCCGAGTCACCAGGTTGTTTCCTTACCATGAGCGCTAACTAAACCAAAGAGGTGATTGAAATGAATATGCCTGGATTTGATGCTGAAGCGTCGCTGAACCAAGTGAAAGAGATGTATCGAATGGCCGGAGTTTTCGCCTGCGAAGCCCAAGCGGTGCATGCCACGCAGCTTGATGATATCCATACAGAAGTGGGGAATTGCTCAGAGCCCTTTTGCGGGCCATGCATAGAGGGCAGATGCTTCATCGTTTTTGGGCGGAAGGTTTGTACTCCTTCAGTCAAGCACTGCGCATGCGTATCGCATAACGGTGTCGTTAGACGCTTCCCGCTACCGTGCTATTCATAACGAGGACCTCGAGCGGCGAGCATCTCAAGGCCCGATCATCGAGAGATGGCAAGATTGTCGTCTCTTGCGATTGGCGGGCCAGGTTGTTAGGCGCGCGCGAAATTTTTCTGTTGTCGCTGAGAGCATAACGCTTTCTCGTTTCGAATGGTGGCGCTTGCCGTGGCGGGGAAAATGAACATGCCTGGATTTATGGCGAAAGCCTCCGTCTAAAACAAAGGCCGGCAATTACAATCTATGCACGCAACTTGTCATGCTGACGCTGTGTTACCATGCCCCCCTGGCAGAGCTGACGTTTAAGGAGGATTATAAAATGAGGACACCAGGATTTAATGCTGCCGCATCCCTGTATGCAACAGACGAGGGGCACCGAACGGTTCGGACCTTCGGACATGGGGGCGGCAGTTTGCGTCCCGCCCAACTTGATACCGGTATCGATCCGGAAGGCTCGGACTCCTGCAAGCAACCCGATTGTGGGCCGTGTCACCGACTATGTTTTCCGATTCCCCGGTTTGGGCAGGTTTGTATTCCCCCATTTCAGATATGCCATTGCATATCGCACAATAACGTGCCTAGAACCTTTACCAGACCATGCTGAGGACGTGACGAGAAGTTTTCGAGCGGCCAGCATCGCGCTCAACACGAAGAGCGGGCAACCGCGGGCCTCTCCTCGCTCCGGTCATCTTGTGTGGGTTGGACTGACCCCACGGCGGATTTCCGTTGCACGATAGGATGGTCCGACCCAAGTCTTCTGGGTTCCCGGAGGCCTGATTTATTCGAGAGGATTCCGAACATACGAATCGTCGAGCGTTCGACTTTCCATTCTCGACTCGGGCCTACCTTTCATCAATCGGCACATACGGCACGTTGCGTGGTCCGATGTACTCAGCGCGCGGACGGATCAGTTTGTTGTCGGCGTATTGTTCGAGGATATGCGCCGTCCAACCGCTGATGCGACTGATCGCAAAAATCGGCGTGTAAAGGTCGAGCGGGATTCCCATCATGTAATAAGTCGAAGCTGAATAGGCATCGACGTTCGGAAGTAGATTCTTCTCGCGCTTCATGATCTCTTCCAGTTTTGCCGTGATGTCGTACCACTTCGGGTTACCCTTGCGCTCGCCCATCTCTTTCGAGAAGCGTCGCAGATGCGTAGCACGCGGATCTTCCGTCTTATAAACCGCATGGCCGAACCCCATGATCTTTTTCTTCTTCGAGAGAGCGTCTTTCACATAGCTTTCGACCTGATCCACGCTATCAATCTCAAGCAGGATTTTCATGATGGCAGTGTTTGCCCCACCGTGCAGTGGTCCGGACAGAGCGCCCAGCGCGGCGGTCACACAGCTATACATATCGGCGAGCGTGCCGGCGACTACGCGAGCAGTGAAGGTCGAAGCATTCAATTCGTGATCGGCCTGGAGAATCAAAGCCACATCGAGGACGTGCGCGTCAAACTCGTCAGGCATCTCGCCCTTGAGCATGTAAAGAAAATTGGTCGCGATGTTTAGTTCGGGTTTGGGAGGAATTGGTTTCAAGCCGCGGCGCGCGCGATCGATCGCCGCAACGATTGTGGGGAACTGCGCGGTCAGGCGCGTCGCTACCCTTATGCTGGCTTCACGTGAGAGGTCGCGCGCTTCTTTATCGAAAAACGCGAGCGCTGACACCGCAGTGCGCAGCGTATCCATTGGCTCGGCATCTTTCGGAAAATATTCGATCGGGCCGCGAACCCATTGTGGGATCTCGTACGACGCAGCGACGTTCTTTCTTAGCTCATCTAGTTCCGCGCGCTTTGGCAACCTTCCGTTCCAAAGCAGGAACACAACCTCTTCGAACGTTGATTTCGTCGCCAGGTCGTGAATGTTGATGCCCTGATAAATCAGTTCGCCTTTTTCGCCGTTGACGTCGCCGATTGATGATGCCGCGGCAATCACGCCGCGCAGTCCGGTGGCGACTGCGCTGCCTGTCGCAGTATCTTTCGCGTTAGCCATTATGTGCGTCCTTTATAGTTTGATGTGTCGAAGATAGCAGAGCGATAAGAGCGTGACAAGCGACCGCGAAATAGTGAAATGAAAGAAGTTTCACCCGTTGTTTTCGGTCGAAAGAATGATCGGCTGGCCGCGTCGGGCCTTCAGTATTGAAGCAGCAGAAGCGTTGCGCGCCGCGATTTCCAGAAAGCCCGCGCTGCCGACGATCATAAATAATTCGTCGCCGCCGTGAGCCGTGGTTTGAGAAAAGAATTTACGAAAAGAAGTCACGCGCTCTTCGTTAACGCTCAAGCTCATCCCGGCAGAAACTTCCTCGTCACCGAAATGCTCGCGCCTCAGATTCGTAATGCAGTTTCCGAAGCGATCGATGTGAATGATGCGCGCCTCGATCCCTTTCGCGGTTGTCTTCGGTTCTAACGATTCGAGTAACACGATATCTTCAATCAGCGGACCGAATTCTTCAGGATTGACGCCATTCGACAACGCTGCCGCAACCGGCGCAAAGACATCGCGGCCATGAAAAGTTGCGCTCACAGGCTGACGGAAAAACTGCTCGTTAGTTAACTGCCGCGCGACAAACTTCCCTTCTCGTTCACAGATCCAGCTAAACAAACCGTTATCAGGGCCAATGAAATATTGTTGAGCGCACTCAATGAGCAGAGCATATCGATTCGAACCGACACCTGGATCGACGACGCCGAGGTGAATCGTGCCCGGCGGAAAGTCTTTGTAAATGGAAACGAAGTTGAATGCTCCGGCGTGGATATCCTGTGGCGAAATGTCGTGCGTGATGTCAATAATTTGCGCGGCGGGATTGATTGAAAGGATCGCTCCTTTCATCGCACCGACGAAATAATCCTGCGTGCCAAAGTCGGTTAGCAGAGTGATGAGCGAAGGTTTCAAGTTTCAGGTTTTAAGTTTCAAGTTCCTGGTTATGATTTTCAGGATTTAGTCGCACCGCAAATACATTTCAAATTTCGTTAACGAACCTGAGACTTGAAACCTGAAACTTGAAACTGTCCTTACTGGAACTCGGCATCGCCTGCTGTGCGAATCCGCAACTGTTGTCCCTGATTAAGACGAATGTCTTTGCCCTTTTGTGTCAACACCCCCGCAGTGCCGACACCAGCGCCGATGGTTGCGCCAATCGCGGCGCCCGTTCCACCACCGGCAATCAATCCGATGATCGCGCCGATGCCGGCGGCCGCGCCGACTTTCTGCACATCGCTCTTCGTCGAACTGCTTCCCTGCACGCCGCCTTCAGAATCAACTTTGCCGACGCCTTCGCTGGCGCCGTTGGGAATAACTTCGATCACCTGCGCACTCATTTTCGAGCTGCGTCCGTCTGACAACTTGATTTGATCGAAAGCAAGTTGCAACTCCGCAGTGCCCTTCGCTTTCCCGGGCCGCTTCACCTGTTCGATGTGCCCATCGATCACCGCGCCTTGATAACCATTTGGTTCAAGCACGCGCGCCTGAAATCGATCGCCTTTCTGCGACGCGTCCGTCGAAATATTGTTGAGCAGCTCAACGCGCATGAGCGTATCGCGCGGAATCATCGATGCGTTCGTCGGCGCATTGGCCGGCGCATTCGTCGGGTCGTTGTTGCCCGGAGCTTTGTTCTGATCCGTCGGATACTGGACCGACGTGTCCTCGGTCCGGGTTTTGAGATCGGGTGGAATGCTCGAATCGAAAGCCTTGCGATCGTATCCCGCGTTATAGCCGGTCTCGAATCCTTGTCGATAACCATTGCGGTACTCTTCGACTGATCCCCACGCGGAATTGAACGCCCGATCAGCGTGATCGTATTCGGGCTTGTTGCGAAATCCACGCGGGGCGCTCTTCGCCGAATCGCCCACGCCGGCCTGATAACCATCGGAATAACCAGTGCGATAGCCGCGCATGATCGCCGTGGCCTGATTCTGATCCTGCGGATCCTGCGCGTTGGCAGAGCCCGCAAACGAAATCGAAACGAGCGTGAAAGTGAGAAGCAGCGTTAATGTTGACTTGAGGGTTTTCATCGTTAACCTTTCTTGCCGACCAGCAAAACGCGCGATCGGCAAAACGAAAGGGAGAGCTTTCAATCAGAGCCGTTGCTTGCTGACTCTGCCTTAGAAGCGTCAAAATGCTAACACCGAGCGCAAGTCAGCAACAACCACGCTTCGGCAGCCGGATTTCAGATGCGTGGACGGAAATATCAGTTGTAATGCGAAAAGTTTATCTGGATCACAGCGCGACCACGCCGATTGATTCGCGCGTGCTCGAGGCCATGCTGCCCTACTTGACTGAGAAGTTTGGCAATGCCTCGAGCGTGCACATGTTCGGCCAGGAGGCCCGCGCCGCTGTGGATAAGGCTCGCCGGCAAGTCGCCTCGCTTGTAGGTGCGCGCGCGAACGAGGTTGTTTTCACGTCGGGCGGAACTGAGGCGAACAACCTGGCGATTCGTGGAATTTGTGAGGTAGCCAAAGCTCATGGCCGGCACGTCATCACCTCCGCGATCGAACATCCGTCGGTGCGTGGTGTCGTTGACGAGATCGAGAAAGAAGGATGGGAAATCACACGCTTGCCGGTTTATGACAACGGCATCGTGCGCATCGACGACCTGCGCGCGGCGATTCGATCAGACACGATTTTGATCAGCGTGATGACCGCGAACAACGAGATCGGAACGAATCAGCCTATCGCCGAGATTGGCGCGCTGGTTGTTGAAGAGCGCGAGCACGGTCATCGGCATCTCTGTTTTCATACCGACGCCGTGCAGGCTGCCGGACGACTTCCGATCGATGTGCAAGCGCTCGGATGCGATCTCCTTTCGTTATCAGCTCACAAGATCTACGCGCCGAAAGGAACCGGTGCGCTTTTCATTCGTCGCGGCGTTCGCTTGGCGCCTCAGCAGGTCGGTGGCCATCAGGAGCGTGAAAGACGCGCAGGAACTGAATCAGTCGCGAACATCGTCGCGTTTGGCACGGCTGCAGAACTTGCTAAAAAGGAAATGGATCAGCGAAACGATCACACACGACGTCTGCGCGATCGATTTGAAACCGAAGTTGAGGATCGCATTCCCGACATCGTCTTCAACGGCGACCGTGAACAACGCCTGCCGCACCTTTCGAATATCTCGTTTCGTTTCATTGAAGGCGAAGGCTTGCTGATTCATCTCGATATGCAAGGCGTTGCCGTTTCCACCGGCTCAGCTTGTTCTTCAGGAACGCTTGAGCCGTCGCCGGTGATTCGCGCGCTCGGTCGGAACGAAGAGCTGGCGCGCGGGGCGATCCGTTTCAGCTTTGGCAAAGATAGCACTGATGAAGATGTCGATTATGCCGTCACTGCATTGTTGCGCGCGGTCGAGAGTCTGCGCGAATTATCACCGTTATCCCGCAAATCGTTAGTCGCCAATTGACCTTGTCGTATTCAGATATTTTTAGTGACCATCTCGCTAATCCGCGTAATGCTGGTGAGCTCGCGGACGCTGACGTCGTAGCCGAAGAAACAAACCCAGTCTGCGGTGACCGTCTCCGTCTGAGTCTTCGCATTCGCGACGGGCGCATCGACGCGGCGCGCTTTCTCGCCTACGGATGTCCGCCGACGCTTGCGTGCGGATCGGCGATCGCCGAAATGATCCAGGGCACGACCATCCACGAGGCGACGAAACTAACCAAGAACGAAATTGTTGCGGCAGTCGGTGGTTTGCCCTCGCGAAAGCAACACGCGGCATCACTCGCCATCGAGACGTTACGGGCGGCCATCATCAAACACGCCTCTGAAGATGGCGAGTAATTGCGACAGATGACTTTTTAATCCTGCACTGCTTCTGCGAATCAAATAGATTTGCGCCCACAATCTCGCCGCACAGCGGTTGCTATGTCTCCTCGAAACGCCCTTGCGAAGGAGACACACAATGCTAAAACGATCGCTCATCGCTTTGTTGTTGGTGTTCGGACTAACCATCGTGACGATGGCCCAAACGCCACCGCCGTTTCTCGACAAAAATGCGTCGCACATTCGAGCGCAAGTAGAGGATCTCGGCGTCGGTCACAGGATAACTGTGAAGATGAAGAACGGTGATTACTATCACGGCACAATTTCCAAGCTTGAATCCAATAGTTTCGAAATCGCAGAAGTGGATTTGGCCCAAGTCGTGAAGTTTCAATACGCGGAGGTCAAGAACCTCTACGGCAACTATGGCCAGAAAAACGTTTTTGGCAAACGGCCAAATCCCAAGACGGGCGCGATCGTCGCCGCCGGAGTTCTGGGAGGTCTTTTGCTAGTCGTAGTGCTTGCGATACCCAAGACCTAGCGCGGACGAGGATTGGGAGAGGACGAAGGCTTCTTGTGATACTCGGGCCCGCAATACTTCTTCGGCTCCTGACCGATCACGAAAGTCTTCGTGCGAATCACGGGACAACTGTCGACCGCGATCAATCCTGTCGTGGGATCGATGTCGAGAGTGATTGTCCCTTGCAACTTCTCGGAAGAATCACCGTTGAGATAGTCTCGCGATTTCAGTTTTGGATCAGGCTTCGGAGTTGACTTTGGTTTCGGAGAATCAAGTGGCGGCAAAGAAGCCGGTTCGGTTTGAGAATTCCGATCCGAATCCGCGCTATCGCTGTCCTGGGCCATGTCATCCGGGGCCTCGCCGCTCTCTGATCCGGGCGATGTTCCGTTGATGAAAAATTCTGGCCGCTTGGTCAACGAATCAGTCTTCGCGATGTCGCCAGTTGCGGGATCGATGTCGATCTGTTGAATGCCCTCGGGCATCGTCCAGTCGCCGGTCCATTCCGGGTGTGTCGTCAGCGCGGCACTCATGAAGTCCCCCCAGATCGGCAACGCCGACGCCGCGCCGGTCAATCCCAATTGCGATCCGTCGTCGAATCCAACCCATACGACGCAAACCAAGTCTGGCGTGTAACCCGCGAACCAGCCGTCGCGCGATGTTCCCGTCTTGCCGGCAACGTTGAATTTGAAGCCGCGCGCGCGAATCGGCGCAGCGGTGCCGCGGTTGACGACGTCTTTCATGAACGACGTCATAACGTAAGCAATCTCGGGACGCAACACCTCATTCTTCTGCGCGGTTGGTTGCGCGATGGTCATACCATTGCCGGTCGTCACGCGCGTGATCGCGATCGGAGTTGTGCGCGTTCCATTCGCCGCAAACGCGGTGTAAGCCGACGCGACTTGCAGTGGCGTAGCTTCAGCAGTGCCCAGCGCCATCGCCGGATAAGCGTGCGGCACCCGCGGCAATCCGGCCTTGGCAGCGAGATTCATCACGCGTCCGACCGATACTTCCATTGCCACGTCGACGGTGACTACATTCAAGCTGTGAACCATCGCGTCGCGCAACGTCACCGGTTGCAGCGAATACTTATCGCCCATGTTACCCGGTGAATATTCTTGATTGTCATAGGTGAAAGTTTTGGGTTCGTCTTTGAACGTCGTCGCCGGTGTAATAACGCGGGGCACCGGATCGTAAGCCGTATTCAGCGCCGTCGCATACACAAACGGCTTGAAAGCTGATCCCGGTTGACGCAAAGCTTCGACACGATTCAGCTGACTCTTGGTGTAATCGCGCCCACCAACCATCGCGACAATCTCGCCGGTGTGCGCGTTCATCGCGATCAGCGAGGCCTGCAAAGTCCCTTCGGGTACGCGCTTGGATTCAATTTTGTCGAGTGCTGTCAGTTGCTTGGTTACCGCGGAGTAAGCCGCGCGCTGCAAATCCATGTCGACCGAGGTGTAGATGCGGAGATGATCCGCGCCCTCTCCCGTAACCAAATCGCCGAGTTGATTCTGCACGTAATCTGCAAAATAAGGCGCGTCAGAGATGTCGATGCGACCTTTCGCGGGCGCGAGTTTCAGGTCCATGGCCTCCGCTTGCTTTGCCTGATCGTCGCTAATCGTTCCCGTCTCAGCCATGGATTCGAGCACCTGATTGCGACGTGCGCGTGCTGTTTCCGGATCATGAAATGGATTGTAACGATTAGGACTGCGAATGATGCCGGCGAGAAACGCGGATTCGGGCAGCGTGATGTTCGTGACGTCTTTGTTGAAGTAAGCGCTGGATGCTTCGCCGAGTCCGTTAATCGAAAATCCAGACTGCTGTCCGAGATAAACCTGGTTGCAGTAGAGCGCGAATATTTCCTGCTTTGACAGACGCGTCTCGAGAATCACAGACATGTAAGCTTCGGCGATCTTTCGCTTCAGGCTGTATTCAGGAGACAAGAGAAGATTCTTGACGAGTTGCTGCGTGATGCTCGATCCGCCTTGT
This sequence comes from Acidobacteriota bacterium, assembly GCA_003222895.1. Taxonomy (GTDB): domain Bacteria; phylum Acidobacteriota; class Blastocatellia; order Pyrinomonadales; family Pyrinomonadaceae; genus UBA11740. The sequence goes on along the minus strand of QHXI01000051.1, from coordinate 29,899 downwards.
CGAGCGAGCGGCGAGTTTGGATCGCTGTCATATCGCCGCAGCAAAGCGCGAATGATGCCGCGGATGTTGACGCCGTGATGCTCGAAGAACGATCGATCTTCGGTCACGACGATCGCGTTTTTCAAATTCTCCGGCACATCATTAAAGCCAATCACGCGGCGCTTGGCGCGCTCGCGGCCAGTGACTGAACTAATCAGTTCCGGTTCGAGTTGGGCTCGGTCGACGCGAGTGCCGTTGTCCTTCTGTGCGATGTACGCGATCGATTTTCCGCCGCGCGCGAATTGCACGCGCAACGCTTGAATCGGATGGGCATTATCGATGATCGAATCCACGCCCGGATCGATGTCGACCGTCTCGCTGGCGATTGCATAACGTCCGCGGGCAACGTCCGCTTGCTGGTTCCGTTCCACATATCCAGCTCGCTTCAAATACGCAACCAGATCGTCTTCCGAGATGTTTTGACCGGCGCGAATCTGCTTCGGCGCGGCATAAATGCCGGCCGAGCGAGTGAAGACTTCGCCCTTTAATAAGTTGTCGATGCGCGCCGAGAAGACGAACCAGTAATAAACAAGGACCGAGACCGCGAGCACGGCCACCAGCGTCACCGGAATCACGATATATGGTCGTAACAGGAAGCGAAGGAGCCGTCGCAAAAAACCGGGCTCTGACTCGTCGTAGCGGATCACACGCGGCGGCGGCATACCGCTGCGGCGAATAACGCGGGGAACGTTGTCATCAGGTGGATGCCGAATTGCCATGAAAAACGATACGCTTTCGGCCTCTGGGGGGCACTGCTGTCTCTGATGCTAAACCGTAACGCTTCGGCTGTCTACTAAATGATTGACAGCGGCGTCGCGTTTCGCTAATTTTGGCGACGGCTTCCCGACAACCGACTTGCGCCATCGATCATGGCGCCCCGAATGATCCAATGAAAGGAAATCCCTCAAATGAAGTTCAGACTACTCGGCGTTCTTGCCTTCTCTTGCGTATTCGCCGTTCTCGTTTCCGTTAATCAGCGACATACGTATTCGCAAACGAAGAAAGGATCGACTCCGACGCTCACCCCAGCGGAACAAGATCTTCTTAATGAAATCAACCAGGCGCGCGCCAACCCGCTGATGTACGCTGGTTACCTCGAAAAGCTAAAGCCGTTTTTCAAAGGTAAGGAATACGACCCCAACGGTGAGGGTGTGTTGGAAACTCAGGAGGGTTGGAGCGCCGTCGAGGATGCGATCAAGTTCCTACGCTCGGCGAAACCGCTCAGCCCGCTAAACGCTTCGGAAGGTCTCAGGTTGGCCGCTCTTTCGCATGTGAAAGATCAAAGTTCCAGCGGCGCTACCGGACACAAAGGCGCTGACCGCACGATGGTCGAGGATCGCGTTAAGCCGTACGGAAGTTGGCAAGGCGGCATCGGCGAGAACCTGGGTTACGGGGAAGAGTCAGCGCGTGAGCGACTCCTCACCTGGTTAATTGATGACGGCTTTACGACTCGCGGACATCGCAATCGCTTAATGAGCGACGGTTACAAAGTCGCAGGGATCTCATGCGGTCCGCACCCCGAGTATAAGACAATGTGTGTGGTAACGCTGGCCGGCGGATTCATTGATAGGCGTGCGTCGCAACCCGCAGCGAATAATTCAGGAAGTGCAAAAGCCAGCACTAATACAACTCGCGCCACGAACAGCAATAGCTCGAAGACTGGAACCACAAAAAAACCACGCTGATCTAAGATTCAGTTTGGCTGGAAACAAGAAAGGCTTTCCGATCTGAAATCGGAAAGCCTTTTTGTTCATTGGTCGGGACGACTGGATTCGAACCAGCGACCTCACGCACCCCAAGCGTGCGCGCTACCAGGCTGCGCCACGTCCCGTCAAGCTATTTCAGTATGGACGCAAAATCCTCTTTGTCAAACGCGAAATCGGAAAGATCACTTCGCTTTACTGCGAAGCTTTTCGAGTTCGGCATCGCCTCTGTCGAGCATGTCGAGAACTTCCTGCAATTCAGCCGCAAGCTGCTTCAACGAAGCCGGTTGATCGTCGCTAGTCGTCGAAGCAGGAGCCGGTTTCGGTGACGAAAATTTTGCCGCGAGAGACGGCGGAGGTTGTAGGCTGCGCATTGGTGATTTTGTTTGCGTTGACGGTAAATTTTCGCGGCTCGATGCTTTGAGCTCGCTCGCCAATTTCTTTTTCGCTCCCGCGATTGTGTATTGCTCGTCGTAGAGCAATTCTTTGATCCGCAAAGCAATCTCGACGTCACGCCGCCGATACGTGCGTTGCCCCGCTCGATTTTTTTGCGGCGCGAGCATTGGAAACTCGGTCTCCCAATATCGCAGCACGTGCGCCTGAACTCCGGCGAGCTCGCAAACCTCTCCAATCTTAAAGAACAGCTTTTGGGGAATTGATGCAGCGGCCTGGCTCATATTGCGAACATGCTGGGAAAAGTCAGCGGCGTTGGCGACGGTCGTTCAGCAAGGCTAACGCGCGGCATGGTACTTTGCTGGGAATGCCGTGTCAACAGTTACATTTAGCGGCGCTGGCCTCAACTGCAAGATTAAACGTATCGTCTGAGGTGAGAAAGTTCAAGATCAAAATGAGCTGCGCTAGAGAAAAAGATGAAATCGCACACAAAGAGCGAGACTTGTCCAGGAGTTCTAAGGTGGTGGGCTGACGGACGTCATTGCCCTGTAGAATCTCATGGCAGCCTCGGCCGATCGCTTCCGTTGAACTCAACCCAAACAATTCTTCCGCCATCGTGTTCCAGGCGCTGATCAATCCCGACACATCGACGGCGAAGGCCGCGTCCGCTGTTCCTGCGACAAGCCTACGAATCTGTTTTGAGTCCATTGTGGTTAGGTGTACTAGCCAGATGAGCCAAACAGCCTATGAGAATGAACCAAACAGATTATTGGACTAAGGTGGAGGTTAGGTCAATAATGACACGGCCTGGTACTTTTGCGCTTCAAGCGTTTATCTGGAAAAGGACTGGGATACGAAAGTAAAAGTTCTACGCAGGCTCGTCGAATAAGAATAGCAAATCAAAAGAGCATTTGGAGTCTTATGATCAAGAAAAACCGAATATTTATCATCACTGTCATCAGTACTGCCCTATTTATTGGTTCGCTAGTCGCACTAGCCGGGCGCAGCAAAGACAACCAACAAAACCCACGTAAGGTTGATGACGCTTTGCTTGCAAAGCAGATCGACGATGAAGCAACTCCGGTCGTTGATTTGCAAAATCCTGACACTTCCGACCGAGTTGATAAGAATAGCAGGAGAATAAAGAACGCTCGGCATGACAATGACGGCGATGATAAGACACATCCCATTCCTAACGCCGGCGGTTTCGTTGCGGAGCCTGAATGGCGCTCCGGCTATTCCGACATCCCGGTCAGGACCAGCGATCTTATTGTCGAGGCCGTAGTATCCCAATCGCATGCGTTTCTCTCAAATGATAAGACAGGTATCTATTCAGAGTTCACTTTGCTTGTCTCAAAGCCCGCCAAGTTGACTACAGGGCTGGGCGTTAACCTCAACGATCGGATTGTAGGGGAGCGATTTGGCGGGAAAATCAAGTATCCCTCGGGTCAAATAGCTCGTTTTCGAAATGCGCGACAAGGGACACCGATTATTGGGAAGCGCTACCTCTTCTTTCTCGCCAAACTAGATCAGGATACATACAACATACTAACTGCATATGAAATACAAGGCGATACGGTCTCCCCTCTCGATGGCTCACGCCTGGAACCTGGAGGACGTCAGGGCGCCTCGATTTTCGATAAACACAACGGTGAGAACCTGGATTCCTTTATGGCCGAAGTCGATATGGCCATCAACGGCTCCCTGCCGCCCACGTCAACGGATGTCTCCGACAGTCAGCCTTCATTTTGTCAGTTACAAAAAGGAAGGGCTTACTATAATGCGCAAAGACATTGACGCCTCGCTCATGAAATCCGCCAATCTAAGATTATTAGTTGCACTGTTAGTTCTAGGAACATCTCTGGGATTATTGGCGGTCGCCGCCCGATCAGGTGGCAGCGGTAAGACTCAATCGACGGAAAGAGTAATCGAAAACAAGGTCCAGGATCATGTACCAATAAAGATCAAACTTAGAGCCGAGAAGGAAAAGAGAATCAAGGACTTGAATAACTCGGATTGGTATCGGGATTTTGAACTGGAGATTACTAATGTCTCTGACAAACCGATTTACTACCTCGACTTATGGCTAATCTATTCTGATGTCTTTGACCCTAATGGCCACAGTGTTGGCGCCGTCTTGCGCTATGGTCGACCGGATTTCACTGATTTCGATACTCGTCCCGTCCCGGAAGACGTACCTATTTTGCCGGGCGCAACGATTTCTCTTACTATCCCAGCATCAGATCAAAAAGGCTGGTTAGCACATAAACTGAGGGAAAAAAGGGTAGATCCCAAGCATCTTGAAATCAGCTTGACTCAATTGAGCTACGGCGACGGAACGGGTTATCGGGGTCGCGATGGCAGAAGTTATCCTTTTAAGAAAGATCAGTCTTCAAACGCGCCTTGCCGCGAACGCCCGAATGCGAATGACGGGAAAGAAACTGAGGCCCGTCTTAGTTTTCCTAGGTTGTCTCAAGCGTATTCATCAAGACAAAGACCGGCAGCATTGAAGGGGGCTGAAACATGAAATCCAAACAAGTCTTATACGTAAGATTAATACTAGCGTTTCTATTGGCAAGCATGGCGTTAGGGCTTCTAGTTGTTGGAGTCCACCCATCCGCCTTACGCCAACAAGGAAGAGAGGTTGATAACAACATACCGAAGCAAGTGCCGATAAAAGTGAAGCTCAAAAGTGAAAAAGAGTCCAAATTTAAGGATTTGAGTAATTCAAATTGGCTGGGTGACTTTGAGTTGGAAGTTACCAACGTCGGGGATAAACCGATTTATTTTTTAGAATTCTGGCTCATGCTTCCAGATCTTAAGAGTGAGAACGACAACCCAGTTGCCTTCTTGCTGCGATACGGGAGGGACGATTTCATTCACTACGAAACTCGCGCGAACATCGATGATGTACCAATCCGTGCGGGAGAAACTCATACTTTTGCCATTGCAGAGGAAAAGCAACGAGGGTGGCGTGAGCTTAAGCTTAGGAGAAATGCCGCGGATCCCTTAAGGGTAAGAATTAAATTTGTCCAGTTGAGTTTTGGGGACGGCACCGGTTTTAACAGTGCGGGAGAAAGCTATCCGTTTAAGAATGAGGAATCTTCGACTGCCTCCTGTCGAGAAGGTCCTGAGAAGACTGTCAAAAGCGCTGCGCGATTGAAGAAGCGAGATCGTGTTTCTGCTTTGCGAGCGCACTCGCTACTATCTAAGCCGGCAGCAATTGTGCCGGCTACTTTTTTTCTGGACTACACATTTTTCATCAGCCCTGAAATGTCAGTCCCCGACCTCAACTGTCCAGGCACCGATTGCATTTTCGCGAAGCCGGACACATATATTTGTGCCTGTAGCAGCGCAGCTCGTACTTACCAGATTGTTAGTTCTGGGGATCCGAACGGCCATTGTCAGTTAACAGAGCGGGCCGATTTCGAATGCGAAGGCTTGGGAGTTTGGTGCACACAATTCGACCTGATCGCATGCGCGTCGCCATCGCCATCTCCGAGTCCCTCGCCGAGCCCATCTCCTTCCCCAACTTGCAACCCGGCCACGAGACCCAACCCGACAAATTGTCAGTGCGCGCCAGACGGTCAAGGCGGCGTTGGCTGGGCATGTGGCGAAGGATGCGACGGCGAATATGCCGATCGCACCGTTTACCAATCCAACTATAATTGCCCACCAGATAAGTACAACGACGGCTCCGATTGTTGTCAGTGCACGTTGGTTCTGAGCTGCCAACCACCCACCTGCAACTGGGATACGCGGTTTTGCCGATGTGTCGACCAAGTGGGAAATCCCTGTGGCGGCGAATCATCTTGCGGGCCCACTGGATGTGCCCATGGTTATTTCAGTTTTGCTCTCTGCTGCTCTGATAATGGCTATAGTTGCTATGGTACTCCGGTCTTGATAGATATTGCCGGCGATGGCTTCGCCCTCACGGACGCCGTAGGGGGAGTTTCGTTCGACCTCAACAGCGACAGAGTGAAGGAAAAGATCGCATGGACAGTCGGCGGATCTGATGACGCATGGCTTGTCCTAGATCGTAATAGCAACCGCGTTATCGACAACGGGACCGAAATGTTTGGCAACTTTACTCCACAGCCCCAGCCGCCTCCTGGAGTAGAGCGAAATGGATTTCTTGCTTTGGCTGAGTATGACAAGCCAGCGAACGGCGGCAACGGCGATGGCGTGATCGACGATCGAGATACTGTTTTCTCAAGACTAAGACTCTGGCAAGACATCAATCACAATGGTGTTTCCGAGCCTGCGGAATTGCACACCTTGCCTGAGCTTGGAGTTGATTCAATTTCCCTCGATTACAAACTGTCGAAGCGGACTGATGAATACGGCAACCAGTTTCGTTATCGTGCAAAGGTTGCCGATGCGAAGCATCAGCATGTCGGTCGGTGGGCTTGGGATGTGATTCTGGTCAGGCAGCCGTGACTGTGAAGCCTAAGACACTGATTGTGCCACAGAGCATACGTAGCCTGGAATCCACCAAATACCTGTTGCCGAGAAACAGGATATCGACGGAGTAACTGCACACTAAACAATTAGGACGTCTGCCCTAAATAGATTCGGAGCAAATCACATTTATGAGACAAAACCGCCGTTTGTCTCATAAATCGACTGATAATCCGCCTTTTAAGGCAAAGCCCCGCTAACCAAGTTACGTTTGTCCTCGACGAAGGTTCGTCAGCTTCCGACGGGGGTTCGTCAGCTCCCGACGGGGTTTCGTCAGCTCCCGACGGGGTTTCGTCAGCTCCCGACGGGGTTTCGTCAGCTCTGGACGAAGGTCGATTGACTCGAGACTAAGGCGGATCCCCGCCGGACAACGGTATGTTGGCCTCCGATTAAGGTTCGCGAATGGACGCTGCAAATCGCGCAAGCTATAATCGCGCCTCTTCCGATCAACTCTCTTCAGTCCAGGAGGCCGCATCAACTTGTCAGCAACTGCCCGGGCTTCATTTCGTCTGGCAAAGCGCTTCGACGAAGTTGGCTTTTCCGACATCGTGCAAATTCGCAATCGCGTGATCGAGTTGCGCGCGCGCGGCGAGACTGTCTATCAGTTCGAAGGCGGCGAGCCTTATCGTCAGACGCCTGATTACATCAAGCAGGCGATCAGTTCCGCGCTCGCTGAGAACAAGACTCGCTACGCGCCTTCATCGGGGATTTCAGAATTGCGGCACGCAATCGCCTACAAGCTTCAAGAGCGCAACCACATCGACGCGTCGTCCGAAAATGTGATCGTCGTCAACGGTGGAATGCAGGGACTGTTCGGAGCCTTCCAATCGATTGTCGATCCCGAAGACGACGTGCTGATCTTCTCGCCTTACTGGACTCCGATAAAAGATCTGGTTGCGCATTGCGGCGGGCGTTTTGTGCCCGTGCCAACGACCGAAGCGCGAGACAGCGGCGTTCGTGAAACACTTGCTCGCTACCTCACCAACCGCACGCGCGCGATCTATTTCAACACGCCGACCAATCCTTCAGGCGCCGTGTTCACTCGCGAAGAAACCGAAGCGGTCGCACAGTTCGCGATCGACCACGATCTGGTGGTAATCGCCGACGAAGCTTATGAAGACATCGTCTATGAAGGCGAGCACGTTTCGATCGCTTCCCTGCCCGGAATGTTCGAACGAACGATTACTTCTTTCACGCTTTCTAAATCCTACGCGATGACGGGTTGGCGCGTTGGATACGCCGTTGCGTCGGAGCCCTGGATGACCGGTCTCGCCAAGGCTGTGTTGTATTCTTCGAATGGCGTTTCGACGCCGACGCAGTGGGCTGCGCTCGCCGCCTTTACCACCGAATCAGATTTCCTGGAAACGTCGCGTGCCGCTTATCGTGAGCGGCGCGATTTGTTAGTGGCGGGTTTGAACGAACTCGGCTTGACCTGCACACCGCCCGCCGGCGCGTTCTATGTATTTCCTGATGTGAAGGGAATCGACAAGGACAGTCGCACGGCCGCCGAAGTCCTGCTTAATAGAGCGCAAGTTGCCACAGTGCCTGGCGTGGTCTTTGGTCCTCAAGGCGAAGGCCGCGTGCGTTTTTCGTTCTCCACGTCAATCGAGATGATCGAAGGCGGCCTTGAATCGATGCGTCGGAATCTGTGACGAGATCGCGACAAAGTCGCAGGGAACCAAAGAAAAAATTGAGACGGCCGTCGGATGAGCACCAATATTCACAGTTGAGACCACAACTCTCTTGACCGTGAAATCCGCGTTTATCTGTGGCAAATTCTCTTTCATTCTAGCGCGCGTGACCGTTTCTTCATGAACGAATTCGATTTCATCGATCAGCTTCGGCGCCAAACTCAATCACGCAAACATTCGACTCGTGTAATCAAGGGCATCGGCGACGATGCGTCGGTGATCGCTGAAGTTGGCAATCGGGATTTGATCGTCACCACCGATCTACTGGTCGAGGAAATCGACTTTATTCGCAACGCCACGCCGCCGGGCCTGCTCGGTCACAAAGCCCTAGCCGTTTCTTTGTCGGACATCGCGTCGATGGGCGCGCGGCCGTCCTGGTCTTTTCTTTCGATTGGCATGTCTCGCGAAACCTGGGATAACAAGTTCAAGGATGAATTCTTCGAAGGCTTCTTTGCGCTTGCCGATCAATTCGGAGTGACGCTCACCGGCGGCGACGTGTCAGAATCAAAGCAAGGCATCGTGATCGATTCGGTCGTCCTTGGCGAAGTTGCGTCGGGCGCGGCGATATTACGATCCGGCGCCCAGCCGGGCGATCAAATCTACCTGACGGGAACGCTCGGAGGCGCAGCCGCTGGGTTGAAGTTGATTGAGAAAGGCGCACAAATGAAGCAGGAGTCTGGAGTCGGGGGTCGGGAGTCAGAACCGAGCACTAGCCCGACTGTAAGGCAGGGCTTATCCGATCGAGTGACAGAGAAATCCGATGACGACTCAATTCAAACTCTCCTTCTGCGCCAGCTCCGCCCATCACCACGCGTCGGCTGGGGAATCGTGCTCGGTGAAGAGCGTCTCGCAACGGCTATGATCGATCTCAGCGATGGCCTCTCGTCCGATCTCTATCACTTGTGCAAAGAAAGCGACGTCGGCGCTTTGATCGATTCGGCTTCGATACCTCTCGATGAAGATGTGAGACATCTGTGCGGCCGGCGCGCGCTCGATCCGCTCGCCCTCGCGTTGCACGGCGGCGAAGACTTCGAACTCCTGTTCACGGTCGACCCGAAGAACGCTTCGCGCCTGCCGAAACTCGTCGACGGCGTCCCAATTTCCCGCATCGGCGAAATCACAGACGCGGGCATTATGAATATCACGGAGAAGAATCGAACCTGGAAACTTGAACCGCGAGGCTTTGAACACTTCAAAAATGAAGGCTGAACGAGCTTTGGCTTAGCCTTTTTCGCGAACCCGTTGGGCGAACCTCTTCGCTCGTATGGCGATGAGAGATCTCATTAAGGGAAAACAATAACCAACTGACGGGCCTCCGAGAAGACCGATACAAAATATCGCTCTGCTCGGGGCCTTCCGATCCGCTACTGTCCCTGTAGTGAGCTCGTTCCAATTCATGAGAGTTGCCAACCTTCGACGCGAAACGATACCATAGCGACATTAGGAAGTTTTTCCCATGCAATCGATTGACGATCTCGCAAATGTGATCAGCGATCTTGAATCGTCAGAGCAGCAAGCTCTGTTGGATAAGGTCGCGCAACTGAATTTCCAAAAAGGCCTTCACGCTCTCTCAGAGAAGTATCGCACACGATTAGCTCTCGAGAATCAGTTGAACTCACCACCTGAGCGCGTATGGAGCGAACTCCACCGCATGCGTGAAGAAATCGCTGAGCATGACTATCCCGCGTACCGATTGAGCCCTCCCTCACGGTCGGACTTCTGACGAAAACGCTCTGTTTGACTCACCGAATTCCCTTCCCTAGACTCAGCCTCAATGTTGCGCATTCACAATACGTTGTCCGGTCAGCTCGAAGAATTTCGGCCAATGGTTGAAGGCGAAGCGAAGTTCTATTACTGCGGACCGACGGTTTGGGATTTTGGACACATTGGAAATTTTCGCTCGACGATTGCTGCCGATATCCTGCGTCGTTATCTGAAGTTCAAAGGGCTTCGCGTTACTTCCGTCATGAATCTCACCGACGTCGATGATCGAATTATCGCGAAGGCAGCCGGGGCAGGTAAGACGATCGATGAGTACACCGCGCGTTACATCAAAGCCTTTTGGGAAGATTTTGACGCGCTCGGCTGCGAGCGTCCCGACGTCGCGCCGCGCGCCACGCGCCATATCGCTGAGATGGCCGATCTGATTGAAAGACTCGAGCAAAAAAGCCACGCCTATCGATCTGATGATTCGATTTATTATCGAATCACCTCGTTTCCGGATTACGGCAAACTTTCGAAGATCAATTTCGCCGGTAACATCGCGGGCGGCAGCCAACGCGTCGACACCGACAAGTATGAAAAGGAAGACGCGCGCGATTTCGCTCTTTGGAAAGCACCGACGAAAGAGGATGAACCCAATTGGGAAACAAGCATCGGCCGCGGCCGTCCCGGCTGGCACATCGAATGTTCGGCGATGTCGATGAAGTATCTCGGCGAGACCTTTGACTTGCACCTCGGCGGAATCGATCTGGTTTTTCCGCATCACGAAAACGAAATTGCCCAAAGCGAAGGCGCCACCGGCAAGCGGTTCGCGCGCTATTGGTTTCACTTCGAACATCTGAAGGTCGAAGGCGAAACGATGTCGAAATCTAAGGGCAATTACTACACGTATCGCGATCTGATCGAGAAGGGATTCACCGCACCCGCGATTCGCTATTTTCTGTTGAGCGTGCCGCCGCGTAAGCAACTCAACTTCACCTTCGATGCGTTGCGCGGCGCCGAGAAGACTGTGGCGAGCTTGCGCGATTTTCGCGCCCGCGTTGAAGAAGCAAAAACCGAAGTTGGTCGCAACGAAAAGCTTTCTTCGGCAACGCAGCGAGCGCTACAGGATTTCGAAGCCGGCATGGACGACGATCTGAATACGTCGGTTGCGCTCGCCGCGGTTCACGATCTAACGCGCGAAGTTAATACCGCTTTGGCAAAAGGTGCGTTGCGATCTGACGACCAGGGCGAAGTGCTCGAAGCGATCAAAAGCTTCGACAGTGTGCTGAATGTATTCGGCGAATCTCGACGGCAAATGCTCGACGATGAAATTCAAAAGCTGATCGATGAGCGTCAGGAGGCTCGCCATCGCCGCGATTTCAAACGCGCGGACGAGATTCGCGACGAACTCGCCGAGCGCGACATCATTCTCGAAGACACGAAAGACGGCGTGCGCTGGAAACGAAAATGAGTTTCAGGTTTCAAGTTTCAGGTTTCAGGTTGCACTCCTGGATTGTGAAATCAATTTGGGAATTCTCGAACTTGAAAGCTGAAACTTGAAACCTGAAACATGCGAGTCTTAGTCACAGGCGGCAGCGGTTATCTCGGCACTCACGTCCGCCGGTTCTTTAGTGCCGAAGACCTGTCGCGGCGATCGCACCTCGACATTTTAAGTCCGCTCGATGCCGCGCGCGCCGGCGCCTACGAAGTCATAGTTCATCTCGCTGCTCATCTCAGCAAAGACCCTGCCGACGCCGAGCAGTGCTTTCGCACGAACGTCGAAGGCACGGTAAATCTGCTCCGTTCGGCAGAACCTAATTCGGTTTTCATTTTCGCTTCGACCAAAGACGTCTATGGCTCGCACGCGGATAATTTCGAGGAAGTGCCGGAGACTTGCGTCACTGACTATGCGAATCAATCCGCCTTGGAATGGTCTAAGCTGATCGCCGAAGAGTATGTTGAATACTACGCCGCGCAACGAAACTTTCGATCCTGCATCTTTCGTCTCTCGACCGTTTATGGGCGGTCTTCGGAAGGAAATCAGAACGGGTTCGTCACGCATTATGTCGAGTCGGTGAAGCGCGGCTGGCCGATTCGTTTGCCGCTCGAAGGCAAACCTGTGCGCGACATTTTGCACGTCGACGATTTCTCGCGCGCGTGTCGTGCCTTCGTCGATTCATCAGTCACACATGGTCTGTACAATCTTGGAGGCGGACGCCAGAATGCCTTGTCGCTGCGCGAAATCATCGACAAGGTCGGGGGGATGATTCAGTGCAATCCGGTGATCGATGAAGATGCGAAGCTGCCGGCGCCGGTGCCCCTGAATTACATTTCCGATCTCGCGCGCATCAAACACGAATTGAGTTGGCAACCGGAGATTGGCATCGAAGAAGGCTTGAAGAGTTTGATTTAGAACGTGGGGCAAAGTGTTCCGGCTCCAGCGGAGCCGGATATTTATAGTTGTGTTCGATAATTCAGGAATCCAGCTCCTTTAGGAGCACAATAGATTTCGCTTCTAAAGGAGCTCAACAAATTCGTCTCGATTCAAACTATAAATCTTTCGCGCCTAATGGCGTTTCGAAAATATCCTTGCAACGGATCGCATCACTTCAAATCAGACGCATCGTCGTCCGCGCGCCTACCTGGGTTGGCGACGCAGTTATGAGTATTCCCGCGTTGCGAGAGTTGCGTCGGCTGCTTCCTGACGCTCACATCTCCATCGTCGCACGGCCGGGCCCGGCTGACATTTTCATTGATGCCGATTTCATCGACCAAGTAATTATTAGTCAGCCCGGATTCTTTGCCTCCATTCGTCAACTCCGTGAAGGCGAGTTCGATCTCGCTGTCTTGTTTCAAAATGCCTTCGTTGCAGCGTTCACAGCTTTCGCATCGCAAATTCCCTTTCGCCTTGGGTACGAGACTGATCGTCGTGGCCCACTATTGACGACTGCTTTGCCCCTGCCATCGTGGAAGAACGAGCGACATGAAAGCTTCTACTACCTGAACATCATCGCTGAGTTAGAGCGACAACTCTTCGGATCATCGAACATTGCGGCTCAACCTCGATTTGATCTCGCTGTATCGAAAGATCGCGAGCAACGAGCGAAAGAACTGCTTCTTGAGAACGGAAGGTCGATTGATAAACCGCTGGCAGTCCTCTGCCCCGGATCAGTCAACAGCCGCGCCAAGCGCTGGCCCGCCGAACGTTATGCTGAATTGTCGGATCGATTGATCGAAGCGGGAATGAACGTCGCCCTGATTGGATCATCTGGCGAGTTGGAAGTTTCGCAACAGGTCGTCAGTCAAGCCAAACACCAACCGATCCTACTAACCGGCCAGACCTCGGTCGCGGAAGTCGTCGCGCTGATCAGCATCGCGGATGTACTTGTGACGAATGACACCGGGCCGGCTCACATCGGCGCAGCAGTGGGGGCACCGACACTGGTCATCTTCGGCCCGACCAACCCGCTGACGACCTATCCGTTCTCGGCAAACGCGCAAATGATTCGCGAACCGCCTGACTGCGCGCCGTGCATGCTGCGCGATTGCCCGATCGATCATCGTTGCATGACCGCGATTACTTCAGAACAGGTTTTCCAAAAGGCGATCGCGATGGTTGAGAAGCGCGCCCTCCAGTTATCTGGATAAAAGTCCGAAGAACTGTAAAGACTGCCCGCTTCGGTTATCGACGTGTGATACGATCGGCGCACGACAGGCGATCACTTGAATCCCTTTTGATTCCGCGAATGCGAATTCTCATAGTTAAACTCGGCAGCATCGGTGATGTGGTTCACACTCTGCCGTCGCTCGCGGCGATGCGTCGCGCGCTGCCGGAGGCGGAAATTTCCTGGGTCGTCGAACGTCGTGCATCTGAAATTTTGCGGGACAACCCGCTTCTCAATCGCCTCATCGAAATCGACACGAAGGCCCTGAGGCGCGGGCTGATGTCTGGGGAGACGCTGCGGGCACCGCGCCAGCAGTTACGTCTGCTACGCGCCTCGGCCTTCGATCTCGCCTTAGATTTCCAGGGACTAATCAAATCAGCGATGATCGCGCGGTTGTCCGGCGCTGGCCGAATTGTCGGCTTTGCGCGTGAGGAGCTGCGCGAGCCACCGAGCCGTATTCTGCTTCACGAATCTGTTTCGATCCCGACAGGTCTCCACGTAATCCAAAAAAATTTGGCGTTGGTCGGGGCGGCCCTCGAGATTTCGATTCCGACCGAGGAAGCTGAGTTGGAGTTTCCGATCACGATTGAGCCCAGTCATGAAATCGAAGCCGATCTGATAGCTTCGGAAACCGAAGGTCGCTACGCGATTCTAAATCCTGGCGGTGGCTGGCCCACGAAACTTTGGAGCGCGGAAAAGTTTGGCACGTTGGCGGATGAGCTTTGGAATCACTTTGGGCTTCACTCGCTCGTCGCCTCCGGCCCCGGTGAAGATGAGTTAACACAACGCGCGCTCTCAACGTCTAAATCAGGCAAAGCCAAGGCGGTGTCGGTTTCTTTGAAGGGCTTTTGCGCGTTGGCAAAAGGCGCACAAGTTTACGTCGGGGGCGAAACGGGCCCAACCCATCTGGCGATCGCTATGCACACACCCGTCGTCGGCTTGCTTGGGCCGACCGAATGGTGGCGAAACGGTAGTCCTTACTCTGAAGACGTTTGCGTCGAGCGTACGGACATTGGCTGTCGCGAAAATTGTCATCGACGATCTTGCTCGCAATGGATCTGCATGGACATCGAAGTCGAACGCGTGCTCAGTGCGGTCGAGGAACGTCTGCGACGAGCGAACGTGTTGATACCCGCGCAACTGGTGTCGATTGGCTAGAGGCGGAACATGGATGCAGCGTTGGCGCGTGCCGCTGGGATTTGTATGTGGCGCGCTCTTTTTGTTTTTTGCGAAGCCGACGTTTGAGCTGTTGCTGATTGGTGCGCTGGTGGCACTGCCCGGCCTCGCTTTACGCGCATGGGCTTCGGGACATTTACGAAAGAATGAAAGTTTGGCGACAAGCGGGCCGTATGCTTTCACGCGCAATCCTCTCTATTTCGGCAGCTTCTTGATTGGTGTTGGCTTTACTGTCGCAGCGGGCCGATGGCTGCTTGCGATCATTCCTCTGGTAATGTTGTTGGGCATCTATCTCCCGGTGATGCGCGTCGAATCGGCGACACTTGCGCAATTATTTGGAAAGAAATATGAGCGATACGCGAACGAGGTTCCGTTGTTTTTGCCGAGATTGTCGATCTATCGAAATCAAGTTACGCCGGCGACGTTCGATCGTAGTCTTTACCTTCGCTATCGAGAGTACCGGGCCGCGTTGGGCGTCGCAATCGCATGGGCTTTGCTCGCATTGAAGATGATTATTTTTAAGTAGGATGAATCACCGCCGACTGACCAGTTTCAGCAAAGCCCTCGTTGCGTTCTTTCTTTTGGTCGCGGCTTGCGGCGTTGCCCTGGCGCAAACTCCACAACGTAACCCGCTGCCATTCGAGCGCGGCGAGGAACTCGTTTACCAGGCGGAGTTCAGTCGGGCGCTCCTGCGCGGCGCTGACGTTGCCGAGTTTCGCTTCAAGTCGATCAGCGAACATATCAGCCGCGGGACAGACGACACTACCGTCCTGCGCTTGACGGGCGACGTTGTCAGTAAGGGATTATTTCCGAGGATCGCCGGCTTTCGATTCCATCAACACGTTGAGTCCGTTGCCGATGTCAAACCTTTCACCGTTCTCCACACCAACAAGATAGAAGAGCAAGGCAAGCGTTCGCGTATCCTCGAGGCGGTCTTCGATCATGAAACACACAAAGCCCTTTGGACTGAACACAACCCCAATCCCGGAAGCGTCTCGATCGATTTCTCTGAACCGATTCAGGATTTCCTGACCGTTATTTACTTTCTCAGAACACAGAAACTGAATGTGGGGGATTCGTTTGACGTGCCGGTCAGCGACGCCGGCCATATGTTCCGTCTATCGGTGAAAGCCGTCGAGCGAAAGGAACTAAACACAGTTCTGGGCGAAGTCAAAACCATTCGCGTTGAGCCCGCATTGTTTGGTGACAACGCGCTTGTGCGCGCGCGGGGCGCACTTTCAATTTGGGTGACTGAAGACGACCGTCATTTGCCCGTCAGAGCGCAACTGAAGGTCGATATCGGCACCTTCGATATCAAACTGAAGAGTGTTAGCTACTCGCAGCCGCAATAACCCGGCTGAACATCAATCCCGATTGCCCACGTCCGCACCTTTACCGCTAATTATCGGCCATCGCGGCGCGTCGTCCGTTGCGCCTGAAAACACGCTCGCTGCTTTCAATCGCGCTCTCGAAGAAGGCGCGGACGGGATTGAGCTCGACGTGCGTCTTTCGCGCGACGGCGTTCCTGTCGTTATTCACGATGCAACTTTAAGGCGAACCGGCGACGACACGCGCGCGGTGGCTGAGATGAGTTCTGCTGAACTCACGCGAACCAAAGTTGGTAGTTGGTTCAATCGAGCGAAGCCTCAACTGGCCCGGCTCGAATACTCGAAAGAGTCTGTGCCGAAGCTCGAACGGGTCTTCGGAATCCTCACAACCGCCAAAGCCAAAGGTCCCCTCGGCTATGTCGAGTTGAAGATCGACAAGGGTCAAGAGTATCGCGGTCTCGTCGAATCAGTCACTAGTCTCATTTCGAACCACAAACTGCAAAAGCAGATCATCGTTATCAGTTTCAACCTGAAGGCTGTGGCGCTAACGAAAGAACTCGATTCGACAATTCGCACCGGCGCGCTCTTCGAGCCTCGCCGCAATATTCATCGCGTTGTGCGCAAACATCAGATGATTAATGCCGCGCTCGATCACGGCGCAAGCGAGCTTCTGCTTCACCGACTGATCGCGACACGGCGAATGGTTGATGCCGCGCTCGAAGCTAATCTTGCTCCCGTCATTTGGACCGTCGACGATCCAAAATGGATCGAGCGTGCGAAGACCCGCGGAATTCTCGCGCTCATCACGAACAATCCGGCGAAGATGGGCCTTGATTCGACCAAACTTCTTCTGGGCTAACGTGCGAATCAATCATGTCTCATGTATCATCGTCCGTCTCGTCAATCTGTCTTTTTCTTTCGGAGGAAATTTTAGGAATGCCGGTTAAGAAAGGCGCGGAAATCGCGCCGGCCAAAGGAAAACTGGGTGTTTTGCTCGTCGGTCTTGGCGCCGTCAGCACCACGTTCATAGCAGGGGTCGAGGCAATCAAGGAAGGGCTGGCCGAACCGATCGGCAGCCTCACACAGATGGGCACGATTCGTCTCGGTAAACGCACGGACAATCGAGTGCCTAAGATCAAACAGTTGGTGCCCCTGGCCAACCTGAATGATCTGGTTTTTGGCGCGTGGGATATTTTTCCGGATTCTGCTTACGACGCGGCAATGCATGCCGGGGTTCTGGAAAAGGATCTGCTCACGAAGCTGAAGAAGCCCCTCCAGAAGATCAAGCCGATGACGGCGGTCTTCGACCAATCTTATGTGAAGCGCCTCAGCGGAGTGAACGTCAAGACCGGCAAGAACAAGCTGGAACTGGCGAATCAGTTGATTGACGACATTGCCGAATTCAAGCGCAAGAATAAGTGTGATCGGCTCGTAATGATTTGGGCGGCGTCAACGGAAGTTTTCATGAAGCAGCACGCCGTGCATCGCAATCTGGAAACGTTCGAGAAAGCGATGCGTGAAAACCATAAAGCGATCGCGCCCTCGATGGTTTATGCATACGCGGCGTTGAAGTCGGGCGTGCCGTTCGCGAATGGCGCGCCGAATCTGACGGTTGATATTCCGGCGCTGATGGATTTGGCGAACAAGCAGGGCATGCCGGTTTGCGGTAAGGATTTCAAGACCGGTCAGACATTGATGAAAACAATTCTCGCGCCGGGATTGAAATCAAGAATGCTCGGTCTGCACGGCTGGTATTCGACAAACATCCTCGGTAATCGCGATGGCGAGGTCCTCGACGATCCTGACTCCTTCAAAACGAAGGAAGAATCCAAGCTGTCAGTGCTGGAATACATTCTGCAACCGGACGTTTATCCCCAGCTCTACAAGGATTTTTCTCACGTGGTCCGCATCAATTACTATCCGCCGCGCGGCGATAACAAAGAGGGCTGGGACAATATCGATATTTTCGGTTGGCTCGGCTATAAGATGCAGATCAAGATCGACTTCCTTTGCCGCGACTCGATTCTAGCCGCTCCGATCGTGCTTGATTTAGCGTTGTTCCTGGATCTCGCGCAGCGCACCGGCATGAAGGGCGTGCAGGAATGGTTATCGTTCTATTTCAAATCGCCAATGACCGCGCCGAGTTTGTATCCCGAACACGACATTTTCATTCAGTTGATGAAGTTGAAGAACACGCTGCGTCATCTGCGCGGTGAGGACTTGATTACTCACTTGGGCCTTGAGTACTACGACTGAGCGCTGGCGTGAGCTTTCTCAATTCCAACCTTTTAGGTCTAGGTGTAATCCCTTTCCGTGTAAGGGCAGAATCCTCGCGAAACTACTCCCACGAAATGTCACGTCTTTCCTGCCGATAAGTGTCACGTATGTTAATTTGATGTGTCGACAATCACGTCAAGTTGTCGCCGCGTCACCAAAATTTTCGGTGACAATTCGCGCTGAGTCGTATATATACCGTGTGCGTCAGCAAGTGCACGGGATTCGTGACTTTCACGGAAAGTAAACGCGAAACGTTCGTTGTGCATCAATTTACGGAGCGGATCGTTCTTTGCATAGCTCAGGAACGGAGGATCCGCAACAACGACCGAGATAGTAGCGGCGTTGTAGGCCGATAGAAAATCGTGATTGCCGAATTGGAAAAAGAGATGAGTGCCCCAGAGAAACAGATTGACGAAACAGTATTTCTCGACCCGGATCAAAAGAGTCCGCGCGCCCAGGATTTCGAAGACAGACTTGGTGCGCGAATCGTCGGGCAGGAACGAGCTGTCCGCAGGATGAGCGGGCTTTATCAGATTTTTCTCGCCGGAATGAATCCGCCGGCGCGTCCAATCGGAACGATGCTGTTCCTTGGACCGACTGGTTCAGGCAAGACTCGTGTCATCGAGGCGGCTTCTGAAGTTCTTTATGGCGACGTGAACGGTGTCGTGAAAATCGACTGTGCCGAGTTTCAGCATTCACACGAAATTGCGAAGTTGATCGGCTCGCCTCCGGGATACCTCGGACATCGCGAGACATCGCCGATGTTGACGCAGGAAAACCTCGACCGCATGCACACTGAAGAAATGAAGGTGACGCTCGTGCTGTTCGACGAGATTGAAAAAGCTTCAGATGCGCTGTGGCAATTGCTGCTCGGCATTCTCGATAAAGCCACTCTGACGTTGGGCGATAACCGCCGCGTAGATTTCTCGAAGTGCATGGTCATCATGACTTCGAACCTCGGCGCTCGCGAGATGGCTGAATTGATTACTGGCGGCATCGGATTCGCGCCCGGCAAAGGCGTCAAGAATCCGCACGATACGGAGGTCGATCAGAAAATTTATCGCACTGCGGTCGAAGCAGCTCGGCGCAAGTTCTCGCCTGAGTTCATGAATCGCATCGATAAGGTCGTGGTGTTCCGCTCACTGAAAGAACATCACCTGCGACAGATTCTCGATCTCGAATTGCAGGCAGTGCAGGATCGCATCATGCAATCGGCCGGAACGAAGTTCGTCTTCCAGTGTTCAGACGACGCGAAAGACATGCTGTTGGAGGAAGGCATCGATTACAAATACGGCGCTCGTCATTTGAAACGCGCGGTCGAACGGTTCCTCGTCTACCCGCTGTCGAATCTGGTGGCGACTGGTCAAATCGGCCTTGGCGATTTGGTCCAGGTCGGTCTGAATAAAAAAGACCGCAAGCTGACATTCTTTAAGAAGTCCGGTGGCGCGTTGATTCAGGACATGATTTCGCCACGTGCCGACGTCGAGCCGCTCGCCAGCCGTTCGGGCAGCGTGGGCCTGCCGATTCCGCAAGCCAAGGAAAGCAAGGCTGCGAAAAAAGGACAGGGACGCAGCGAGAAGACTGAAGGCTAAGTAAGAATTCAGCCCCTCAAAGGTAAGGCGCCGGAGCGATGAGCTTCGGCGCCTTTAGTTTTTGGCAGTTTCGAGTTTTCGAATTGCCGATCGCGCAGCTTCGGACAGGTAGGGATCGCTGGATTCAATGGCGGCTTTTAATGCCGGCATTGCTTGAGCGTCGCCGATCGAGCCGAGCGCAACAGCCGCCGCGCGGCGAACGTCCGACGATTGCGAATCGTTGCCGAGCGTGGCAATCAAGACGCTAACAGCAGCCCGATTGCTAATCTCGCCGAGCGCCTGAGCCGCGGCGCGCAGCACGAACTCGTTCTCGCCTGACTTTGATTTTTTCTTGCTCGACGTTCCCGAGAGTAATTGAACCAACGGAGTTACCGCCGAGTCGTCTTTGATCTGCCCCAGCGCGCCGGTCGCGGCCGCGCGAACACTCGCTTCCTCGTCGGACGACAGCAGTTCAATCAACGGCGCCGCTGCTGAACGGCTGTGTGTTTCACCGAGAGTGTACGCAGCCTCACGTCGCACAAATTCCAATTTGTCTTTCAAGAGCGGAATCAAGAGCCCCGCGGCTTCGTCAGAAGGAAGCGAAATAATTGCGTGCGCTGCTGTCACCCGAACGATTGCTTCTTGATCGTTCAAGGCCGCAGCTGCCGCGCGCGACGCCTCGGGCTGCTTGATCGAGCCGAGTTTCATCAGCGCATCGCGCCGTTCCTCAATCTCTGACGAATTTAGACGCTGTCGTTGCTGCTCGACTTGGCGCTGCAGCGGCGTGAGATTGTCCTGACCTGTCACGAAAGGAACAAACGACACCGTCGCGAGAAACAAACCCGCTGCCACATTCTTGATAAATGACATCACTTTCTATGACCTCAACCTGCGTCGATGCGCGATGCTAGCGCGTGCATCGTATCAATAACCAAAACTGCAATCGGCGGGTAGAAAATCAAATCCGAAATGATCATGGTCGTGGGTGAAAAGCCTGCCCCCGTACCGGCCGGGACGTGATGCCGGAACAGCATCGTCAAATCGGAAAAGAAATCCTGCGCTTGCCAACCAATCAACAATCCGAGTCCCAGGCTAACTCCGTAGCCGCCAACTAAAAACGCGTATGCAGAGAATCGCGTGAAAGGCTGTGAAGGCGATTTATCTTCCTGCGTGATCGAAAAATGAATCGGCTCAGGCTTGTAAGTGTAATGCCGAAAGTATTCGCGCAGGCGAGTGATCAAGTGCCAGATCCCGGCGATGAACAACGTCGCAAGAATCGCCCGGCCGATAAGACCAAACGACTGCCACAACGGTGGCTTGATCATGGCAACAAAGAACGTCGAGAGAAACAGCGACACCGTGGTGAAAACGGCTCGCTGCCGCGCCGTATTTTCGCGCCGATCGTTCTCCAGGATTTGATTGACGACTCGATCCCAACGAGCCTGCGCGGCGATGTTGCGGGCGCGCTGCGCGTGAGGATTGTCGGACTCGAGAATCGACGTGCCGTTTCGCTGCTTGGTGAGTTGCTGATCGTGAAACGCCCGCTCTTGCGGATCAATCAGCGTGTGATAGGCGAGCGAGAGCAACGCGAACTCACGCGCAGCTTTCTCGGAATCTCGATTGACGTCTGGATGCCGTTTGCGGGCCAGCTGGCGATAGGCGGATTTGATCTCACTAGCGGTTGCCGATGGCTTAATGCCCAGGACCTGATAATAATCGGTCATCGTAAGGGGATCGTCTCAGGAAGATACGCGACTTCAGCCTACGTGCCGATTTTATCATCGACTGAATTATCTGGGCGAACTAATAACGCTGCTCATTTGGCTGAGCGTTCGATGAATTCCACTAACGTCCGGACGGCTACGCCGGTTGGACCTTTTGAACGATAAGGCGTAGCCGGATCCCCCCATGCGGTGCCGGCGATATCAAGATGCGCCCACGGCGTCTCTTCGGCAAACTCTTTTAAGAAAGCCGCGGCCGTGATGGTTCCGGCCTTCTTGCCCCCAACGTTCTTGATATCGGCGATGTCACTCTTGATTTGTTTCGTGTACTCCGCGTCAAGCGGTAACTGCCAAAACTTTTCGCCGACTTCGACACCCGAAGCGATTACTTCGTCGATCAATTCTTGATCAGTTCCGAGGATTGCCGTGTTCACGTCGCCGAGCGCGATTGAGACCGCGCCTGTTAGCGTCGCCATGTCGATGATTTTCGTCGCGCCGAGTTTCTTCGCATAAGCGATCGCGTCCGCCAGAACGAGGCGGCCCTCGGCATCCGTGTTGATTACCTCAATCGTCTTGCCGGTCATCGCGCGCAGCACGTCGCCGGGCTTTATGGCTTTACCTGACGGCAAGTTTTCGGAACACGGCGCTACGCCCAGTACCGATACTGATGGCTTCAATTGAGCGATCGCTTGCATCGTGCCAATTACGGTTGCGGCGCCCGTCATGTCGTACTTCATCAGCTCCATGTTCTCGCCGGGCTTGAGTGAAATGCCACCTGAATCGAATGTGATTCCCTTCCCGACCAGCGCCAGCAAATCTTTGGAAGTCGATTTCGAAGGCTTGTATTTCATCACGATAAGTTTCGGCGGCTCATCCGATCCGCGCGCAACGCCGAGCAGCGATCCCATGCCCAGCTTTTCCATCTGTTTTTGATCGAGCACGTCGAAGCTGAGCCCAAATTCCTTCGCCACCTGCTTCGCGCGATCAGCCATGATCGTCGGCGTCATGTAAGCGCCGGGTTCGTTCGCCAAATCGCGAGTGAAATTGATCGACTCGCCGATGATGCGTCCGCGTTCGGCTCCGCGCTGCACGGCTTTCTTGTCGGCGCCGTCGACCACCACCGTGACGGATTTCAGTTGGCGCTGCTCCTTGTCTTTCGTTCGATATTTGTCGGGCTCGAACATTCCCATGATTGCACCGACGACAACCATCTGCGCCGCGGCTTTCGCTTCGCCATCGGCGCGCGGAACAACCGCAATCGTTTTCAGGTTCTTGCTGCGCAGAAATCGCGCCGCGGTCCCGCCCATCTGCGTAATTTGGGCGGACTTGTACGAAGCCCGATCGCCGCAACCGATCAGCAGCAGACGGCGCGCCTTTAAGCCGTTGCCGGAAACATGAAAATAAGCTGTCTCGCCTTCTTTGCCGACGAATTCTTCCGACTTGGTAACCTCGCTGATCAATCCGCCCACGGCCTGGTCCAAACTCTTCAGCAGACCGCCGTTTGCTCTTTCATCTTTGAAAACGGCAACGGCCAAGCCCTCGGCGTCAATTTCGTTAACAGGTTTCGAGCTTCCGAATGCGTCCATTATTAACCTCGCTTCTCTTTTACGATCAAGATTAGGATCGGTGCTGATTATCGATTTCTTTGTTTTAATTGCGCGCGCGTTTCGCGATCGACGATGCGGCGCAGCTCAGTCTCGCGCTTGTCGTATAGCTTCTTTCCCTTGGCAATTCCAATTTCGAATTTGATCTTTCGTGTTTTCACATACACCCGCGTAATTACGAGTGTCATGCCCTGGATAGCGCTGGCCTGATCGAGTTTTTCAATCTCTCGCCGATGCAGCAAAAGCTTACGTGTGCGCAACGGATCGTGATTCGCGCGATTGCCGTGCGCGTACGGCGAGATGTGCGCATTAAAGAGCCAAGCTTCACCTTCTCTCACTGCCACATATGATTCTTTCAACTGAATCCGGCCGTCGAGGACACTCTTCACTTCCGTTCCGGTCAACACAGCACCGGCTTCGTATTTTGCGGAGATGTGATAATTGTGAAACGCTGCGCGGTTCGTCGCCAGAACCTTCTCTTCAGTTGCTACCGCCATTACGCATACTCGATTGAACGCTGACTATAACAAGCCGCTCTGCGCAGAACAAGCATGCAACTACTGCGGTCGCACAGGTTGCTGGTATGCTCGCAAGACTCGTTTTTCGCTAAGATGAATCAATTTTGGAATCGTAGGACCATCTGGCCGGCGCTGCTGATCGTTGCGGGCGCGCCTCGTATTGTCGGCGCTTTCTTTCTGCCCAACGCTTTCGGCGACGCGTACGTTTACATCCGCGACATCGGCACGCTCAGCACAAAGATTTCTACGGGAAGCCTGCGACTGACTGATCTATTTGGATTCTGGTTGCCGCTCTACCAATTCTTATCAGCGATTGTTAACGTCCTTATTAAGAACGGCTTTTATTCGGGTAAGTTGGTCGCCGCCTTGTTTGGCGCGGGGACTTGTCTGTTTGTTTACGCCATCACGCTCCGATTGACCGCCGACCGGCGCGCCGCGCTGGCGATGTTTCTGCTGATTGCATTGAATCCGCTGCACATTTTTTATTCAGCGTCGGCGATGACCGATGTGCCGCACGCGTTCTTAGTGGTGGCCGTGTTGTATTTTATTTTGAGCGGTAACTGGATTGTTGCCGCAATCTTTGGCGCGCTTGCCGGGCTGACGAGAGTAGAAAGCTGGATGCTGATCGCGTTGATTCCTTGTCTTCAACTCATCCGCGACCGTCGCGTTTCACTCGTCGCAATTGTGATCTTGATCCTGCCGCCAGTGTTCTGGTTCTACATTTCATGGAAGGCGACCGGTGACGCATTCGCGTGTTTCAAGCAACGTCAGGAGTATCACGATTGGCTGATGACGATGAATCCATCAATCGCGCGCTTCTCGCTGAAGCAAATAATGAGCGATACCGCGACGTTGCTCGTCTCGACAGACATTGCAGTCTTGGTTGCGTGTTGTGTTGCGGCGTGGTTCGTACTAAGAAGTCTCTCACACCCGGCCATTCGCGAGCGCGGAGTCTTTTCGTCTTTGGGCCTTCGCGTGAGACAAACGAAATCCGAAGTTAGCGAAGTTCAATCTATCCTTGCGCCGCTGCTTTTCTTTTTTGCTTTTCTGGCGCTTCTGATCGGCGCATACCTAACGCATCAGCAACCGATTATTTTTCCGCGCTATGGATTGATTCTGTTCACGCTCGGTCTTCCGATTTTGGCCTGGACGTATCTGTGGATTCGCAAGCACAAACCTCAGATCGCGCGACGCGTTCTCGTCGCGATCATCGTCATCTGCTCATTCGACGCAACCATTCAATTCGCCGGTGCCGTCGGCGAAATCAATCGGTACAAAACTCAACGCAACGTCGCCGATTATCTTCGCGACCACTTCGATCAGAATTCAAACACGCGAATCTTTTGCGATGACGGAACAGTGCGGGTTCTGTCAGGAATCTCTGAAGACAAATTTCTGTCTTCCGCCGATGCGCCACGTGAGCGCGAATCGTTTTTGAAGTTTCTCAACGATCAAAAAGTAGAATATTTGGTCGTGATTGAAGCCGAGCGATCGACGCCATTTGACTTGTATCGATCAGCCGCCGAATACAACGAGTCGATCGGGAATTACGAATCAATCATGCATGCGCATTCCGAGTTTCTGCGAACGAATATTCATGTGTATCGGTTGAGGAAATAGGAGACCTGATACTCAAATCAATCTTCTTCTCAACATATCCAACGCCGCCTGAGATGCACGCCAGCGAACGAGTTCGCGGTCGCCCGGAATCATCAGCTTCTTGTGTTCGGTGTGCGCGTCATCAGCAAGCGCGATATAAACCAAGCCGACGGGCTTCTCTTCACTTCCGCCGCCGGGACCGGCGATTCCTGTGACTGCTAAACCAAAATCGGTCTTTGCGCGATGGCGAACGCCGCGCGCCATGTCGCGCGCGACTTGCTGGCTCACCGCCCCGAATTCCTTGATCAGTTTCTTATCGACACCGAGCAGCCGAACCTTCGACTCATTCGAGTAAGTCACCAGGCCTTCGATGAAATATTTCGAAGCGCCAGGCACGTTCGTCAGACGCTGAGCAATCAGCCCGCCGGTGCAACTCTCAGCCACTGCGAGCGTGAATTCAGTCATCGCCAGACGCCGGCCGACAACTTCTTCCATCGTCTCGCCGCGAAACGAAAAGGCCGCGTTGCCAAGTTCCTTTTCAATCTTCAAAGAAAGATCGTCGAGCAACGATTCGGCATCAGCCTCGGTCCTTCCGTGCGCGCGCAGATGAATCTCGATCTCGCTGCTATTGAAGAGAATCGTCGTTTGCGGGTTCTCGTATTTCGTGTAAATCGGCGCGATCTTTTCATCGACTGCGGATTCGCCCATGCCCGCCACGCGCAGTACGCGAGTCGCGAATCGTGTGTCACCCGCAAGTTTTTCGATCCGCGGCAGCACATGATTCTCGAACATCGGCTTCATTTCGCGCGGCGGACCCGGGAATAGAGCGATCACACAGCCTTCGTGTTCAAGATACAAACCCGGGGCGCTGCCGTTCGGATTTGAAAGCACTTCAGCGCCGGCAATTACCATCGCTTGCCGCGAGTTTCGCTCAGGCATTTTCATGCCGAAGCTCTGGAAGCGCTCGCGAATTTCGTCGAGAACTTTTTCATCAAGCGACAGACGTTTCCCCAACGCGCGCGCGACGACTTTGCGCGTGATGTCATCTTCGGTTGGTCCAAGACCACCCGTGGTGATTACGACACGGGAACGTTTGACTGCATCTTTGATAACTTCTTCAAGCCGCGCATCGTCGTCGCCCACGATCGTTTTAAGTTTAACGTCGATGCCGATGCGATTAAGTTGATCCGTGAGCCAGAGGCTGTTCGTGTCGGTGCGGTCCGGAGACAACAGTTCTGAACCGATGGCGATGATTTCCGCGGTAAGCATGAACGACGATTATTACCACAGAGGACACAGAGGAAGAAAACCTAGGGAGAAGTCTTCGCCCTCCAAACGCCCTCTCCCAAAGGGAGAGGGTTGGGTGAGGGACTACGTAGCACGGCAAGCAAATCGTCCCTTTCTTTTTCTTTTTCGCTACGCTTCGCGCCCTCACCCTGGCCCTCTCCCAAAGGGAGAGGGACGAACAGGCCGCGTTTGTCGATTCTTCCAGGCGTCGCTTATATTCAATTTCTTTCAAACACGACATGAAACAATCCTATTCCATCATAGCTCTGCCGGGTGACGGCATCGGGCCGGAGGTCTTGGCGCAAGGTCTGCGAATTCTGCGCACCGCTGGCGAACTTTTTCAAATCGATTTTCGCATCGAAGAGATCGAATGCGGAGGTCATTACTACGCCGAGCATGAAATCGAGTGGCCCGCAGGCTCATTCGAAAAATGCGAAGCCGCCGACGCGATTATTCTCGGCGCCGTCGGTCATGAAGTTGACGGCAAGACCGTTTTCACGAAAGCCGGCAAGCCTTATCCCGAAGCTCAGCTCGCCGGATTCGCGCAGGTGATTGCAAATCGGCAGAAGCTTGATCTCTATGCGAATGTTCGGCCGATCAAACTTTATCCCGGCGTGAAGCACAAGATTCATGGCGAGCTAAAAGAGGTTTGGGAAGCTGGCAAAGTCGATTACGTGGTGATTCGCGAGAACACCGAGGACGCGTACACGGGCGAGACAAACGAAATCGCGGACGGCCGGATAACGCCGATTCGAATCACGCGGCGCGCGACTGAACGGGTCGTGCGTTACGCTTTCAATCTCGCGCGTCGCCGCGACAAACAACTGAAAGTCGCGTGCGTCGATCTCAAACTCGATTACGCTTATGTCGACGCGTTCTGCCAGTGGCAGATTCGCAATCCCGAATGGTATGACGTGGTCGTGGCGCCGAATCTCGCCGGCGATATCATCAGCGACAACGGCGCGACAACCGCCGGCGGGTTGGGACTCGCGGTCGGCGGCAACATCGGCGACGAGCACGCGATGTTCGAACCTATTCACGGGAGCGCGCCGAAACACGCGGGCAAGGATAAAGCGAATCCGCTGGCCGCGATTCTGTCAGTGCGGATGATGATGGATTGGCTCGGCACGCGAGATGAAGATGAGCGATTAATTCGCGCCGCTGAGAAAGTCGAAAGTGCCGTAGAGGAACTTCTCAGCGAGGGTAAAACGCTTACCTATGATTTGATTGGCGAGGAGAAAGCTTCTCGTTGCAGCGAAGTTGGTAAAGCTGTGGAAGACAAGCTGCGAGCTATGGTGTGAAGATGTCGTTCCGTAGGAACGAAATGTTTATAGCTTACCGCCGGATATTCTTAACAAGCTCCGTCAGGAGCGAAATATTTTCGCCCATGAATGGGCGACAAGAACAATAAATACTCGACTACTCTATAAACATCTCGTGCCGACGGCACGAAGATTTAATTACCCTAGCACTCTACCTCGATCGGCTCAGTATCCGCTCTTCAATCTTCGGCAAGCTGATGACGATCGTATCGCCGACAGCCTTCAAACTCTTCGCCGAAACCTTATCGAGCGTGTCGTCTTTTGTGTGCCAGGGTTCGTACGTACTCAACTGAATAATATCGAGCGCAGGAATGCCGGCGCGCAGGAATGGTGCGTGATCGTCGTCGCCCACACCTTCAGGTCCATCGATGAACTGCTGGCTATAACCGATCTGCTTCGCGGTTTGCCACACGATCTCCTGCAACCAGGTCGTGCTTAGCTCGTCGCGACCAAGATGCAGGTTCTTATAACCCATCATGTCGAATAGAATCATAGCTCGTACACGTTTCAATTCGTTTTTGTCTATGAGCTGCGCCACGTAATGACGACTGCCGTAGAGATTGTCCGGCAGAGGATTTTTCGGATCGGCGGGATTCGGATTGTGGCAATCGTCCCAATTTTTGCAGAACGCTTCCTCGCCGTCGAAGAACACAAACCAGTAAGTCAGCTTGGGCTTTCCTTTCGCGGCCAGCACACGCGCGACTTCCATCAGCGCGCCCGTTGACGCACCGCCATCGTTCGCGCCCACGAATTTGAATTCCTTGAAGTACTTCGTGTCGTAGTGACTGCCAATAATGATCACGTCGTTAGATTCTCCCGGCAGCTCAGCCGTAACGTTCACCATTCGCCGATCGCCAAGCGGAGTCATCGCGTGAAATTCATCGGTCGTAACTTTCAATCCGTATGACTTCAACTGATCGATTATGTAGCCGCGCGCTTTCTCTAACTCGGCTGAGCCCGCCGGCCGTGGTCCAAACTCAACTTGCTTGCGAACGTGTTCGAACGCGCGGTCGCCGTCGAAATTCGATTTGGAAGAATCGTTTGTCGATGTATCTGAATTTGGTTCCGACGGCTTGTTCGTGCTGCTCGGGCAACCAAGCAGCAGCAGCGGAAACACGAGCACGATGCCCAGCATAAGAGAGTGAAACGAAGTCCTCAGCAATTGTTTTAGCGTTGTGTTGACGATTGTCATGTTGATGAACGCGACGGGATCCGCCTATCGGCGGGCCGAGTTCGCAACTTGCGCGACTTTCTTCTCAGAGCCTGCTCTCTTTCTTCGACAGTCGCTGCAGATCCCGATCATGCGCAGCAGATGTTCCGTTAATTGAAATTTGTATTTCGCAGCCATTGCATCCTGAATCGCTTCCAACTCAGGCGAGTAGAATTCGATGATCTTTCCGCACTCGGAACAGATCATGTGATCGTGATGCTCGTGCTTGTAATTGTGTTCGTAGTGCGCGCGGCCATCGCCGAATCGAACTTCGCGCGCGAGTCCCGCATCAGTCAGGAGCCTCAGCGTGCGATACACCGTCGTCTGGCCCACGCTCGGATCCTCATCATGAACTAGCCGGTAAAGATCCTCTCCCGACAGGTGGCCTTCGGTCCGCAGAAACACATCCAGAATCAGGTCGCGCTGCGCAGTGCGCTTGAGGCCTTGCTGCTGAATGTGCTCGCGAAAGACTTCCTGCTCTTCAGTCATCGATATCGTTGGACGGTGGTTCTAAGAAAGCGGTTGCATTCTAACATCCTAACGAGACGCGCTAGAAGCCCGAGCGTAGTCCCTTAATCTGGCCCTTGCCAGCCTTGGCGCCTTCGCGTCTTTGATTCAGATAAGCCGTCC
>QHXI01000158.1 GCA_003222895.1 Acidobacteriota bacterium | reverse complement strand
GCCCCACCTGATTCGCCCGCTCATTCAGCTCTCCGTAACTCACCTCCTCCTCTCCAAAGCTCACCGCGATCGCTTCCCCTCTCCTCTCCACCTGCTTTTCAAACTCTTCGGCCAGGCTCTTAACTTCCCCATATTCCTCCCGCTCGTTCCACCCCACCAACAACTGCTCCTCTTCCGCCGGTGTCAAGTAACTTCTGGTGTCATAACGGCCCAGAGGATCACTAGCCATGGCTTCCAAAATCCGGCCATAGTAACCTCCGATGGCTTGGATCTGTTCCTCACTGAGGGCCATCGAATCGTAAGCAATCTCTAACGCTAGTTGAGACGTAATCAGATCAACACTAAAGCCGGCCAAGAGCTTCAGGTTTGTGGCTTCATACTTTTTGAAACCTAACACCTCCACCTGGTTTGACTGAAGCAAGCCGCCTACAACGTGAAAGTGGACGAAGTTGAACAGGACATTAAACAGCGGCTGAATACCTCTTCCCTGCTGGATGGCGGCTAACGGATATCTCCGGTACGGCATCATCTCCTGTTCGGCCGCAAACACCTCTTGCACCAATTCTTGCCAGGTCCCGCCGTTCAACCTTCGGCGAAACGGAACCGTGTTAAGAAATAGTCCTCTGATCTTCTCTCCATCCGATTCCTCAGGCCGCCCG
Source organism: Acidobacteriota bacterium (assembly GCA_003222895.1). Lineage (GTDB taxonomy): Bacteria > Acidobacteriota > Blastocatellia > Pyrinomonadales > Pyrinomonadaceae > UBA11740. Next base: position 2,752 of record QHXI01000158.1, on the reverse strand, counting down.
TGAGTGACAAGCGCCGTCAGCACATCCGTCTGACCAGTAAGCATGCTCAAGACTTTTAAGTGCGCCGCCAACAGCACGCTCTTGATGGGCACCTGAGCTTCGCGCGCCAGTTGTTTTAGACCCCCTGAGACCTCTCGGCTGATTGCCACTGGCCTTGTTCCAATCTTTGTACTCTCCGCTTTCTGATTCGGGGCAAGCCAGCGAGGTAATTGTGTCACTGTGAAGTCGCTGATCTTCTCATTCCAATAGCGAGCACACTCCTTAGACTCAAGCGCGTCGCGCTCTAACTTGACAAAGTCCCGGAATGAACTTGCCAGCGGCGCTTCTTCCTTAACTATCTCCCCGCGGACTAGCACAGAGTAGCGGTCAAAGATCTCGGCCAGGGTCGCGTGCAAGCTCCACCCGTCGAACATCGCGTGGTTCTCGGTCAAGGAAAATTGGAAGGTCTCTTGGCTTCGCCTATGGACATGGAACCGCAGCAGCGGAGGACGCGACCAGTCGAAGGGTCGGCTCTTCTCACACTCGATGAAGGACTCCAACACGGCTTCCTGCGCACGCTCGGAGAGATCTCCCAGGTCATCCATGCCGATTGCAAGATGGGCCGCGCGATGTACCAGTTGGAGCGGCATGTTGTAACTCGACAGATCGAATGATGTCCGCAAAGCGGGGTGGCGGTGGACCACCTGTTTCACGGCCTCTTGTAAGGCTTCCAAGTCGAGATGCGCGCGCAGATGTAGGCTGTTGACATTGTGATAAACCGCAGACTCCGGCGACAATTCACTATGGAAGAGCATGCCTTGTTGCAGGCTGGTCATTTGGTAGGCATCTTCTACATCGTCTGGCATCCTGCGCCGGTCACTCTCCGTAATCAAACTGAAGGCTTCTGTCGCTGCCTTCGGTGATGCGTCTGTAGCGGCATGGGCAAGCCGAGCCGCCAGTTCGCCGATCGTTTGATGCTGGAACAACTGTTGGATGGAGAACTCGAGGCCTTGTTGCTGAGCTTTGGAGCGGACTTGAATAGTGCGGATGGAATCTCCGCCCAGGGTAAAGAAGTTGTCGTGAATTCCCACCTGTTCGAGACCCAGCACTTCAGCCCAAATCCGAGCCAGCAACTCTTCGGTCGGATTCCGCGGCGCCACATAAGCCTCCTCCAGATTAGGTCGCGACTGATCAGGGATTGGCAGGGCTGGCCGGTCCAGCTTCCCGTTGCTGGTCAAGGGCAACTCAGCGAGCAGCACGAAAGCCGCCGGCACCATGTAGTCCGGCAACTGCTCTTTCAAGTAGCGGCGCAACTCGCTGACGTTTGGGGCGGTCCCGTCCTGCGCCTGCGGTACTACGTAGGCCACCAACCGCTTCTCCTCACTGGCCTCCGCCCGCGCCACCACCACCGCCTCCCCTACCTGCGCGTGCCGCCCCAGCACCGCCTCTATCTCCCCCAACTCGATGCGGTGTCCTCTGATCTTCACTTGCTGATCAATCCGCCCCAGGTATTCCAGGTCACCGTCGGGCAGATACCTCGCTAAATCACCACTCCGGTACAAGCGCTCCCCGCCGCGGTCACTGTAGAGATGCGGCACAAACCGCGCCGCCGTTAAATCCGACCGGTTCAGATACCCTCGCCCCAACCCCGCCCCGCCGATGTACATCTCTCCCGCCACCCCCACCGGCACCGGCTGCAACTGCTCATCGAGCACATACACCTGCAAATCTCCGATCCCTCTCCCGATCACACTGCCCCCACCCGCTTGCGCATCCGCCGCTCCCAACCGCCGGTAGGTCACATGGACCGTGGTCTCCGTGATCCCATACATGTTCACCAACTGCGGCCGCTCTTCTCCGTGCCGCTCAAACCACCCACTCAGACTCGGCAACTCCAGCGCTTCACCCCCAAAGATCACTGCCCGCAGCGCCAGCTCCGCTCCCTCTCCCCCAGCCGCCTCCGCCTCCTGCAACTGCCGAAACGCCGAGGGCGTCTGGTTCAGCACACTCACTCTTTCCTGCCGCAGCAACTCCAGCATCCCTTCCGGCGACCGACTCACCCAGTAGGGCACCACCACTAAGCGGCCCCCGTGCAGCAGCGCCCCCCACATCTCCCACACTGAAAAGTCGAACCCGTAGGAATGAAACAGCGTCCACACGTCCTCCTCGCTGAAGTCAAACTGCTCCGCCGTCGCCGCAAATAGCCGCCCTACGTTCCCATGCGTGATCATCATCCCCTTGGGCTCCCCGCTCGACCCTGAAGTGTAGATCACGTACGCCAGCTGCTCGCCGCTTACTCCCAGCTTCAGATTCTCCCGGCTCTGCGCTGAGATGGTGGCCCTCTCCAGGTCCACACTGACCACCGCCACTCCCTCCTGTCCTACCAGCTCGGCATACTGCGACTCGGTCACCAACACCCCCACCCCGGCATCCTTGACCATGAACCCCAGCCGCTCTCGCGGGTACCGCGGATCCAGTGGCACGTACGCCCCTCCGGCTTTCAGGATCCCCAGCAGCACCACCACCAACTCCGCCGACCGCTCCATACATACCCCCACCAACGTCTCTCTCCCCACCCCCTTCTCCCGCAGATAATGCCCCACCTGATTCGCCCGCTCATTCAGCTCTCCGTAACTCACCTCCTCCTCTCCAAAGCTCACCGCGATCGCTTCCCCTCTCCTCTCCACCTGCTTTTCAAACTCTTCGGCCAGGCTCTTAACTTCCCCATATTCCTCCCGCTCGTTCCACCCCACCAACAACTGCTCCTCTTCCG
>QHXI01000118.1 GCA_003222895.1 Acidobacteriota bacterium | reverse complement strand
GAGTTGGAACAACACAACCGATCAAGCCCATCAGCCATGGCAAACGGACGCGAATTATCAGCCGCTGTCTGACTCGTGGGTGAATGAGCATACGGATCTGTACATGGGGGATTCGATTCCCGCCAAGCGTTCATCGAGTCCCGCTTACAACGTCTTATGGCCGAGTGCACTAGCACCCCCAGGCCCATGGACAGTCTATTATTTTTGCAAGCTGCACCCGACGGTTGAGAGCGAGCGCGGTACGATCGACGCGGAAATTCCACCATCGAGTTGAGCTGAGTTCGGTTACCTCGGGCATTTTGCGAGACTATCCGGGTAGCTATAAGGCATTGCGTTCGTTTCGTGTCGGTTGCTCCCGGAAGTGCCGAGACTGACAGGTAGGTTGCAGCAGGAGGGATTGCGATGAGTGATCATGACCTGAAGTTTAGAAATTGCGAAGAAGGTCGACTTGGCACGGAAGAGGCACAATGGTCTGTGCCTCCGCGCCGTTGGCTGTTGTTCACCTTGGTAGCCATCATGGTGATAATGGGGCAAGCCTGCCGGCGCGGGGCCAAGCTACTCCTACTCCTACTCCTACTCCAACATGTCCTCCGGCTTTGTTGGGGCAACCGCTGGTTCCCGTGCCGGAGATCGCTTCGGTGGGCGGCAAACTACGACGCACTATTGTGTTGAGCGATGAGCAGGAATGGGTGGCGTTCAGAGTGCCGGGTACTGCCCCAAGTGATAATAGTAGGTCCCAGTGCTCACCCCAATATGTTCGAACCTTCCGAGAGTACGGTGCAAAGTCGAACACCGCTCGGGCGCCAGATGGCAAGTACAATAATATTCCGATTGCGCTGCCGAGGCCGGGCCCGACGCTGCGGGCGCGTGTTGGGGATCTGATCCAACTCACTTTACTTAACCAGATTGACGCAACCCATTTTCCTGAATCCCCGGATCGGGGCGACACGGGTGTAGGGGGCGGATGTGATTCCACCACTGCGGGCTATCCCGGTAGCGACAAATTTCCAGACTGCTTCCACGGATCGAGCACAGGAAACATTCATTTTCATGGTACGCACACCAATCCGGGTTCGACTGCTGACAACGTATTTATCGAGGTACGACCTTCGCCCCGAGTCCCAAACCTGGGGAGTCAGGGAGGGAGCCAGCCCACTGTCACACTCGCAAGCGTTCAGACGTCGTTCGACGCGTTCTTTGCGAAGTGCGAAGCGAAACTAAGTCATAGCGTTCTTACGGAGTGGCCAAAGACATGGAACGATCTTCCCAACTATTGGACTGACGAACAGAAAAAACTACTCAAGAAGTATGATGCCAAACTCGAGGAAGATTATCCCACCAGTGGGGTCAAAAAGCTTTGGCCGGTGGACGAAGCGCAGATCAAGCAAAACGCGTGGCCGCAGTATTACATCGGGGCTTATCCCTATTGCTTCCGCTTGCCCGAGTACACGGAAAAATCGTGGCCACCGCCCAAGCCGACACCCATGCAGATGGGTGGTGCAGGTTCGGCGGAAATGCAGGAGGAGGCGAACATCGGAGATCAGGGTGAAGCCGGGCGTTCGCTGATCATGGGCCAAGCGCCTGGAACCCATTGGTATCACGCCCACAAGCATGGTTCGACCGCGATCGATGTTGCCAACGGCATGACGGGCGCGTTCATCATCGAAGGCCAATACGACGATGATTTGAACACGTGGTACGGCGCCGGCTGGACGCGTACACAGAAGGTGTTGGTGATTAACCAGCTTGGCGTATCTCCGAACCTTATGCGTGCGCCCAAGGTCGGCGGCGGCCCGGGACCCGGATCACAAGACAAGGGGCCGGACTTCTCCGTCAACGGCCAATTAAAGCCGGTAATCTCGATGCAACCCGGTGAAGTGCAGATGTGGCGCATGGTCAACACCTCAGGACGCGCAGGCGCGTTCTTCGTGGCTCCCTCAGGTCCGCCGGGTCTGGAGTGGAAGCAGTTGGCACAAGATGGCGTTCAGTTCCAGCCCGTCAATTATGGAAACAGCCACAACAACACGTTTCTTATGGCGCCAGGCAATCGAGTTGACTTGCTGGTCAAAGCTCCGCCGTGCCCGAACAATAAACAAACTTGCACCGTCGGAACCGTTCCGGTCATCGTTAAGAATGAGGTCGATCCGTCCGACCTCACGTCGAATCCGCCAGCGAACCCCCTCACCTTGCTCACGGTAGGTGTGTCTGGCAAGCAGGTCCCTCCAACATCAAACGCGGGCCAGTTTGTCCCCGTCGCCAAAGCACCCACCTTCCCGGTGTTCCTTACCGATATCACCAGCGCCGAGGTCAAGGGCACAAAAACGATCATGTTCGCATCAGGCTCCCCGGGCGGTCTGCCAAATCCTGCGACGCACACAATTGACGGAAAGAAGTTCGATGGCGAGGTCGGTGCGGTGGTGTTGTTGAATACGGTCGAGGAATGGAAAGTGATGAACGCGACGGTTGGCATTTCCCATCCGTTCCACATTCACATTAACCCGTTCCAAGTGACGGAAGTTTTCAACCCCAATGACACGCTCCCAGATCCCGCGAATCCGACTCAGACCATTCCGAAGTATTTCTTTGATACCGCGTACGTACGGAAGTCGCCGTTACAATGCTATCTAGATCCTAATAATCCAGACACTTGGAAACCGTGCACGACGCCCTGTGGTACAGCGTGCGGCACAGTATGCACGACGCCGTGCCCCGCTTGCGGTACGCAGTGCGTTCCACCTCAACCGCCGCCGCAGAATGCCCCCTCCCTCCCTCCTCCTTTGATTTGGTGGGATGTATTTCCGATACCCTCGGGAATCAATCCGACAGATGCGAAGGGTAATCAGATTTTGGATCCGGTAACCAAAAAGCCAATTGTAGTGCCCGGATTCTTCAAAATGCGCAGTCGCTTCGTCGATTACTCGGGTTTCTATGTAATCCATTGTCACATCCTGGCGCACGAAGACCGCGGCATGATGACCATCGTGGAAGTTGCTCCGGTGCGGACGCCTTATTCCCACCATTGAGTAAATACTCGATCAGCTTCAGGCTGATCGATTTTTCAGGACCTGTCGTCATGTGGAGACCACGACCATCCAACTTTATGACCGCGAGTTCGGTTCTGCTCGCATTTGCGCCTAAGTGTCCGATTTGCTTTCTGGCTTACTTCGGCGTGTTCGGAGTCGCCACCGCTTCAGCTTCCGCTTATCGCGTATGGCTTCCTCTGATTACCGCGCTGTGGCTCGGATTGACGATTGGGTTGTTAAGCATCGGCCGCGGCGCGCGAGGAAGCGTTGGCCCAGTTTTGCTTGCGGTCGCCGCCAGCGTCGCTATCTTTTTGGGCAGATTCATTCTTGAGGATCGATTGGTAATTGTCGTGGGACTCGGCGCGCTGATCGCGGCAACGCTTTGGCGCGCGTGGACACGCAAGCCGTCATTGCGTTGCAATCAATGCGTCGCGACAGCAGCGAATCCGAACTGGAAGACTGAAGAATCAGAAGAACTCATCAGCACACAATTTTTGTGATCGGGGTGAATTAGCATGGCTGATCAATCGCAAGCAGATAATCCGCAAAAGAAATCTCGGTACGAGCGTGTTAAGGAAATCCTCGACGACGCGCAAGGCGACGCGAACCCGAGTTATCAGGGTCACAAACGATTCTGGAATTTGCCGCTCGAGGAATTTCTCAACGTCACGATTTATGGCGTGCGCATGATCGCCTCTGAAGGCGACACCGGCGTCTGCGACGAGGTGATGCAGCCGGCAGCGCATTCCTGCTGTGGATCTGATGCGGAAAGCGCCGTGCCGGCAGCGGATACGTCGATCACAGAACCATCCTGCTGCGGATCAGAGTCCGCCGCGCATCCTGAAATGAAACCATCGCGCGGACGCGGCGCGGCTTCGGGATTGATCAAAGGATTGAAGGGCGAGTTTCCGTTTGATGGAACTCAATTTCCGCGCCTGCCGTGGAGCGGCAATGCGGTTGGGGCTTCGGACATCCTCTTTATCGAAAGCTGGATCGACGATGGTTGTCCGGCGACTGATGAGCCGACGGCGTCGAGTGCTCGAGTGAATCAGCCGCTGATCATGGCTCGGGCTCAGGGTCATGAAGAGCATCCGCTCTCGACGAAATCAATTAACGAATTCAGTTCGGAAGCGGGCAAGACCAAAGTTCGCAAGAACATCGAATGCTTGACCGCGGATGAGCTGGAACGTTTTCGTCACGTTGTGCAGGTGATGAAATGCTACGACAAATTTAGTCGTTACGATCAGCGGAGCTTCAGGTATTGGGCCGACATTCACGCAAACAATTGCCAGCACGGATGGGAACAGTTTCTCAGTTGGCATCGGATGTACTTGTATTACTTCGAACAGCAGATGCAGGACATCGATGCAACCGTAACGTTGCCCTATTGGGATTGGACCCTCTACAAGGACAACGTCATGGCTTCAATTCAGGACATGGACCAAACTTCGCACGTAAAGGGACAGGACAACGGCACCGTTCCGAAAGCATATCGTTGCTGGGTTGATGAAACGATGCTTACCAATCTGAGTGGAAAGATACCTGACGACTATTTGACGAAACTGAAATTGGTCGAAGGTAAACTATTCAGCTCGGGGAACAGGTTGTATCGCGAGGTCAATATAACCTATGGCGAAAAAATGTGGGACGATCTCATTATGAACGAACTCCAGCGCGTGAACCCACTCTGGAATAGGAACCGCTGGCCCGGAGGAAATGCTGATCTTGTTTTCGAGACCTATCCCACCCACGAGGACATCCAAAACATTTTGAAAATCCCGAGCTTCTTTAATTTCGGCAGTGGTCCCAGCAGCAATCACTTTTTTGGGGCCGTCGAGAATATTCATAACTTGATTCACAATTTTTCCGCAGGTGTTAACCCCAACTTCGGTTTACCCGGCGAGCAGCAGTACGGGGACATGCAGGCGGCGGGAACGACCGCGCGCGACCCGATATTCTGGGGCCATCACAGCAACGTTGACCGGCTTTGGTCTCAATGGCAGGGATTGCATCCCGGCGCCGATCCGGATGATCCCACCGACGTCCTGGCCCCCTGGCCCAACAGCGTGCAGGACGTGCTGACAATCAGCGATCTGGGTTACGAATACATGAAGTCGTCCTATTTGTTCGAAACAAATAACGCCTTGGCAATCGCCAGATTCAAATCCGCCCGGGCCGATGTGCATCCGGCGGTGCTGGCAAAACATAGTCACGCCGAAATTCGCATCCACAAGGTTCAATACTCAGTAGCGGGAGGAGCTTTCATCCGCGTCTTTCTCAACCAGCCCGATGCCAATGCCGCGACACCGATCAGGGGCAACGATCATTTCGTGACTCAATTGTCGACCTTCTCCGGCAACTGCATCGGTGGACCAGGCCATTGCGATGTGCCGCCAGAGTCGCGGCGAAAATATGACATGCGGCCACGACATCGCAAGACGCCCGGAAATTTTCGCATTGATGCTACCGAGGCGATTCGCAAATTGAGTGAGCAGGGCGAGACAGGTTTCCAGGTCACGCTGGTGGTGCTCGACATCGACGGCACGCCGAAGCCGAATGCTTTGTGGATGGACGCCGTCTCGTTGAACTTTAAGGATTAAGAAACGTCGATAGGAGCCCGTAATGAAATTCAAGATTCATCCCGCGATCGGCATTGCTCGCGTTGGAGATAGTCCGGACAATTTTTATCTCGCGCCCGAACAAGCCGGACAACTGCCCTTCGAACTGACGAGTGACGGCAAAGAGAAACCGATAAAGACTTTTAAGGACAAACAGCAACGCGTCAAGAGACAAGCCGCGCGATTCAGAGTTTTCGCTTACGACGACAATGGCGGAGCGGGGAAAGAAATCAAGATCGGCGACACTGTCGACATCGCGAGACCAAAAACTGGCCAGGTGTTGACGATTCAGGTGACGGATATCGCCTGGACTGTTTACCTGGCGAATAAGAAATCGAGCTGGTATGAGTTTCAGCAATTGGACGGCGAGCATGGTTACAGCAACAGCCATCCTTTGCGCAACGCCGATGTTACCGACGCCGACGCTCGCCAACAATTGATCATCGATCCGGGACCGCAGACGGTTAACTACACAACCGAAAAAAACCGCACCGCTCAGTTTGCGAAAGGACAGAACCCGGAGTACACGCAATCATTTCCTCCTCCGCTCACGCCCTCCTCGATTGATACGCTCGGCGAGTTAAGAGTGATTATGCAGGACAGTTATAACCGCCTGCTGGTGTTGGGCGGCTACGGGAATTCCGGTTCTTACAAAACGGGATTCGGCGAGCCGGTAATCAAACATTACGCGAATAACGAAGGGTGGTTTGACGATGTGTCGGATGGACCAGTCATGGCCCGGATAGTTTACAAAGTCATTAAAGAAGATGGGCGCAAACCGTCGCCGGCCACTGTAAGTCACCCACCGGGGCCGATAACTGTGGACGCCCCTGCCTGGGTGATCGTCGGGTACCCTCGCTACGCTCCGCAGATCATGGATATCGTCACGATGGACGAACTCATTTACGATTTGGCGGTGCGAGAATTCGGGTACAACCCATACATGTATTGCCCGCAACCAGTCAGCAGCACTCAGAAACCGCCCGATCCATCGGACGAAAAGGCGCTCGGGCTCTGGCGTGAACAAGCGCAGTGGAACCCGGATTATTATCCGTATTTCTATCGCGACATTTGGCCCCTTCTCAGCCGGCCACAGAATTTTACTTTCGTGATGGATTTTGATGCTTTCACCGGTGGCGATCCGCACAATACGACGAGTGGCGGCGGCGGAAATTTCGATCCGACCCTGATTTCCATTCCGCCTTACGACGGGGAAGACCCGCAGGAGCGAGCAGCGCGCCGGCGAGCACGAATGTTCGTGTGGGGAGTCCTGCGCAAACCGGGTCAGGAGAACCTCTGGACTAATCCGCTGGGCGTGGGCCCGGTGAAGAACCTTCCAATCCTGATGCCCTTTCTCTGCGGCGACAACCCTTTGTCCAACACTGTTCCCTCAAAGTTTCTGCGCCTGACCGAAACACAACTCTTCATAATGAAACAATGGGCTGAAGGTAAATTCATCAACGAAAAAGAGGAGGACATGCCGATAACCAATCCGGAACAGTTGGCAGGGACGGGCGCAGATATTGATCGCGGTGTGCTGAGTAATGTACTCGGCGGCGCTTTCTGTCCCGGCGGCGAAGCCGCGTGGATTATGCGGAATCCGGCGATATACGCTGAGCCTTATCGCATCAAACACAGTCCATATTTTTCAATCGCGAACCTTATCACCTGGCAGCCGCAGCCGCTCAGCGGGCCCGGCATCACACCGGACCCTCCCGATGCGGGCAGTATGCAGATCGGACTCGAGCCGGGCGATTTGACGAAATACAGCGCAGTACCCTGGCAAGCGGATTTCAATGAATGCACCACGAACTCCATCGACATTACTTATGAACAATGGAATGTGATCGATCCGCAAAGCGTGGGCGACCCGGCGCAGGATATAACCCAAAACACTTACTGGTGGCCGGCCCACCGCCCGGTAATCGTAAACGGTGCTCCCTGGTCGCAGGGCATTCCCCAAACCAACGCCGGCGATCTGAAAATGGTAACTGCTTGGAAGGAATTGGGCTTTATCAAAGACAATCCCAAGTACGACCCGACTAATCCCGACGAGCCACAATACATTCTGGTGGAATCGAATCTTTAGTTAAGGAGCGGCCAAGTGAGTACAGAACCAAACAGCGGAGTCCTGGTTGGCACCTGGACCTATCGCAGCTTTCTCAATAATCCCGATCTGTCGGCTGACTTCAACAGTCTCGAATTCGGGCGCGGCAACATTCGTATCGATCGGGCGCCGATGAATCAATTCAAAGGCAAGATTTTCGACACTGGATGGGCGCTTGAACTGACCGGCTCGATCACCTACGGCAATCCGTTCACGGTTCGCTTCCAGGGCAAAGGCGTTGTCGGCGGTGAAGAATGGATCTACGACTACGAAGGTTACGTGATCCGTCCCTGGCCCAACGGAATAAATCAACGCATGGCGATGGTCGGCACGATCGTTCGCACGATTCCGCACGGCAGTGGCGACGGGGGTACAGCGCCGGCCGGCGTGGTATGTTCGTGGATGGCCGTCAAGCAAGACGACGACGCCAACTAAATTTCATGTCGCCGAGAATGGAAAGCATTGAGAGCTACGATGTGGTAATTCTCGGCGGTGGCCCAGCCGGTGCAGCGACGGCGCTTTCCCTGCGATCGCATGCGCCAGATCTTTCCGTTGCGCTAATCGAACAATCGAATTATCAGACCATCCGCATCGGTGAAACGCTGCCGCCGTCGGTGCAGCCGTTGCTCGAAAGGATTGGAGTTTGGCAAACGTTTCTGGCTGAAGATCATTTGCCGGCTTATGGCACCTGCGCGGCCTGGGGTTCGGATGCGTTGCACGAGAACGAGTTCTTCTTTCAGCCGGCTCAGCGTGGATGGCATTTGGATCGACGACGCTTTGACGCAATGCTGGCGCACGAAGCGGCGAATCGAGGGGTCGTGTTTTACCGCGATTGGAAGTTCCTGGATTCACATCTCGACGGATCGAAAAAGTTTCGGTTAACGATCGCCGGGAATGGCGGACAGAGGAAATTGATCGATGCCGCATTCGTCGTCGACGCCACCGGTCGTCTGGCAGCCTTTGCGGCCCACCAAGGAGTTCAGAAGAGTTTTGAGGATCGCTTATTAGCTGTCTTCATGTTCTTTCAATTCGATCCGGCAGATGAGTTCACCGAAACCTACACATTAGTCGAAGCATGCGAACAGGGTTGGTGGTATTCGGCGCTCTTGCCGGACGGAAAGCTTGCGGTCGGGTTCATGAGCGACAGCGATATCATCAAATCGCGCCGCCTGATTTCTTTCAGAGTGTGGCTCGATCTGCTCGAGACAACGCGACATACAAGAAAGCGAGTCACAAATGCTCAACCTGTCGGCGCGCCGGTAACGTACCCGGCATCTTCGCGTCGGCTCGCGCAAACTGCGGGAAACGGATGGTTGGCTGTGGGCGATGCAGCCACGACTTTTGATCCGCTTTCGTCCGCAGGAATCATGAAAGGCCTGCGATCGGGCGTGTTGGCGTCTTATGCGATTGGCGATTTCTTCAAAGGGAATACGTCAGGTTTAGAAAAATACGAGGCTCTCTTAAAAAGAGAGTTTGAAAACTACCTCGCGACGCGGGCTGACTACTATGGAAGAGAAAAGCGCTGGGCCAATTCAGTCTTTTGGCAACGTCGTCATGAACAGATCCTTGTTGAGCCTGACCAGATGAATCAGTCGACGGTTCAGTTCTCTCACGAAGCAGGAAACGACGTGGGCACCGGCGCCTGCTCCGGATAGAAAATCGGTTGTTGCGGATCGCGATGCCAATCGTATTCAGCCTGCCTCGCGGCTGCTTCCGCCACCGCGCGTCCAGCCAACCGATCGACTAAATGAAATGCCATGTCTGTTCCGGCCGAAACTCCTGCGGACGTAACGTACTTTCCCGCATCGACCCAACGCGAAACGTTGTCCCACAAAACGCGCGGACCGAATTGCGTCACCCACGCGAACGCCGCATGATTAGTCGCCGCCGGTTTGCCGTCGAGCAGGCCTGAGTGAGCCAGCACGGCAGCTCCAGTGCAAACTGAAGTTGTAAGTTTGCATAGCTTGTCCATCGCTTTCACCCACGCGATCAAATCCTTCACCGCTTTTGGTTGAGAAGAGTCCAGCAATGGCCCAGTATTGCCACCCGGGATCATGAACAGATCGAACGGCTGCTTTAAAGCATCATCGCGAAACATGTCCGGCGCGACGCGTGCGCCGTTCTCTGATTTAACTGGAGCGGGAGTCGCGTTCTTCCGTCCGTCCGGCCGAACTTCGTTTGCAATGAGTTTCACTTTGAATGGATACGGCGGTGGACTTTGATAATCGGTGCCAATGAAACGCGAGATGGCGAAGGCCTCGGTGAAACCCCAGACGTCGATCGGTTCGAACCCTTCGTAGACAAGAATTCCAATACGAATTGTCGGTGGAAAATCAGGGTTGGCGGTCATGACAGTCTCCTTAGCGCGTTGGCATGATCGAGTCGATCAGAAGTTGAGTTTGAGTGCGAGTTGGATCATGCGCGGATTGTTGCTCGCCTCGACAATCCGGCCAAAGTCGCCGGCGTCTCCGTTGATGCGACCGGTGCTCGCATTAAGCGATGCGGTCGGCACAGAACTGAGGTTGCTGATCGGACTTGCAAGATTCACATGATTCAGCAGATTGAAGACTTCGGCGCGCAGCTCAAGATTCTTCGACTCGTGAAACTTGAATCGCCTAATTACAGCGAAGTCGACATTCGTTTGCGCTGGTCCACGCAGTACATTGCGACCGACGTTTCCAAAGTCGGTTCCCGTCGCATCTGCCCGTGCAGCGCCATTCGAACTCGGTATCACCTGGCCCATCAAAACAACGGGCCGCGCGAAAGCGAGTGGATTGAAATAGTAGCCTGCCGGTACGTTGCTTCGCGCGGTCGCGACCGTGGCGCTCGGCGCCCAACTCGCGCGCACCAGTGCGTTGTTGCCACCTGTCAAGCCATAGAACGATCCAGCACCGCCGTCCAAAACATCGACAGGCAAGCCAGACATTGCAGTAATGATTCCATCGAGTTGCCAGTTGGAAAAAAGCCAACGCCCCACTCTTGAATTCGAAGCGAGCGAAGGTGATTTGATGTCCCACAGATAACTAAGCACAAACCGATGCGTGCGATCGAAATCAGAGACGCCACGGTTGGCGCGATTGTCGAGTTGGTTGCCGCCGATGAAGATTGTGTCGCGAACGTCGCCGGTGCTGGCGCTGCCACCTGAAGCGTTGTCAAGCGATTTCGCGTACGTGTAAGACGCGAGAAATTGCAATCCTCTCGAAAGACGTCGCGTCAGACTGAACTGCGCCGAATTGTATGTGGACTGCGCGGTCGATTGAATCTGAAGAAAGCCGCCGACTTCCACCCCTTGATAAGGAGCACGTAGCGCGACGTTGTTTGCGGCCGGCGTGTTGGTCGTGATCATCTGGCCGGTGACGACGTTGATAATTGGATTTTGCGGGCTGGCAAGACGGGCTTGATTGATCGCGACATCGCGAATCAAATTGAGGCCACGCGTTCCGACGTAGGTGATTTCAAGCAGCAAGTTCCGCTTTACTTCGTACTGCACGCCGGCGCTGTATTGCTGGATGTAAGCCGTGCGCATGTTGCGATCGAAAACCTGACCAGCGAGGGCGACTCCTTTGACGAAGGTTGGAAATTGATCCGCTGACGGCAAAGCGAAGAAAGGATCGGAGAAGGGAATCGCCACCCCGTTCGGGCTGCGCCGGACTGTGTACATCGGCGGCGCATTGATCGATGTCGCGACGTAGGCAGTCGATGGCCGTGAATAATAAATTCCGTAGCCTCCGCGCACAACCAACCGCGCCGAATCGAATGGTGAGTAGGCAAACCCAAGTCGCGGCGCAAAATTATTTGGATCGACGCTTTTCAGAATTCGCTTGCCGACGTTCGGCACATCCGGCAAATCGTATTGCGCAATCGCGTTGCCGGCTTGCAGGAATCCACCGGTAGGTGGGCCGATGGGCAGGCCGCTGCTGTCGACTTCCGTGCGCGGTCTGTAGAGCGATGGATCGAAAGTCGAAAAGCCTCCACGAATTTCGTACGGCGGAAGATCCAATTCATACCGCAATCCAAGGTTCAGCGTCAGCCGTTCTGAGAACCGCCAGTCGTCCTGAAGGAATAAGTTGTAATCAGCCGTGCGCAGAAGTCGCGTGTTGATTCCGTCGGCGTAGACGGAAGCGTTTACAGTCCCGAGTAGGAAATTATTGAAGCTCTGAAAATTGATTGTGCCGCGGCGATTATTGTTTGCTTGAAGGTCGTTCGCGTAATAGATCATTCCGCCGCCGGCGCGAATGCTGTGCTTGCTTCGAGTAAATGAAAGGATATCGACGAATGTCGTCGATGACTCGCGATTCAACGTGTCGATGTTCGTGCCGGCATTCCCGATTGTGAGGGCGTTTCCGCCGGTCGGGCCGATGCGAATCAAGCCGAGTCCCGGATACGAGCTTGCATTCGCGCGCTTGATGCCGACATCCGAATCCTTGAGCGGATTCTCGCCAATCGCGTTGGTGCGAATCAGACTGTAGCCTGCCCGTGCTTCGTTCACGGTTCGCGGACCGAAGATGTGGATGTACTGGATCGAGAGCAATCGATCATTCTGAGTTTGATCAGCGCCGAAACCTGGCACGCTCGCGCCGCCGTTTGGAAGCGCGAGAAACTGCCGGCCATTCGAGAAGAAGAACTTTGCGGTGACGGTGTCGCGCTGGTTCAAGCGGTAATCGAAGTTCGTGTTGAATTGATCTTCATTGGCGGTCGAGGTAGCTGAACCTGAATAGTGTCCGTCGGGCTGCGGCGTCGGAATAACCAACGATCCGTTTGGCAACCGCCCGTTCAGAAGCGCCAGCGTGATCGAATTGATCGAAGTCGCGAACTTTCCATTCGCCAGTTGCGGCTTGAAAGTCGCAAGCAGCTTCGCTGGCGAGCGATCGTCGGTCAGCCCCGGCGCGATCAGCACGCCTGAGCTCAGGCTGTTTTGCGATCCGCCATTGCGCTCGCGCGTTCCCTGATACGATCCGAAGAAAAATGCCCGGTTGTGCTTGATCGGTCCGCCGAGCATTCCGCCAAAAACATTTCGCCGTAAGACGGGGCGAACAACATTGGCTGCTTTCAGAAAAGAGTTGTTCGCGTTGAGAGCATCGTCATTGAAGTATTCGTAAGCAGTGCCGTGAAGATCGTTGCTGCCACTGCGCGTCACGACCTGAATGTTTCCGCCGCCGCCGCGTCCGAACGTTGCATCGTATTGCGAAGTCTGTACTTTGAATTCGTAAATCGTTTCCGGCGCGGGCGCGGCGATGCTGGCCGCTGCGTTTGTCGCCAGGTTGTTCGCGTCGACGCCGTTGATTTCGAAATTATTTTGCGTAACCCGCGCGCCGTTAACCGAGACGTTTTGCGAGCTGCGTCCCAGCGACGTGTGATCGGGTAGACCGGTCACCGTTCCGGGCGAGAGCGCGAGTAGTTGCGTAAAGTTACGTGTGGCCAGCGGCAACTCAGATACTGCGCGCGCTTCGACTACGCGTCCGAGTTGCGGTCCATCGCGTTGAATAAATGAATCGATCTCAATGACTACTGGATCTGGCCCGGCGACGTTCATCTCGGCGTCGATGGCTGTCGTTTCGGTGATGGCGACCGGCACGTTCGCGAACCGAGCTGGCGCGAACCCGGGCGCTGTAATTCTGACGGAGTATGATCCGGGAGAGAGCAGTGAAACATAAAATGTGCCTTGATCGTCAGTCGTTGCTTTTCGTTCTTCCGCCGTCGCTGAATTTGAAATCGTGATCGACGCACCCAAGATGCGCGCGCCTCGTTGATCTTTTATCGTCCCGACAATCCGACCGCTTGTTTGACTTTGCGCGGAGGCCCCGGATATTGAAGATGCGATCAGCCACACGCCCAACAACGCAGCCCGTTCCGCGCGCCTCATTTTCCTTGCCGATAGAAAGGACTTCGAAAACATTGAGAACGCCACTCGGGATTCTGAAATTGCGGTCATCGATGAAAGCAAACGACGTTGCAAGCAATCTAGCAACACGCGCTAAATCCCAGTTGCTTTATGCCTGCCCATGGTGCGTGAGGATACTTGTGCGTGCCGGTTCGCGTCAACGAAAAGCAATCAAGTGTCTTTGGACCGACTTTGGAAAGTTAGCCTTCCTCGAGGAAGAAACTGTTTGATTGGTTATGACTGCAAGCGGGTCTAAGCAGGGCGATTACATCCCAATATTCTTCAGGTGATAGCGATTAGTGTCGTAGTAACGTTCCACGTCGACAGTCTGAATCTTGCCGGAGACTTGAGAGATGTCAACGAGCGATAATTCGCACGCCGGCGCGACTCCGCGCGCTGAAACCATTTTCCCAAATTCGTTGGCAGTGACAGCTTCCGCGGCGCGCGCGCCAAACAACAAACCCATGATGCGATCGATTGCGCTCGGCGGACCGCCGCGCTGCGGATGTCCGAGCATCACTGCACGAGACTCGTACGGAGTTTCGCTGGCGATTCGTTGGGCCAGCACATCGCCCACTCCACCCAGGCGCGCATGACCGAAAGCATCGTGTCGATCGTCGATCGTTATTGTCTCGCCATCTTCCGCGCGCGCGCCTTCAGCGACGACGATGACCGCGTAGCGCGGTCGTTCCGCACGTCCGGGAATCAATCCTGGCGGACCAATTCGATCGTGGAGAATTTGAAACACTCGTTGGTAACGGAAAGGATGTTCAGGAATCAGCACAATATGCGCCTGGCCTGCGACTCCGGACCATAAGGCGAGATGCCCCGCGTGCCTTCCCATCACTTCGATGATTTGGACCCAGCCGTGCGACCCGGCTGGCGTGCGCGAGTGTTCGATGATCTCGGTGATGTTGCGCATCGCCGTGTCGAAACCCAGCGTGTAATCGGTTCCCGCGAGATCCTTGTCGATCGTCTTTGGAACGCCGACTACCTTCACGCCTTTTTCTGACAGCTTTGCGGCGACTCCGAGCGTGTCTTCACCGCCGCACGCTACGACTGCGTCAAGGCCAAGTTGTTCGATGTTCGTCAGGACTTCATCAGATCGATCTTGGTGCTCGCCTTTTTCGTTGATTTGGCGGAACGGATTTGTGCGCGATGAGCCGAGGTTCGTGCCGCCATCGCGATCCCAACGACGTACAGCCGCGCGGTCCAGCTCCAAAACACCTGGCCGAGGGTTGAGCAGGCTTCGCCACCCGTCGAACAAACCGATGACTTCGAGACCTAGCTCCGAACCACGATAGACCAATCCTTTGATCGCCGGATTCAACCCCGGGGCATCGCCGCCACCTGTCAATACACCAACGCGTTTTGATTTAGACATAAGGGATGGAAATATATTCGCATCGTGTGAAGAAACTGTCTAACGGCGATCAGAGTTCGGTCCTGGTCTTTTTGCAGAGGAAATCGTTTCGTGACGTTCCTGAGTTTTTCGCATATGATGAGCGCCAGATGTTCATTCTTGGTATCTTCCTGACGACAGAAAATCATGATCAATAAGCTCGCACGTCGCCGCATCGCCTGGCTCGCCTTGATAGTCATCGTTCTGTTTGCGATCGCTATCGTTGCTGCGCCGGTTTGGATCATTCAACCGTTTCGAGCACAGACGGAAAAGGGCATCGCCGTCTCTTACCTGATGCGTCGTTGGTCGCCTTATGTGACTGTGGGCGCGTTGATTATCTCGTTTGTTTTAGTCGGCTGGATCTGGAGTGGATCGCGCCGCTGGTTTGCGAAAGCGGCTTTGATAATCATTCTCTTGCCGTTGCTCGCGGTCACCTGGTTCTCGCGTCAGAATCATTTCGAGTGGATGTTCAATCCGCTCGTTCACACCGCTTACGCCAAGACCAACGATGCGAATTTCGTAAACGATAGCGATATGGTGCTTGTTGTTACCAACAATGGAGAATCCGTCGCTTATCCTGTGCGGCTGATGGCCTACCATCATTTGACTCAGGACGTGGTCGGAGGCCGGGCCATAGTCGCGACTTATTGAACGCTCTGTCACACCGGTCTGGTGTGGGAGACGACAGTAAACGGACGCGTGCTGCACTTTCATCTCGCGGGCATCAACAACCAAAACTTTATTATGCGAGATGACGAGACGGGATCGTGGTGGCAACAGATAACCGGTGAAGCTATTCAAGGGCCATTGAAGGGTCAACAGCTTGTTTCAGTCATTCACGACGAGCTGACGTTTGGATTGTGGAAGAAAGAAAATCCGCAGGGCCGTGTGCTGAAACCTGACGAGGCGATCGAGCGCGCGGGCAAGTACGCGCCGGCCGATTGGGAAGCCCGCATGCTCAAGGTGCCGGTCGCGACGGCGACGCTGGATAACACGCTTGAGCCGCGCACGCTCGTGGTCGGGATAAAAGTCGGCGACGCATCGCGTGCTTATCCCTTTGATGCGATTGTGAAGCAGAGCCCGGTTCTCGATGACTTAGGGGCGCAGCCAATCGTCATTGTGCTCGGCGATGACAAGAAATCTGTGCGCGCGTTTCAGCGCACGGTCGATGGCCGCAAACTTGAATTTTTCGCAAAGCCAAACTCCGTGCCGTTGCGTCTGACTGACGCTGAGACGGGAAGCGAGTGGGACTTCACGGGCAAAGCCATCGCTGGCCCAATGAACGGAAAGCAATTGCAAAAACTTTATGCGTTGAACGACTACTGGTTCGATTGGAAGACTTACAATCCCAACACCACGATTTATCAACTAGGTAACCGCTAAACTCGAGGTTCTGTGTTTCGCAAATCCAGTCGCATTTTCCTCGGCTTAGTTTTTCTCCTCTGCGGAAGCGTTATCGCGCAGCGCGAACACACGCTCACCGGCGACGTTCGGCTGCACAAGAGCTTTCATTCTGCGATTCTGAACAACGATCGCGACGTGATCGTTTATCTGCCGCCCGGATATGACGCAGACACGAAAAAACGTTATCCGGTTTTCTACATGCACGACGGGCAGAATCTTTTCGACGGCGCCACGTCATATATTCCCGGACAAGAATGGCGCGCCGATGAAGTCGCGCAGTCCTTGATCGCCGCAGGCAAAATAGAATCGCTAATCATCGTTGGTGTGTACAACGCCGGCGCTGAGCGTGTGAATGAATACACCGCTGCGGCTGATCCGAAATACAAAGCCGGCGGCAAAGCGGATCTCTACGGACGCTTTCTCGTCGAGGAGCTAAAGCCTTTCATCGACAAAACATATCGAACAAAGAGGGATGCGAAAAATACCGGTCTCGGCGGTTCATCGCTCGGTGGTTTGATTTCTTTGTATCTCGGTTTGAAATATCCGACTGTGTTCACTCGCATCGCTGTGGTCTCTCCGTCCGTGTGGTGGGCCGACAATCAAATCGTTCGTTACACGGAAAACCAGACGCGCAAACCGCCGCTGCGAATCTGGCTGGACATCGGGACGAAAGAAGGCCGCGACGCGAAAGAAGCAAAATCAACAGTTGACGGCGCGCGGCTCCTAAAGCAGACGCTGGTTCGAAAAGGTTGGGAAGAGGGAAAAGACTTCAGGTATTTCGAAGCCGAAGGCGCGGAGCACAACGAGAAAGCCTGGGCGGCGCGCATCGATCAGATTCTGGAATTCCTGTTTCCAAGGAAGATGTAAGATAATCTGCGCGCAACTTTTTATTTGAAGGAGGACTTATGAAAAATTTCTATCGACTTGCAGTTGCATTGGCGGTACTCATTGCCGCGTCGTTTTTGCCTGGGAATGCTCGTGCGCAAGATTCAGTGACCGTGCTGGCTGGCGCGGAGCTGACCCGCATCGTGCCGCCGGGATTTTATTTTCAGGGCTTGAGTGCGCCGACGCAGATGCGGAACGCCGCAGCCGCGCGCTTCGGCGATAAGCGTTATGTCATCGTCGGACTCGTCGATACGTCGGGATATGCGGCGGATGTGCGCGCCAAGTATGAAGGTTTCTTCATCACTGATTCGGAAGTCAAGATTAACGGTTCAGGCCTCGCGGTCGGTGCCTATGGGTTCGGGTTTAGCGATGACGGCAAAATGCAGATTCTTGATCTTGCCGGCAACCAAGTCCTGTCAGTTTCGACGATGAAAGATGCGGAACTGAAAAGGCCGCGGCCGTTGATGATGATGAAAGCCGCGGATGGTCTGAGATTTTATGGCGGCAAAGACTACGTGACGATCAGGGCCAGATAATTTGGAGTGCGCCGATAACGGTGACCCTTTGGATTATGGTTGGCGTTTGCAATTTGAGGAATAGCGCTCCGTAGAAGCGGCATATTTATAGCGCTGCGATACCCTCTTATGTTCACGCTCCGGCAAGTGCGAGAAATCGCACCTGCCGGAGCGAATAATTTTATTCTTAGTTCGGTGCTATAAATATGGCGTCCCTATGGGACTGCCGCTTCGGTTGTTTTGTTGAATCCATGTCTGAAAACATGCACCCATCGCGCCATCTTCTGCTGATCGTTGCATCGATTCTCGCTGGCGCGATTTTGTTTAGCTCGCCGAGAATCCTTTCGTCTCGCGCCGAAAGTTCCAGCGAACAATCCGCCTTCGATAAACGCGAAGCCGCGTATCGCGCTAACAACATGGGCGTGGCGCTGCTGGAGCAATACAAAGCAAAGGAAGCGTCCGATTCGTTCACGCGCGCGCTCGCGATTAAATCCGATCTGCTGATTGCGCGAATCAACCTCGCCATTGCGCTTTATTATTTACCGGACACTGACGGCGCCAAGCGAGAAGCCGAAACGGCTTTGAAGCAAGATGCGAATTCTCCACAGCCGCATTACCTTCTTGGCTTGATTGCGCGCGCACAGAATCGATTCGATGAAGCAATCGCTGAATTTCAAGAAGTCTTGAAGGTTGACATGACCGATGTCGGGGCGAATGTAAACATCGGCCAAATCTTTGCGCAGCAGAAGAAATATCCCGACGCGATCGCCGCGTTTCGTAAAGCGATCGAATCCGAGCCTTACAATGAAACCGCGCTCTACAATCTCGGATTGTTGCTCACTCGCACGGGAAGGAAAGAAGAAGGGCAGCATGTGCTGCAAAAGTTTCAGCGATTGAAGGCGAGCGGCGCCGGGACGACGATCGGAAATAATTATCTCGAAGGCGGCCATTATGCGGAAGCGGTAGTTTCAACCGGCATCGAGCCGGATTTGGTAGATCGCCACATTCCTGAAGTCACCTTTGTCGATCGCACCGAGCAGTTCCTACCGTCACAGCGAACATACCCCCACAACAAATCAGGTTCGGTGATTGCTCCGTTCGCATTGATGCGACCAGCCGAGTTCAACGTTCAAAAGATGCACGAATTAGTCCGCGCACTCGCGTCGTCCGTTACACTGATTGACGTCGACGGTGATGGCTTGACGGACTTGCTCGATTTGGGCGGCGAAGCCCCGCGACTC
The DNA here is from genome assembly GCA_003222895.1 of Acidobacteriota bacterium. Classification (GTDB taxonomy): domain Bacteria; phylum Acidobacteriota; class Blastocatellia; order Pyrinomonadales; family Pyrinomonadaceae; genus UBA11740. Next base: position 1,620 of record QHXI01000118.1, on the reverse strand, counting down.
TATCGAAATGCCGGTGGCAAGTTTGTAGATGAGAGTTCCGCCTGTGGCGCCTTGTGCGCCGCTCATGATGGAATCCTTGTGGGAGCCGTCGCTGGTGACTTCGATAATGACGGAAAGACCGACGTGTTGCTGCTTAGTTATGGACCACATACGCTGTCCCTTTATCGCAACGATGGAAGTTGGCACTTTTCCGATGTGACGAAGAGCGCGGGCATTCCCTCGTATTCCTATCTGACCTTGTCAGCCGCGTTTGTTGATGTGGATCACGACGGCGATCTCGACATTTTCGTTGCTGGATTGGCTGATATGTCAGTCGCACCCCGCGTGCGAACGGATCTGCCAAACATGAAGGGTTTCATTTCATTCCCGTTGAGTTTTACCGGAGCGCCAAACCTGCTGCTGCGAAATAACGGCAATGGATCGTTCACCGACATCACGAATCAAGCCGGCGTCAGGGGCAGCTTGGGTCACGCGATGGCAGTTGTTCCCACGGATTACGACAATCATCGCGACATCGATCTGCTTGTAGTAAATTTCGGCACACCGCCGATGCTTTATTCTAACCAGCGCGACGGAACATTTCGCGATCTCGCCCATGAGACTGGGCTGGCTGCCGAAGGTAAGCGAGCAATCCGTTCCGGCAACTGGGATTTTATCGCCGCGACCGCTGGAGATTTTAATAAGGACGGGTTCCCGGACTTTTTCTTTCTCGACTCATCATTCTCGGGTGTTTTCGTGACCAGTAACGGCAAAGGTGGATTCCAAATTGAGGATAAGACGCCTTGGTACTTCCAGGTTGGCGGAAGCCAGAACATCGGAGCGCAATTCATAGACTATGACAACGATGGCTTGCTCGACCTGGTGCGGGTCATGGGAGACGGCGTTCATGTTTGGCGTAACGAGGGCGATAAGTGGCGAAAGATCACCAGTCCACATCAATCTGAGATTGGAATTAACGCGGCGCCGCTTTTCAGAGTTAACGCGACGGGCTCACGTGCGTTCGCGGCAGGCGATTTGGATGGAGACGGAAATATCGATCTCGTAATGCGCGCGTGTGATGGGCGAATAGTCATTGCGAAAAATGAAGCGAGGAATGGAAATAAGTCGGTCCGCGTGAATGTCCGCGGTCACGTGAGTAACCGAAGCGCGTTCGGGGCAAAAATCGAAATGCGGGCCGGCAGTCTTTTTCAAAAGCTGGAGACGTATTCGGCATCGCCCGCGCGCCGGCTCCGACGGATTTGATTTTTGGTCTTGGCAAGCGTGAGAAACCGGATGCCGTGCGTGTGCTGTGGCCGGCGGGAATTGTTCAGGCTGAGACGGATTTTCCGGCCACGGCGCAGAATCACCCCAGATTTTTATCGCTCAAACTAACGGAACTCGATCGCAAGCCGTCGTCGTGTCCTTATTTATATACGTGGAACGGCGAGCGGTTTGAATTCATCACGGATTTCATGGGCGGCGGCGAGATGGGTTATCTCGAAGAACCCGCCGTGTCAGAACCGGGAGCGGTAGCGACCGGATCAAGACGTCCCGCCCGGTACAACCAGCCCGATCCCGACGAATATGTCCGCATCACCTCGGATCAATTGAAAGTCAAAGATAGTCGCTATGAATTGCGCG
>QHXI01000156.1 GCA_003222895.1 Acidobacteriota bacterium | reverse complement strand
CGGGCTCAGCAACCGATGCCGCCGCAGCGCTGATTGAATTGCCCGATTCGGGACTGCCGGAGAAGGAACGGCAGATGCTCCTTCAAGCCATACAAAAGAGCAAACAGGAGGGACGCTGATGCTCGCGAGTGTCACCAACGTGCTGGCGCAGTATGCGCCGTGGCTGTTCGCAATCTTTGCCAAGGTCGCTGTTCTATTACTTCTAACATTATTGTGCGCGCAATTGCTGCGCCGACGTTCCGCATCGCTGCGACATTGCTTGCACGCGGCCGCCATGGCTGGCGCACTGATGCTTCCTCTGGCCGCAGCCTTTCTGCCAGGTTTGCGAATCCCAGTGCTGCCCTCCTCGGTTTCTGCAAAGCATTCGAGCCGCGCACCTGTTTTGTCTAATCCGGAGATGGCCCCTGCCAGCAGCGGGCTTCCAGCGACAATTCCAGCGCGCTCGCCGATTGCAAATGAGGCGATCTCCACATCCGAACCAGCATCAATTTCCCAGAATGACGCGCTGAATTCCCAGATAATCGCCGCGCCCATCCAGTCTGCATACTCTCATGTATCCGGCAGAGGGCTCTTGATTTTGGTTTGGCTGGTTGGCTGCATGATTTTTGTAATCCGCACGCTCGGTTCAACCCTGCGGCTGCGAGCCTTGGTTGCGCGCGCGGTTCCGGTGGAATCGATTCCGCTTGGATCTCATCTGCGATGGCTTTGCCGCGATCTCGGCATTCATCGTGAAGTTGTTGTGCTCGCCAGTCCGGAGCTGGACGTCCCCATCGCAGTGGGCATCCTGGATCCAAAGATCATTCTCTCCCCACAATCTAGTGAATGGACGGAGACTCGGCGCAACGCAGTGCTTTGCCATGAGCTGGCACACATCAAACGTCTGGACGGGTTGACACAACTGCTGGGCCGTATGGCGGCCGCGATTCATTGGTTCAACCCCCTGGTGTGGCTGCTTCTGCACACAATGCGGGCGGAACGGGAACGCGCCTGCGACGACGTTGTTCTCGCCTTCGGTACACCCGCCTCAGATTATGCGCATGAGTTGCTCGAGATCGTCTCCGCGCTGGTTCGACCAGAACCTGCGGCAGCGCTGGCGATGGCGCGCCGTTCTCAGCTCGAAGGGCGAGTATTGTCACTGCTGAATCCGCGGGTCACCCACGGTTTGTTGCGACGCAGCGTCGCGATTCCTCTGAGCTGCGCGGTGTTTGCCGTCGCTCTTCCATTGGCCGCAACACGATTGCAGGAACGTGCTGCTCCAACTGCTCCCACTAGTGCGATCCAATCTACGGTGCACGCGGGTGCGTTCGCGATCGCGGCGAATGATCGCTCCGCCCCCTCCGTTGATTCGCAGTCGGTCCACTCAGCACCTGAACCCGCAATGGCTCCGACGCCTTCGGACGAAACTGTCTCCAACGATATTCCTACATATCCCAACGCCATAGCCAGCGAGCATACTGATGGGCGCGGAACCGCGTCGGTCGTCGACGGCGCGCAAGTCAGCCGCCTTGCCGCCAGTGGCTATGTCTCCGCCGACAAACCCGAGAAGGTGCTGCGGTTCTACCGCGATCGATTGAAGACCTACGGGCAAGTGATCGAATGTACCGGCGGAAGAAACAGCCGAGTGGACGTTCAGCTCAATGGTTCGACGTTTGCCGATCCTTCGGCCTGCCGCGCAGATGAATTTGCCGAAGGTGGAATTGAGCTTAAGGTCGGCCGTACAGCGGAACAGCGCATCGTAGTGGTGCTCCCGCATGGGAACGGGTCGGAGATCGCGCTGGTCAAGTACAAGCCAGGGATTGTTTCGGCGGCAAAAGTGTTGAGCGCACGAACGTCAGCAGTCATACCGATGACGACGGATATCGCACCTGGACGGCTTCCTGGTCTGGCCCAGGATGCAGCATCGACGCGCGCTCCTCCGGCACGGTTCGCTTCAATGCCGAAGCTACTGCCATCGAAAGCATTTCTCCCGGCGGATATTTCGAGATAAACGAGCGCAAGGGCGATAACCTTCGCCGACTGCACGTGGAGCCCGCTGCTGATGGGCAACTGAGCTTCATTTACAAGGTCAACGGTACGCAGCAGGAATTTGACGCCGGATCTCGCGCCTGGTTCTCGAGCTTTCTACTGGCCTTGGAGAGAGTGAGCGGCTTTGCGGCGAGTACTCGCGTCCCGGCTCTACTGGCCAAGGGCGGACCGCAGGCTGTGTTGACGGAGATTGGCAACCTCAGTGCGGATTACGTTCGCCAGATCTACTTCATCAAGCTCTTCGAGAACGCCACGTTGCCGGCCCCACTACTGATAAAAGCTTTGGACCAAGCCCGAAATGAAATTTCCACAGACTACAGTTTGGCGCAGGTGTTGCTCACCATTGCGCAACGCTATGATCTGAACGACGAGGCCCAGCGCGTCGCCTTTCTCAGCGGCGCAAACAAGCTGCACACTGACTATGAACACGCGCGTGTGCTGATCGAGTTGCTGAAGCGGCCCAATCTGTCGCCGCAGATCCTGCGCGCCACGCTCGAATCAGCGAAGAGCATCAGCACCGATTATGAGAAAGGGCGCATTCTCACTACGCTCGCCGGCCTGAGCAGCTTCAATGAGAGCGAGATCGCAACATATCTGGATTTGGCCAGCGCCATTAACACTGACTATGAACACTCGCGCAGCCTTATAGCACTGATGGATCATCAGAAGCTCAGCCCGGACGCAGTGAGTCAGGTGCTCAAGTCGGCGTCGTCGATCAATACCGACTACGAAAAGTCACGCACACTGATCGCCGTGAATGAGTCGCATAACTTCGACGAAAAGCAGATCGCGACGTATCTCAGTCTTGTGGACTCAATCGGCACCGACTATGAACGTTCCCGCGATTTGATTGCGCTGATGCAGCAACACAAACTCGCGAACGATTCCGTGGGCAGGATCATCGACGAGACAAAGAAGATCGGTACCGATTATGAAAAAGCTCGTGTGCTGACCGAGGCGGCGCGGCGCTATGAAATGCAGGGGACGCTTCGTGACGCATACATCAAAGCCGCGGATTCGATCGGAACGGAATACGACCGCAACCGAACATTGGCTGCGATTACTAAGCGGGAAATGATGTAAGGCTAGGCAGCGTCCTTGTGGTCGAGTTCGTGCTCGTCCACATCTTTGCCGTGAATGGAGATTATCGGCTTGCGGTGATGGTCCATGTGGCCGGTGGCGTCCACTACGGAGTGTTCAACTGGCAGAGTGGCTGCTACTGCGTGATCGTCCTCAATCGACTCGCCT
>QHXI01000103.1 GCA_003222895.1 Acidobacteriota bacterium | reverse complement strand
GGGAGTCTGGGACGGGCGACGCTTGCAGCAACTTCTCCGCAACCTGGTTGTGAATGCGATCGTTCACGGAGCGGCAGACGCGCCGGTCCATGTGGTGCTTACCGGCGACGAGGGCGGCGTTACCATTGAAGTAAAGAATAGCGGGCTGACCATTGAGAAAGCGATCTTGGACCAGATCTTTGATCCGCTTAAAAGGGGAGTTGGTCAAGGTAACGGCGATGATAGCGCGGTAGGCCGCGGGCTCGGATTGTAGATCGTGCGGGAGGTTGCGCTGGCGCATCGGGGCGAGGTGACCGTGCGATCCGACAAGGGAGAAACCGTGTTCGCCGTGCGCCTGCCTCGCCGCAACTAAAGACATCGCGTTTAGCGATATGTTGTACCGCGCGTGAGCCTAGCTCCTCTTTCTCTTTGCTACACGGCGTCTGATTCCTTCACTCTTGGTCGGACTGGGAATTTCGCTTGGCAGGTCCAAATCGTCATCAACGAGAACATCTATCCAGACTCGTGCCACGTCAGCATATCGCAATAGAGTGGGTAGTGAAGGCTCTCGGACGCCGCGTTCATATGCTGAAACTTCCTCGCGCATGAGTTTGCCAGTCAATCCCAAACGTCGAATCATTTCATTTTGAGATAGTTCAAGCTGTTTTCGGATGACTCCGAGCTTTTCGCCTAACCGTTTGGGCCGCTCTTTGCTCATCAGAAGTTTCCTCCTGATGGGTGTCGGGCACCGCTGTGATAATGGGTAAGGCTAGAAACGACTGTTCCTAGTGTGGTATAAGTTCGAGGTTGCGCCCGGAGTCGTAGTCTTGCTTGCTCCGTAGCGACGCGCATCAGCAGGGATGTCGTGCCGCCTTATTCATAAGCTGCGGAAAGCCGTTGAAATGACGCGGTACAGGATACCAGAGTGGGATGCCATTGTCGCAATCACAACTGAGTCACGCGGGTGTTTTGAATTCATAAGAATGGTCTAGTCGTAGAGTTGGCAAGTTATGGTAAACTGCGACCACTCAGTTAATTGAGCTGTACTAAAGTGGCGGGGCTTGCGCGAATTATCAACCGCCCTCTATGCTGCGAGAGTTGCAAGGGTCACGGTTATTAATTTTCGGCTCACGCCAATCCTAAGGGACTCTTGGTTAAGCACACTACTACCGTATTGCCAGTGAGGTCTAAATCAATGGCAATGGGAGTCTCTTTGGACTTAGACTGCTGTTAGAAAATCAACAGCGTGTCTACTAGGAGATCTACAGCTACCTCGGTGATCGAAACCTCGACTTCCGACGCCGGAGGCGAGTTCGTGGCACCGGCAGCTATAGAGTCGTCCGCTGTCATCTGAGCGCTCGCGCATGGCGGCGAAGTCGTTTCGCCAGGAGCACAGGGCGGTGAAGTCGTTTCGCCCGCGAAAGCAGTCATCGACAGAACACAGAGCAAGGTAACGGAGATACCTAGCAGTTTTAGGTTCCTCATGTTTCACCTCTTAGTTTGTGATTCGTGTTGCTAGTTTTCTAAACGGTTAAGACGAAGCGTTTTTTAGCACCGCTAATCCAACTATCTTTTCGGCAAATAGCGGTTGGCTTCGCAGCGCAAGGGTATCATTAACATAGAAAGGCAACCCTCACATGAGCTTGGAGGCCGAATTAACCGCCCTTAAAACCCAGAAGAATGACCTTCCTCTGACTGAGCGAGCCGCCCTATCATGCCGCTTGGCGAAACAGCTTGAAAAAGCTGGAAAATATGAATTGGCATATGAAGTGTTGGCCGAGTTCTGGCCTAATCGAGATGAGTCACCACACCTTGAAGGTCTTGATGAGACACAGAAGGCGGAAGTATTACTTCGAATCGGAGCCATTGCCCAATGGCTCGGAAGTACCGATCAAACCGCTGGCGGACAAGAGACGGCGAAGAACATACTCACCAGAAGCATTGAAATCTTTGAGGGGCTGCAAGAGCCCCAAAAAGTAGCGGAAGCGCGCGGCGAGCTCGCACTTTGTTATCACCGCGAGGGAGCATTCGATGAAGCCCGCATCCAACTGCGAACCGCGTTAGAGATTCTCCCTGAACCGGACAATGACCTTGAAGCAGTTCTACTAGTCCGTGCAGGAATTATTGAAGAGCGAACGGGCCGATTAAATGACGCGTTGAAGTTTTACGAACGGGCCGCTCCGTTGGTTGAGCGAAGCCCCGATCACGCCATTAAGGGAAGTTACCACTTCGCATATGGCATGGTGCTTAGGCGATTATCTACTCCCGAAAATAGGGAAGACTATTTAGACCGCGCCCTGATCGAATACGCAGCGTCGAGTTTCCACTATGAGCAAGCCGGAAACGAAATCGCCCTTGCGCGCGTCGAATCGAATCTCGGTTTTCTTTTCTTTAAGTCCGAAAGATATCGTCAAGCACACGAACATCTCAACATTGCGCGTCACCTTTTCGTTAGACTGAAGGACGTCGCAACAGCAGCTCAAGTCGACGATACTCGGGCGCGGACCTTGTTAGCGCAGGGCCGTGCCGCCGATGCCGAGCGGATAGCGCGGCAGGCCGTCAGAGTTCTGGAGCGAGGTGGTCAGCAAGCCCTTCTTGCCGAAGGCCTCACGACGCAGGGTGTGGCACTCGCGCGGTCAGGTAATCAAGCTCGCGCGAAGGCGTTGTTGGAGCGCGCAATCGAAGTAGCGGAAACGGTGGGTGATTTGGAGGGGGCGGGGCGCGCGAAACTAAGCATCGTCGAAGAGTTCGCCGATAAGACCTCAGCGAAAGAACTGATCACCATGTACCGCTCGGCAGTTGAGTTGCTGAAGTCTTCGCAGCACCCGGAAACTGGCCAACGATTGATTAACTGTGCAGATGCCCTCTTCGAAACTCTCGCGCGAGTTGAGCTTCAGGATCAAGAGTCGGACGAACACACTTGGCAAGGCTTCTCTTTCAAACAACACGTAAAAGAAAGCGAGAGAACGGTGATCGAACGAGCATTGCGAGATGCCGGTGGTTCAGTCACAAAGGCCGCGCGTTTGCTCGGGTTCAAGCACCATCAGAGTCTCATCTCCCTGCTCAATACGCGACACAAAGAACTACTCAAGGCGCGAACAACTATTCGCAAACGAAGGCGTCATCTTTTTTCGGGGAATAAAAAGCGGATTGTTGAGAAACCGACGAAATCTGCGAAATCGCAAATAGCAATTCTACACGTTGAAGATAATCGAGCCGTCGCCCGAACTGTACAGGACACATTAGGAGCAGAGGGAATGCATACAGACTTTTGTCTAAGCGGTGCCACTGCTTTGGAGATATTAAAGAGTAACGCGCCGTATGATCTGATAATCGTCGACAATGACTTGCCAGGGCTAAGCGGTTTGGAATTGGTACTCCGCATACAGAGCATTCCTCACCGGCGCGGGACGCCCGTCATTATGTTGTCTGGATCTGATTGCGAGGCTGAAGCCTGGCGCGCGGGCGTTAAAGCTTTTCTGCGTAAGCCAGAAGGGGTGGAGCAGCTTCCTTCAAACGTAAAGAGACTTTTGGCGCAACGTAAAGAGCGAAAGGATTAGATGTGGATTTACTTCATTCCGCAGTATAATTTGCACCACAAATCGCTGAAACAGTCATAGAGCTTTCAGTGTATCTCTGAAAACCTCTCTGTTTGACAAGCATAAGGAGTTCCCCATGAGACGCACTCACCGTCCTGCTCGGTTGATCAGTTGGCATCAAATCGCAAGCGTTATTCTGGCTATCTGCTTATTAGCAAGTTCAACGCCTGCCGCCCCGCAAACAATCGTCGCGCTCACAAACGAGTCCGCAGTTGGCTTCTATTTTTGGTTTAATAATAGCGGCTTGCGCAAGCTTCTGCTCCAAGGGCAACGCGTCGGTGCTGCAAAGAAACAGGAGAAGCAGTCAGATCGCGATGTAAAGATTTCTCAGATTCAAATCTTCCCCGGCAACCTCACCGTCGATCTAAATGACCGCGTGAAATTTAACGCGATTGCGCTTGATGCGAGTGGTAATACGATCGGTGGCGTCAAGGTGAATTGGAGTGCGCAGGGTGCCGCGACGGATCGTCACATTCCTATTTCTCATCGCGGCGACTTTGAAGCCGACCGTGCGGGAACGTTCACGGTTACGGCAGAAGCGAAAGGTAAGACAGCCCAAGTAACAGTCGTCGTTCGGCCCGGAGTCAAAAGGGATTTAAGTGTGCCGCCGACATTAGTTCGACCAGTCTCATCTCGCGATGTGCCAACGGTCAAGATCGGCGCAAACCGACCTTCGTCGAGGAACGAAGGTAATAAGGTTGCGTCACCAACATCGAGTCGAACACTTGTAGCCAAAGCAAAACGTGCTCACGTATCAGCGGTGGGGGCACCATTACTGAACGACGATGGATGGGATGATACGAACTATTGGTCAGCTGATAAACCTGAGAACGGCGTCGGAGATCCGCTAGGAACTCCTGCCGATGGCGGCGCAGGCAGCGGCAACTTTCAATTCGCTGCGCCTGTATTAGGTCTGCCCGGACGCGGGATCAATATCTCTCTTGGTCTCGCGTACAACTCTCGCCTGTGGAACAAAGCCGGATCGCAGATTAGTTATGATAATGATCGCGGCTGGCCTGCGCCGGGATTCTCACTTGGCTTTGGCAAACTGCTCGGCATGGGAGTCTACAATGGCTGCATGATTGTTGACGCGAACGGCACGCGTCACAGCTATACCGGCTCAATTAATTTCTACAATTGGGGCACGTACGGTGTCATGCACACGACGGACGGCTCGTTTATTGATTACTCCTATTGGACGGGAACCGGCGGGGCAATTACGTGGGCGCAAGCACGCCTGCCAAATGGAACTGTAGTTAACTACGGTGCATATTCTCAGGCAGGAGGCGGAGTCTTTCCAACGTCGATCGAAGATGCTAATGGCAACTACATAGTTATTGCCTATGTGAATAACGCCGGTCCAAGGATTCAAAACATTACCGACACGCTCGGTCGCACTGTCAACTTTTCCTACGACTCTAATAGTTTGCTGACGGCGATCTCCGCAGCCGGTTTAGGCGGGCCCACGCGGACGGTCGTTAGACTGCACTATCACCAGCTGAACTTGGCTCAATACGCGAACTATGGTTTTAGTGGCGCGGTCTCAACAAGCGCGCGCGATCCTTATCCGTGGGTGATCGACGCCATTTATTATCCGGCAACCAGCACCGGCTATTGGTTGAACGATTCAGATTCTTACTCAAGCTATGGAATGCTCGCGAAAGTAGTTGAAGAACGCGGGATGGGTTTCTACGCGCCTTCGGATACTGACATGGGAAGCGTTTGGCAAGGCGCGATAACGCGCAGTGAAACGTATAGCTATCCGCTTTCGCCTGACACTAGCTTAACGGATGCGCCAACTTACGGCTCGATGACGGAAAGCTGGTCACGCGACGGCAATACCTTTGATCAGGCAACGACTCAATACGAAGTTCACGAGAACGATTCGCCGCGCAGCACTACAATAACGCTACCTAACGGAACTAAGAACACTCAGTTAGCCTACAACCATCCCGGACAATACGACGACGGCATGGTCTATCATGATGAAACCTTTGTGACACCCGGCCAAGTACTGCAAAGCAGCACGTCTTTTTGGCAGCCGGGCGTTTATGAGTCTGCACGGCCATATCGAATTGAAAAGACAGACGAACTCGGCCAACTAACAGCCGCAGAGTTCTCCTACAGTTCCTACAATCAAGTCACAGAAGCACGTGATTACGACTACGGTGGCGCTCTGCTGAGGGCAACCCGCACAACCTATCAGAACAGCACGGCTTATACCGGCACAGCGTACAGCACGGGATATGTAGGCCGCCACATTTTCAATTTGCCTCTGAGTGTCGAAGTAATTGCGTCGGACTATTCGACGCGAATCTCACATACGGATTATCAATACGATGGCCAGACGTTAACCGACACCCCAAATGTGGTGATGCATGATGACGCAAGTAATCCTTATGCCCCGCAGTATGAGCAATGCGACTGTTATCAATGGGATTATTGGCAGATCGAGTGCTTGCAATGGAATTGTTATCAGGTAAGCGACTATCGTCCTGAGACGGACGCCAGGGGTAATGTCACGCAAGTGACGAGCTATGCGGATGGCTACAATCTGGCCGGCCCTATTACTGAAACTCAAAGGTACGACATTACGGGCAACCTAGTGACGGCGAGCACATCGTGCTGCGAGCAAACTTCGTTCGCTTATTCAACCAACACACAATACGCTTACCCTGAATCCAAAACGCGCGGGTCCGCGAGTGATCCTTACGCTCAGGTAACCACTCGGGCTATTTACGACTTCTACACAGGGCTGGGACAAGCAATAACTGACGCGAACGGTCGAACATCGACGACGAATTACGACACGGCGACGTTGCGCCTTAAAAACGCCAACTCTCCGACCGGAGCTTATTCTGATTTTGTTTACGACGACTCGGCGATGACGATTATCGCCACGACCCATGCCGCACCAGGAGAAGGTGGCGGCATCGCTGACCAGAATCTTAAGTACTTGAATGGTCGCGGCCAGGTTCGACACGAGCAAGCGCTGAGTCCGAATAGCTCATGGGATCACGTCGATACGTTCTATGACAGCATGGGCCAGGTCGTGCAGCAGACACGGCCATACCATAGCGGTGACCCAACGCAATTTGGCACAACCGAATATGACGCACTCGGCAGAGTTAAAACC
>QHXI01000117.1 GCA_003222895.1 Acidobacteriota bacterium | reverse complement strand
TACTGATATTGTTCGCGGCAGTTTTGTTGCCGCCGCGATCGAACGCAACGCGCCAAAGTTCACTTCCCCAGAACATCGCAACCAGCGAAAAGCGGAAGCGTCCCGAATTCGTTCCCGGTCAAGCCCTCGTTCGGTTCAAACGGAATCGCGCAGTCGAAGGACAAATGCTGCTCAACACCTCAAACGAAGCTGCCGCCCAGGCGGTTTCAGATTTGACCGCGCAACCACTGGAACAAATTCCGATCACAGTCGATCGATTCGAAGGATCAGATCTCGTAGAAGGCTTACGGATGGTGCGCATGGCGCCCGATGAAACGCTCAAAGCGATTGAGGCATTGAAATCTTTTGACGACGTTCTCTATGCCGAACCGAACTATGTTTTTCACGAAGAGACAACCACGCCTAACGATCCATTTTTCAGTCAACTTTATGGAATGAACTTGATTGGCGCGCCACAAGCTTGGGACATAACGCAGGGCAGCCGGAACATCGGCGTCGCGGTGCTCGATGAAGGCATCGACATCAATCACCAAGATCTGCAAGCCAACATCTGGACCAATCCCAGTCCTGGATCAATTTCTGGGATCACAGGTGATCTTCACGGCTATGATTTTCGCGACAACACCGGAACGATTCCCGCTGAATTGCACGCCACACACGTTGCGGGAACGATCGGCGCAGTCGGCAACAACGGCATCGGGGTCGCTGGAGTGAATTGGCAAACAAGTCTGATGTCGCTGCGCTTCATCTCCGCCGCGACGAATTCAGGCACCGAAGCAGATACCATCAAAGCCTTCAACTATGTGAAGCAGATGCGCGACCTTTGGGCGACGTCAGGCCACACAAAAGGCGCGGACATTCGCGCAGTCAATGCGAGTTACGGCGGCGGCGGTTATGCGCAAGCAACAGCAGATGCGATCAATGCAATGGGCCAGTCGGGAATCTTGCTTGTTGCCGCGGCGGGAAACGAAGCCACCAACAGCGACCTTCAACATCATTACCCTTCCGGCTATTCGCTGCCAAACGTGATATCGGTGGCGGCAACAACCTCGGCCGATACGCTCGCCAGCTTTTCAAACTTCGGCACACAGACAGTGATGCTCGGCGCGCCGGGTTCAAGTATCGACAGCACACTTCCGGGTAATCAATACGGTTTTCTTAGCGGAACTTCGATGGCGACGCCGCACGTAACTGGCGCAGCCGCTCTGCTGTGCGCGCAGAATCCGAATCTAAGCGTGAATCAACTGCGGGCGTTGCTGTCATTCAACGGCGACATACAACCCGCATTGCAAGGCAAAACTTTGACCGGCCGGCGATTGAATGTTTTCAAGTCGCTGCAAGCATTGAACGAGGGCGATACGACACCTCCCGGGGCTATTACCAATCTTCAGGTGCTTTCGCAAAACGGACGTAGCATTAATCTGTCGTGGACAGCGTCGGGGGATGATGGTCCATCCGGCCAGGCATCGCTCTACGACATTAGCTTCGTCGACCAGGCAACCAGCGCAGTTATTCCTCTGACAACGGTCGCTCCAGCCATATCCGGCACGACACAGAACGTCAACGTGAGCGTTCCCTACCGGCATTTAGCGGGAACGATTCGCGTGCGCGAATTCGACAATGTCGGCAACGAAGGAACGCCCGCACCAATCGCCGTCAATGTCCCGTTGAATGCCGCCGACCCGTACACGACTGCGTTGAATTCACCTGCGGCGCTTTCAACTGGAGGTAGTGCCCTGGGACTAACTTTCGACGATCGATATCTCGAAAACTACAGTCTTCCCTTTTCGTTTCCGTTCTTTGGTCAGGCGTACAGCGCGGTAACGATCTCGACCAACGGTAACTTGTATTTTTCGACGCCGCGAAAACGCGGTAACGGCGACGCGGACGACGTGCCGAGCTCGGTAGCCGATCTTTCGCTCTCGAAGATGATTGCCGGCATGTGGGACGATCTCGATCTCAGCACGAACCGCCGCGCGGATGCAGACGTCTACGTTGTGATGCCCGATTCCAGCCGCATCATCTTTCGTTGGCAGGGCGTCGAGTTCGGCGATGGCACGAACGGCGATCCGATCAACTTCGAAATCGAATTGAAGAATGACGGCACAATCACGACTCGCTACGGCGCGGGCAACACGAATCTGTTTCCGGTAGTGGGAATATCAGGCGGCGAACCTGACGCCTACGTGATCGATTCGCTGACCTCTGAAACCAGCCCAAAGACTCTGACTAACGCGCAGAGCGCAGTTTTCATTCCACGATCAACTTGCACGTTTGCTTTGTCGCCGACAAGCCAGAATTTTGGCGCGAACGGCGGCAGCGCAAGTATCAACGTAACGACACAAAGCGGTTGCGCGTGGATGGCGACCGGCAATGCTCCATGGATAACTATTAACAGTGGCGCAAGCGGGACCGCCAACGGCGCCGTGAATTATTCGGTTGCGCCCAATCCATTGAGTTTTTCCCGCACCGGATCGATGACGATCGCCGGACTGACATTCAACATCACCGAAGACCCGGCGACAATTCAATTCAGCACCCCCGCCTACATCGTCAGCGAGAGCAATCCACAAGTGCTGGTCACGGTCACGCGACTCGGCGATACGGCCAGTCCTGCGTCCGCTTCTTTTATGACGACCGATGTCGCCGGATCGCAACCTTGCAGCGTTAACAACGGCAACGCTTCTTCTCGATGTGACTATGAAAGTGTGGCGACGACGCTAACCTTCGCGGCGGGCGAAGCGTCGAAGATGGTCGGCATCTCGATCATCAACGACGCGTACCAGGAAGGAAGTGAAGCTTTCACTGTAGCCCTCACTGATCCTTCAGGAGTCGCGCTGGGAAATCAGGCGACTGCGACGATCACGATCGTCGACAACGACGTTGCGAATGGTTCAAATCCCCTCACGCAGACGGACTTTTTCGTGCGGCAGCAATACCTCGATTTTCTGAATCGCGAACCTGATAGCAGCGGCTTCAATTTCTGGATCAATAACATCGACACGTGCGGCAGCGACGTAGGTTGTCGCGAAGTTCGACGCATCGATACCTCGGCCGCGTTCTTTCTGTCTATCGAATTTCAACAGACCGGATATTTAGTCGAGCGAATTTACAAAACGGCCTACGGAGACGACACGCGGACATCGAGCACCGGCGGCGCTCATAACCTGACCGTGCCGATCATTCGTTTCAACGAGTTTCTTACGGATACGCAGCGAATCGGACAGGGAGTCATCGTGAATCAGGGCAACTGGCAGGCGCAGCTCGACGTTAACAAGACGGCTTTCTTTAATGAGTTTGTGCAGCGCTCGCGTTTTATGACCGCTTTCCCTGCTTCGATGACGCCCACTGATTTCGTGGACAAATTGAACGACAACGCGAAAGATGCAAACGGTAATAAGCCTTTGTCGGCAACTGAACGCAGCCAATTGATAGCCAGCTTGACCAATAACACGATGACGCGCGCGCAAGTCTTGCGAGCAGTCGCGGAGGATCAGGAACTGGCCAGCTCAGAATTCAATCGCGCGTTTGTCTTGATGGAATACTTTGGATACCTGCGACGCAATCCATTTGATTCGCCCGAGGCGACGCTCGACTATGCCGGATACGAGTTCTGGCTGAACAAACTCAATCAATTCAACGGCAATTACATCAGCGCTGAGATGGTCAAAGCCTTTCTCACGTCGATTGAATACGGCCAAAGATTCGCCCCGTAAGTAAAAGAATTTCGGCCAAATCGGCCTGGATTTCGTCTCTTAACAGCGGGCGGATTAATTTATTGACAGCCCACGAAGGCGGCGGCTAAACTGCGAATACCTCATAGGGTGTTGCAAACACCGCCGGACCAGAGCCGGCCCCACTTCTGGTTTAAGTTTCCAACAAGCACCAGGAGAAACAAATGAAGCTAATCATTGCCACATTCGTTATCGCGATCGCCGGAGTGGTCGCGCTGGGCCAGGCGCCGACGTTGCAAATTGTGACCGCGGATCCGAATCTTCCGTCCGAACTTTATTACGGCAACGTGAAGGTCAAGCCGTTGCGGGTGAGACCCGGCACGAATCCACCGCAGTTCATTACGATCGACGATTCAGATTTTTTTACGCAGCAGAATTACGTCGACTTTCTCAATCGCATGCCGGACTCAGGCGGCTTTCAATTTTGGCTGGGCCAGATAAATCAATGCGGCTCGAATGGGCCGTGTCTCGAAGTGCAGCGCATCAGCGTCTCAGCCTCGTTCTTCCTGTCGATCGAATTTCAACAGACAGGTTATCTGGTCGAGCGAACTTACAAATCAGCTTTCGGCAATGCGCCGAATGCGATGTCGACGTTCGGCGGAACACATTCAGTCGTCGCGCCGATCGTTCGATTTAGCGAATTCATTCCGGACGTCAAGCAAATCGGGCAGGGCGTCATCGTGCTGCAACCAGGATGGGACACGCTGCTCGAGAACAACAAAGTTGCGTACTTCAATTCGTTCGTGCAGCGGACGCGATTTACGACGGACTATCCGATGTCGATGAGTCCCAATGCCTTTGCGAACCAGCTACTCACTCGTGCAGGTGTAACGCCATCGGCGAGCGAGTTGCAAGCCGCGATTAATGAATTTGGCAGCGCATCTGATACGTCGAACGTAGCAGCTCGCGGCAAAGCATTACGCGACGTTGCTGACAATCCAACTCTGACCAATGCCGAATTCAACCGCGCGTTTGTCTTGATGCAGTACTACGGATATCTTCGTCGCGATCCGGATAATGGTAATGGGGATACCGATTACACTGGCTATGATTTCTGGCTGACGAAGCTGAATCAATTCAACGGCAACTACATCAACGCGGAAATGGTGAAGGCGTTTTTGTCGTCGGTTGAATATCGTAATCGATTCTAGCTTCGTCGCCGTCACTGACTTTTCGAAGGCTAACGGTTCGTTAGCCTTTCTTTTTATCGCTAGTTTCTAAATCACACTGCGCAGTTTCTGGTTTAAAATAGATCGCCGTTATTCGTCCGCGAAGCGGACGGCGCGAAAAATAGCCCGGCACTTCAGTGCTGTGCTATTTTCAATCGTCGGCTCACGCCGACGAAATCGATGATTCTTTCCACCGGGCCTACAAAAGACTCGCCGTCTTCGACACTTGAAATTTCGACGAACGAGACTTCTCTCGATGTCTCAGTCGTTATTCCCGCGCTGAACGAACAGGAAAACCTCAAGTTGCTGCTGCCGCTGATTCACGATGCGATCGAGCAGCTAAATCTAAAGAGCGAAGTAATTGTGGTCGACGGCGGATCGCATGATGATTCCAAAGCTGTGGCCGCGAAACTCGGCGCGCGCGTGGTTAATCAACAAGAGCGCGGTTACGGCGGCGCGCTGCTGGCGGGATTTGGCGCGGCGCGGGCGTCCTGCGTCATAACAATGGATGCCGATCTGTCGCATCCGCCCGAGTTCTTGAAAGACTTTTGGAAGTTACGTAATGAAGCCGATCTGCTGATCGCTTCGCGTTACGTCGCTGGCGGACAAGCTGACATGGGAGCGGGGCGTCGCGTTTTAAGCTACCTCTTGAATCGAACCTACGCGCTCGTCCTTGGCCTGAACTTGCGCGACATCTCGAGCGGCTTCCGCATGTATGATCGAAAAGCCCTCACAAAGCTGGATTTGAAAGCTCGGGACTTTGACGCGTTGGAAGAAATACTGGTGAAGGTCTACATCAACGGCGGGCGTGTTCGCGAAGTGCCGTTTCATTATCAGGCGCGCAACGCCGGCAAGTCGCACGCGAGACTCATCAAGTTCGGCTGGGCCTTCACAAAAACACTGGCGCGGATGTGGCGATTGAGATATTCAAAGTAGCCTTAATCGAAACTATTTCCTCGCGATTCTTTCATATGCTTCGTAAGTCAATCGCGCGGCATTGTCCCAACTGAATTTCGCCGCATGTTGAATCCCTCTCGTCTTCGACTCTTCGCGTCGCTTGTCATCTCGCAGAAATTCGACGATTGCGCGGGTTAACGACTCGCTATCCAACGGATCGACCAATACCGCAGCATCTTCGATAACCTCCTTTAACGCCGCGATTCGTGAAGCAATCACCGGCGCGCCGCACGCCATCGCTTCCAGCGGCGGTAAGCCGAAGCCTTCATACAAAGACGGATAGATGAATGCTTTGCAGGATGAATACAGCGCGCGCAATTCTTCATCCTGCAGGTAACCAGCGAACAGCAATCGATCCGTGAATCCGGCGGAGTCGATGAACGATTCCGTTTGAGTCATTAACCAGCCTTCGCCGCCGGCGATCACCAACTGCGGACGCAGCTGTGTCTTCTGAAGAATTTGTCCGAAGGCTTTGAGCAACGTCAGCAAATTCTTTCTCGGCTCGAGCGTACCAACAAAAAGCAGGAAGTTATCTTCGACGCCCAATCGTTTGCGAGTTGCGGCAGATTCATCAGGGGACGCTGGTCGAAAAAAGCTCCGCGGCGCTTCGTGAATCGCGGAAATCTTTTGAGGTTTGATCTTGAGGTGCTCGCAGACTTCGCGCTTCACCGCCTCCGTCGGCGTGACGATCGCGGTGGCCATCTTCGCAGCCAAAGGCAGACGCATACGCGCCCGTCGCGCGAGCGGACGCCGATGCAGTTCAGGAAAAAGCAGCGTCGATAGATCATGGATCGTTAAGACGCTGCGGCGATTGTTCCACAACGGCAGCTCGTAATTCGTTCCGTGAAACAGATCGAAAGAAACTCTCCTGGCGTAAAGCGGTAAGCCGACCGACCACCAATGCCCGCGCACCGACGACGATCTTGCTTTCACGAAAGAGAGGTTCGGCAGCTTGTTGTCTTCGGCCACAGAGCCGGCGAACGGCCTTGGTGAGACTAACTCAAATTGATCGGTAGGAAAGTTTCGAGCGAGGGCCCGCGCGAGTTCGAGCGTGTAGTGCCCTACACCGGTTAAAGGTTCGGACAGCGGATAACCGTCAAGTCCTACGCGCATCACGGTCTAATCATTCAGGTTCCCTCTCCCTGTGGGAGAGGGTTAGGGCGAGGGAGAAGCCTACTGTCCAAAACGCCGGCGGTATTCGATTGAAGAGAGGAATGCCTTGACCATCTCAGCGTTGATGTAGTTGCCATTGAATTGATTCAGCTTGTTCAGCCAGAAGTTGTAACCCGACCAATCGCCGTCCGGTGGATCGTTGGGATTGCGCTGCAAATAACCGAAGTATTCCATCAGCACGAACGCGCGATTGAACTCCTGCTGGATGACCATCTGATCTTCGGCAACCAAACGCAATGCCTTAGCGCGCGAGGCATTATCAGCAGGCGACGCATTAACTTCATTGATCGCCGCGGTACGGTTGCTCGCCGATGCCGGCGCAATGCCGGCCCGCGTGTAAAGGTTATCGACAAACTGTTGCGCGGTTAGATTTGCCGGATAAGCATTCGTAAACCTGGATCGCGACACAAAGTCAGCGAAGTAGTTAACCTTGTTCGCTTCGAGTTGTTGTTGCCAGTTCCCCTGATTGACGATCACGTTATTACCGATTTCTGCCGTGTCGGGTAGAAACTCTGCGCGCGTCAACGGGACCGGCGCCGCGTCATTGTTCAAGTTACCGTACGCAGCCTTGTAGGTTCGGTAAACCAGAAAACCGGTCTGCTGGAATTCAATCGAGAGGAAGAACGCAGCAGAGACATTGATGCGCTTGACTTCGAGGCATTGCGCATCTCCCCCGCACGAATTGATTTCGTTCTGCCAGAAAGCGTAGCCATCCGCGTCCGGCTCGCGATTCAAGAAATCCCGATACTGTTGCCGCACGAAGAATGCCGTCGTGTCGACAGGGTTCGGTATCGGCGATCCGCCTGCGTTAATGGTAATGTGCGGCGCCGTCGACGCGTCGCGACTGGAGGCAACGCCGACGGTAACAATGATCGGCAGGTCGCCAGTATCAACTGTCGAAGGCAACGTGAACGTGACGTTATCGGTTCCAGGTAGATCGGTATTCGTATTAATCGAAGGAACGATCGCCGTGGTGCCAACCGTCACGTTGATGGTCGAAGCAAGTGTGTTGCGAACACCCGTCAACGAAACGCGCAAAATCGTCGCGACCTGCGTTCCTGTGCCGTCATTCGTAGTGACGGTAAACGGTTCAGCTGTGCACGCAGCGGAATTCGTCGCATTGCACACTACGGCCCGGCCGCCTGGTCCATTCGTGCTGGTAAAGATGTCGGGCTGTGCCGGAACGATCGTGACGACACCCCGAATTACCGTGCCGGCATTATTGATTACTATGGGGAAGTTGCCCTGACTCAATCCAATTGGGACGACGAACTTGATCTGTCCCGAACTGACTGCGTACAAGCCGCAGGCAGCACCGTTGATCTCAACCGACACTCCGTTCAATTCGATCGGCAAGGCCGGAGTGCGCTTGGATTCCGAAGCGTTGGCATTACTGACCGTTGCGCTGGACGCAGCAAGACTGGCGCTTGCTTGCGCCACAGCTAATTCACCGGCAGCCAAACCCGTAGGACTCGCGACGGGACTGGCTGACGGACTTGGCGATGGACTTGGGCTGGGACTCGGCGACGGACTGCCGACTGGAGTGGCGGTCGGACTAGCAACCGGAACCGACATTAAACTCGCGCCGGTAGACAGCGTCAGAGTCGCGGTCGATTCCGTCGTAATCGTCGGTAAGAGTTGATAGAAGACTTCTGATGAGAAGTCCGGATTGCCGCCACCTAACTCCGCAGGACGCGCAAACGCGAGCCGCTGCCGCGAGTTGCTGGCGACTGCCGTTACACCGAAACCTGTAGCCGGGAAATTCGAAACACGAACAAACGGTCCACTCGTTTGAACCGGCAAAGTCGTCAAGAAGAGTTGCGCCACGGTGGCCGGATTGAGGCCAGTGGTGTCAGTCACCAACGTGCCGCCAGACGTGTAGTTCAAAGCAGACGTCCATACGACAGAACACGGCGTCAGTGGCGGCTGGCTCGGACATTTAGGAGTGCCACCGTAATCAGTAAACGTCGGCGCATGCAGTACTGGATCGATAGCGCTCGAGGTCGCGCGTGGTCCAAGCTGCGCGAAAGTATCGGCGGTCACGTCATAAACAAATGGCGTGTAGAAATTTGTATTGGCGCCGTTGGCCTTTGGATCGCTTGCGATTGTCTCGAACGCAATAAACTTTCCGTCGCGGCTCAATCGCCGGCCGAACGTAAACACATTAGCCGAGGCTGTCGGGTCAGGACTCACGTCAGGCGTCGCCGTCGGCAAACCATTCTTGGTCTTTGTCACCTGACGCAAGCCGCTAATCGCCGTGCCGCTAAAGTTAGCGAGATAGATCTCGGCATTACTCAAGCCACCACCGTCATCATTCGTCGTCAGCAGGTTTGCGTTTGAAGTGAACGCGATCACTGAGCCATCGTTACTTAGACAAGGATTATCACTGAAGATCGGATTGTTCAGCGAGGTAGTGGTCGT
The DNA here is from genome assembly GCA_003222895.1 of Acidobacteriota bacterium. GTDB lineage: Bacteria > Acidobacteriota > Blastocatellia > Pyrinomonadales > Pyrinomonadaceae > UBA11740. Next base: position 11,635 of record QHXI01000117.1, on the reverse strand, counting down.
GCTGGTCACTTGCGTGAACGCAGGTGTATTTCGATTGAAGACAAATATCTCTGGATTTCGATCAGCGTTGCCACTGCCAACCAGGTTCGCGGTCGACGTGAAGGCGATGACTTGTCCGTTGTCACTTATCTGCGCGTCGCGATTATCGTCAGCGATGAATGGAGAAACGTTCGCCGATCCCGGCGATGGCGCGCGACTGGCAGGCGTATTCGTTATCCGAGAGAATGTGCCCGCGCTCAGATCAGCGAGGGGAACTTCAGCGCCGCTGGAAAGAACCGCATTGTCCGCAACGGTGAATGAATACGTCCAGATCTCCTGATTGCCATCAGTCGATAACGCCGTCACTGCCGCAGCATTGGCTGGATCAGTTCCGTCGAACGTTCCCAACGCGGGCGCATTCGAGCTGAACACAATCGTGTACGTTCGGTTGCCGCCGACGAGTGCCGGCTCGAGACTGATCATCGGACGATTATTGCTAATTTCAATCCGAGTGTTCGATGGTTCATCGACGGGCGGCGTCGGACTTACAGTTGGCGACGGACTGGGCGAAACGCTGGGGCTGGGACTTGGGCTTGGTGACGGCGACGGACTACCGGCCGGATTCGGCACGCTGCGCGTGTTCGTGATTTGAAAAATACGCCGCTGCGCATAATCAAACAAGAAAATTTCGCGATTGCCATCCTGATTGTTGCGCGTCGCAGTCCTCTCAGTCGCGATGTCGCCGTTCGATTCAATCACCATGAATCGGCCGTTGGCGGAGAGGTCACCAGCAAACGAATTCACGGGATTGGTGCCCGAGATGCGACTCGAACTTGTGATTTGGGAAACGAAAGCGTCCGGTGTCGAACTGGCAGGATTTTGCGCAGTCGAAACTGCGCTCGCGACGAGCATACACGCCGCTGCCGCGCACAAGAAAGCGATAATCAGTCTAATCATTAAGAATCCGGATGAACGATCAAAATGCTCATTTGGCCTGGCTGGGGATTAGGCCAAATTAGTAAGAAAACCTGTACGTTTTTCGTAACCGTCAGGCCGCACATTGTAAGCGCTGGGCAGCCGTAACCGCAAGTGGTCACTCACCTTAGTTTCGCGAGGCAACGCCCTGGTTGCTCGCGAATCTAAGCCCGTGCGTCGTTTCAGTACCGCGAGCGGTAACGAGCGGACCAAGGGGTCGCGTTGAAATAACCTAAGCAGTTTCCCTTAACTAGATTCGAAAAAGTCTTCTTCTTACTGAGCGCGTCATTTGATCCGGTCGCTATCGCTCCCGGTACTGACACAAAGCTCTATTGCGCAAACCGCTGCCGATATTCAATCGAGCTGAGAAAAGCTTTAACCATTTCGGCGTTGATATAGTTCCCGTTGAACTGATTCAGCTTCGTCAGCCAGAAGTCATAGCCCGTGTAATCAGAATCCTGCTGGTCGTTCGGGTTCCGGCGCAGATAACCGAAAAATTCCATCAGCACGAACGCTCGATTTTTTTCGGCGGCATCCAAATCAGGATCTTCAGCCACGGTGCGCAAAGCCTGGCCTCGCGTCTTGATGCCCGCGCTCAAATCGCTGACGAGCTGATCGCGTTCAGCCGTCGACAGCGGATTGCCGGCCCTGGAATTCAACTGATCGACAAACACACTTTGCGACATTGACGCGGGGTAGTCAGTCAAGAAACGCGAGCGTTGCACAAATTCTTCCATGAATGCCTGCTTGTTGTCTTCGAGTTGCTGCTGCCAATTGCCCTGATTGACGATCACGCCGCGACCGATGCGCTGGGTGTCGGCCAGAAATTCGTTGAAACGAATAATGGGCACCGAGAGCGTGTGAGTTCCGCCCAATGTTGATACAGCCGAGTTGTTACTTCCAAACGACGCTTTGTACATCTTCTCAACCAGATAACCGGTCTGTTGAAATTCGATCGAAAGAAAGAACGCCGCAGAGGTATCGATGCGCCGTACTTCACACAAGCCAACGTTGCTGCCGCAAGAGTCGATGTTGTTGCTCCAGAAGTTGAAACCGCTCGTGTCGGGTTCACGGTTCAAGAAGTCCACGTACTGCTGGCGCACAAACGGCCCGGTGCTATCGATCTGGTTCGGACCAGTGAAGCCGCTGTTATTGATCGTGACCGTGATCGATGCCGGTGTCCCAAGCGAAACATTCAAGCCGCCGGCAGCGGTCAACGTCATCGTGAACGATTCAGCGTTCTCAGCATACGAATCAGGAAGAACGGGAATCGATATCTGTTTTGACGATTCGTTCGCCGCAAAGTTCAGCGTGCCAAGGGTCGCGATGTAATCACAGCGCGACGAGGCTGATGAACCGATCACGCCGCAACCGTTTGCTCCTGATCCATCGCTGGTCGCGTAATTCACCGATGCCGGGAAAGAAATGTCGCCGCCGCGTTGCACCGTCACGATTGCATCGACTGAGGCGCCGCCAGTTCCCTCCGTGACCGATGTTGAACTCGCGGTGAACTGAACCGTCGACGCGGCGGGACTAACCAGCGGTGTTTCCCAGACACCGCGGCCATGCGTGCCGGCTCGCAGGAGCCTGCTGGTTGGCTGAATCTGCAAATCGAAAACGGCGACGCGTGGCAAGCCCGTGCCGAACGGGCTCCAATTCGCGCCAGCATCGCTCGAGAAGTAAACGCCGATGTCGGTGCCCGCATACAAATTGTTCGAGTTGAGCGGATCGATCGCGAACGCGTTGATCGGAATCGAGGGAATGCCGTTGGCCGCTGCGACCCAATTCGGCGTCGTGCCTCCGCTAACCGCGGCCGACGTGAGATTCGTAATCTTCCAAATTCCCTGCCCTGCCGGCGCATAGTAAGACAACGCAATGTACGCGACGTTCTTATTATTCGGATCGATCATCGCGCGGCCGATGAATTTATTTGTCGTGCTGCCACTGGGATTTGCCGGCGCCGGCGACGCCAGATTCACGAGCGTCGAAGAACCTGTAGAGGTAGCCCAGACCTGTCCATTCTGCAAACCAACCATGCGGATGTTGTCACCCTGTGGCCAAATTGCGATGTTGCTGATTGGCGAACCTGTGATGCCCGGAGAACTGATGGAAGCCTGACTGACGACTGTCATGTGATCTCCGCGATCAATGGAGCGATACAACCGATCAGTTCCGAAATAGACTGTGTTTGGCGTTCCCGGGCCAAGCGCCATCGGCGCATAGAAAAGAACGTTGTCAGTCAAACTCAACCCGTTGTGCAGATAGTTAGCGGTCCCATCGCACGAGAGACTCGTTTGTTCGTTATCACCGTTGCCGACAAAACCTATTCCTCGTGTTGGCCAGAAATTTTTGATGGGCAAGCAGTTGCTGTCAACCGATCGATCAAATCCAATTTGGTTGTTCACTTGATTGAAGAACGTGTGATACATCGCTACGAATCTCGTATCGCTTGTGCTCTGATCAATTAAGCAATAACCGCCGTCGCCGCCCTCGGCGTTGCTCCAATTACCGGAAGAGGTTTGCTGATATTCAGTTCCGTTATCCTGCGTTCCGCCGATCATCATGAACTGGTTCGTCGCGTGTACCGCAATGCTTTCGAATTGCAAAGTATTCAGCGGCGATGTGTTGAGGCTGGTCCACGTAGTCGCACCCCCACTGGGTACTCCCTTCCAAATTCCGCCATCGTTACCTGCGTAGACGTTCCCGGCATTGTCATAGAAAAGAGCATGCGAGTCCGCGTGCAAGCCAGTATCATCGCGCGTAAAAGTCGCGCCACCATCGGTCGATTTCTTCATCCCATCAGGACAGGGGCTGGGCGGATTTGTTTGGCGAGCACTGCCACCGAGGTAAACCTCATTTGCGTTCGTTGGATTGACGGCGATCGCGATGTCGTAAAAGCACTGTCCAGCGCAGAATCCGCCGCCGCCGGTCAATTGCGTCGTCCAGTTTGTCGAGTTATTGAATGGATCAACTTGTTTTCGCAACGCGCCGCTTCCTGGGTCGTTGCAACCGGATGTAGCAGTTGGTGTCTCGCCCGTTGCGGCATATGCAGTTACTACTGAACCAACCTTATTGATAGCAAGGTTAATGCGCGCGGTTGACGAATACACTTGCGTAAATGTGGGAGTACCGCTTAACGCGTTGGTCGTCCGAAGAATGCCATTGCCCAGCTGCGCCACGAGAAGGTTATTCGGAAGGCCTGGTTCGATCACTATGTCGGTGGTGTCAAAATTGTCCGTGTCGCTGATTAGCTTTTGAAACGTGACTGACCCGGCAGCGCTGGTTGCGTTGCTTGAGCGCCACAGCCCTCGAATTCCCAACGGCGGAAACGAATTACTCAAAGCACTGGCGCCGCTACCGCCAATCCCGCGTGCAACTGCCACAAAGATGTTGTCGGCATTAGTCGGGTCAACAACGATCTTCGTAATGCTGCGGCCATTGAAGATTCCGCCACTGTAGGTAATGCTGCCGACGGTCTGCAGGGGATTTATTGGGCCAACGAATGCTGGCGAACCGCCATTCACGCCATCAATCCGATACAACCCCGCGCCAAAGAAGCAATCACCGCATCCGTTGAATTCGCCGGTGCCGACGTAAAGCTTGCTGGTATCCGCCGGAGAGATCGCCAACGCGCCGATGGCTTGCGTTTGCGCGCTATCAAAGATCGACTGCCACGTCGTGCCGCCGTTGATAGATTTCCATACGCCGCCTTGCGCGGTTCCTAAATAAACGTTGCTGGGATTCGTTGGATCGACGACGACGGCAGTGACGCGTCCGCTCACCGCCGTATCGCCACCCGAAAGCGATTGGCCGTTGGTGATCGACAAAGGTCCAATCGGCGTCCATGCTCCACCCGCTGCGGGTGTTAGATCGCCGCTCACGATCGATTCAACCCGGCTGTTCTGCTCTTGCCGCTCCATCTGCTGAATCGCATCTCGGCGCAATTCAGGATTAAACGGACGGCCCGGTTCGATGCCGCGCTTGCGCGCAGTGTACTCGCCGCGCAGGCGTAGATACTCTTCGCGATCAATCTTCGAGCCGTGCTTGCCCAAGTCGGCATCGACTTCTTCCTGATTGTTGTCTTGAAAGATCTCGGTTGCCTCGCTTGTCGGAGACGCATTGGAAGCTGTCTGCTGATGATTGCCCGCGGCCGATGATCCAAAACTCCAAATCATCAGAGTGAGCAGCAAAATAGAAATCGAGATTGTGGCAATGGTTTTTCGTGTCATCAGGGGAACTCCGGCGTTGGTGCGGCTAAAGAAGGAAACACTCTCTGATAAAAATCGGGCAGTAGAATGACTTTAGCTATGGCGGATCAGGTTGTCAACGAGAGTTTTAGAGCCGATCTTGTTCCCTCTTCCGCTGGGAGAGGATTAGGGTGAGGGCTTGTCGTTCTCGCCCGCAGGCCCTCACCCCCCACTATCGAGTCAGCCACTGTCCGATCTTCTCGGTGCCAAATGTGCCGATGCCGTTCAGTCGAAATGCGAAGACGAAACGATTTTCATTGCGGAGACCCACGTTAAAAGTGAAGTCCTGCGCGGTCACAGAACAACACTTCCACGCGTAACCAATCGTCGCGGTGGAGCTGATTAGTGAACGGTTGCTGCCGGCGAATGGATGCTTTTGAAAATCGAAGAATAACGAGAGGCCGCCGAACAACCCTTTCTCCTGGTTGCCGAGAAATACCGAAGGACTCCATTGCGAACCGCGCAGTGTCCCCGGCTCAGTGCCGTTTGCCTTTGCGTATTGCTGAAGCGAAGGTACAAGCGCAACCGCGCGCGTGTAATAGAAAGTCGAGAATGCCTGAATCAGCGTCCGATTCAATCCGAACGTCGCCGACATCGCGCGCAAGCCGCCGCCTTGAGTGTTGATGTCTGCGCGATAATCGGCAAACAGGTGCTCGCTGGGCCGATAGCGCACGTTGATGTTTACGGGCGAGAATTTGCGCGGCACCGCGCCGTAAGTGAATCCGGAAAGCGTATCGATCGCATCGAACTGGTTCCGACGGCCAGGGACCAGCGCTCCGCCGAAGTACGGATCGAAGAAATATTTTCCGCGAATCGTGATGCTCAACACTTCGTATGGTTGGGTGGCCAGCGATTTCTTTTCGCGCGCCGCGCGAGCGGCTTTCTTGCTGACGCTTTCGGTCGATCGTTTTACGAAGAAGCGATTCGCAATTCCATATTCAACTTCGTTGGTGTCGGCAATCGCGTCGAGGTAATCGAACCGAATTATCTGATTAAAGTTGTCGATGCCTGCGACGCGTCGATAGATCAAGTAAGGCTCGATCACATGACGAAACCAAACTGAGCCATCGCCGCGATGAAAGTTGCGCGCCAACGCCGGGGGCCGCAGGTCCAATTCGAATTCGCCGTAACCGCGAATCACATCGCGCGAAGTTACCAATTGCGTCGTCGGATCGATCGAGTCCGAATAATAAGTCGCGCGCACACCGGCGGTCGCCGTCAACGACCAACCAGCGAAATCCAAGGGCAACGAAATGCTCGGGTGAAGATCGAGACGCTGGACAATCGAAGGTGTGATAATCGGCAGGCGGCCCACTTCGGCGACAAACGTTCCTATGTCGCCGGGCGTTTCCTTGCGGCTGACTCCATCGGCAGAACTTTCAAACGAGTAGTAGAGCGGTATCTTCTTGAACCACGGCAGCGGCGACGGCCGGCGATCGAGCGAGAAGCTCGGCGACTCGCGGATGCGAATCTGCGAATTCGGCAGCGAGGTGGCCTGCGTATTCATGCGCACGTTGAAGCTATACGCGTGATAATTCTTGTTGATGAAAACCTGCGAACGTTCTTCAGGCGAAATCGCCTGCTGAATCGAGTCGGAAAAAATTTGGCGAAACGCCAGACTCGAGGTGATATTCACGTCAGCAGCCGCAAGAAAACCGTTTGGAAAGTAATGTACGGCGTCGATGTAGAAGCTCGAGCCACCCTGATCGGGATGCTGCGCGTCTTTCTTTGGTCCCAGGATGCGATCCTTGACCGCATAAAATCCCATGTTGAAAAACGAGCGCGAGTTTGGTCGCGCCCTGAAGTCACCACCGACGCCAATGCCGCGCTGCGAAAACAAATCGCCGCGCAGAGTGAAATCCGCCGAACGACCCAGCGTCAAATAATACGCATCGGAGATACGAAAACCCTTCGCCCCTGAGCCACTGAATGTTGGCGTCAAAAACCCCGAGGCGCGGTCGACTCGTTTCAGCGACATCGACGCATAGGGCATGTAAATTACCGGCACGCCTTTGATGCGAAATGTCGGATTAGTCATACGCGCGCGATCGTTCGTCTTAATGCGGACCTTCTTTGCGTGAAAACTCCACTTTGGCCTTTCTTCATCGCACGCGGTAATTTCGACGTTCGTCAAAACGATCACATTGAGGCTTATTCGCTCAACGCGATCGGCGATGAAATACATGCGCGTGCCGTCGTTTGTCTGGTTTGTGTAGCCGGTCGAGTTAACAAAAAACCCTGTCTTGGTCCGGTAATTCCATTCCGCATGACTGCCCGTGATGCGTTGCTGATCCCCCTGATCGAAAACGACATTACCGTCCGCGACCATCAGGTTCGTCGCGTCATAGACGGTGACTTTGTCGGCCTGCAAACGATAGCTGCCTATGCGCGCGTCGACATTCCCTTCACAAGTAGTGATCAGAGCATTCTTAGGACCAGTCGATGTTTGCGTGTGGCAATCCACGGTCAGGGAATCCCCTGCCTGGATCGGCGGCAGCTTACTGGTTGCCGGACGCACCGGCTGATCCTGTTGCAGCGGATTGACGTAAGGCGTGTCCGTGATCGGATTCTCGACTTTGCGATCGACCGGATTGGTTGTTTGCGCCGAGGCCGATGTCAATAGAAAGCAAGAACAAATGAGTGCGGCGAGCAACGCGCAAGCGCGTGCCGCTATTGATCGATTAGTGAGAGCGTTGTAAAGCAAGTATGAAGAGTCCCGACTCGGCGCAAGCTCCATATGCAATCGCGCCTTCTGCGAAGTCTGACGAAATCGCATCAGGCGCGCCGTTTAACTAACGCAAGGCGCGATGCTAACACGCACGCAGGAACGCGGACAAGCGTTACGTCGCAAGCCGAAAAATAAAAAGGCGCAAGCAATGTCGTTGCTTGCGCCTTTGCTGAAAGAGACGAAGTTACTGCTTAGCTCACGGCCCGAACCGCGCCCGGTACTCAGCTGAACTAAGGAATGCCTTCACCATCTCGGCCTGGAGGAAATCGCCGTTGAAAGTGTTGAGCTTGTTGACCCAGAAATTATAACCGTTGAAGTTGCCGTCGGGTGGATCATTCGGATTCCGGCGCAGGAAACCGATGTATTCCATGTAGACAAACGACCGGTTGAATTCGCGGGCCTGGAACGCAGCGTTCCGTGTAATCCGCAGCAGTGCACGTCCGCGCGCGCCAGGATCGGCCGCCGTGGGCGAGCCTCCAAACTCAGCGATCGCATCAGCGCGTTCCTGCAGCGTGCCGGGCGTCACGTTCGCGTGCAGGTAGAGTTTGTCAACGTACTGTGCCGGCGTGTCAGTGGTCGGGTACAAGCCGACAAACTCGGCGCGCATGACAAAATCGTTCATGAACGCGGTGCGATTGTTGGCTAGAGTCGTTTGCCAACTACCCTGGCCCACGATCACCCCGGCCTGTATCGCTTGCGTGTCTCTTTCGAACTCGACGAAGCTTGGCATGTTGCCGGTCGCCGGACGATCGAGTGCCGCCACGTAGAAATCGCGCACCAGGCCGCCGGAAGTTTGGAACTCAATCGAAAGGAAGAAAGCCCCAGCAGTCAGGATACGCTGAACTTCGATGCACTGAGCCAGTGTCTGGCCCGGCTGTCGCTGCGCCGGGTCGTTGCACTTGTCGATGTTGTTCACCCAGAAAGCCTTGCCCGTCGGATCCGAGGGACGGTTGAGGAAATCGTGATAAAGCTGTTCGACGAAATTGCTGGTGTCGTCGATCGCATTCGGCGTCGGCGAGGCCGAATCGTTGATCTTGACCGTGGCATTCAAAGGCGTTACCAGCATCGCTCCCGAACCGGTCGGATTCGTCAGCGCGATGGTGAAGTTCTCGGGCCCTTCAGTGTAGGCGTCGAGCGTGATGGGCACCGAAATCGTTTTCTGCGTCTCGCCGGCGGCGAACCTCAAGGTGCCGAACATTGAGTTGTAATCGCAGCGCGACGAAGCCAGGCCGATGATGTTGCCGCACGGTGACGATGCACCTCCGCTATTGTCCGAAGTCGCATAGTCAACCGTAACCGCCACTGAAGTATCGGCGGTGCGATTTACCGTAATGGCTACGGATCCGGCATTTTCATTCACGCTGTAAATGGCCGCACTGAAGCTCAGGAAAGCGGCCGCCGTCACGTTGATGTTGAAGGTCTGTGCCGGGGACGTATCGACGCCGCCATTGGCCGTGCCGCCGTTATCTTTCAGCACGACGGTAATCGTGGCCGATCCGGAGACATTATTGGCGGGCGTATAAGTCAAAGTGCCCGTCGGACTAATGGCCGGGGCAACCGAGAACAGCGCCGCGTTGGTGTTGTTGGTGACCTGGAAGTTCACTGTCTGACCGGATTCGTTGGCCGGTCCGGCAGAGATAATCGTGGCCCAGTTGTTCACGGTCTGCGCGCCGGCATTTTCCAGCACAGTCTGATCCGCACCCTTGGTAAAGGACGGAACATCGTTGACTGAGTTGACTGTAATCGTGGCGGTCGCGCTGCCGCTGCTCAAGCCCGCGCCCGCGGAGCTAGTGGCCGCCTGCACGGTGAAGCTAAAGCTGGTAGCCGGGCTGAACAGATCAGCCGCCGGCGTGAATTTCAATCCGGCATTGCCTTCAGCGAATGTAATGAACGAGTTGTTGGAGATCACGGTAGTGCCGTCGTTCTTGAACAACGTGCCGTTGGTAATAGCGGTGATCTTGAAGTGCGTGACTTCGGCGCCATCGACCGCGTTGCGGCTGATGACCAGACCGGAAGTCGTTTGCACGTCTTCATTAGTCGTCGCGTTCGTCACCGACGGAGTGTCGGCGATCGGAACAACCGTAATCGTGGCAGTCGCCGAACCGGGGCTCAACACTGTGCCTACGTTGTCGGTTGAAGACTGTACCTGGAAGCTGCCGTTGACGACTGAGTTGGCGGCAGGCGTGAACTTCAAACCTGCGCCCCCTTCGGCGACGGTGATGAAGCTGTTATTCGGAATCGCCGTGGCGCCGTCATTCTTGAACAGCGTGCCGCCGGTGATGCTCGTAATCTTGAAGTTGGTCACTTCCGCGCCATCGACGGCGTTCTTTGTAATGACCAGACCCGTGGTCGATTGCGTATCCTCGTTAGTCGTGGTGTTAGTCACCGACGGCGTATCGGGAATCGTGTTGACTGTCAGCACGAACGTGTCGCTCATACTTACTACGGTGCCGTTAATGGTCTTCGTCGCGGTTACCGTAATCGTCGTCGCGCCGAACTGATTCGCCGCCGGCGTGATGCTGATATTGCGGGTCGAGCCGCTGCCGGTGATGCTGATGTTCGCGTTGGGAACCAGGGTCGTATTGCTGGAAGTACCTGTGATCGAGTCAAAGGCGATCGTCGAAGCATCGCCCACATTGAAGCTGAAGCTCGGCAGTGCCGTGTCTTCATTGGTTGACTTGTCCGTAATGTCTTCAATCGAGGGATCGGCTTCAAACGCTCCGATATCGACCGTCTGGGTTGTGTCGGCATCAGATGCCGCATCGCGAATGCGACCGAAGAGACCACCGCGCTGATCGGTTGTCAGGCCGGCATTGTTTGCCGTCGTGTTGTCGCCGGCATCAAGCGCCGGACTGCCGGGCTGCAGCGCGTGCGTCATCGTCGGGCCGCCGTTGTCGGCCAACGGCGCCAGCCGCGCGTTGGCAACGCCAACCTGATTACCGTTGGTGCCGTTGGTCAAGCCACCCGCGCCACCGGTGCCAATCAAGTTCGAAAGACTCGCTGCGTTAACTGTGCCGCCGATGTCATCGGCTGTCGACCCGGTGCCGCGGAAGTTACCCGCGACGATCGTGTTCTTCAGAGTAACCGTGCCGGCCGTGCGGAACAGACCACCGCCAATTTCAGCGCCGCTGTTGTCGAAGTCCGAACGGTTATTCGCGATCGTGACATTGGTCAGATTTAGCGTGCCGGCTTGATTGAATAAGCCGCCGCCATTGGCCGTCGCCGTGTTGCCGGAGATCGTCGAATTGAGAATGTTGATGGTGCCCGCCGTCAAGGCAAGGCCGCCGCCATTCGTCGCCGTATTGCCGCTCAAGGTCATGCCGGTCAAAGTTAACGTCCCGGTGCTCGAAGTGAGTATTCCACCGCCGTTGCCGGCGCCCGCGACGCCGCCGCTGAACGTCAGGTTCGAGATGTTGACGTTCCCGCTGGTGATGCTTAGCACGCGGTTACCGTTACCGTTGACAGTCACTGACTGGTTGGCCGGTCCGATCATCGTCAGATCCTTGTTAATAATCAGAGAGCTGGTCAGCGTGATCGTTTGCGGCCCGGCGGGCAGGTTGAAGGTGATGGTGCCGACCGGACAGACGTTGATGATGGCGTAACGCAGAGTGCCTGCCGAACCATCATCGAGCGCGCTGGTCACGACCTGCGGACTCGTACAATTGACATTGATCGTCGCATGGGCGGTGCCTCCGCCAATACCGCC
>QHXI01000116.1 GCA_003222895.1 Acidobacteriota bacterium | reverse complement strand
AGCCCGGTGAGCGGCGCAATGTCAAAGTGCGCGTCGATCGAACTGAGCTGGTGGTGCGCACGCGCGACAGTTACGTGTTCCAACCGGGAGCGAATACTTCAGCCCAAAGCAACACGCAACCAAAGCCACCAGTCTTGAAGAAAGATTTTTCGGGAACGTTCTGAAGTATCAGAGAGTCCGACCGTTAGGGAGAGCCGCGCTGAATGCCACTTGCCTTCCCTCAGGGTCGGGCTTCTGCCACTTCACACTACTGTTCCATCCGGAATCAACCCGTTCTTAGGCACGATGATGATGCGATCACGGATGTAATACATTCCATCTGGACCGTCTGCCTCTTCCGTTCCCGCCTCATTCAACAATCGCACGTTGGTTCCGATGCGCGCATTCTTGTCTATGATCGCGCGTCGAACCACAGTTCCTTCACCGATGCCCACGCGCGGACGACTCGCCTCGCGATCGCCAAGCATGTCTTCCAGACTCTGGTAGTAATCCGCGCCCATCATGTATGAGGCTTCGAGCTGCGCACCTTCTCCGACACGGCTGCGCAGACCGATCACTGAACGGCTAATCTTCGCGCCGTTGATTATGCAACCGTCGCTGATAATCGAATCTTTTATCTCGCAGTTATCTATTTTTGAAGGCGGCAAATAACGCGAGCGCGTCAACAATGGCGCCGCCGCGTCGAACAAATTGAAAGGCGGTATCGCGGAAGTCATGTCGAGGTTGGCTTTGTAAAAAGCCGCGATCGTCCCGATGTCTTCCCAGTACCCGTCGAAGAGATAAGCCTGCACGTTATGTTTGTGAATACTTTCGGGAATCACTTCTTTGCCAAAATCCAAACGCAAAGTGTCCTCTGCCAGAACTTCTTCCAGCCGGTCATACTTGAAAACATAAATTCCCATCGATGCGAGGTACGGGCGCGCGCGCGCTTCGTCCGCTGATAAGCCCAACGAAGTTGTATCAACCTGCATTGCTGCCAGCGTCTCGCCGGTGGGTTTTTCGCGAAACTCGATGATGCGACCGGCGTTGTCGACTTTCAGAAGGCCAAACTCGCTCGCCGAATCAGGCGGGATCGGAATCACTGAGACGGTGATGTCCGCATTCGTCTCGAAATGCCTCGCGAGAAACTTTCGATAATCCATGCGATACAAATGGTCGCCCGAAAGAATCAACAGCGTGTCGATGCGCCAATCGCGAATGTGCGGCAGCACCTGGCGCACCGCGTCAGCAGTTCCCTGGAACCATTCGCCGCTTTCGGGAGTTTGTTCCGCCGCCAGTACTTCGACAAAGCCATCCGCGAAAGGAGAGAAGCGATAGGTCGTCGCGATGTGTCGATTGAGCGACGCGGAGTTATATTGCGTCAGCACAAACATCCGAATCACATCAGAGTTAATGCAGTTCGAGATCGGAACGTCGACGAGCCGATACTTGCCGCCGAGCGGCACCGCGGGTTTCGATCGGTGCGAAGTCAGCGGGAAGAGACGCTTGCCGGCGCCGCCACCGAGAATCACCGCGAGAAGATTTGGTCGAGATGCCATATAAGTTGGGGCGAGGATATAGGGAAAGGGAGCACGCTTTCAAGATTAATCGAGTTCGCCATTAGATTCGTCATGCTAAGATTTGCCGAATCATGACCCGCAACCGCCTCGAAGCGTTCAGCGATGGAGTGATCGCGATCATCATCACGATCATGGTGCTTGAGTTGCGCGTGCCCGTCGGAGCGAGCTTCACGGCTTTGCGTCCGCTGGCGCCTGTCTTTTTGAGCTACGTCCTCAGCTTCGTTTTTGTCGGCATCTACTGGAGCAACCATCATCACTTGCTGCAGATTGTTGAGCACGTCAACGGCCGAGTCCTCTGGGCGAATCTTCATCTCTTGTTTTGGTTGTCGTTGACTCCGTTTGTAACGGCGTGGATGGGCGAGAATCATTTTGCCGAATCGCCCGTAGCGCTTTACGGCATGGTCCTTTTGTGCTCGGCAATCGCCTATTTCATCCTCACGCGCGCGCTGCTTTCGATACACGCTCGAGATTCGTTGCTGGCTATTGCGTTGGGCGCAGATTTCAAGGGCAAGATTTCGATGGTGATTTATTTAGTCGCGATCCCACTCGCGTTCTTTAGGTGGTGGCTCGCCTATGGTCTGTATGTTCTGGTCGCGGTGATGTGGCTGGTGCCGGATCGAAGAATCGAAAAAACAATCGCGCACTAGGTGTCACTACTGCCCACGCTTCGCGAAGTATCCCGGCCGATAACGCAGCTTCAATTTTTCTTTCGCAAGTTCAGCATTAGCAATTTCGATCGTCATCGTACGGTACTTGCCATCGTGCGCCTTGTCGGTTGAAGAGTAGGCGACGAGATACTGCCAGCGCAGCTCTTGCTCGATCTCCTGGAACGCAGCAAGCAGATCGGCGTTCTTCTTTGGAAAGAACGCTCGTCCGCCGGTCTTCTCGGCGATGTTCGTGAGCGCGTTTTTATCGATACCGTCGTATCGCTTGTCACCGATGCCAATCGTATAGATAACCGTTTCGCTTTGAATCGCCTGATCGATGGCGGTGCTGCGAGAGACGCGGCTGCTCGTGTCCTGGCCATCGGTCAACAGAATGATCGCGCGACGGCGTTGCGTCATGCTGCGACCGAGAACGTTGCGACAAGTTAGCGCCACCGAATCCCAAATCGCGGTCGATCCCTCACGCGGCGGCGCAATCGTGCCCGGGCCTGAAGAGATACCACCGAGCGACGGCGCCGAACCAGTGTAAGCAGGAAAAGCGACTTCGACCGCTTCCAGCGCCCGATAGATCGCGATTACATCGCGCGTTAGCGGCTGCTCGAGATGTGCGTAACCTTCGAATGGAATAATTGCGGCTTGATCTTTTTCAGAGCGAATTACGTTTTCGATGAAAGTCCGCGCGGCGCCCTTTTCGTCCGGCAACGTTCGCTCTTCGGAAATGGACACATCGATTAAGAAAGCAATGGACAGCGGACGATCGGTTTCGCGCTGAAACGTAAAGACCGTTTGCGGCACGCCATCTTCGACGACACGAATGTCATTCCGATGAAGCGTCGTGATGTAGCGATTGTTCTTGTCGGTCGCGGTGAAAAGCAGATTTGTGAGATCGGTTTCCGTGCGGATAACGTCGACGTCTTGCGGCTGAGGAGGAGGCGTGGGCGTTGGAGTCTGAGCCTTGGCAGTCGCAGCTAAGGCAACCATCAAACCAAGGACGAGATTGAAAACTGAAAATTGAAAAGTGCAAATTGCAAATTTGGATTTAAGTGCGGTCCCGCAACTCTTTCGATGTTCGTGGGGCAGTCGTTGACCGAGATGCGATCGGCAAGGCGTCACTTTGCAATTTTCATTTTTCAATTTTCAATTTGCAATAACAATAATGCGCTGCTGGGAATTAGTATGTCGCGGATACGCGACCATTGCTCTTAGCGCCGGCGGCTTCCTGAGCAATCTTGACCCCGACACTGGCGCCGATTCGCGTCGCGCCTGCCTGGACCATCGCGCGCGCGTCATCGATATTCTTCACGCCGCCGGACGCCTTGACCCCGAGCCCCGGACCAACGACACGACGCATCAGGGCAATATCGGCAACCGTAGCACCGCCTTTTGAAAATCCGGTCGAGGTCTTGACGAAATCTGCGCCCGCGTTCTTCGCCGCCTGACATGCGCGAACCTTTTCGTCTTCGGTCAGTAGCGCGGTTTCAATGATCACTTTGCAAGTCACATCGTATTCGTGCGCGACCTCGACGACCGATCGAATGTCATGTTCGACTAAACAATCGTCGTCGCTCTTCAGCGCACCGACGTTAATGACCATGTCGACTTCGCGCGCACCGTCCATAATTGCGCGGCGCGCTTCGTAAGCCTTCACATCAGGCAGAGTCGCGCCCAACGGAAATCCGATAACCGTGCATACGGGAACGCCGCTGCCCTGCAAATGACATGCGCACGCGCGCACCCAGGTGGGATTCACGCAAACAGAAGCGAAGTGATATTGCGCCGCTTCTTCACACAGACGTTTGATTTCAGTTTGCGAGGCGTCGGGTTTAAGTAACGTATGATCGATTAAGCTGGCCCAATCGCGCGCCGAAGCCGTCTGTCCGAGCACCAGCCCGATGCGTGCGGCGCCCGCATCGACAACTCGATGCATGCGTTCGGGACAGCGATGAAAACATTCAGATGTGCAGCCGCACATCTTAGCTTGATCGAGACTCTCGCCGTTCAGGCGCGCATAAATTACATCGGTAATCTGCTCGACCAGTTGTTCGAAATCGCCGTTGGATGAAGAGGGCATGATCTGATTCACACCTCGCTTCAGCGAGGTGGTTGGTATACTAACCAACATGATAGCCGTTTCAACGGCTTCGGCTCAAACCTAATTATGGGGTCAGTACCATCCGCGTAAGCGGATGAGGTCAGTACCGGGAGCGGTAGCGACCGGGTAACAATCCTGGCAACCTCGACTCTGGCGCGAGGGTGCGACCCGGTCGCTACCGCTCCCGGTACTGACTCGCTATCACATGAGGCAGGTCACCGCTGATATTGCCGCTCGACCGCCTCGATTTTACCGACGCGTTTGCGATGGCGATCTTCGGTGAGTTCGGTCGACAGCCAGGCGCGCACAATCTCACGCATCTCCTCGCTGGAAATTGTCTTGCTGCCGAGCGTGAGCACATTTGCGCCGTTGTGCTCCCGAGAGTTGCGCGCGACTTCGACTGAATAACAAGCGGCGGCACGCACGCCCGGGACTTTGTTCGCCGTCATTGCCGATCCAACGCCCGCGCCATCGATCACGATGCCAACCTCGGCCGCTCCATCCGCAACGGCGCGCGCAACCGCATGAGCAAAATCAGGATAATCAACCGTGCTTTCCGAGTTGGTGCCGAAGTCGTGAACACGATGCCCGAGTTCGCCGAGAAAAGTCTTCAGTTCCTCTTTCATGGGAAAGCCGCCGTGATCGGCGCCGACCGCGACGGTCTTCATTTGTTTTGATCCTGAGCGCGAAACCCGCCGCACAATTTCGATGCCGCGCTCGCTGACGATATCTGCGGCAAGCGGCGTGAGCCGGGCATTCTCTGCGATGCGAAGTACGGCGCCGCGCTCGAGGCCTCGCACATCGTCTTCGGTGATGACGAGCTTCGCCGATTCGTCGCGAGTCACTGTTTGATTCGCCGACTTGATTGCAGATGTCGGCGCAGCCGGCGAGATTGATAAGCCGGTCTGAGATTCGTCCGGAATAGTCTTGCTCAAGACATCGCGCACCAAGGCGCGCACCCGATCTCTGGTTGCTTCGTCAGCCATTTTGCGAATTCTTTGATGGCCTCTCCCTGTGGGAGAGGGTAAGGGTGAGGGATTTAGCGGTTAGCTCGTACGCCCTCGCCCCGGCCCTCTCCTAAAAGGAGAGGGTGAAAGACGATCACCCAAAAACTCACGTCAGCGACTCGTCTCTCAGATCCAACAACTTGCCTGCGTACGCCGTCACCTTCCCATCTTTCAACTTAAAATCGATGCGACCGACGTAGATACCGCTCTTGCCGACCTGAAAGATGATCGTGTCTTTGCCCTCTGGATTTTTTTGCAGCACAGGTTTTTCCATGAACGTGTGCGTGTGACCACTGGCGATGAAATCGATCCCATTCACTTGTGCGACGACCTGGCTGTCACCAATCTCGCCATTTTTCGGATTCGCATAATAGCCGAGGTGCGACATGCCGACAACCAACTGGCACTTTTCCTGCTCGCGCAGCAAACGCGCCACCCCGCGAGCCATTTGCACCGGATCGAGATATTTCACACCTCTAAAATTCTCCGGCGTGATCAGGTTATCCGGACTAATTCCCAAACCAAACAGACCGATGCATACACCGCCCAGCGTCCGCACGACATAGGGCTTCACGCGAGTTTCCAGCGGCGTGCCGCGAAGATCGTAATTCGTCGAAACAAAATCAAAGTTCGCAAACTTCATCGCCGAGACGAGACCTGCGACTCCATTATCGAAATCGTGATTGCCAAGTGTGACGACGTCATAACCAATCAGCGACATCGCCTTGTACTCGACTTCGCCTTTATAAAAATTGAAGTACGGTGTCCCTTGAAAGACATCGCCCGCATCAATCAGCAGCGTGTTCGGATTCTCTTTGCGCACGCGCTGGACCAGTGTCGCGCGCCGCGCAACTCCGCCTTTGCCGCCATATTGTTTGTCGCTATGGTCGATGGGATCGATCTGCGAGTGCATATCGTTGGTATGAAGAATCGTGATGAGCGTTTCACCGGCAGCGATGTCGAGGAGCGGCTGAGCCAGAACGGACCACGCGCGCGCTGAGATCAAATTAGACAAAGCGCCGGGCACTGCGAGCGCCGCGCCACCAACCAGTGAAGTCCTGAGGAAACGTCGTCGATTTATCATCGGCGCGTCTCTTCCGGATTCGGACTGGCGGTTCTATCCAGAGAAAATCTTCCATCAAGTTTCATTTTGATATTGCGGCCCGCTGCGGTTTCAGTTTTCACGTAATGAATGACCGCGTCGCGGATCGTGAGGCCCAACGGCTCGATTTTTTTGGCCTGTCCCAAAACCGAGTAATTCCCTTCCGTCTCAGACGGAACGTTCGAGGTGCGCTTCCAGAGATAGTCGATGCACACGACTTTGTAAGTCGCGGCCGGATCAACCTCAGTCTCGTGCCCGTCAATCAACAAACGCGCGTGGGCAAGTTGCGGCTTATTGTCCGCGTTCACGTACTTGATGCGAGCGCCCGATTGGGCATCGCGATGCGAGACGACTTGCTTCAACAAAGTCATCACCTGCGTGCCCGTTAAATCGAACTCGACCAGTGTGTTTTCAAACGGCAGTAATTCAAAAATATCGCGCTGTCGCAGATCACCTTCAGGGATCGCGCTTTTGCGGAGACCGCCGGCATTGGTGACAGCGAGCACGATCGAGTTGCCGGCCTTCGCTCTCGCTTCGGCAAGGATTCCGTCGGTAACAAAGTTGCCGAGCGAACCCGCGCCGATGCCGCCCTTGCGCAACTCGCCGCCGGTCAATTTTCCGATCACATTATCGAGTTCGCGGACTTTCGGCGCGTAGATAGCGAGCATTTTGTCGACGCTTGGATCATCGGGTATCGAAGAATCGATCAGCGTTTCGGTTACGCGCGCATGAACGTCCGCGCCTTGGGCCGGAGTAGTTTGCGGTTTGGCCGCGGGCTGCGTCAGCGCGGTTGTCGCCGCGAGGAACAACACCGCAACCAGCAAAACCAATCGGGCCGGAAGTGTTTTGAGTTTCATTCGCACAGAATCGTTCAGTTTCATGATCCTAAGGATCGAAAATATAACAAGCTAACGATCGGTTGTGATTGACCTAAAGTGGAGAGCTTGAATAGTATCTCGCAGCATTGACGAGGGCGCAATGGGCAGTAGCCAAACTAACTAGTTTTGAAGGGAACAAAAATCGTGGCAACATCAGAAGCAAGAATCATGTCTGAATTCACGAATCCGAATCTTGAAGTCTCAATCAGCGCTGAAGAGATTCAGAAACGCATCGCCGAATTGGGAGCTGACATTGCCCGCGATTACGCCGGCAAGAATCCGCTTATGATTGGCGTCCTGAAAGGCGCCTGCACTTTTCTCAGCGACTTGATGCGCGCTGCCGATATTCAGCTCGGCGTCGAATTCATGGCCATCTCGAGTTACGGCGCTGAGATGCGCACGTCCGGCGAAGTTCGCATCCTGAAAGATCTCGATGTCGCGATCGAAGGTCGTCACATCCTGGTCGTCGAAGACATCGTCGACACGGGACTGACGCTCTCCTATTTGTTGGCGAATTTGAAGTCGCGCGGTGCGGCGAGCGTAAAGCTGGCGGCGCTGCTCGACAAACATGAACGACGCGAAAAGGACGTGCCGATCGATTATCTCGGCTTCAAGATTCCGGATAAGTTTGTTGTTGGATACGGTTTGGATTTCGCCGAGCGCTATCGCAATCTGCCCTATATCGCCGTGGTGAAAGATCCGAATATGACCTAGACCCCTTTTCTTGAGACGATGTCCGGATCCTCTCCGACCAATACCTACTTTATCTTTGTTCGGCGTCGTAGTTTTCCTTATATTCGTATCAAGAAAACCACGCGTTTGGGAACGAAGCGAGACATCCGTATTTTTCTCAGTTAGACTACTCACAACCCCCAAAACAGATTGGCTATTGCCCCAGGACCGGATCTAAATCCGGGAGCCGGCGCAGAATTTCCGTCCTGCAAGGTCCCGCGGTAGCCCGAGTCGAATCAGAGAAGGCCAAAAAGAATGAAGGAACTGAAGGATAGTTTCATAGTACTCGAGCTGGTGCTAATCGGTTTCCAAGTGCTTATTTGGGTCTCGCTTCTGGTAATGGTAGTTTTCGGTTTCCAGTGGATTCATCTTGATGCTCTCAAACCGTGGAGCACGGAGATTTCCGTCGCTTTGGCCGGAGTCGCCTACATGTTCGGTTTGATCTTCGACAAGGCGATTAGCGCCTTGCCTTATAGTTGGATCGTGGGCGCTCCACACACCCCTTCGGAAGATTCGCCAAACCCTCTGGCAATGCGGGTGGAAATCCTGACAGCCAACTCGGAAGTCTACGAAGCTCTGGAGCGCAGAATAAATCAACACCGGCTGGTGCGCGCGACAGTTTTCAATCTCGCTTTCATCTCACTTTCAGCTCTGGCGTTTCTTATGGTCAGACTCGGCTTTAGTCTGCGATTGTTCATCGCTCTCCTTGGACTCTCTCTGCTCTTCGTGGGATTTGCGCTTTTCACCGGAAAACGGTCAGCGCAGAATCTTCACTTTGAATTGAGTCATGCTTATCAGACGATTACTGGTTCGCAGACGCTTCATCATCCGAGCAAAAAGGAAGGACTATCATCGACCTCAAAGCCCGGGCGGCCTTCAAAAGCCGCGTAGCCATTTCATAAACTGAAAAGTAAGAATCAGTAAATCTGCAAAAAAACCAAGCCCCTAGAATTGCGTTCCGTAGTAAACGAACAGCGCGTTCTTGCCTCGCCCGTGATTCGCGATGCTGTAGCCGGCGGACAGCGAACCGTTGTGCGGCGTCAGGATGTAAAGACCCGGACTGACCGAACCAAATCGATTGTCGCCGCTGAGCCAATCAAGCAACAATCCTGTTCGTTTGGAAAACGGTTGTTCGTAGGCGACGATCGCGCCCGCTTTAGTTCGTTCAACTTTGCTCGCCCCAACCAGCACATAACCGCCGCCATGAAACCGTGGACCAAGATCGCCGCTGACTTTCTTACTCACGACTGAATAGCACTGGCCTACTGTATCTGTCCCCGAGCGATGCGTGATTGGCAAATACAAAATGCAACCCGCCGCGCCTGCTATTCCCTTTTGCTCGTTCTGATAGAACTGCCACTTCGCATTAGGTTGTAACTCGATCGGCTGCCCGCCACCGGGGACATGCGTGAACGAAACGTTGACGCCGGCCTCGAGGTTGCGCGCGACGCCGACGACCAGGCGCGGAGCATAGTTCGCATACTTCGAATCGTCGTCGCGTTGCCACGCGTAGTTCGTGATGAAATCCATCTCGACATAAACTTTTTTGGGAGCGACCACGTCGGTTGAGGGCGTATTCAGAATGGTAGATTGGGCCGCCGCGTGAGGAGCAAATGCCGCAACGAACAAAAGGAGGAAACCGCATGCAACGTTGCGACTGTTCATGTCTAGGGGCTCCCACTTGAAATTTGTCCGGCGAGGTTACGCCTGATCATGCCGAAGCGCAACTTCCGATTGTCATTTCAAAACACGATCCAGCCGGCCATTTTCTAGTTGCCACAGAACCACCGACGCATTGCCGCTGCCAACGGCAAGCGTGACTGCGTCTGGAGAAAATGCGAGAGAGGTGATCGCAAGATCGTGTCCTTTCAAAGTGCGACGCACTTTGTGCGATCCTACTTCCCAAACGATTGCCGTGCGATCGTCGCCCCCGGTCGCCATCAGCGTTCCATCCGCCGAGAATGCGATCGCGTTTACGCTGGCGCTATTCTTCCTGGCTTCGAACACCGGCTGGCCGGTGACGACATTCCAGATAGTCACGCTTCCATCTTTGCGGCCGGCGGCGAGAAATTGATCGTGCGATCCAAACCGCAAAGCAGTCACTTCGCCAGCGGCTGCAAGGTTCTGTTTGAGGCTGCCATCTGCGGCGTTCTGAAACGCCTTCGATCGCGTGTGGCGTCTTAAGATCAGCAGCATCCGTCAGGACGATGGCGTTTGCATAAGCCATCGCCAGCACTTTGCCATTGCCCGACAAAGCGATGGCCGACACTTTCGAGTTGCGCGCCGGAATTGTCTGGTGCTCGCCGCTGGCGACATTCCACAAACGCACTGACTCATCGGGCGCAACTTCGGCAATTGCATTTCCGTCGGCTGAGATCGCGGCTATCGATCCGGTTTCGGCTTCAGTTGCCAGACTCTTCTTTACTTCGCCGGTTCGCGAATCCCAAAGCTTGATCCCGCCATTTTCGATTTCACCGGCTACGGTCTTGGCATCACCGAGGAACGCTACTGCAAAAGCGCTGTTGACGGTCACCAAAAATCGCCGCGACAATGCGTTGCTTGAACTCTGTTCTTCATCGGCGCCGAGCGTGAACTTTGTACGCCAGCCTTTGGTTTCGAGCAGCTTAACGGTCGAGGCATCCGTTTGGAACGCCATCGTCTCGCCATCCGGCGACAGGGAAATCGAACTCGTTGTGCTTTCATCCTTTGCCAGCAACTTGCCGAGGCTGCCACTCTGCAAATCGGCCAGCTCCATCGTAGCTACCGAGTGATTTTCCCCGCGCTGCAAACCGCTGACAAGCAACTGCTGCCCGTTGTTCGCGAAGACCATCTTCGTAACAGACTGCGTCGTCAGCGGAATGACTTGCCGCGGCGCGCCAGTTCCGACTTCCCAAACGCGAATCTCACTTTTGAAATCGGGCCGATGATCCTTGACCGAGAATTTCACGATCGCGCCGGCCACGAGCCGCGAGTCCGGAGAGAACTCGACCGCCGTCATCCGGCCTTTGAATTTCTTAATCTTCAGGACTTCCGCGCCGGTGGGCGTGTTCCAAAGTCTGATTTCCTCGGCGTTCCAGGCAGCGACGAATTGGCCGTCAGGAGAAAAGATGATCGGGCCAAACTGCTGGCGCGGCACAAACGGCAGCAGATCCTCTCGCGACATCCCTCTAAAGAACATAGGGAACTGAGAACTCGCGAACCCATCCTTCAGCTTTATTCGCACTTCACCCGTCAAAGCGTCAAGCAGTCTTAAGTCAGAGTCGTACTGACCTGAGTGACGTATTGGTGTTCCACGTAACGTCGGATCCCTGGATATGAAATCGTCGTCAAAGCCTATTCGCATCGACAATCGATTCTCAACTGCCGCCAACAAACGTCCATCAGGCGAATACTCCGCTGTAAGTCCGACCAACTCTTCGTCTGGCAATTCGCGTCGGTTTTTCAAATCTCCAGTTTGCGGATCCCACCACTTCAGTTCCGTGAATGGTTTTCCGTTGTGCGAGAGTGGTTTCTGCGCGACCTTCTCTTGATGCATTCCGCCGCTGCCGGTGACGAGTGTGCGGCCATCCCGCGAGAACGATACGGACCAGATGGTTCCGTCGAATCCGCTGATCGTACGCCGTAGTTTGCCGGTTTCAGTGTCCCAAAGCTCGACGCGATTTTCCTCACGCGAACCTCTGGCGATAGCGAGCGTGCGGCCATCAGGCGAAAATTGCATCGCGTTAATGACGTTGGTGAGCTCAGTGATTATGCGCGATGGTTGACGTCGTTGGGCGAATTGGTTTGCTCCGATGGCGAGCGCCGCGATGGTAATTGCGGCGAGTCTCAGAAGAAATGATCTGAACATCTGAGGTAACTTCACGGGGACATTCTCGATCTTATTCAACCAGATCGTGCAGAAAGCTTTCACCGGCGCGCAGATGCAGACCGAAATTTTCTGCGATTGTCTTGCCGATATCCGAAAGCGATTGTCGCGTTCCCAAATTCACGCCGGCTTTCGCGTTCTTTCCATAGACGATTAGCGGCGCGTACTCGCGCGTGTGATCCGTTCCCGGATAAGTCGGATCGTTGCCATGATCCGCGGTGATCATCAGCAGATCGTCATCAGCCATGGCGTTTTCGATCTCCGGCCAGCGCGAATCGAAATGCTCGAGAGCGCGCGCGTAACCCTCCGTGTCGCGTCGATGACCGTAGAGCATGTCAAAGTCGACGAGATTCGAAAAGATCAAACCGCGCGTTTCGCCTTTCAGCGCCTGGATCGTCTGATCGATAGATTGTTGATTGTTTTTGGCTTTCAGATCCTGCGTTACTCCGGTCGAATCGTAAATCGAAGCGATCTTTCCAATCGAGACAACGTCCAGGCCGTTGTCGCTCAACAGCGGCAGCAGATTTTCGCGCGGCGGCGGGACTGCGTAATCGTGCCGATTCTCTGTGCGAAAGAAAGATCCGATCTCGCCAAGAAAAGGACGCGCAATAACGCGGCCGACTTCATTTTCGCCACGCAGCATGTCGCGCGCAATCTCGCAGATCTCGTAGAGTCGTTGCAACGGAATTACTTCTTCGTGCGCGGCGATCTGAAAAACTGAATCAGCCGAAGTGTAAACGATAGGCTTTTTCGTCTTAACATGCTCTTCGCCAAGCTCTTTGATGATTTCGGTTCCGCTCGCAGCAATGTTACCGAGGATTCCCGGAACGTGCGTCTTCGCGATGAACTCGTCGATCACAGACTGCGGAAAACCGTTCGGGTAAGTTGGAAACGCGCGCTCGAGAATGATCCCAGCCATCTCCCAATGACCGGTGGTCGTGTCTTTGCCGTTTGATTGAAGCGCGCATTTGCCGTAACAACCGCGGGGTTTTTCAATCCTCGCCACTCCCGACAGCGGACGAATATTGCCGAGACCAATGCTTTGCAAATTCGGCAGGCTCAACTGCCGAGACTCACAAATGTGACCGAATGTATCTGACCCGGCATCGCCCCATTCAGGCGCATCCGGCATCGCGCCAATGCCGGCGCCGTCGAGCACGATCAGAGTTATGCGATTGAAATGTTCCATCGAGATTAGGGACGATAAGTTATATAATCGGAAGCATGGAAGCAAACGGGACGCACACTTTTACGATGCTCTTCGAGCCCGCTGAGGAGGGTGGTTACGTCGTCACGTGTCCTGCATTGCCGGGTTTGGTAACGGAAGGGGACACGATGGAAGAAGCTCGAAGCATGGCAGAGGACGCGTTGGGTGGTTATTTGGAGAGTTTGCTTTCGGCTAGCGTATCCATTTCATAGCGCTCCTATTCCCCAATCGGATCGTGCTGGCATACCTGTGACCGGATCACAACTTAGCAGTTGAGAACAATATCGAGGTAGATCGTGCCCATTTTTTCTTTCTGCTTATCGAACGACTTCGTGGTCCCTAGTGGACAGCCATGTGCTTCGAAGAATTGGTTAGCCTGTTCGAGCACCTCCTCCGCGATCGTCGCATCGTTCTCGTCATAATAAGTAACGCCGCTTTTGGAAATGGCTTCGGATCGCAGAGGCGGACGCACTACAAAGCCTTTGGTATTAAGATTCAGCTTTTGCTGTAGGTTGGTAATATCATTTCTGGACAGAGTGCCGTCTTGCGTTGAAAGCTCGATCTCTATCACGGGCCGTGAAGTAGATATTGGCTAATCCACCTGCAAGGCTTACAAGTGCCACCAAAATGGGAATGAAAGCGCTCGGATGCAAGATCGGCCATCGCTTCAGACTCTTAATTTCGAGCGTGATTTTCTCTACTTCAAGATTGAGTTTGGCGAGTCCGACAGCGTTCGGATCTTTGAGCGCTTTTGAATCGGCAGGATCAGTCATATGTCTTAGCCCATCTTCGCAGCTTCCATTTTACGGCTTCGGCGCATAATACCCTTCTCGCGCCCGCACGCTCGCGTCCTTCACGCCGCGCAATTCAACTTTGATTTGGCGAAAGCGCCCGTCGCGAGTTTTGTTCGATGGATAGTAGCCCAAACTGTATTGAGTTCCGATTTCGTTTGCGACTTCGGCGAACGCTGAACGTGCTTCCCCCAAACTCGCCGCGGAAAAATTCTTGCCGCCGCTCGAGCGTGCCAGTTCACCCATCTCTCGGCGCGCAAGGTTGTAAAGCTGACGACTGATGTCCATTCGTTCAAATTGGCCCAGCCGACAGAAATCGGCGTAATCTTCTTTCTGCGCGCCGGGCACAAACAGTTGCCTGAATCGCTCCAATTGTTTCGCGGAAAGCGTCAGACGACCATCGTCCTGACAATCTTTCAAGAGCCGATCTTCGACATAGTCTTCGGTGCTCACTTGAATGAAATAAGTTGCGACACCCGCATCGGCGAGTTTTGCTCGCGCAGTGTTGTAATCGGAATTGCTGCTGGAATCTACGCCATCAGTCAACGCCACCACTGCGCGGCGCCCGCGAAATTGTTCCGTCGCCGCACTGCGAAAGACTTCGTCGGCGACTCGGTCCAATGCGTCATAGAAAGGCGTTCCATTACTGGTGCCGAGCGTCGCAATGGCACTCCGCAGCACTGTGCGTTTGTCGGTCAGCGACGACAGGACTTCGACCGTCGCGACCGTGCCGTTTGCGCCGCGCGAATTATTGAAACCAATTATGGCGACACGATCGCCGGCACGCAGCGCGCTGAGAAAAGCATTCGCCGCGTCACGGATCAGGCCAAGCTCTTCCCGCGTCGATCCTGAAGTATCGAGCAACAAAGCGATCTCGAATGGCGCTTCGGTCGTCGCGAAGTTAGTCAGACGCTGCGGCTGCCCATCTTCCAACACGGTGAAGTTCTCTTGTCGCAAAGTTGAAATCGGCCGGCCCGTCTTGTCGGCGACGACCGCCCGTACGGTTACGAGTTGTGTTTCAACGCGAACCACGTCGCCTTCATCCACCTCTTCACTGGATGAATTCGTTGGCTGCGGCCGCGGTCTATTCGTGTTTTGATTCGAACCAACTGTCCGCGGGCGTTGTTGACCTGGCTCCTGCTGCTTCGAAGCATCTGCGCGAACGAACAGTAATGCAAAGAAAACTGCGCTCGACAGAGCAAACGCAAATAATCTGGTCTGTGTTGATCTTGCGTTCATGAAGTGACGTACCGAGCGGTCTGGGTTCGATAAATATAAACGCAAGTCGCAGCGATCCCCAAAGCGGGTCGGACCGGGAACCGTGGCCGCCGGATCATAAGCGACGGTGATGGGCCGATCCCCGCATTATCGCTCGGGGCTTCTAACAAAGTCGCCGCGGACGCTACCTTGACACCCTTCCGTCCTTTCCTTACGATCACACTTCGTCGTGACACAGTAGTTCCGAATTGATTTTTGAAATGGGCACGTATGTCAATGGTAGACGGCTTCCCTTACAAGGAAGAGGTTGGGGGTTCGAGTCCCTCCGCGCCCACCAAGTGCAGCAGAGGTCAGAGATCAGAGGTTAGAGGTCAGTCCATTTCTTACTAACCTCTATTCTCTGATCTCTAACATCTGCATTTCTGCGGAGTCGTAGTTCAGTTGGTTAGAACGCCGGCCTGTCACGTCGGAGGTCGCGGGTTCGAGTCCCGTCGGCTCCGCCATTAATCGAAGCGGTTGCTTTTCATTTGGAGAGCAGCCGCTTTTGCTTTTAGACTCATTCCCAATGATTCCCGTCACAGAAGCTATTCAAATTGTCCTTCAGCAAACTCCGCAGCTCCCGACGGAATCTGTTTCCATTTCTCATGCGCGCGGCCGGATTCTCTCTGAAGAGATCGTAGCGGATACGGATCTGCCGCCCTTCGATCGCGCGCAGATGGATGGTTATGCCGTGCGCGCGAAAGATATCGCAAACGCACCGGCGAGCCTGAAAATTGTTGGCGA
Organism: Acidobacteriota bacterium; assembly: GCA_003222895.1. GTDB lineage: Bacteria > Acidobacteriota > Blastocatellia > Pyrinomonadales > Pyrinomonadaceae > UBA11740. Next base: position 52,819 of record QHXI01000116.1, on the reverse strand, counting down.
GTCAGCCGCCGGGGCTGGTTGGCACAACAAGATGAATGCGGGAGAAGCCGTGCGCATCATGACTGGCGCGCCGGTTCCTGCCGGCGCTGATGCCGTGCAGCAAGTTGAATTGACGCGTGAGATTGAATCGGGTTCGCAGGTCGAGATCCTTGAATCAGTCGAAGCCGGACGATCGATCGTCAGACGCGCCGCCGAAATCAAATCCGGCGAAACTGTCCTGCGTGCCGGCGAGCGAATTACCACTGAAACGATCGCGACGCTCGCCTCGTTTGGCTACGCACAGGTGAAAGTCGGCCAGCGACCGCGGGTCGCAGTGATGGCTACCGGCAGCGAACTGGTTAATGTTGATGAAAAACCCGGCGCCGACCAAATTCGCGATTCTAACAACTACACGCTCGCTGCTTATGCTGCTCAATCGAATGCGCTTGTCGAACGGCTGCCGCTTGCCGGCGATCACACAGAAGAATTGAAGAGACAAATGGCGCGCGCCGTCGAGACGTCAGACGTCTTGATTACCTCCGGCGGCGTGTCTGTGGGTGTTTACGATTTCACAAAGGCAGCGCTTAAGGAACTCGGCGCAGAGATTTTCTTCGAGCGAGTTGCTTTGCGCCCGGGAAAACCGACTGTGTTTGCTCGACTCGGCAAAACTTTGGTATTTGGGCTTCCAGGTAATCCGGTTTCAGTGGCGGTGACTTTCAATCTGTTCGCGCGAACGGCATTGCGTGCGATGCAAGGCGCAACCGATCCAATGCTCGCCCACGAACGTGCCGTGCTGGCGCGGGATATCAAAGGATCGATCGATCGCGAAAGCTACTTGCCCGCCGCTTTGCGAACCAATGAAAAGGGATCGTTAATAGCCGAGCCCTTGAAATGGGGCGGCTCTTCGGATTTCGTTTCGTTCGCGCGCGCGATAGCGCTAATTAATGTCCCTGCAGGAGACCAGAAAATCGCGGCTGGTTCAGTCGTGCGCGTAGTACACTTGCCAAACTAATCTATGCAGGCAGCCGCAACAGCCAAGCACAGCGCGTCACCAACACCACTCGCGCATCAGGCGATCCACGACACTGTCGTGCGCATTCTTACTGATGAACCGCGCGGCGCTCTGCTCGACGTGCCCGCGGGTGAAGGAGCGCTGGCCGCTCGGCTGATCGATGCCGGCTTCGAAGTGCGCTGTTGCGATCTTTATCCGGAAATCTTTCGGCTCGACGGGGTCGATATTCATCGGGGGAATCTTGATGCAGAACTCCCGTTCGGTGATCAGTCTTTTGATTACGTCACCTGTCTCGAAGGCCTCGAGCACATTGAAAATCCACAGCAGGCGATGCGCGAATTCGCGCGCGTGCTGAAGCCCGGCGGTCATCTGATCGTCAGCGTGCCGAACATTCTCAACATCGAAGAACGTTTGAAGTGGTTGCTCTACGGATACACTTCGCACTTCAAACCGATTACCCGCGCGGGTCGTGAACAATTGCGATCTGACTACGACGATCGCGAAGAGATCGCCGCGCACGTCAATCCGATTGGCTACTCTGAATTGCGTTACATTCTGGAGAAGCACGGATTCGAAATCGCGAGTGTGCATCGAGATAAGCCAAAAGCGAAGACATGGCTGTACTGGCCGGTCGTAATGATAATTAGGCTGCTCGCTGCGCTGACACCTCAGAAAAAACAGAGTGAAAGATGGACGAACGAGCTGACATCCGATGAAGTTCTGTTAGGTGGTAATACCTTAATCGTTCACGCTGCTCTCAATAAGCTATGAGCAAACTCACTCACGTCGACGAACAGGGCCGCGCGAAGATGGTTGACACGACCGAGAAGTCCGCGACGACGCGGCGAGCGATTGCCTCGGGTCGGGTGTTGATGTCTGCGCAAACGCTACAAGCAATCCGCGAACATCAAACACCGAAAGGCGATCCGTTGGAAACGGCCCGGCTCGCAGGAATCATCGCCGCGAAACGCACCGCCGAACTCGTTCCGCTGTGTCATCCGCTGCCTCTGACTCACGTTGAGGTTCGCGCTGAACTGCGCGACGATGCCGTCTATCTCGAGTCGGAAGTTACGACACATGCGCAAACCGGCGTTGAGATGGAAGCGCTGACTGCGGTTTCAGTCGCGGCGCTGACCGTCTACGACATGTGCAAGGCTCTGGATAAGTCAATGGTAATCAGCGATGTCCGCCTGGAACTCAAGACGGGTGGAAAATCCGGCGACTATCGACGCGAAGACAACACGGACGGAACAAGCTGAGCGCGAACATCGTTCTGGACTGTGGAGCGCGCGGACGAATTTGGTAAGTCGTCGAACGGATGCACCGGCGCGTACGGTTTCAATCGAGGTCGGTCATGAATTACAAGCTTTCAAATGATGCGCGGCCACAGGCGATGACGTTGCTGCTCGCGGCGATTCTGTCGATCGCTCTCTGGTTCATTCCATTCGCTGAGATCCTCAGCTATCCATTCCGAATCTTCGTAACCTTTATTCATGAAGGCGGCCACGCGATCGCCGCCTTGCTGACCGGCAACTCGGTGCAAAGTTTGAGCGTCGCGATGAACGGCAGCGGTGAAACTTACACGACACAAGGCGGAGTTCTCTCGCAGATGCTCGTTTCGAGCGCGGGCTATCTGGGCGCGATGACTTACGGCGCGTTGCTGCTCGTTCTGATACGCCGATCGGTCGCCGCGCGGATTGTCCTGGCGAGTTCATCAGCAGTCGTGCTTGGTTTGACAATAATCTTCGGAGTCATTAAGCCAATTTTCGCCGGCACCTGGGGTTCGCTGGCCGGACTTCCGTTCACGCTGGTTGCCGGCGTGCTGCTTTCGATCGGTCTGTTCGCGGTTGCGCGATTTGCCAGCGCCCGCGTTGCGACTTTTGTTGTCAGTCTGCTCGCAGTTCAATGTGTGCTGAATGCCCTGCTTGATTTGAAAACCGTTTTCTTTCTCTCTTCACCTTTTGCCGCGAGCGTTCCAACGGATGCGGTAAACATGGCGAATGCGACGGGCGTTCCCGCCATCCTGTGGGCGATCGTCTGGGTCGCCATTTCGATCTTCATCTTGCTTGTGGCCCTGAGACAGTATGCCGCGTCACGCGTTCGCTCATTTGGGGCCTCACCGGATCTGACTCTCGATCGAACCGCAGACATGTGGTCTATGCCGGCGCTGCCCGCGGCGAGTGAAAAGGTTCGCTACGACAAGTCCGCTTAAGTTCGACCCTCTTCGACACGGCCCTGCTGGTCGCTTGCTTCCCCCTAACCGGGATCGTATAATTTCGCTCTTGCTCGGATCTTCGGATGCGTTGTCCGGTGGGTTTTGGCCCACTTTTTCTTTTGGGCGAAAGTTGGCGTAAATTCGCAATTCGAGCCGTTGTCATGGACTCAGGTTCGATTGCAGATCGCGTGCGGACAGTTGCTGAGCAGGCCGCAATCGACCACGGGCTCGAACTTGTTCACGTCGAAATTGCCGGTCCCGAGGGCCACCCGATTATCCGCGTGTTCATTGATAAGCCGGGTGGTGTGACACACGAAGATTGCTCCGGCGTGAGCACGCAAATCGGCACCGTGTTGGACGTCGAGGATTTCATCCACTCGGCTTACACGTTGGAAGTTTCGTCGCCGGGTCTGGAGCGCGGGCTTTACAAACTCGCTGACTATCAACGGTTTGCGGGTAGCACGGCGAAGTTGAAAACGCGCGCGCCGATCAAGAATCAGCGAAATTTTCAGGGACGAATTAGCGGAGTTGAAAACCAGGGCGTTGTTTTTGAGGATCGAACCAGCGGGCGCATCATGATTCCCTTTGATTCGATCGTCAAAGCCAATTTGGAAATTGATGTCGAAAACGAATTTCGCCAAGCGCGCGAACGAGAAGCAGTCGATCGAGATCTAATAGACAGGAATCGCAGGTAGGCTGCGAGAGAAAACTGAAGTAAATGAGCACGAGCATAGCGCAGAACATCGAAGCCCTTTGCCAGGAGCAAGGCATTGATCGCGATTTGGTAGTCGAAGCGATCAAGGAAGCCGTGCGAGCGGCTGCCAAAAAGCAGTTCAAAGGCGGCGAGGACATTCAGGTTGACTGGAGTCCTGAAACCGGGCTGGAACTCTCAGCTTCGAAAGTCGTGGTCGAAGAAGTCGCTGACGCCTCGACTGAGCTTTCGATTGCCGAAGCGCGCGAGCTCGGCGGCGATGAAGTCGAAGTGGGGGATGCTCTGCTGCTGCCAATGCCGATGGAAGAGTTGGGACGCATCGCTGCACAAACTGCGAAACAAATTCTGTTTCAAAAAGTTCGCGATGCCGTTCGCTCGAACGTTTACGAGCAGTACATCGATCGTGTTGGTGAATTGGTCAATGGCTTTGTGAAGCGTTTCGAGCGCGGCAATATGATTGTCGATCTCGGAAACCTGGAAGCAATCCTGCCCCGCTCGCAGCAGTCTCGCGGTGAACAGTGGAACCAGGGCGAACGCATCCGCGTCGTCATCACCAACGTTTCAAAAGAATCCAAAGGTCCTCAGATCGAAGTCTCGCGCACCTCACCCGAACTTCTCGAGCGTCTGTTCGAAATGGAAGTTCCTGAAATCTACGATGGCACGGTCGTTATCAAGTCGTGCGTCCGCGAACCCGGCGAGCGCGCAAAAATCGCCGTCGTCTCGAACGAACGCGACGTTGATCCGGTCGGCGCCTGCGTTGGGATGAAGGGATCGCGTGTCCAGGCGATCATCCGTGAGCTGCGCGGCGAAAAGATCGACATCATCGAATGGTCCGAAGAACCCTCAGTTTTTGCCGCCAATTCCCTTTCCCCGGCGAAGGTCAATCAAGTGCGCATAACTGACATTGAAAATCGGCAGATGGAAGTGATCGTCAACGAAGATCAACTCAGTCTGGCTATCGGCAAACGCGGGCAGAACGTGCGTTTGGCGACGAAACTTGTCGGCTGGAACATCGACATTCGCAGCGAGGAAGAACTGAAGAAGGAAGTCGCCGAGGCGATGGGAGCGATGATCGCTTCCGGTGCGCCGGTGCCGCTTTCAGCGATTGAAGGCGTCACGTCACTACAAGCTGACGCGTTGGCTGAGCACGGAGTAACCGACATCGACGGCCTGGCGAACACGACGGTCGACGATCTGGTTGAGTTTCTTGACGTTAGTTTGGATGAGGCTGAAAAGATGCTCGAAGCTGCGCGTTCAGTGATTCAGGTGCGCGATCGCAGCTTGCAGGCCCCCGGAGACGAAACCGCTGAGGGCGCGGCAACTGAAGCCGAAGCCCAACCCGAGATTGAACAGCACGCAGCCTCGGCTGAATTCGATGAAGATGCGGCGCCTGCTGAGATCGAGCCTAACGACGAAATGACCGCGGCTGGTTACGATGAAGCAGTCGAGCGTGGCGTGCCTTATCGCGCCGAAGAAAAAATTCGCGCAGAAGATTCAGCCGATCCGGTCGCGCTCACCGAAGCCGATCCGATGACTGTCGACGAATTGATTTTGCAAGAACCCGGTCGCGACTTGCGCCCGGACGTGGTAACTCCGTCTCCCGATATGAATCTGGCGATTGATTCCGAAGCGCTCGAGCGAGCGATGATGGAAGCTAACTCGCCAGAAGAACAATCTTTCGCTCCGTCTTCCGACGAAGTGGCCGCCACGGACGAAAGCTCAAAGGACGAGAAGCGATGAAATGCTTCTGATAGAGCGGCCAAATATTTGTCGCGTGCGCGCACGGATGCGTACGCCTCGCCTGCGACGCCTGCTGTAGCAGCGCTCTTTGAGCCTGCTTGCGAAAGGTGGTCGCCGGCCACGCTTACGCAAGCAGCAAGGAGAGCATGTCAGCAGTAACTTCAAAAGTTCGTCTTTACGATCTAGCCAAAGAGCTGAAGATTGATACCAAGCGCCTGATTGAAGAGGTGCGGCGCGAAGGTGTCGACGTCAGTGTCCCCTCGAATTCCGTCTCGAAAGAACTCGCAGAAAAAATTCGCGACAAGTACTTTCCAAAAAAAGATACCGCTGTGAAACGCGCGGTTCGCGTGGTGAAGAAGGCGGCGCGGCCAGTCGTCGAAGAGACGCCTGAGACCGTCGAGGCGGCGCCTGAAGAGGCCACCCAAACCATCGAGGTTTCTGAGCCCGAGCCGCCCGAGATCGAAGCAGAGCCCGAGGCTCCGCAAACAACAGCGCATGTCGTGCGCAAACTCTCTCCGGCTGTGCGCGCCGCCAAACCCGCACCGGCCACAACCGTGGAAACAACTCCAGCAGAAGAAGCTCCGCCACCGCCGCCGGCTGAAGCAGCTGCGCCCACGCCTGCTCCGGTCGAAACTATTTTGCCTACGGGTAGGCAAGTTCGCGTGCTGCGACCTACCGCCGCGGCGCTCAATGCGGGCATTCGGCCTGGAGAGCGCGCGCCGGCGCCGGCGCCACCACCGACAGCCGCGCCAGCAACGCGCGCCGTGCGAGAGCGCACGACTCGCGGCCGCGTTGAATACACCGGAACACCCGGCGAGACCGCGACGCCGCAAACGACTTATATTCCCCCGCCGGATGCGGGTCGACGTCGTTCGCGGCGCGGTTCAACGCGAGGCGGCAAGCGAGCTGCTGACGGCAAAGGCGGCAGGTTCGACCGGGATTTCATTCCACCACCGCAGGCGCTGACGCTCGAGCAACGCATTGCCGGACGCCTTGACGTAGCAACCGTTCCCGGCGAGTTAAAGTCCGTCCGCTTGGTGGAAGGCTCAACGGTGAAAGAGTTCGCAGAGAAGCTCGGTATCAAGCCGAAAGAGGTCGTGGGCCTACTGCTCCAACGTGGTGTGTTCGCGACGATCAACCAGGCTTTGAATGACGAAGTCGCTGCCGATCTGGGCAAGCGTTTCGGTTACGACGTGGCCTTCGTGCCTTTCGAAGAGATGGTTGCTGAAGAAGAGTTCGAAGAGCTGATCGCGACTGATGCCGATGACGTCGAGGTGCCACGCGCGCCCGTTGTAACTGTGATGGGCCACGTCGATCACGGAAAGACTTCACTGCTAGATGCGATTCGCATCACAAATGTCGCCGGCGGTGAAGCCGGCGGCATCACACAACACATCGGCGCGTATAGCGTCGAGGTTCCCAGCCCCGACAATCCGGACGAGAAACGTCGCGTCGTGTTCCTCGATACGCCGGGTCACGAAGCGTTCACTTTGATGCGCGCACGGGGCGCCAAAGCGACCGACGTGGTCGTGCTGGTCGTCGCTGCAGACGACGGTGTCATGCCGCAGACAATCGAAGCGATCGAGCACTCGCGCGCGGCGGGCGTGCCAATCATTGTTGCGATTAACAAGATCGATAAGCCCGACGCAAATCCTGATCGAGTTCGACAGGAACTTTCACAGCAAGGTCTGAACCCGGTTGCGTGGGGCGGCGAGACGGAAATGGTCGAGGTGTCCGCGAAGAAGAAACAGAACCTCGAGACGCTGCTCGAAACGATTCTGCTGACCTCGGACATTTTGAATTTGCGAGCGAGCACCACGCGTTTGGCTTCGGGCGTGGTCTTGGAAGCAAAACTCGATCGGGGTCGTGGGTCGGTCGCGACCGCACTCGTTCAGCAAGGTACGCTGCACGTCGGCGATCCGTTTATCGTGGGCCAAATCTTCGGGAAGGTCCGCGCGATGTTCAATGATCGCGGCGAACCGGTGACGGAAGTCGGACCGGCAACCCCTGTCGAAGTGCTCGGACTGCAAGGCGTGCCGCAAGCCGGTGAGTCGTTCCAAGTAGTTGCCGACGTCACTCGCGCGCAGCAGATTTCCAGTCAGCGACAGGCCGCTGAGCGTCAGCGCACCCTCGTCAAGACCACCAAGCGCGGTATTGAGGCGCTTGGCGAAACTGACGTCAAGGAACTGCTCGTCATCATCAAGGCGGACGTGCAGGGCTCTGTCGAAGTTTTGAAATCAACGCTGCAAAAGATGTCGAGCGAACGCGTCAAAGTTAAAGTCATTCGCTCCGGCGTTGGCGCCATCACGGAATCCGACGTTTTGCTCGCTTCAGCGACCCAGGCCGGAGCGACGTCCACGGCGGTTGTGATCATCGGCTTCAACGTGCGGCCTGAATCGCGCGCGAACGACTTGGCGAAACAGGAGAGTGTCGATATTCGGCTGCACTCGATTATCTACAAGGTCGAAGAAGAAATTAAGGCCGCAATGATCGGCATGCTCGAGAAGATCGAGAAGGAGAAAATTCTCGGCAAGGCAGACGTGCGCGAGGTCTTCCGCGTGCCGCGAGTTGGCGCCGTCGCCGGCTGCATGGTTATTGACGGAATCATCCGCCGCAACGCACGCGCGCGTCTGATTCGCGACGGCGTCGTGACCTGGGAGGGCAACATCGCGTCGCTGCGACGCTTTAAGGATGACGCTTCCGAGGTGCGCGAAGGTTTCGAGTGCGGTATCGGCCTCGAAAACTTCAACGACATCAAACTCAGCGATCAGATCGAGTGCTACGTGATCGAGAAGATCGCGGCGACGGAGTTGTAGGAATCAACGATGAACTATGAATGATGAACGCTGAATCTTCAGAAATAGTTCATCACTCCGCGTTCATCGTTCATCATTGTGATATGCGTAGGCCAGAGCGAATCGCCGAAACTTTGCGCGAAGAAATCGCGCAGATTGTCGGTTACGAACTTGAGGATCCGCGACTGGCGATCGTCACAGTCACAGAAGTTCGGGTCGCCGATGACTTGCGCGACGCGAGCGTTTACGTGACCGTCCAGGGTGACGAGCAGGAACATGAAAAGGCGCTGCTGGCTCTAAGTCAGGCCGCGCCATACGTGCGCAAGCAACTTGGCTTTGCGCTGAATTTGCGGCATACTCCCGCGCTTCACTTCGTGCGCGACACCGTCGAAGAGAAGGCCTCGCGCGTCGATGCGTTGCTTGAAGGAATTGGAAAGGAAGAGGGATGAATTGAAGGGATGAAGGCGGAAGAATGAGACATGAAAGCGCCGATTCGCTTTCGTGGTTCATCCTTTATCCTTCATCCTTCATCCTTGCTCTTAATGCTTAGCCAGGTAGTTGAACTGATTGAAAAAAAGGATCGCTTTGCGATTACTTCCCACGTTCGTCCCGACGGCGATAGTCTCGGCTCTTCTCTGGGCCTCTTCTGGCTGCTGAAAGCGCTAAACAAAGACGTTGAAGTCACCATGCGCGACGCGGCCCCGCACGCGTACCAGCAATTGCCGGGCGCTGAGACGATTCGCGTGACGCCCGCCGTTGACCGCGCCTACGACGCAGTATTCGTCATCGAGTGTTCCGACATCGATCGGCCCGGATTGATCGATTTGGAAAAACAGTTCGTGGTTAATATCGATCATCATTCGACGACTGAACTGTTTGGCTCGATCAACTGGATCGATTCCACCGCCTCGGCCGTCGGCGAGATGATCTATAACCTGTGCAAAGCCACGGGCGTGCGCGTGACGAAAGAGATCGCTGAGTGCGTCTACACGGCCTTGCTCACCGATACCGGATCATTTCATTACTCGAACACCACCGAACGCACTTTCAAGATTGCATCCGAACTAGTTCGCACCGGCGTGAAACCGGCGAAAACCGCAGAAGCCATTTTCGGCAGCTACCAATGGCCCAAGATCGAGTTGTTGAGTCACGTCCTGTCGACTGCTAAACGCGACGAAACTGGTCATGTGGCGTGGATGTGGCACACCATGGACATGCAGCAAAAAGCGAAAGCTTGTGACGAAGACGCTGACGGTTTCGTCAACTATCCTCTCGCTGTTGGTGAAGTTGAAGCTGCGGCTCTATTCAAAGAAACTTCACCCGGCGTCTATCGCACCAGTCTTCGATCGAAAGGCGACGTGAACGTCGCTAAGATCGCCGAAAAGTTCGGTGGCGGCGGCCATCGCAACGCCGCGGGCTGCACACTGAAAGGTTCTTCCGACGAGATCGAGAATCAGCTCGTGCCGCTATTGCAGGACGCAGTGAAACGCTCGAATGGATCGAAGGACATCACGGAAGATGCCTTGTCAGAACCGCCTCCGGTAGCGGGTGGGCCTTCCTGTACGAAATAAAACCGGCCGGCCCGCTACCGCAGGCCGTCCTGACTCCATGGTCGAACGGAAATACAAATGGCGTCGCGCTGATTATCAGGAAAACACTCGCGGTCTCCTCATCGTTCATACCGGAAATGGAAAAGGCAAAACGACGTGCGCCCTTGGCTTAATGATGCGGGCTGCCGGACAAGATCTGCGCTGCTGCATGATTCAGTTCATGAAATCGCGTAAGGATCGTTATGGCGAACACCTATCGGCCGAAAAGCTTGGAATCGAAGTTCACACAATGGGCGACGGTTTCACCTGGGACACAAAGAATCCCGAACAGGATCGCCAAACCGCGCGCCACACCTGGGATCTCTGCGTCGAAAAACTTCGTAGCGGCGAGTACGATCTGCTGGTGTTCGATGAACTGGTTTACGTTCTGAGCTACAACCTGCTCGCCGTCGACGAAGTGCTCGCAGACATTCGCGCCGCGCGCGAACGCCAACCTTCGATCCATATCGTCGTCACCGGCCGCGACGCACCGAAAGAATTGATCGACGCTGCCGACCTCGTGACCGAGATGACGGAAATCAAACATCCGTTTCAGGCCGGCATTCGCGCGCAAAAAGGGATTGAGTTTTGACAGCCTGTTTCCCTTCATTGTTTTGTAGTCGCATAACCTTATCGTGTTGAACTCATTAAGGCTGAAATTGATCAGAGCCTGACGAAGAAGAGGCCTTAGCCGAAGCTTTTCAACGAGAATAATCCCTCACGCCTGCGAGAAACATTGCAGACTCTCTCAAACCTTGTCATTGTTCGGACCCATTGGTATGATTCGGCCGTCCCAAGTTAGGCCGATGTATTAGTTATTAGAACGTTAGGCAAAGTTTCTTTTGTTGAAGTCCTTAGTCCTCGCTAGTCCATAACTGTCCGCACGGATGTCGGCTCATAGAACATAAAAATCTTTGGCCGACATCGAGCTAGACCATGAAAAGGTCTGCTCTGAGAGTTGCGACTGGAAGTAACCACCGGAACACCAAACCGGTTGGCAGCGATCCGGTATCGCAGTCCTCACGTTGACGCAAACAGAGATGCCCAAACAGCATCTCGTCGTTACTTCACCTAGAAACAAGAGAGGAGAAACAGTATGGGAGGAATTTTCGTCACCGGGCATGACCCCGATTATCATGCGCATACACCAGGTGCCAACAATACAGGCGCACGGCGCATCATCCAACGGGCCGTCGCCTATGTCACCTTCAACAAACCGAGCCCCAAGTTGCTGTTGGTCACCGACTTGAGAAATCCAAATGGGGACCAGAGTGACCCGCGCCTGGGCATGATCGATGCCGGCTTCCCGTGCCAGATTGCTGTGGCGCCGACATCTCCGCGCTCAGACGCAACTTCGCCGACCACCTTGGACCTGACCACCGTGAACTTCGCTGACTATGACGCGGTCGTGGTTGCGTCAGATTACGGTGGCTGGCTGCGACAGGACGAGCTGGATATCTTAAATTCCCGTTCCGCCGAGCTAATCAACTTTGTGAATAGCGGCGGCGGATTAGTCGCCTTCAGCGAGGCCGGCGACCGTGCTGAGGGATCAGGTATTTACACAGGAACGACCCACAACCGTTTCGGTTTCCTGCCGTTTCTGGTCACCCAGCTTAGCCTTAACCAGTCCGAGTCAGGCTTTACCGTCACCACTGAAGGAACGGCAATGGGTCTGACGGTTACTGACATTAACGGTAATGCGTCACACAGCGTTTTTACGTCGACCGGAGGGATGGATGTGATTGACCGGGATGCTCAAGGTCAAATTCTGAGTGTCGCGACCCGCAAGCCAGTCGATACCCATGGCGTAAACACGTGTGAGCTTGCTTGCACCAGAGTCGTAAAATTCATGACGGACCATGAGGTGCCTGCGAGCGTAGGCATCAGCTTGCCCCCGTACGCCGGCATCGACGGCTATCGCTTCATTAATATCTTCGTGCAGTTCAACCAAAACACCGCCAGCGAACTGCCGGTTGATCTAGGCGTCGTTTTCGCGTTCGACGCTAATGGAGGCATGGGCGCGCGGCGCTACGTCAGTCTGGAGGCGAATTTGGCGGGCCCTCAAGCCACGAACTTCATTGAGGTTTCAGGCAGTGGTTCGTGGCATGGCAGTCCACCCAACATCAGTAGCTATATAGCTCGGCTTCCGGTAATGGGGCCTTTTGTTGAGGTGTTTGTTTACAACCGGGCCCCGACTGTCCGCAAAGTCAGCGTATGGGGTTATCTAGTATCCTGACCGACTGGCTCTAAGTCGATCGGAACCGCCAGAGCGTAACGAGAGTCAAGCTCCTCAGTCGCTAAAAGGAAGGAGCTTTGGTCATCGCCCCGGTGACTGCATACTTGCGAACGACGGCGCACCGAAGGTGTGAAGTCCGACGTGAACCTTCTTCATTTGTCGGTCTATTACGCACCCTCAGTGCCCGGCGTTCGGATCGCGTCTGTACCTGGCTGTTGGCCCGGGTTGTCATATTTGCGCGCCCTCAACCCTTAACTAAACCGTTAACGGGGAAACCAATCGTTACGACTCCCCGGTTCTGTAACCGCGGCCTTTGTGCTACCCTTCCTCAATCTTAATTGAACCTTGTTTTTGATGCTGACTTCTGAATTCTGACTCCTGAATTCTGGTTTCGCTATGCCCTGGTTTCGCAAAAAGAAAGGCAAGATCGAGCCGGTAAGCGACAAGGATCGCGTCGTGCGCACGGAAAATGTCTTCGTGCGTTGCGACGAGTGCGGGGCCCACCTTTACAAGAAAGAGTTGGAAGAGGCGTTGCAGGTTTGTGTGCACTGCAATTATCACTTTCGTCTGGGCGCCTACGATCGGCTGGAGCAAATATTTGACGATCACCACTGTGAAGAGCTGGACGAGGAAGTAGTTTCGACTGACCCGCTCAATTTCGTTGACAGTAAGCCTTACACCAAACGCATCTCGCAAGCTCAGCGCGCGACCGGATTGCCTGAAGCCGTGATCACCGCGCGCGGAAAGATTGGGGGCCATCGCGTCTTTGCCGGCGCGATGGATATGAATTTCATCGGCGGCTCGATGGGTTCAGCCGTCGGCGAAAAGATTACGCGATTGATTGAGCGCGCGATTGGCGAACGTGGCGCGGTGATTATCTTTGCCGCGTCGGGCGGAGCGCGCATGCAGGAAGGCACGCTCTCGCTGATGCAGATGGCGAAGATCTCCGCAGCGCTAGCGGCGTTGGAAGAGCGTCACTTGCCATTCATCTCTGTGCTCACCGATCCAACCACCGGCGGCGTGACGGCGAGCTTCGCGATGCTCGGAGATATCATTATCGCCGAACCGAAAGCGCTGATTGGTTTCGCTGGGCCGCGAGTGATCGAGCAAACGATTCGGCAAAAACTCCCCAAAGATTTTCAGCGCTCAGAATTTCTTTTGAATCACGGAATGCTCGACGCCATCCTCGATCGACGCGAGATGCGTCCCTTTCTGATCAAGTCGCTTGACTTCATGATGAACCCGGATCTTACGGAGAAGTCTCAACTTTCAAGTTTGAAGTTTCAGGTTGCGGATTTGCGAACTTGAAACGTGAAACATGCGGTTCGAAGACGCCCTTTCATATCTCCTTAGTCTCGGTCACGAGACGCTCGCGATTAAGCTCGGCCTCACAAACACTGAAACGCTCCTTAACGCTCTCGGAAGTCCGCATCACAGTTTTCCCGCCGTGCAGATTGCCGGTACGAACGGAAAGGGTTCGACGGCTGCATTTCTCGATTCAATTTGTCTCGCCGCTCGAATTCGAACCGGGCTCTTCACTTCTCCGCACCTGGTTTCTATCACCGAGCGAATCAAGATCGATGGCCGGCCGATTTCAGAAGACGATTTCGCGCGACTCACCAACGAAGTTAAGACAACCGCCGAACAACTTATGCGCAGCGGCGAGCTGGAAACGCTTCCGACTTTTTTCGAACACATGACCGCTATAGCGCTGCTTGCATTTCGTGAAGCAAGAGTCCAATTGGCGATTCTTGAGACCGGGCTCGGCGGGCGACTTGATTCAACGACTGCAGCGCATGCCGAAATCGTCGCAATTACGCAAATCGCGATGGATCATGAAGAGTACCTCGGCCACACGATTGAAGAAATTGCGGCAGAGAAAGCAGCGATCATTCGGCCGGGCGTGACCGCGGTGATCGCACCGCAAGCGGCAGAAGCCGTGTCCGTAATTATCCGGCGATGTAAAGATGTCGAGGTCACGCTGCGACTCGTCGAGCCTCGAACCGCGCTTAACGATGACTTGCAGTTAGGATTGCCTGGCCGCCATCAGACTGACAACGCTGAGGTGGCAGTTGGCTTGGCTGAAGTCTTGCGCGAAAGTGGATTTCTAATTTCGCGGGAAGCAATTATCAAAGGGTTGAGCGGCGCGAAGCATCCGGGACGCCTGGAGTTTTGGGAAAGCAAACCGCAAATTCTCTTTGACGGCGCGCATAATCCAGCAGCCGCGACCGCTTTGAAACATTATCTTGATGAATTCGTTCAGCCACCGATAACGATGATCTTCGGCGCGATGCGCGACAAACGATTGAGCGAGATGGCGACGATCCTTTTTCCAAATGCGAACAAATTGATCCTGACTGAGATCGATAATCCGCGCGCTGCGTCAGTCGAAGATTTAAGGACTGCCGTGCCGTCCGATCTCGATCAACGAAGAATCTTTGAATCATTATCGGTAAACGAGGCGTTGCAAATTGCACGCGAGATCACCAAAGCTGACGACTTAATCTTAATAACGGGTTCGCTCTATCTGGTGGGCGCGGCGCAGCAGATTCTTCAGGCCGAAATCGCCGCTGTTGCTCGCCGCGAAATACAGCACTAGACTTTGAGTCGCGAACTGATCATTTGCGCGCTCATCGCAATTTACCAAATTGTGCTACATCATGCCTGACACACCTGAATTCATTGATTCAAAAAAAGTTTTCGCAGGGCGCGTGTTCGATGTAACGGTCGACACCGTTCGCGAACGCGATCAGACTTACGTTCGCGAGGTTGTCCATCATCCCGGCAGCGCGGTTATCTTGCCGGCCTACGATGACGGGACGATTGCGCTGGTCCGCCAATATCGTCATCCCGCGGTGAAATATCTGCTGGAGTTGCCAGCCGGGACCCTTAACGACCGGGAATGCCCTGAAGTTGGCGCCGCCCGCGAACTCGAAGAAGAGCTTGGCGTGCGCGCCGGTAAACTCGAAAAGCTTTCCGAGTTTTTTGTAAGCCCTGGTTACTGTGAAGAAAAGATGTGGCTGTATCTCGCGACCGAACTCACGGAAACTGCGCAGCGCCTTGAAGACGATGAGTTCATCGAAGTGGTTCGTGTTCCCGTCGACCGCGCGCTGCAGATGATCACCGAAGGCGAGATCGAGGATGCGAAGACAATCATCGGCTTGCTGTTGGCCGCACCGCGACTTGGCGTCATAACCCTGGCGCCCGAATATCCAGCCGTGTGAACGTGCCGCTTGTCCTAACACATTTCACTGGAGTATCTTGACGGCGAAAAGTCCGCCTTCAGTTGGATCAAAATGAAAACACCAATTGCTATTGCCATCCTGGTTACGACCTTGTGCGCAGTTCCAGCCTTCGCCCAACAATCGCTCGACGCGGTGATCGATCGTGAGATCGCCCAACTCGTCGGCACCTACAAGATGCTGCACGCCGCGCCGGAACTTTCGCATTACGAAGATAAAACATCTGCGTTCCTTGCCGGCCGGCTGCGTTCGTTCGGTTACGCGGTGACTGAACATATCGGTAAATACGATCGGCCGCAGTTCACAGGTTATGGCGTTGTCGCGGTCATGAAGAACGGCGATGGTCCAACCGTTCTGGTCCGTGCGGACATTGACGCGTTACCGGTTGAGGAGAAGAACAACGTTCCCTACGCCAGCAAAGTAAAGACAAAGAACGAATCGGGGCAGGAAGTTAGCGTCATGCACGCGTGCGGTCACGACGTTCACATTACGAATCTGATCGGAGTTGCGAAGATTCTGGCGACGCTCAAAGATCAATGGCATGGCACGTTGGTATTGATTGGCCAACCCGCCGAGGAGACCGTCGACGGAGCGAAAGCAATGCTGGCCGACGGACTGTACACGCGCTTTCCGAAGCCTGATTTCACAATCGGTCTGCACGATAGCGCAGACGCAGAGGCAGGCAAGATCTTGTACGTTCCCGGCTATGCCATGGCGAGTTCCACCTCAGTCGATTTGATCATTCGCGGACTCGGCGGGCACGGCTCCAAACCTGAAGCCACCAAAGATCCAATCGTGATCGCCTCGCAAACGATTCTGGCTCTGCAAACAATCATCAGTCGTGAAAACTCGCCGCTCGATCCGGCGGTCGTGACGATTGGCTCTATTCATGGCGGTACCAAACGCAACATCATCCCGGACGAAGTCGTGCTGCAACTAACAATCAGAACTTACAAAGAAGAAGTACGCCAGCGCATCCTGGCTTCGATTGAACGCATCGCAAAAGGTGTCGCAATGGCCGCCGGCGTTCCTGAAGATCGCGCGCCGATTATGAAAGTAATCGAGAGCGAGAATGCGCCGTCGCTCTACAACGATCCAAAATTGACGGAGCGACTGGCGGCGGCGATCGGCAAAGCGATCGGCACAGACAACGTAATCAAATCGTCGCCGTTAATGGCCAGTGAAGATTTCGGCCACCTCAGTCTGGACCACCAGATTCCTTCATTCTATTTCTGGTTGGGCGCAATGGCGCCTGAAAGAATTGAAGCAAGCCGCAAGTCAGGTAAGCCTCTGCCTTCCCTGCACTCAAGTTTGTTCGAGCCGTTGCCCGAACCAACCCTGCGCACGGGAATCAAAGCGATGACGACGGCCGTGCTCGAATTAATGAAGAAGTAAATCGACATGACAAGTCCCCTGAATCAACCAGCGCCGAAGCAACCGGGTGAAACAAACTACTTACCGTGGATCTTGATCGGCTGCGGCAGCATTGGCCTATTGGCTGTCCTGATCGTCATAATCGCGGCGGGTATTGTGTATTACAGATTTCCCGGCTCTGGCGCCACTGGACCGCGCCGTCCGCGCCCGGGAATTTTTAGCCGCGGAGATGTGAAGCTGGTCGACGATCACGGTATCCAAACCGTCGCGAAGACGTGGAGCAGTTGCACCGCGTTAGCTCCATCGGATTGGACGATAGCCGGCAACGAACAACGCGTCGGCATCGGTGTCGATCTCGCTTCACCGGATCAATCGATGTCGGCGTCGTATGGAATCGTGGCCGCGCCGCGCACAGAACCGTCATTGGGTCAGGACTACTACGGCACTGGAACGCCCGAGAGATTTTTGCAAACGATGCTCGAAGCGAACGGCGCGACAGGGTTTGCGCTCGACAACGACACCCGTTCAGTCGAAGGCTACACGTTGCGCTATTGGCGAGCGAACATGCGCGGGAAACCGGTTCAGGGATTCGTGCTCTATCAAACTTTCGAGACTGACGATCCATCTTCCTACATAGTCGCGTATCACATGGGCGCGACCGATGCGTCGAAGTGGGAGGAAAACAAAAACGTCGTGTACGATGTAGCTGCTTCCATTCGCTGTACAAAGCACTTGTTTCCCGCGCAGGAAAGCAGCACGCGACGGCCGCAAGGCAGCTCGAAAGATCAAATCGAACGCGAGATGTCGCGGAAGCGAGAAGAGGCGACGATGGGATTTCAAAATGTCTATTCGCCTTCGACGGGCGACCATTGGGAAGCTTCGTACAGCGACTATAATCCCACCGGGCCGGATGGTCCGGGATATTACCGGCGCGTGGGAAATTCTTACGAGAAGCTGAACGAGGGTTTTCCGCCAAACTAGCTATCTTCAAAAAGAAGGAATCGGAACCGAACGAATAACGGCGACGAATGCGCGAATCGGTCCAATCAATACCAGCGCGCGCTCAGCACTTTGAACTCGGAGAGCGCGGAGAGGCTTTGGCTCTCGAACATTTAGAGCGCGCAGGTTATCACATCGTCGCGGCGAATTTCAGTTTGCCAATTGGTCGGAACCTTCGCGATCTGATCGTCAATGCCGAGATCGACATTGTCGCTTACGATGGTCCGCTACTCTGCTTCATCGAAGTAAAAACCCGCGCATCCGATCAGTTCGCTCCCCCGCAAACGAATGTCGATCGGCGCAAGCAGCGTCAAATTGCGCGGGCCGCGCGGGGCTATCGTAGAATGTTCGGTTTGATGAAAGCGCCTTATCGTTACGACGTCGTTACGGTGGTGGCGAAACCTGACGAGGACGTCGCTCGTATTGAATTGCTAAAAGGGTTTTGGACAGACGAGCAACTGCGAAAGCGCAATTGGCACGAGCCGTATTGGGATTAGCTTTCGGCCACAAGAAGGCACAAAAGGCTCAAAAAAAGAGAACCAACAGTTTACTAACGAGTAGATTCCTAATGAGGAATTCTTTTGTGCTTTTAGAGCCTCTCCGTGGCTAACTTCATCGCATGACCAAACTCGAACAATATGTCGGACAGGTCTTAGACGAGAAGTACCGCCTCGAGCGCTTGCTCGGCAAGGGCGGCATGGGTGCAGTGTACCTGGCCACGCACCTCGGCACGGAACGATACGTTGCGTTGAAATTGATCGCGCCGCAATTCATGCGCAACGAGGAATTCGTCGAGCGCTTCAAACGCGAAGCGCGCGCCGCCGGACGCTTGCGTGTACGTTGAGCGACGTTCTCACTGAAGAAAATCGCCTGCCGCTGTATTGGGTCGTGGATATTCTCGAGCAAGTTTGTTCCGCTGTGCACGAAGCGCATCAGCAAGGGATCGTGCATCGCGATCTGAAGCCTGACAATATCTGGCTGGAACCGAATGGCCTGGGCGGCTATCGCGTGAAGGTGCTCGATTTTGGAATCGCCAAACTTGCCGAAGCAACGACGCCAGAAACCGCGTTTCTTCCTAAATCGTCCTCAGTAGAAGAACCTGCGACATTGATTCCGTCGTCTCGCGCCGTGGGAAAGGCCGGCGCCTCTGCGGCCACGGCGCCTGCACCAATTGGCGATCTCGAAGCAGCAACTTTGATTCAACCGCAGGACGCGCCGGACGAAGATGCGCTGGCGACTCAGTTGCTGCAGGAAAACGATCAGAACACGCGCCTCTCTTCCCGAGCGAGACCAACTGTCGCCGGAGGATATTTGACGATGGCGCCGAATTCGACCGCAGCAGCAAGCGGGTTGACGCGCGTCGGCTCGATTCTGGGAACGCCGCTTTACATGTCGCCGGAACAATGTCGCGGCGAACATCTCGATGCGCGTTCGGACATCTACAGCCTCGGCATCATTGCTTATCAGATGCTGACGGGCGCGACGCCGTTCACCGGCGAGACGACTTCGATCATTACCTCGCACAAGGAAGTTCAGCCCACGCCCGTGCGCGAACTCAACAAGAAACTGCCGAAGCGTGTGTCTCGCGTAGTAATGTCGGCTTTGGAAAAAGATCCGGCCGCGCGCCCGCAAACAGCAATGGCCTTCGCAAACGCAATGCGCGCGAATGCCGATGGGTTAGGCACGCTTTATCGACGGGCGTTCGCCCTTTACAGTGAATATTTCCCGAAGTTTCTGCGACTATCATTTTTCGCCCATATTCCGGTTATCATCCTGACCATAATGTTGGCCGCGCTTCAGATCGCCCAACCGCGTCTTTCGAAACTCGCGTTCGGCATAACCGCGGCTTGCGTTGGACTGCTGCAAATCCCGGCGACTTTGTTCGCCGCCTGGCTGATTTCGGCGGTCACCGCGGTGATTGTCACGCAGTTGGCTGGCGCTCCTCTCAAACCGGTCGAGCTGCGTATAGGTTTTGATGTTTTACGTCAGCGATGGCGGCCGTTCTTGCGCACCGGCCTGCGGGTCTTTCTGCGAATTCTTATCGGGTGGATCTTATTCATCATCCCCGGGTTCGTGATGACTATCCGTTATCTGTTCTGGTCGCCCGTGGTGTTGCTGGAAGGCATTCAAGGTAAGCCCGCATTGAAGCGCGCGCGCCAACTGGCGTCGCGATCGTGGTGGACCGTGATAGTAGTTTGCATCTTTCAAATCATAACACCGTCAATCGTCAACCTAATTATGGTTCGCCTGATCGGAATAAATCGCGACGTTAAGATGGGTCGCGGCGTGAAAGTCACGGCACAATTTACCTCGTTAACCACGATATTCGTGATGCCGTTGATGTCGATTGTCCCAGCGCTGCTTTACTTAAAGATGAGACAGTTGGGCGGCGAAGCACTCAGCGAAGTCATGAGTCATATCGATGAAGCAGAAGGCGAGAAAAGCCTCTGGCAGCAACGCATGCGCACGCGCTTGACCGTCACCCCGCAAAACCGCACGCCGACTTATTGATTGTCCGCCGTTTTTTCTGTCGTCCGCGGCGGCGCATTCTTCACATACTTATCAAACCAATTCAGTCGTTCCGCCAGCACGTGTAACAGCGTCTCGCGTCCTGCGTAGCCATGCGCCTCGAACGGCAGCGTGACATAACGCACGGTCGCGCCCTGGCCTTTCAAAGCCATATAGAAACGCTCTGACTGAATCGGAAAAGTTCCTGAGTTGTCGTCTGCCTCGCCGTGCATCAGCAGAATCGGATCCTTCACATCCTTCGCATACCAGAACGGGGACATCTTTGCGTAGAGATCGGGAACCTCCCAGAATGTACGTCGCTCGCTCTGAAAGCCAAACGGAGTGAGCGAGCGATTGTACGCGCCGCTTTCAGCAAAGCCGGCCCGGAACAGACGCGAGTGCGCCAACAGATTCGCCGTCATGAACGCCCCGTAGCTGTGACCACCGACCCCGATGCGATCTCGATCGCCGATTCCCAGGTCCACGACTTTATCTATCGCCGCTTGGGCGCTGGCAACAAGTTGCTCGACATAATGATCGTTAGCGGTTTCGCCCGGTCCGACAATCGGCATCGTAGGGTTATCGAGGATCGCGTATCCAGACAAAAGCAGAAACATGTGCGAGTAACCGCTGACGATCGTGAATCGATTGGGCGAGCCGGTAATTTGACTTGCTGAGTCGGCATCGCCGAACTCGCGCGGATACGCCCACATGATCACCGGCAGACGCGTGCCCGGCTGGTAACCCGGCGGCAGATACAGCGTCGCTTGAAGCTTCACGCCATCCTTCCGTTGATACGTGATGAATTGATGCGTGACGCCGCGCATCTGTGGCTGCGGATCTTTGAAATCGGTAACAGCTTTGCGCGCGTTGCTAGTCAGATCTCGAATGTAATAGTTCGGCGGATCGTTCGGGGTTTCATAACGCGTCAGGATTGTCTTTGCCTGATCATCGAGCGGAGCGATCACTGTCTCGTAGGCCTTCGCGTCGCTGCGAAACAGTCGTTCAGTCTCGAACGTTGTGAGATTCAACCGATCGATGAATGGCCGATCGCCTTCAGGCGAAGAACCCTGGCCGGTGAGAAAGATATAATCGCCGCTCTGCATAATTGCGCCCGCTTCGCCTCCGCCGCCGAAGCCGCCACCGGCGCCGAATCCGCCGGCACCACTATCGCGACGAATGACCGGAGTTCCAGGATTTTCGTAAGCTGCATCCTGCCGCCGATCCCAGAGTTTGCGCGGCGCACTCGCTATTACCCACGTGCGCACGTGGCGCGTCGCGCGATCGTTCTCAGTCAACAGCGCTACGCCTTTCTCAGTGAAAGAAATTCCTCCATAGCGCCATTCAGTTTTCGCGAACTCAGCCGGCGCTTCCGTGAAAGGCGCCGACAGCGACATCACCTTGTCGCGGAACGGAACCTTGTTTTTCAGGTCACCGCCGTCGAGCGCTTCAGCCCACAGCACCACGGCCGGTTGATCGTGTCGCCAGTGAATTCCGCGCGGCCCGGTCTGCACGCCCGTGAGCGGCACGCCTTCGCGCGATGGCAGGTCGGCGATGTTTTTCGCGAGCTGACCCGCGCGGGTCCAAACTTCAACGTCTTCAGGAAAGCCATTCAGGGGAATCAAATGCGAGAACGGACGTTTGATGCTTGTGACTAACAAGTATTCGCCGCTTGGTGAAGGAGCGACGCTGTCAAAAATTCCCGGTTTGCCAATCAGCGTCTTGCGGCCGTTGGTGCTGTCGATCGCCGCGATCTGACTCGTGAAGTAATATGCAAACAAATCATCGTCGTGCGCGGTCTTGAGCATGTCTTCAAAAGTCGGCGCCGGCGCGGCTTTGCCAACATTCTCCTGAATGTTTGGGCCAGTCGGCACGGTCGGTTCCGCGGGAGCTGGTCCGCGTCCATTTGGCACGAACTGGCAAATCAAAGTCTTATTGTCATGCAGCCAGTCGCACGGATCGCCAGTAGTTGCATTCAACCGATCGACTCCGCTGACTAGTCGCGCGCGACCTGTTGCCGTGTCCGCGAGCCATAATTCGATCCCCGTCGGTTTCGTATTCAGAAAAGATATATGCGCACCGTCTGGCGAGAAATGAATGTTCGAGAGGTTCGCTTGCGGCGGCACCATCACCTTCGTCTCTGCACCGTCAGAAATCTTCCTCAGGGTGATCGCATAAATGTTCGCCGTGCGTTGCGGACCATTCGTCCTTGGATTCACACGCGCTCCCGCCAGCCGCAGTATCGGCTGCGAGAGTTCCGCAATTGTCGGGTATGGTCGACGATAGGTCAGCGCAATGACTTGCTTCGACGGACTCAAGATCGCCGCAGGCAAAGGCGGCGCGTCGAAGGCATCGACGACTCCCTTTGGCGGCGTCATGTAACGTGGCCCGCTGGGCGTCTGCGCAAACTGAAGTGATGCGGCTGCTAAAACGAATGCGGCAGCGAATAAGAAACGAAGCTTTCGCATGGGGAAACCTCCAAACAAGAAAATGGATTTGGCTCTTCGAGAGCGCGAATTCTATCAGAAGATGTGTCAGAACCGGGAGCGGTAGCGACCAGATCAAGAAGTTCCATATGAACAGGATATTGACCGAGCGATAAGAAGTATCACCAGAAGATTCACATGATCCGGTCGCTACCGCTCCCGGTTCTGACACTTAGCCACGAACAAACTCGTAAATGATGTGCAGCGTCAACGCCGAAGGCGTAATCTCCGGCCGAATTTCTCGGGCACGCAATTGCAGCGCTCCGCCGGCGGGTTGGATGTCGACGCGCGTCGAAAGTTTCTCGAGCGTGAACAATTCTACGGGGTTGTAGCGGCTGTCGATCGTGCTCTGGACCATGCTGAGCAGCGGCCCATTCAAGACTGCGGGTGTATTGTTCAAGTGAATGTCGCGCAGGCGAAACCGCGCCACCAACGCGCGCCGTGCGTTGTCGTATTCGAGCACAACTTCCGAATCCGCCCAGCCAGAGAATTCAATACAGCCCATCAGACCTGAGTTGTACGCGCCCGCAAACGCCAACGGCCCAACGATTCTTCCATTCTCGAAATGCACCGCGGTACGAACGCCACCGGCTTCGCGCTTCAAACGAATCTCGCTGGCGCAGTCAGGACCCGATTTTGCGCCTCCGACAGTCAAAGGCATGGATGGTTCATTCAAGTTGTCGAAGACGGCGGTGAGAAACGAATTTAAGAATTGTTCAGTAACGGTAATCGTCGCCTCGCCCGTGGGAGCGTTGGTGGCGCGGCGGCCGCGCGAGGCTGATTCCTGAGCGAACGTATTCAAGCAACTAAGAAGCGCCAAGAGGATTAGAGAACAGACAGAAGTAGCTTTAGCTTTCATTGGCTATGCGTCCTTTTTCCTTCGGGTAATTTTCGGAGGAGAGACTTTCAATATGAAAGCGGTGTCGAGCCGCCACCCTCCAAAATCACAAACCACTCCGTACGATGTCATGCAAACGAATCAATCCGACGCAGAAATTATTTTCATCGACAACCGGCAACACGTTAATTTGTGAAGGCCGATCCTCCATCAGATGCAGCGCGTCGAACGCGAGCATATCCGGGCCGGCCACCACAGGATTGCGGGTCATCAAGTCATCGCAGCTAAGATTCGCGAACTCGAGATTGCGAGGCCCGAGTCGTTGCAACGAACGCCGCACGTCACCATCCGTAATTATCCCAGCAAGTTTCTTTTCTCCATCGATCACATTCACGGCGCCTAAACCGAATTGACTGATCGTCGCCACGATGTCCATCCACGACGCATCGCTCGCAATCGTTGGATTCTCGTTACCGCTGTGCATCAAGTCTCCAACGCGCAGCGTCAAACGCTTGCCAAGTTGGCCGGCCGGATGGTTCGAAGCAAAGTCTTCTTCAGTCAAGCCCTTCGCGCGCATCAGCGTCATTGCCAGTGCATCGCCAATAGCCAGCGACACGGTCGTGCTCGCCGTCGGCGCGAGATTCAAGGGACACGCCTCCTGATCGACGGAAGCGTCAATCACTGCATCTGACTTTTGCGCGATCGTTGACTTAACGTTACCGACGATCGCAACCAGCGGCACGTCACGACGTTTCAGGTAAGGCAGAAGCTCCAATAGCTCGTCGGTTTCACCGCTGTTGCTCAACATGATCACGACATCGCCGGAATTAACTATGCCCAGGCCGCCATGCAAAGCGTCCGACGGATGCAGATGAATCGCAGCGGTGCCGCTGCTGGTCATCGTCGCCGCGATCTTCTGCGCGATGATGCCCGACTTGCCGACCCCGAGCAGAATGATTTTTCCTTTGCAGTCCTTGAGAATGCCGAGCACTCGCTCAAGCTCATCCTGCTGCAAACGCGCGGCAGCTTTTGCGATCGCGTCGGACTCAGCCCGCAGCAACTCAACCACTTGCGAAAACGAAGAGTTATCGGTCATGCAGGCTTCTTGATATACGACGCTACGAGTGAATTGCAAGCGCCCAGCGCAATTCCGGTTAATACGTAGACACTAATGCGCGGTTCGGCTAATATCTTCGCTCCGCAAAAACAATGACGCTTTTTCAGTCGACGCAGAAGACGCTGGAGTAAACGATGCCATTCGGAAAGCTTTTGCCACGCGAAGAACAGTATTTCACGCTATTCGCGCAGATGACTTCATACATCAATGATGCCGCGAAAACGCTGGTCGAAATGCTCTCGCATCGCGACGGCGATTATCAGGAGTACGTGCAGCGCATCAAAAGTATTGAACACGCCTGCGACGACTTGACGCACAATGTTGCGACGCGTCTGAATCAATCGTTCATTACGCCGTTCGACCGCGAAGATATTTACATGATGTCGAAAGCTCTGGATGACGTGGTCGATCTGATCGACGGCGCCGCGCGGGCCGTAGTCATGTACGATATTCATGAGACGACTGAGCCGGCAAAACAATTGGCGGGTGTGATTCAACGCATGGCCGTACAGCTTCACGAAGTGGTTTCGATCCTCCAAAAACCGAAAGGCGTCACCGAACGGCTGGTTGAGATCCACCGGCTTGAAAATGAAGGCGATGATATTTATCAACGCGCTGTCGGCGGACTGTTTCATGACAACCGCGACCCGCTGGAAGTAATCAAGTGGAAGGATGTTTACGAAAAGCTCGAAGCCGCCATCGATCGCTGCGAAAATGTCGCGAATATCATCGAAGGTGTGATCATCAAACACTCGTAACTTGCCGGATTGCACTTACCACTAACCGAATTCACTCTGTCCCAATTGACAATTTGCGTCACCAATCAAAGCTAGCCCGACTCAATCTCGCTATGTTATGTTTCTAATTGTCCGGACTTGCCCGCGTAGCTCAGTGGATTAGAGCGTTCGCCTCCGGAGCGAAAGGTCGCAGGTTCGACCCCTGCCGCGGGTACCATCTCTTGCCCAATCCTCCAAGAAACTGTGATGGAAACTTCTATGAACTTTCAAAGGCAAGAGTCCGCGTCTACGATTCTTCTGGTCGAAGATTTCGACGACACGCGTTTGATGATGAAAATGTGGCTGGTCAAGCGTGGCTATCGCGTTATCGAAGCCGAAACTGGTGAAGAAGCGATCGCTATCGCCCGCAGCGAGCATCCCGATCTGATCCTTATGGACGTGATGATGCCGGGGATGAATGGGCTTGACGCTACACATCAGATCAGACAGTATCAGTCCCTTCGCACGACCCCGATCGTTGCGGTCTCTGCGTATGGTGCAGACGAATATCGCCGAATTGCCATTGAAGCGGGATGCGATGAATACGTCTCGACACCGTTCGAGCCGCGGGCTCTCGCAGAGTTGATTGATTCATTATTGACGAGCAAAAATGCGCCGGAACTGAATGCTGAACCGACTCACTTCGAACATTAATCTCTTCTCATTTGTTCTCATCGTTGCGCTCTGCGCCTGCACCAACGCGATCGCTCAGCAATCAAGTTGCTCTCTCAAAATCGACGAACTAAAAGACACGCCTGAGCTGCTCGGCTTTCGAGTTGGCATGACGCTGGATCAAGTGAAAAGGCGCGAGGCGCTGGTGCGGTTTGGCCGCGCGGATGAATTCGGGGTCATCAGAACCAGCATCAATCCACACTTCGATACCCGCTTCGATCAAGCCCGGTACTCGGACGTGCGCACAGTCTCGTTCGATTTTCTCGACGGCAACCTGGTGACGCTTTGGATCGGCTACGAGTCAACCTTTAAGTGGCCGCAGCTGGACGAGTTTGCCGCAAACTTCGGTAAAAGCCTCGACCTTCGCGTGACTTGGCAACCAAGACGATCTGGCCGCGAGATAGCGTGCGATGGATTCTCGGTCTTTGCATTGATCATCGCCGAGGGCCCAAGCATCCGCATCCAGGACGAAAAGGCGCAGAACGTGATTGCTGCGCGCCGCGAAGATGCGGCGCAGGCAGCCGAAGCCGAAGTGTTTGCCGACGCGCGCACAAAGAACTATTATCCGTCCGACTGCTTAGGCCGCGAGGACATCCCCGCCGGCGCAAAAGTAAAGTTCAAGAACAAAGAAGAAGCCGAAACGGCTGGGTACAAATTGGCGAAGGATTGTCAGTGATAATTCTCGTATTCCCTCTCCCTGTGGGAGAGGGTTACGGTGAGGGTTTTACGTGACAGCCAGCTTTTGCCCCGCATCCCCAGCCCTCTCCCAAAGGGAGCGGGAGCAGCAAAGGAGAAAGATCATGCTGAAAGAATTCAAAGAATTTCTTGCCCGCGGAAATGTAGTCGATCTCGCCGTCGCCGTGATCATCGGCGCCGCCTTCGGAAAGATCGTGACATCCCTGGTCGAAGGAATCATCATGCCACCGATAGGTTTGCTTTTGGGCAAGGTTGATTTCTCCAGTTTGTTCCTCGTGCTTGATCATTCGAAGGGTGCTCCCGCTTCGCTCGCCGATGCGAAAGCAAAAGGAATTCCAGTGGTCGCTTACGGTGCCTTCATCAACGACATCGTAAACTTTGCGATCGTCGCGTTCGTGATCTTCATCATTATCAAGGCCGTGAATTCGAGGCGAAACAAGGAAGCGCCCACAACCAGGGATTGTCCGCATTGCTTAACGGCGATTCCGTTCGCAGCCACGCGCTGTGCGGCGTGCTGCGCCGAACTTAATGCGGCCTGATGCGCGCGAGTAGCACTAGCTTGACCGCTCATCCGGCTGCTCCTTAGAATGAACTTCTAACCCCGTGCATTCGTACATGAGTTTTGAAGTAAGGAGCATATTCGATGAGCACACCTTTTGAACCGCAAACCAACGGATCGGACGCGAACGACGAGTTGTTAGTCCATCACGATGAAGCAGAGCACGATAGCGATCGCTCGGGCGTCGGCTCGTCTGTGCGAGACATGGCCGCGCGGATTCCCGAACAACTGTCGGCGATTGGCCGCGACATCAGCCGCACAATCGAACGGGCCATATCCGCTAAAGACGATTATATGTTGGCGGTAAAAGTTTCGCAGGACGCGCAGATCAAGCTCGGCCAGTTAGTCCAGGCCGGAGTCTTTGGAACTCGCGCCGAAGCCGCCGCATTTCTGATCGATGAAGGCATTAAGACCCAAGGGCTCCTGTTTGAGCGCGTCGAACAGAAGCTCGCGGAAATCGAACGGCTGCGTGCCGAGTTGCGTGGACTCGTCGGCGAAAATAAAGCCAGTTAACTAGTCGCTGCCACCGGCTCGGAGTTCTTACCAATCGCTCCATTCTGCATCGAGCAGCAGAGTGGAGCGTCTTTGTTAAAGAGCGAGTTACGCGTTAGAATCCTTCTTTCAATTCCCCCTAAACGATCGTCCAAGCTTCCGCAACGCGCGGTTTACATCGAGCGAATTGTGCAGAAAACTTTTCACGTTCCACACACACCGATTGAACAATACACTTTAAGTAACGGCCTGCGAGTGATTCTGAACGAAGACCATTCCGTTCCCGTTGTGTCGGTCGCGGTTTATTACGACGTCGGTTCGCGCAACGAGCGTGAAGGCCGCACCGGCTTTGCGCATCTGTTCGAACACATGATGTTCCAGGGTTCTGAGAATGTTCCGAAAGCCGCGCACTTTCAATACATCTCGAACGCCGGCGGGACCATGAACGGAACCACCTCGAGCGAGCGCACCAATTACTTCGAAACGCTTCCTGCGAACCAGTTGCCGCTGGCCCTCTGGCTCGAGAGCGATCGCATGCGTTCGCTGGCAGTAACGCAGGAGAATCTCGACAACCAACGCGAAGCGGTGAAGGAAGAAAAGCGGCTGCGTTACGACAACCAGCCGTACGTGAACGGGTTTCTGCGGCTGTTCGAAATGAGTTTCAAGAATCCAGCGAACTCACACTCGACAATCGGATCGATGGAAGATCTCGACGCGGCTACGGTCGAAGACATTCGCGAGTTCTTTCGCATTTACTACGCGCCGAACAACGCAGTGTTGTCCATTGCCGGCGATTTCGATCAGGGCGAGACGCGATCACTCGTCGAAAAATATTTCGCAAGCATTCCGCCGCAACCACCACCGCCGCAGGTCAATGTAGACGAACCAACGGAAGTCGCTGACAAGAAGGATACGTTTTTCGACAAATTGGCGCCCGTACCCGCCTTTGCGCTGGGGTGGAAAATTCCTCCGCGTCGATCATCCGACTTCTATGCGCTGTCGCTGGCGAGTCATTTGTTATTTGAAGGCGAAAGCGCGCGGCTCTATCAAAAATTGGTCAAGAGCGAAGAATCCGTAGTTCAAATTCAAGGCGGAATCGACGAGCGACGTGGGCCATCCGGCCTTTTCATCGTTGTGATCCCCAAGCCGGATCGCGAGGGCAATCAGATTCGCGAAGTAATTTTCGACGAGATTCGACAACTCGCTACCGATGGTCCAAGCGACGAGGAGATGGAGAAGCTGCGCAACAATCTTTTCAATGCGTCGGTCCGCAGCCGTCAGTCTTCGCTATTTCGCGCGCAACAACTCGCTGAGTTTGCGCTTTACGACGAAGATCCCGAGCTTTTCAATACCGACTTAAAGAACTATCTGGATGTGACTGCCGATCAAATTCGCGACGCAGTGGCTAGTTATCTCGATAATGACAATCGCGTTTTGCTCGACATCGTTCCGGCGGCCCAGGAAGTTGCGCCCGCGGCGCCGCACGAACCTGGCGAGCCCAAGCAGCCGACCGCGCCCCTGCCGCAAATTCCTGCGCCGCCAGATGAAACATCGACAGGAACACCGATACCAACCGCACCGCAACCAGCAATTGAATCGAATTGAAATAGGTAACCGCAAAAATCAAAATGCAGACTGAGACCTTTCGCCGCGAGATGCCGCCGCCTTTGGCGCCGCGTCCGCTCAACTTACCCGAACCGTTTGAAACGACGCTCTCAAACGGTTTGCAGATCACCTTTATCGAAGACAAGCGCTTGCCGCTGATCAGTTTTCGCCTCGCGTTTCGGTCCGGCGATGCGAACGATCCGCCGAAGCTTCCCGGGTTGAGCGACATGCTGTCGCACCTTTTGACTGAGGGAACGGACACCCGCACTAGCCGACAGATTGCGGAAGAGATTGAACGAGTGGGCGCCGCACTCTCAGTTGGCTCGACTTCAGATTTCACAACGATTGCCGCCTCGGGTTTGGCGGGTTTCACTGACGAGATTCTCGAATTGGTTGCAGACGTAACGCTGCGCGCATCATTTCCGCAAAACGAAATCGATCTCGCGCGGGACAACACGAAACAAATGCTGATTCAGCAAAGGGCACAGCCGAACTTCCTGGCGTCGGAACGAATGGCGCAGGTTATGTTTGGATCGCATCCTTACTCGCGCTTGTCTCCAACCGAAGAAATGCTCGACGCGTTGACGCGCGAGGATCTGCTTTCGTTTCGCCACTCGACCTTCATTCCTAATAATGCCTCGCTGATCGTCATCGGAGAGTTCGATCAGGACGCGCTCCTCAAACGAATCGAGCAATTATTCACAAATTGGAAATCGGACGCGGCAACAAATCAGAAGTTCCCTTCACCACCGCCCCGATCGTCGCGCACAATTTATTTGGTAGATCGTCCGGCCTCGGCTCAATCGAACCTCATCATTGCGAACGAAGGAATCACTCGCACGAGCCGCGACTATTTTCCGATGCTGCTGATGCATACGATTCTGGGAGCGAATGCATCGTCGCGACTATTTATGAATTTGCGCGAGCACAAGGGCTACACTTACGGCGCGTATTCGAACCTCGACGCGCGGCGTTTGGCGGGAACTTTCCGGGCCACCGCCGAAGTCCGAACTGCCGTTACGGGTGATTCGCTGCGCGAGTTTTTGTACGAACTAAATCGAATCCGCGACGAAGCGGTGTCTGACGAAGAAATCAACAACGCCAAGTCCTATCTCACCGGCGTGTTTCCCATTCGTATCGAAACTCAGGACGGGCTGATCGATCAGATCGTGAACATACAGATGTTCGACCTGCCGGACGATTATCTGAAAACGTATCGAGAGAATGTGAACAACGTCACCGTCGAAGATATTCAACGCGTCGCCCAGCAATACGTAACTCCAGATCGCGCGGCCATTGTCATCGTTGGCGACGGAACGGAAGTTACCGAGCAGGTCAAAACATTTTCAGAAGAGATTGAGGTTTACGATACGGAGGGAAAGCTGAAGAGCTAAGAGCGAAGGGCGAAGAGCAAAGCGCTATGTTATCAAAGAAAGGTTTTGCGTAATTAGCTCTTTGCACTTACCCCTTAGCTCTTAGCTAGTTGTGATCACGCTGCACCTTGCAAACGCTCCACATCCAGCACGCCGGAAACGTTCTTGATTGAACTCATCACTTTGTCCAGGTGCTTCACGTCAAAAACTTCAACTGTGACTTCGATCCGGCCTTTTTGATCGGGACCGATTGAAGCGCGCGCGTCGCGAATGCCCGTTTTCATGTCAGAAATCGCGCCGGTGATGCCGGCAATCATCCCCGTGCGGTTTTCTGTTCTGGCAAGCAGCTTGACCGCGTACGCAGTCTTTTCGGGTTTCGAAGCCCATTCCACCGACACGATGCGCTCTGGATTCACCATCAACTGCTTTACGTTCTTGCAGCGCGCAGTGTGCACTGCGACGCCTTTGCCGCGCGTGATGTAGCCGATGATTTGCTCGCCGTGCAGCGGATTGCAGCAGCGCGCGCGGTTCACCATCAAATCTTCCACGCCGCGAACCACGATCGCGTCGTCGCCGGTGATCAAGCGCTTGACGGCGCGCACGCCCGTACGCAAACGCGACTCTTTCTGATTGTCGAGCGCTTCAAACTTTTCCGGGCCCAGATATTTTGCGATGATGTTGCGCGGAACGATCTTGCCGTAGCCCATCGCCGCGAGCAGATCGTCGGTACGCCCGTAGCCGTATTCTCCGGCGATGCGTTTCAGATCGCCGTTGCTGTCACTGAGCATCTTTTTGACGGAAAGCTGGAACCGCCCGGCCTCTTTCTCGAAAAGTTTGCGGCCAATCTCGATCGATTCCGCGCGTTGTTGATCCGCGACCCAGTGACGCACGCGATTGCGCGCCCGCGACGTGGCCACAAAGTTTAGCCAATCACGGGAGGGATGCGCGTTTTGGCTACGAATAATCTCGACGACGTCGCCGTTTTGAATCATCGTCCGGAGCGGCACCATTCGCCCGTTGACGCGAGCGCCAGTGCAGGTGTTGCCGACTTCCGAGTGAATCATGTAAGCGAAGTCAATGGTTGTGGCGCCGCGCGGCAACTGAATTACTTTGCCCATCGGCGTGAACGCGTAAACGTCTTTCGGATAAAGATCCAGCTTCAACGCATCGATGAATTCGCGCGAGTCTTTCACTTCCTGCGTCCATTCGACCAGCGACCGCAAAACCTTCAATGCCTCATCGTCATCGCGTGGCCCGCGCTTCCCCTCCTTGTATTTCCAGTGCGCGGCGACGCCTTCTTCGGCGACCATGTGCATCTGTTCGGTTCGAATTTGGACCTCGAAGGGCTGGCCCTTTGGGCCGATGACGGACGTGTGCAGGGACTGGTAGAGATTGTCGCGGGGCGTCGCGATCCAATCCTTGAACCGACCTGGTACGGGCTTCCAACTTGTGTGAACTACGCCCAGTGCGCCATAACAGTGACGGATTTCGTCAGGAGTGATCACCCGCGCGGCCACTAAGTCGTAGACTTGATCGAGATCGATCTCTTGCGCGTTCAGCTTCTTCCAAATCGAGTAGATTCGTTTGATGCGGCCTTCGACGTGGACGATCGGCACCTCGGCGTCGCGCATCTTCCGCTCGATGTCCGCGGTAATCTCGTTGAGAAATGCCTCGTTCGCTGCGCGGCGTTTTTCAAGTTGCGCCGTGATCTCTCGATAGTCTTCAGGGTGAAGATTCTTGAACGCCAAATCTTCCAGCTCGCCGCGCAGTTTTCCCATTCCGAGCCGGTGGGCAATCGGCGCGTAAATGTCCATCGTTTCCTGCGCGATGCGCCGCCGCTTGTCCGGACTCAGGAATTCAAGCGTGCGCATGTTATGCAAGCGATCGGCGAGCTTGACAAGGACGACGCGCACGTCGTCAATCATCGCCAGCAGCATCTTGCGAACATTTTCCGCCTGCTGTTCTTCACGCGAGACGTTGCTGATATGCGCGATCTTCGTCAGCCCTTCGACGAGGTGCGCAACTTCTTCGCCGAAGTAGTCGCGAATGGTCTGGGTGTCGGCGAGCGTGTCTTCGACGACGTCGTGCAGTAAGCCGGTTGAAACCGAAACTGCATCGAGCCGCATATCAGCAAGGATGTTTGCGACTTCCAGAGGATGCACGAGGTAGGATTCGCCTGACGCGCGCTTCTGACCGCGGTGCTCGCGCGCCGAAAACAAGTACGCGCGCCGCAACAGATTTAGATCTGCTTGCGGATGATTCCGGCGCACTTTCTCGCAAATTTCTTCGATCCGAACCATAAACAAAAGCGTCAGTTGTCAGCAGTCAGTGGTCAGTTGATTTCGGAATCGCCACTAACAACTGACTACGGACAACTGACCTCTGTCATTATAGCAATAGGTGACGCTCGACCCGAAAAAGTCTGCGTCACCTATTCGATGCTCGCTAAATGCGAGGAACTGTCTTGAAGAGTTATGGCGTTGGAGTGGCAGCCGCTTCCGCAGCCTCTTCCTTCTTACGTCGCTCATCAGCCAGAGCACCGGCACGTTTGCCGGCGACTTCAGACTGCTTTTCATATTGAGCCTTTTGATCGGCCTTGCCGTCCATCTCAGCTTGCTTGGCAGCCTCGAGTAAGAGGTTTGTCTTGTAGGACCACGCAGATTCGTTGTTCGGATCCATCTTGATCGCGGTTTCGGCTTCTTCTAGTCCGCGCACGACACACTTCTGAATATTGTCAAAGTCCTTCTGGTCCTTCGGTTTCTTGTAAGTAACTTTAGCGCCACCGCCCTCAGCTGATGTTGTTTTTACATCAGGTTGCTCCGTAACCCTGAACGAGCAATCCCAATCCTTGCCGGCGAGAATCGCGTAAGCTTCCGCGCGTTTTTCCGCGGGCTGACTTGCATCGGTTGCCCGGGCCCTGATCCAGGCGCGCAGGTTATCATCGTCCTTAATCGCCGAATAGAGAACCGAGATCGCTTTGTAAGCTTCGTCGTTCTTCGGGTCCATCTGCAGTACGCGTTTGTAAGCCTCAATAGCATCACGCGCACGCTGAATGTTGTCTGGCGCATCTACGCCGGGTTTGTACTGTTGGTGAATGACGCGGGCAATGAAAATTGGCGCGGTTTTGTTTGAAGGATCGAGATACAGCGCTCGCTTGGCGTGCGCTTCCGCGTCTTCGAAACGACCTTCTTTGTAAGCTTTGGCTGTTTCGTTCAGCTCGTTCTTGGCCCTGATTTTGTTGACAAGGGTGCAGCCGGAAAAACCGGCGACAAACAAAGCCAGGATCGCTGTCAAGACAATCCTGGACCGAGAGAATCTCATTCTGTTAGCTCCGTTAAGGTGAATCGCAAAGTCTTAGGGCAGATCGTCGACCTGCAAGCCGACGGGGTTTGCGCCCGCGCCTTTGATCGCGTCGATAACTTTTACGACGTCACCGTAATGCAGCGCGCGCGGCGCTTTAACGAACACGGTTTTTTCGATCCGCTGATCTTCTGGAATGTTCGTCGCCGTTTCCATACCAATCTTGTATGCATGCTGCTCTTTGCGTTGCTGGAAAGTCTGTTGCAGCTTCGCGGCCAGCGCACTCGGATCGTTAACCGATCCCATCGGATCCTGATTGAGTTTCAATTGCAAATCCGGTGAGATCGAAACCACCAACGTCAGCGGATTGGGCTTGAGTTTGCTCAAGTCCTCGTTCGGATCGCGCTGTGTCGGGATGTCTGCCTTGAACCTGCTTGGTTTTAGCGGCGTCACGACCATGAAAATGATTATCACGACCAGAAGCACATCGATCAGCGGGGTGACGTTGATGTAGGGGACAGCACGATTACTTCCCCCGGAACTCATTGCCATAAACTTACCTCAAATCGAACGGTAGCACAGTGAATTAGAGTGCGCTCCGAATTTGTTTTCCCTTAGGTTGCCGGCGCGGGCGCCGCAGCAGCGCCTTTGCCTTTCTTCTTATCAGCGACGAGGCCAATCTTATCGACGCCCTTTTCGCGAACAGCGTTGATTACCTTCACGACTTCGCCGTAGCTGACGTCGATGCCGCTCTTGATATAGACGATCTTGTCTTCTTCCTTTTTGTTTGACAGCGCCTTTTCGACCGCCGACTTCAGATCGTCAAGATTGACTTTCTTTTTCCCGAGGTAGTAATCGCCATCCTTCGGAACAGAGATGATCACCGCGGACTCCTTGTTGATGGCCTGATCTTCGTCCGGGTTTCTCATCTCGCGCGGAATAGCGACCTGGATGCCTTGTTGCAGGAACGGCGTGACCACCATGAAGATGATCAGCAGTACCAGCATAACGTCGACCATCGGCGTGACGTTAATCTCTGACTGCAATCCGCCGCCGCCGCCGCCGCCAGTCTGCATTCCCATAAAACACTCTCCTTATCGTCTCAGCCGAAATACGCAAGGCCGCGACGCGGAATCACTCCCTCGCCCGAGACCTCCGTTCACCCATCGACTACGGATTAAGTTGCTTGGTCCGATTCTTGATGAAATAGTCAACCAGCTCTGACGCCGAGTTGTCCATCTCGACCACGAAGCCGTCCACTTTGCCCGTGAAATAATTAAATAGCCACACTGCCGGGACCGCGACGACCAGACCAAGCGCCGTCGTAAACAACGCCTCAGAAATACCGCCGGCCACCGCCGCAATACCGGCTGTCTCGGCGTTCTTCATGCCCCGGAACGCGTTGATGATGCCGAACACGGTACCGAATAGTCCGACGAACGGCGCCGTCGAACCGATAGCTTGGAGGCTTCGATTTCCTCGCCTGAAATATCGCTCGACTGTTCGTGGGCGCGAAACTCCTGCAGGCCGCTGTTGACCACCATTGCCAGATGCGACTTGCGATGCTTGTCGCTGATATTGATGGCCTCTTCGATACGGTTGTTCTTCAACGCCTGGGCCACACGGGGCGCAAATTCGCGAGACTGCTTTTTCGCCGCCGTGTAAGTCAGGTAACGCTCGACCATGATCGCGATCGAATAGACAGACATGATCAGCAGAATGATCACCACCGTTATCGCCACGGGTCCCATGTTCTTCACCATTTCGGTAATAGTGAATTCAGTACCGCCCGCTTGCGCGGCGGACGGGCTCGGCGTCTGCAAGAGAAACAGAAGAAAGCCCATCGCTTTCGTTCCGAGGATGGTTGTCAAAATAGTCACGGTAACTCCTCCACAAAGTTTTTGATTACTGTATTTCTGACTGGCACTTAGGACGCGAAGCGCTGGCCACTTTTGGCGACCAGCGCGTTCAACCCTTACTGCGCTACAAAGTTGTAGATGATTACGCCATTGACCTTCACAGGCTGTCCTGAGAGTTTCGTGGGCGTGAATTTCGAAGCGCGCGCCGCTGCGACTGCCGCTGCTTGCAATAGGGGATGACCTGACACGGCGTGCGCGGACATCACGTTGCCATTCTCGTCAATCAAGACCTGCACCTGCACCGAACCCGAAGCGTGCGCGCTGCGCGCGATCGCCGGATACGGCGGTGTTACCAGGTGAATGGCTTTACCATTGAGAACGCCACCCGAAATCGGAGCGTGCGGAGTTGGCTTGGGTGCAGGTGGCGGTGGCGGTTCATCGTTGGTTTCAACTCTGGTTGGCGCTGAAATAAACTGACCG
This sequence comes from Acidobacteriota bacterium, assembly GCA_003222895.1. Lineage (GTDB taxonomy): Bacteria > Acidobacteriota > Blastocatellia > Pyrinomonadales > Pyrinomonadaceae > UBA11740. Next base: position 16,165 of record QHXI01000116.1, on the reverse strand, counting down.
GTTCCGGTACCTGGGGCGACTGGCGCGATCGCGTTCGAGTTGCTGGAACCCTGCATCGTCACAACGCCCTTGCGCACCGGCGGGATGTCGCTGGCCTTAGCTGAAATTTCTTTCGGCACCAGGTCGGCGCGAGAAACATCGGCGATCAATTCTTTGCGCACGTCAACGTTCTTGCTGAGCTCGACCTTTTCAGGTTTGGCTTCCTGTTTTTGTTGTTGCTGTTGCGGGACCGGAACCGGAGCAATTAGCGCCGTCAGTTCAAGGGTCTGCTGATCAATATTGGCCGTCGCCAGCATAATTCCCGCGACAGCGCCCACTAGAATCAGAACGACGTAGACGATGGTGAATCCGAGAAGAAATCCACCCTTGCGCTTAATATCTTCGGTATGCGATCCCGACTCGACTAAGTGTTCGAACATTCTTTCTGTCCTCCCAAATTCGGCGCCAATTGGGTCGACTAGAGTCCGATCAGACCGTCGATCAAACCCATTAATGCAACATGAAGAGGAATCAGCGGCCCGGTTTCTGTGTCCACGTCGTGACCAACCGCTCTGCGAGATACAAAGAAACTGGCCATCTGGACAATACAAGCCGCTGCGTCCCATTCGCGAGCAAGGGCACCGTAACGAACATATTCAATTGGCCAGCAACGGACGCAGTCTATGCCGCAATTACTTGCAAAGTCAAGAACAAACCAAGTGAAAAGCCGTCTTCTCGTTGGTCAGTTGCGGACGTTGTCAACCACCCAAAGACGAATGATTAGATTCCCAAGAATACAGATTTGTTCCCGGCTCACGCAGCCTTGGAAGGCTTGCCAACGCCGTCCGGACGGCGATTCGCGCGCGCTGAATTTCGCGTCGACAGTGCGCCGGTTCCTCGCTGTTTCGCGGCGACCGCGCGGTTCGCAGCCTCAACGCGTCTCTCCCACCAGACCATCAACGGACCAGCAACGGCGATTGTGTCGTAAGTTCCAAACACAATTCCCATTAGCAGGGCTAGCGAGAACGGTCTGAGCGTTTCACCGCCCAACAATACCAGCGACACGACAGAAAGAAAGACCAAACCCGAAGTGATCACTGTCCGCGACAGTGTCTGGTTGATCGAGAGATTCGTCACATCATACAGACTCATGCGACGGTACAGCTTTCGATTCTCGCGAATGCGATCGAAGATTACGATCGAATCGTTCACGTCGAAGCCGACCAAAGTCAGCAGCGCCGCAATCACAGTCAAATTGATCTCAATTTGAAAGATAGAAAAGAGGCCGAGCGTCACAAGCACCGTATGAAAAACTGCGACGACGGCAGCCGCGCCGTAAGTCCACTCGAATCGAAACGCGATGAAGAGAAGCATCCCGATCAGCGCCGCGACAGTGACGGCGATGGCCTGTGTGCGCAATTGTTTACTGGCGACCTGGCCGACCGCGTCAGTGCCTTCGATCTTATAGCCTGCCGTCCCGTCCGCTTCGAGAGTCTTTGTCGGCTCGGCTTCCCGACCAAACGTATTGAGTGCCTTTCGCACGTTGTCGCGGGCCGAATCTACGCCAGCCTGGCTTTCAGAACTGACCTCTTCTGAGCCCTGATGTGGAACTTTGATGAGGAACATACCTTGCTTATCGAGGACGGGCTGGATAATCGCGTCCCGAATGCCGGCGGCATTAATTGCTGAACGAAGTTGATCGACGGAGGGCGGTTGTTTGAATCTTGCGGTGACCACCGTTCCACCTTTGAAATCGACCCCGAGGTTAAAGGCGTCAGTCCCGCCCGGATGAACCTTGTGGCGGTAAAGCGCGGTGCCCATGCCGGCCAGCATCAGCAGAATCGATAAACCGATGAAGAACCGGCGCTTGCCGAGCCAGTCGATCTTTACGTCATGAAATAATCGGACCATGAAAATTAACTTCTACAAGTCAGATGCTTAACGATTCGACGCGTCTGCCTCTACGCGAGAGCAGCCACATGAAAATCGTTCGCGAAACATAAACTGCCGAGAACAAATTGACGAGCAAGCCGAGCACCAGCGTGACCGCGAAGCCGCGGATGGGACCTACGCCAAACGCGTACAGAAATAACGATGAGACAATCGTAGTCACGTGCGTGTCGATGATCGTCACGAAGGCGTGCGCGAACCCCTGTTCAATCGCCGAGGGAATTGTCTTTCCGGACCGCATCTCCTCGCGAATACGCTCGAAGATGAGAACGTTCGAGTCCACGGCCATGCCAATGGTAAGGATGATGCCCGCAATACCTGGCAGCGTCAGCGTCGCGCCAAAAACGATCAGGCCAGCAAGCATCAGCACCATGTTAAGCAGTAAAGCCACGATCGCGTTGATGCCGGAACCTCGATAATAAACAAGCATGAAAAGCACCACCAGGGTCAACCCAAGCAACGACGCTCGCACACCGGAACGAATCGAATCCTGACCGAGGCTTGGTCCGACGGTGCGCTCTTCCGAATACTCGATCGGCGCAGGCAGCGCGCCGGACCGGAGTGTCAACGCCAAATCTTCGCCCTGCTCTTTGGTAAAGTTGCCGGTGATTTCGCCCTGATCGAAAATCTGCGACTTGATAAAAGCGATCGACTTCACTTCGTCGTTAAGCACAACGCCCATGTACTCGTTGATGTTCGCGCCGGTCCACGCGCCAAACTTGTCCGCGCCGTTTTTCTTCAGCGAGAAAGTAATTTGATATTTATCCCCGCCGGCACGTTCAGAAATAGCCTGCGCCGATCGTAGATCGATGCCATCGATAATCGCGGGGGATTCGACCACTACCCACTTTTGTGGTTTGGGGGCGTTCGCGTTTGCATCTGGTGTCGTCGTCACGTCGGCTCTCTCTGTATCACGAAGGACGCGCCGATTTGCCGGAGTCTTGCCGCCGCTGTTGAGCGATGCCATCGCTTCTTCTTTGGTGGAATACGTCTGATATGGAGCGGGGTTGGCAGGACTAATGACGTGCACCAGCTCGAGATGTGATTGCCCTGCAAGTAATTGCTTGACGTGCTCAGGATCCTGGATGCCCGGCATCTGCAGGAGAATTTCATGCGAATTCTGTCCGCCGTGGTATTGCAGGGTGGGTTCGGCGACCCCGACCGCATTGATCCGGCTATCGATGATCTTGAACGCCTGCTCAGTGGCCTGCTGGGCCAACGCAACTTGCTGCGCCCCGGTCAGACTCCAGCTAATTACGTCCCCAGAAGTAGAAAATGACCAGCCGGCGCGGTCGCCGAGATCTACTTTCTTCTCGACGGCATCGCGAATATCTTTGACCTTGGATGGATCGGTGGCTTGCAAAAACACCCGATAACTTCCGCTCGAAGTTTCGGCATGCGCTTCCTTAACTTCAAATCCCGCTTCTTTGGCGGTGTTTTGGGCCGCGATTGCGTTGTCCTCAGTCAGCCGCTTCAGATACTCCTCGGTCTTGACGCGCATCACCAAATGCGATCCGCCTTTGAGATCGAGACCGAGATGAATGTTATTCTCAAGGTTGGCTTTGATGCCCGACCACTTCAGATCGTTCAAGTGAGGCCGACGACCATGAGGGCCGATCACGATATAAAAACCCACAACCGTAACGATGCCGATGATAATCGCCCGCTGGAGCAAATTTCGCTTCTTCATAAAACCTGGCTACTTCTTCTCTTCTGAATCGACTCCGGCGACTGCCGTGCGTGCAATTTCCAAAATGGTTTTTTCCGCGCTTCGGATCAGAAAACTAGTGTCGCGAACCGCGGTAATTACGCCAACAATTCCGCCGGTGGTAATCACTTTGTCGCCGGCTTTCAGTTGCGAGACCGTTTCCTGCAGTTGTTTTTGCTTTCGCTGTTGCGGCCGAATCAGCAGAAGGTAAAAAACGCCGAACACCAGAATCATCGGGATGAGGAACCCGAAACCTCCTGCGCCTTGAAAGAGAAATAAGTGTGCTGTCAATCTAAGTTCCTTAGGTCCAATGAATGCCGGCTGCGGTTTAGAAAACGCGTTCGCAGAAACGCGAATTAAGCTTCCAATCCGGAGCTTAATTGCTCAGTGTACTCTCGCCGAAATTGGGCGAATTGATCGGAACGGATAGCTTGCCTGACACGCTTCATGGTGTCAAGGAAGAACGCCAGATTGTGATGGGTCAAAAGGATGCTGGCAAGCATCTCTCCCGATTGATAAAGATGGCGAATATATGCCCGCGAATGACGGCGACAAACTGAGCAGTTGCATGCTTCGTCGAGCGGCATTTGATCCATAGCATAGCGGGCATTCTTGATGTTCAGCTTGCCGCGCGAAGTGAATGCCTGTCCGTTGCGACCATTGCGCGTCGGCAGGACGCAGTCGAACATATCGATACCGCGTCCGACTGCCTCAATCAAATCCTCCGGAGTCCCGACGCCCATCAAATATCTTGGTTTGTCGGCAGGCATCCGCGGCGCGATTTCTTCGATCACTTCCATCATCACGTGCTTCTCTTCACCGACGCTAAGCCCGCCGATCGCGTAGCCGTCAAAACCGATTTCAACCGTCCGTTCCAAACTCTCGCGTCTGAGATCGAGATGCGACGTCCCCTGAATGATTCCAAACAGCGCCTGCCGTCTCGTGCCAGCGTTTTGCCCCTCTCCAGTTGGGAGAGGGGATGGGGGTGAGGGCTTAGCGCGCTGCCAACCCTCGCCCCAACCCTCCCCCAGCGGGGGAGGGAGAACTCCAGCCTGCAATGTTTCAAACGCATCTTTCGACCGCTTCGCCCAACGCAGCGTCAGGTCCATGCTGCCGCGCGCTTCATCGTGAGTTGCTTCACCCGGCGCACACTCATCGAAGGCCATCGCAATTTCTGCCCCGAGCACCGCCTGAACTTCCATCGAAATCTCGGGAGAAAGGAAACGCAGCGACCCATCGAGATGCGAACGAAACTCGGTTCCTTCTTCGCTTATTTTCCGCAGGTTGCCAAGACTCCAAACCTGAAATCCTCCAGAGTCAGTCAGCATCGCGCGATCCCACCCGATGAATTTATGCAGTCCACCCAGCGCTTTGATGGTTTCAACGCCGGGCCGCAGCCAAAGGTGATACGTGTTTCCCAGAATGATCCGCGCATCGAGATCCGGCGATTCCAGCTCTTCAAACCGAGTTCCCTTCACCGTTCCCGCCGTCCCGACGGGCATGAAGACCGGAGTTTCAATCACGCCGCGACGGGTAGTGAGCGTTGCGGTGCGGGCCTCACCTTCACGTGCGAGAACATGGAAATCCAGCGGTGGCACGTGGGTCATCGACGACGCTTCCGCGACTTATGTCGCTCGACAATTCTGATCGGCGTCGCAAAAAAATCGAACTCTTCGCGCAGACGATTTTCCAAGTGACGCAGAAACGAAAAATGCAGGCCTGCTTTACCGCCCGCCGTGAACACCACAAACGTCGGCGGTCGTACGGCGATCTGCGTGATGTACTGCACATGCAGACGCGATCCTTTGTGTGTCTTGGCTGGAGTGATGCCCGACTTCTGTCGAATTTCTCTTTCAAAGAATTCATTCAGACGCGAGGTGGGAATGCGCAGGCTGCGCGCTTTGTGAGCGCGAATTGCGAGCGGCAAGAGCTTCTGCAAGCGCTGGCCGGTCAGTGCCGACGTTGTGACGACTGCGCCCCAACTCAGAAACTTCATCTGGTCGCGCACTTTGCGTTCGAATGCTGAGACAGTTCCGGTTTCTTTGTTCGCAAGCGCATCCCACTTGTTTAAAGCGAGAATGATCGAGCAGCCGGCTTCAACGGCGTACCCCGCTATGGCGGCATCAAGCGCCGCAATTCCCTCTTCAGCATCGAGAACGACAATCGCCACGTCGGCGCGCTCCAGACTTTTGCGCGCCATGATCACAGAAAGTTTCTCAGCCAATGCAATCGTTTTGCCCTTGCGACGAATTCCGGCGGTGTCGATCAAGCGAAAGCTTTGTTCCGGAGTTTCGAGCAATGTGTCGACCGAATCGCGCGTCGTCCCGGCAACCGGCGAGACAATCGCGCGTTCTTCACCGAGCAAACGATTCAACAAAGATGATTTCCCCACGTTCGGGCGTCCAACGATGGCGAGACGAAGTTCTCGTGGCGCAAGTCGATAACTTGCGTCCGTTTCACCTTGCGATTCGGACTCAAGCTTCCAACTTCCGCTGCTCACCAGCGCATCCAGCATCTCTCCGATTCCATTTCCATGCTCTGCTGATATTCCAAACACATCATCGAATCCGAACGAAAAGAATTCGCCGGCGTCGCTTTCCCAATTCACCGCGTCCGCTTTGTTCGCGGCGACGAGCACTCGCTTGCCCGTACCGCGCAACAAACGCGCCAACTCTTCGTCCAAAGGCGTCACGCCCTGGCGCGCATCGACCACCCAAACGATCGCTTGCGCTTCATCAATGGCGAAGCTCGCTTGCTTCAGGATGTTCGCGGGAATGATCGCTTCGTCATCAGGAACAATTCCGCCGGTGTCCACCAGCGCGAATCGAACGTCATTCCATTCGGACTCGCCGTAGATTCGATCGCGCGTGATGCCGGGTTCATCGCCGACAATCGATCGCCGTTCGCCAATCAATCGATTGAACAGCGTCGACTTGCCGACGTTCGGGCGTCCGACGATTGCAACCAGCGGCAGTCCTGATTTTCCTAAATTAGCCATGACGAAATGAGCGTTGATAATACCTTGACGAAACGAATTCTGCTGAGTCAGCGGTCGTCCTCGATTCGCGCAGGACTTCCCGCGCCATTTTGGTTTATTATCTTTCTGCTCAACTCAAGACTTAGAAAAGGCATAAACCAATGGAAGAAATCGCAGCAGAAAACGTAAACCTAAGCTGGGAAATTCGCGTGTCAGAGGGTCGCGCGGGCACCGATCCCGAAGCGCCCGATTGGGAAGTGGCCGAATTAGAAAACGGCGTAGTAAAGAAGCACGAGGATATTTATGACAATCTAACTTACGCCGAAGCTCAGCAAATCGCCGGCATGTGGACCAAGAAGAAAGAAGACGCCGGAGTGTGAAGTCGCCGATCGAAGATGGAAATTCCCGCCTTGCACAAATCAGACGTTGATCCTAATCCCATAAACCAATTCGCAAAGTGGTTTCAGGAATTGCCTGCCGCGGGCGTAAACGAGCAGGATTCGATTTCAATGACGCTCGCAACCTCTACGAAGGAGGGATGGCCCTCTGCACGCATCGTGTTGATGAAGAGTTTTGACGATCAAGGTTTCGTGTTCTACACAAACTACAACAGCCGCAAAGGCGTGGAACTGAGCGACAACCCGCGCGCTTGTTTGCTTTTTTACTGGCCGCAACTTTGGCGGCAGGTGCGCATCGAGGGCCGAGTCGAAAGAGTCTCAGCGGACGAGTCAGATCAATATTTTCATTCGCGGCCCCTGGGCAGTAAGACAGGCGCGTGGGCATCCGACCAAAGTCAGCCGATTGAGACCCGCGAGGAATTGGAAAAGCGATTCGAAGAATTCGATTTGAAGTTCGCCGACAACGTTCCACGCCCGCCGCACTGGGGCGGCTATCGCGTTAAGCCCGAAGCGATCGAGTTTTGGCAAGGCCGCGAGAATCGTCTGCACGATCGGCTGCGATATACGAAGCAGCCTGACGGCAATTGGCTCGTTGAAAGGTTGGCGCCTTAGTTTCAGTCCGCGAAGCGGACGACCGGTGACTCTTGAACCAAGCGCAAGGCAGCCTGACTCTGCTACAGCGTTGGATTCTCTGCCACGAAATTCACCAGCGCTTCCACGTAATCAGGAAATCGCGGACAACGAATGCCCTGCGGCTCTAGCAACGCTCGTGAAAGCGCCGTGTCGTACGTTTGCTCGATGAAGAAATACGGCACCGCTGAATGAGGCAGCCCTGTTACCCTGGGCGCGAACGGCAGCATCAAGACTGGATAGACGATTCGCGCCGGAATACTAGCCAGGGAATCACGTCCGCCAATTACTTTTGAAATTTCATCAAACAATCGTTGAGTCGACAGCGGTGTGGGATCAGCCAACTGCACTGTTGCGCCGACTGCGCGCTCGTCTTTCGCCAGCGCCACCATCGCCTCGATCACAAAATCGACCGGCACAAGATTCAGGCACACCGCGCGATTGCCGATGTTCAAGAGCGTCAATCCGCCCGGCCACTTCCGCAGGTAATGAATCAAATAGTAAATGCCGTCGTACTTCGCGGTTTCGCCAGTACTCGAATCGCCGCACACGACCGCGGGACGATGAATCGTGATTGGCAATTCAGATTTCAGCGAATCTACTTCCAACTCGGCGAGGTACTTTGTCTCTTCGTAGTGGTTGCGAAAACCTCGGTCGTGGTGCAATTCGGTTTCTTTGATCAGCCCTTCGCGTTTACCCGCGACGTAGCATGTCGACACATGAGAAGCTACGTAGCAATCAACAGCGAGATCGTAAATGGCCGCGAGATGAAAAATCGTTGTCGTTTCCTGACGCGTACGATCTAACTGTGCGGCTGACATTCCCAGATCAGGCTTGGTGATGTCGCCTTCGACGATCTGAAAGTTCTCGACCCGCGATCCCAATTCAGCCGCGATCTGTGCTACCGTTTTCCGCGCCGCCGCAAGGAACGAAGACTGCGTCAGCAGAACGAATCGCGCGCCTTCCGCCGCAAGTCGCTTCACCAAGCGCGTCGCCAGGAACCCCGGGAACCCGGTGACGAAAACAGTTTCGTTAAAAGCCATAACGGAAATGAATGATGCCGAGTTAACTTAGTCTCAAGTATAATCCAATCGTTTCAATCCGCAGATTCCGGTCTTGGATGCACATAGCAGCCGAAAGGTCTCTCAAATGATTTTCAAACATGTTCATTGGCGGCGGATTTCGATCGCCGCTCTCTTATTAGTCGTCGCCGCAATCGCACCTTCGTTCAATTCGATCGAAACAAGGCGCAACAGCAGCGCGACTGCCCGGTTCGCGTGACGCTGCTGCAGGTCAACGACGTCTACCAATTCGCGCCGGTTGACGGCGGCAAGCGTGGCGGACTCGGACGTCTGCTCACGTTGCGCAAACAGGTGATGGCAGAATCGCCGCACACTATTTTTTTGTTGGCTGGCGATACGATCTCGCCATCGATCGAGTCGAACACTTACAAAGGCAGCCAGATGATCGAAGCGTGGAACGCGATCGGCCTTGATTACGCGACGTTCGGCAACCACGAATTCGATTTTGGGCCGGACGTGCTGCGCCAGCGAATGGCCGAATCGAAATTCAAGTGGCTCGCGGCTAATGTCGTAGACAAGACCACCGGCAAACTGTTCGGCGGGACGCCCGAATTCATCATTCGCGAATTTGATGGCATAAAGATTGGAATCTTCGGGATCGTTCTGCAGGAAACTCTAAAAACTTCACGGCCCGGTCCAACCGTCGACATCGGTGATCCATGCGCGGCAGCGAAGCGCGTCGTTCCACAAATCCGGGCGCAGGGCGCCAAAGTGATCGTGGCGCTGACACACCTGGCAATGAGTGACGACAAGAAGCTCGCGCGCTGTTCGGGGGTCGACGTGATCATCGGCGGCCACGAACACACTTTGCTGGAATCGATGTCGGGACACGCGCCGATTTTCAAGATGACCGCGGACGCGCGCGAACTCGGTCGTATCGATCTGAATATTTCCAAATCGACCGGCAAGATCGAGAGTATCGATTGGCAAGTAATTCCAGTCACCGATGAAGTAAAGGAAGATGCGGCCTTCGCGCCTCTGAATGAAAAATACGGGCCGCTGCTGAAGAGCCTCGAGCAGGTCATCGGCCGCACCGATGTCCAACTCGATATCAGGAGCGCCGACGTGCGCACGCGCGAAACAAACATGGCAGATTTCATCGCGGATACCTATCGCAACGCAACCGGTTCGGATGTCGCCCTGGTCAACGGCGGCTCGATTCGCGCCGATACGACAATTGAGCCGGGCGTGCTGACCAAGCGCGACGCGCTCTCGATGCTCCCTTTTAATAATCGACTGGTGAAGCTCCAGATCAGCGGCGCAGTGCTGCGTTCAGTATTGGAGTACGGCGTCGCGAGTATTGGCATTGAGGAACAACCCGGCCGGTTCCCACAAGTTTCCGGTTTGCGATTTTCATACGACGCGAGCCGCAAACCTGGTGCGCGTTTGACAAGTGTTATCGTGAACGGAAAGCGGCTCGACGATAAGGCGACGTACACGCTGACGACGACAAGTTACGTCGCGATCGATGGTGGTGATGGCTACACGATGTTCAAGAGCGCGAAGCAATTGATCACTCCTGATCAAGGGCCATCAGAATCCGATGTGCTGCAAAAAGCGATTACTTCCGTGAAGGCGATCGCCCCCAAAGTCGAAGGACGAATCACTCGCGTTGATGCCGGAAAGGATCAGGGTTCATGTCAGTGATATGTTACGGAACCGCTTACGGTAACAAGCAGATAATTAAGAGGTAAAAATGAAAACGACCCTTATTTTGCTGAGTATCTTTTTGCTTGCGGCTGCCTCTGATCTTCGTGCGCAGCCGGGCGTTGATCGCGATCTTCTTAACGAAATCAACAAGATCAAAGCCATTGACAATCACGCGCATCCGGTGAAGTACGTCGCCGATGGCGAGCCTGCCGATACTGAATACGATGCGCTGCCGCTCGACGTGATCACGCCGTTTCCGCTTCCCGTGCGGCTCAATCCAGCGAATCCGGAATTCATTCGGGCCTGGCACGATCTGTATCGCTATTCGCACAATGACATGAGCGAAGCCCATCTGCGCGAACTGATGGCCGCGAAGCAGAACGTTCTGAAGCAAAATGGCGAGCGCACGCCTGCGTGGATTTTGGATCAGCTGAACATTGAGACGATGTTCGCGAATCGCGTAGCGATGGGCCGCGGTTTGACGTCGCCGAGATTCGTTTGGGTGCCGTTCGACGATGCTTTGATTTTTCCGCTGAGTAATGACGCCGCGAAACGTTTCAATCAGGATTACAAAGGTTTCTATCCGGCTGAAGAAAAATTGCTGAAGCGATATCTCGCGGATTTGAATCTGCGCGGGTTGCCGCTTTCACTCGATGCCTATCTGAAACAAGTTGTCACACCGACGCTCGAGCGTCAGAAGAAAAACGGTGCGGTCGCGATCAAGTATGAGGCTGCTTATTTGCGCAAGCTCGATTTCGACGATCCAGATTCAACTAGAGCACGGGCTGTCTATCTGAAGTTCGTTCGCGGCGGCGAACCTGCGGCGCGCGATTACAAAGCGCTTCAGGATTTTCTTTTTTTCTACATTGCGCGCGAAGCGGGCCGACTTGGCTTAGCCGTTCACCTTCACTGTATCGAGGGCGCCGGCGGATTCTATCGACAGAGCGGCAGCAACCCGCTGCTGCTGGAATCAGCATTCAACGATCCGACTTTGCGCAAGACGAATTTCGTGGTCGTTCATGGCGGCTATCCCTTCACCAAAGAGATGGGATCGCTGATGAGCAAGCCGAACGTGTACGCAGATTTTTCGGCGCAGACATTCTTTACCTATCCGCGCGAGTTGAGCGAGATCCTGCGCAACTGGCTGGAGTTCTATCCCGACAAGATTCTCTTCGGCACCGACGCCTTTTCGTTTGGACCGGAAGTCGATTGGGGCGAAGTCGCGTGGCTTTCAAACACGACCGGGCGACAAGCTTTGGCTTTGGCGTTGACGGGAATGATGAACGATGGCGAGATCGATAGAGCGCGAGCGATGGAGCTGGCGCACATGGTTTTGCATGATAACGCGGCGAAGCTTTATGGGATGAAGTAGAGTGTCAGAAGCCCGACCGTCAGGGAGGGCCTCGCACGCAACCACTCGGCTATCGATTATGAGAGCTGCCCTCCCTCACGGTCGGGCTTCTGACACTCATCTGATCTCAACCTCCACCGGCGCCGCATCGTGCGATTCGTAGCCGACAGGCCAGTTCGAGATATTCACTCCGTAAAGCCAATCTGACTCAGGCGTCACGGCAAAGCGAATCGCGAATGATTTTCCGCGCGCGGCGCGCAGACGCGGAGACCACGAATCAATCTTCCACTCCTGGATCAAAGGCGCTTTGGGATCCTCCCAGGGAATCAGACGCGAGCCGCAATCAGTTCCATTCACGAACAAAGTCACGCGCGTGCGCACCCAATCGGTTTTCGCGTCCGTCGGCAGCACCGGTTGAATGTGCGCGCGCACCACGATCGATCCAACTTTGCGACGATCTTTTCGTTCCGGTACGACATACTCGAAAAATCCTGAACCTGCTCCCCAGATATATCCATCGCCGCCGCCCAGCTTTTCGAAGCGGCCGCGCGCAACTGCGTTTGGCGTGAACCGATAGAGGATCGTCCTATCATTCTGAAAAATTATCTGGGGCTGGAGCGCCGCATCGCTCGCGGATCGATCGAATGCAAACTGCCGCGGAATCAGATTCTTTCCCGCGTCAGTTAGCGCGGGTGGCGGCGATGCGTTAACCAACGAATGAAATAGATTCGACGCGCCGTTCACTTCCGACAGCAGGACCGCGTCGCGCGAGGATGAATACGTTACGCCGTAACCCCTTTGAGGATCGGGGGTGAGAATCCAAAACATTGCGCCGGCGGCGTCTTCACGGGCGGCCTGATCGAAGTAAGCACGATACCAATCGATCTGACTGAAGCCTTTGTAGCCATCCGTGCCCATTCCGAATTCACCCAGCACCAGAGGCTTCTGGATCGAATAGGCAGCAGCCACCCGGTTCGCGATGAATTCGCCCAGCGCTGTCGGTGAATCGACGAAACTGTCGTGATCATCTTGCGGATAGTTATGCGCGTCGCAAAAATCGATGCTCGGCAAAGAGTGATCCGCGATCCATTCGCGGCGCTCAGCTGCCGTGCGATATCCCCAATCGCCCGGCCCGATCAGGTGATCGGGATCAAGCGACTTCAGATAATCGCTCATCTCTTTCAACCATGCGCGCCGTTCTTCCCAACGGCCAGTCAAGCACTGCGCCTCGTTCATCAACTCATAGCCGAAGATGGCCGGATCGTCGCGATACAGGAGCCCCGTGATGCTGTTGCGGCGCGTGGCGATCTTCTCGACGTGCCCGCGGTAAAGCCGTCGCGCCATCTCGTTCGTATAGAACTGCATCGCCTTTTCGTTGTTGATGCCGAAAGGAAACTTGTCGTCATCCGCGCCATTGATTCCGGCCCAGCGCAAGTATTGGGTTACGCCGCCAGTGTCGCGCCACCAATTGCCGAGGCAAAGCTGCACCTTCAATCCGTTATGCGCGGCTTCGGCGATAATGCGATCGAGAAAAACAAACTCGGCTTCGTCCCACTCGTCCGGCGTACGACGAAACCAACGATCACGCTGCCAGTTATTCGCCGGCTGCACGTCGGTCAAACCGCCTTCCCCCGAAGCCCAAACCCGCACAACGCGCATTCCTGACGCAGCCGCGAATTGCATCATTCGCGGCACATCGGCGCGGGTTTCCTTTTGGAACATGAGGTCGATGTTGGCGCCTACGAAGCGAAAAGGGTTCCCATCGATCTCAAAGCGCCCGTTATGTGCATGAGCAAACCCCGGCCGGGCGTGATGACCATTGCCCCGCCAACTGGAAATCAGAAACAAAACTGCCGCGCCTGCAATGAATGCCAGCGCGGCTAAGAACAATCGCTTTCGATCCATGGATCTTCGGTCCGCACGCCTCGTGCGTACCCACCTAACGCGGATTCGTCAATCGGACAAAACCCATTATCGCGCAAATGGCCCCCAGCACCACAAACACATTGAAGAACGCGCCAAAGCCCAACACAGAATCAAAATCGTTTTGTTGCGCGCCCATCACTGCCACGAACCCTAACAGAATAAATTGAACGTGATAGATCAGCAGACAGACAGCCGCAAAGCTAAACCAGCGCGTCGAAGCTCCGAAGGCGCGGGCGCGCGCGAAGCCCAACACTGCGGCAATCAGCCAACCGAGCCCGCCCAGGATTAACGACCCGATCAGCACCGCCGCAAAATATGAAGGCTGCTTAGCGGTTACTCCGGTCTGCATGAACAATAAAGCTGCGAGCGACACCATCTTTATGGCTACTCCTTAAGATGTTTTTGAGATTCAGCGAACCAACGAATCACGAAATTTTGCGAGTTTACCCAAAGGAAAAACGCCGTCTGCGCAGGGCGATTACCGCAGGCGCAAACGGCGTCGCTCGATCACACTCTGATTCCCGGCCGCAGATGAAAACAGTAGTGCCGGCAAGAACAATCTTTCTTTACAGCAGGTCTGTCGCAAGTCCCGACCGTACGTGTGTCGAGCACTGATCCTTGCAAATCATTCTACTGGGTGATGTGAATTTCTTCTTCCTTGTTCACGTGGCGCAGGAAAAGCATCAGCGCGCAGACGCAAAAGACAATCGCCAGAACGACGGAAATAATCCCGTCCCACATCCAATGTCCGTTTTGGCCGATGAACCGAAAGAAGAACACATAAATCGCACCACCTACCGCGGCCAGACCTACAATTGACAGAAGGAAGTCAACCATTACGAAACCTCCGGCTTTCGCTAAGCTCTTCGAATGAAGGTTAAAGATAAAGCCATCGGGGTTTCCATCCCCGGTAAAAATGAAAGTCTGTTTTGGACCGGCTGCATGTTAGCGCTGAGAGACGATTAAGGCAAGCTTTTGAACCAATTATCCGAGGCGCTTAATCGAGCCGTTCGAAAATAATTTGGAGAAGTCAATAATCAGCATCGATGGTCAAAGCCCCAACGAGGTACACAAACTCTCCATCGCCTGATTGCAGGACGATGCTGTATTCGCCTGGCATAGTTTCGCGTGCAACCGTAATTTGGAAACTGATCACCGGATAGGGCGCGTCGAATTCTTCGTTCGTCACGGTATCGGAATTGACCTGAATGAACGGTGAGGTTGAAGAGATGCCGGCCGCGGGAATCTCATCGACGCCTTCGCCGGCCACATAAATCGTGAAAGTCTTACCAGGTTTCAAAGGCAGAGCAACCGTCGATAGCTCGCCATTCATTCCTAACAGTCGCGGCTTGATCGCCGGGGCTGGATTTGAAGAAACAAAAAAGCCAAGTGAAGTGGCTGCGTCCGCGGTGACCGCGATAGATTGCGACGAAGATCGGGATGCAACCCGACTGCGAAACGGTGGCGACGTGTCCAACAATCCTGAATACGAGCCGTTCGCGCTCGCAATCTCGTCAGCTTCGACCGGACCATCCAGGCTCTGACCGATAACGCGATAGTTTCCCGGCTCAAGCGCGTCAATGCGATAGTCACCCGACGGAAGCGTCACGTTTCCCGCGATGACTCTTCCGGTCAGCGCATCTTCGGCAAAGACGTGCCCGCCAAAAACTCTCTGTGATTGACCGCCGATGGAACTCGCCACCAGGCGGCCGAAGATCGATCCGCTGCCGGCTCGCGATCCGTAGAGCGAGCGGGCGCCGGCGATATCATCTTCCGACAAAGACCTTTGCGTGAATGCCGGCAAACCGAAGAGCCCGTTCATCGCCTGGCGCGGTTGCATCGTCGCGCCCAGGATCGCCGAATGCTCGAGCCCCAACAGGTGACCGACTTCATGCGTGAAGGTGGATTCGAGATCGTAGGTGCCAGGCGTGCCGTCGCTGGAGAAAGACACGTTCGGATTCAGCGCAATGTCGGCCTCGGTGATCGCGCCGCCGGAATCATAGAACACGCGTGTCCGTCCGGGATTTTCGTACGAGCCGAACGCCGCAGCGTTATCGCTCGATACCGTAATTAAATTAATCCGATCGCCGGCGTGCTGCGAACTGATCGTTTGCACTGAAGAAGTTGTTTCGAAGAATTGAACGTCAGCGGCGACGGCCCAGTGATGCAACGCGCGTCGCAGGGCTCCGATGACATCACTTCCTTCTTTTATGTTTGATGGCGGCGAATTGAGCGAAGTCGAAAACGCGATGATGATCGGCCGCGTCAGCCAGCGACGCGCCACAATTCCCGAAGCATCGCGATATCGAAGTGTGTAGGCGCGAACCGGGACTGTGGCCCCTAGAAAAGCGAGCAGACAAAGGATGGCGCTGATCCGTCTTGCGGTCATTCGCAACAATCCGAAACCCTGTCAGTTACTCGACGCCAAGACCTGGCTCAGGAGGCGATAATCTTAACACGCCGCGGGCAATTAATCGTTTCGTTTTCCGCCGTTCAATTACTGCGGTATATTTG
>QHXI01000115.1 GCA_003222895.1 Acidobacteriota bacterium | reverse complement strand
TCGCGGCTCAATGAACTTCCTAAGAAGACAGCCAGTCGGGTCGTCGATAGTCGCTGTAAATCTCTTCACTACGAAACCAAAAAGGAGATCACCCATGCACAGATATCACTCTTCCATCCATCTGCAGACCCTCGTTCCCAGTACGTTTGTTATCGTCCTCGCGGCGATAATTATTCCGGTACTCGGCGCACCGCACAATGCTCAGAAAGCGATGCCCGATCTGATTGTGAAGATCCACGGGCCATCGGCGGCTATTGCTGGTGACGACATCGGCCCGTCGATTCACGTGCTGGCAAGGAATATCGGTACGGCAACCGCGCCCGGCACTACCGGCACGCTCGATTCGGCGAACGGCTTTATGATCGATGTCGTGCTTTCAACTGACACTAATGTCCCGCCCGGCTTCGCTACCTTCTCACCGCATTTCTCTGAGGATGTACTGTTGCGGGGTGGACGAATCAGTAACACCGTCGATCTCGCTGCGGGCGCCAACAAGGCTTACCCGACTGGTGGTGGAATACCATCAGATACGCCGACGGGCTATTACTACATTTGTGCGCGCATCGATTCCGGCAGTAGAGTTGCCGAAGCGAATGAGGCTAACAACGTTTCGTGCTCGCGCATCCGGATTCGTGGAGGCAAGAAACCGGATCTCCTGACTCGCCTGAGTGCGCCCGCCAGCGCGACGTCTGGCTCTGACATCGGCCCATCAGTCAAGCTGGTAGCATACAATGCCGGAACAGCGCCGGCCCCGGGAACAAGCGGCCCCCTTGATCCGGCGAACAGCTATATGATCGATCTTGTCCTTTCCACCGACGTCAACGTTCCGCCGGGCTTTGCAACCTTCTCACCGCATTTCTCTGAGGATGTACTCTTGCAGGGTGGACGAACCAGTAACACCGTCGATCTCGCTGCGGGCGCCAACAAGGCTTACCCGACTGGTGGCGGAATACCATCAGATACGCCGACGGGTTATTACTACATTTGTGCGCGCATCGATCCCGGCAGTAAAGTGTCGGAATCGAACGAGGCTAACAATGTGACCTGCGTACGGATCAAGATAACGCACCCGTGAGAGGTTCACTCGGGAGTCCTACGCTAGACCTTGTCGCAGCCATAAAAAGCCTGCACAGGTAGTCGCGCCCGAAAGAGCTGAAAATTGATCTGGAATTTCGTAGGGCCGCATCATATGCTGGTCTCATTGAGTCCGCGCTCACGATGACGTTCGATCGCAAGCTCAATTAGTTGATCGATGACGCGTGGAAAAGGAACGCTTGTCGCCTCCCACATTTTGGGGAAGCCCGACACGTCTGTCAGGCCCGGCAGCGTATTAATTTCATTAACCAGCAGCTCGCCGTTCTTCTTCAAGAAGAAATCGACCCGTGATAATCCCGAAGCATCGATCGCTTTGTAAGCCGTAGCAGCCATCTTCTGAATTTCCTTGGTTGTGGCTTTCGAGACTTTTGCGGGAACGATGAAATCAACATTGCCTGTGCTCGAATATTTTTCAGCGTAATCGAGGAACCGGGCGGACTCCTTGTGAATAACGTACTCGCCGGGCAGGCTGGCGCGCGGCTCATCGTTTCCAATCACGGCGCATTCTATCTCGCGCGCATCGACCAACTCTTCAACGATGATTTTGCGATCATACCGCGCAGCAAGATCGATCGCTTTCGCCAACGAAGCTTTGTCAGCGGCTTTCGAAACACCGACCGACGAGCCAAGATTCGCCGGTTTCACGAAACAGGGGAAACCAATCTCGCGCGTGATGCGGCGAGTAACCTCCGCCTGATCGTCCTCCCACTCCGATCTTAGCAACCAGGCGTGACGACAAATCGGCAAGCCTGCTTCGTTGAATAGCGCTTTCATCGTGACCTTGTCCATGCCGCACGCTGACGCCAAGGTGCCACAACCGACGAAAGGAATCGCTGCCATTTCCAGCAAACCTTGAATCGTCCCGTCTTCGCCGAACGTTCCGTGCAGGACCGGAAAGACGACGTCGAGTCGTTCACTTTTCGCTTGGCCGCCATCCAATTTCATCAAACCGCTTCGCGAAGGGTCGCCAATAATCGCTACGTCTTCTTTCGAATCCCCGAGATTCTGTTTGGCGAGCAAACGTTGAGCTGAGGCCGGCAACAACTCAGCGGACGCAGCGGGGGCGAGCCAGTTCCCTTCCTTCGTGATCGCGATGGGCACAACTTCATATCTCGATTTATCGATCGCTTCGATCACCGAACGAGCTGAACGGACCGATACCTCATGCTCTCCGGACCGCCCGCCAAAAATTATGCCTACGCGAAGTTTCTTTTTCATTTCTCTTTCGCCCTCTCCCAGAGGAAGAGAGAACAACACACCACGGTCTGTGCAATCCTACAAGATTGTCTTTCCCAACGCCGATAGAATTATCTCCATTCCCAAAATCGCAGTCCGATTATTTACGTCGAGCGCGGTGTTGATTTCAACGACCTCGAGAGATTGCATGCCGCCGGCTTCGGCAATCTTCTCCATCGCAAGATGCGCCTCGCGGTACGTCAATCCGCCGCGCACCAAAGTTCCCGAGCCAGGCGCGTCACCAGGATCGAGCACATCGACATCGAACGTCACGGCGTAATCACCGCTGCCTTGTTGCGCGATCCGAATTGCCTCGTCGACACAAACGGCCAGGCCGCGCTCGTCAATTTCCCTCATTGTAAAAAACCTCATCCCGAGTTTCCGGATCAATTCGCGCTCGCCCGGATCGAGGTCGCGCCCGCCAACGTGCGCACAACACCTCGGATCGAATTTGGGAGAGAAGCCACCGACATTTACCAGCTCCGGCGCACCATAGCCGAGCAGCGCTGCCAGTGGCATTCCATGGATGTTGCCCGATGGCGTCGTGTCGGGCGTATTCATGTCGGCATGCGCGTCGAGATAAATCAGCCCGAGCCGTTGATCGCGCTTGCGAAACGCTTTGACGACACCGGCCAACGAACCAATTGCGATCGAGTGATCGCCGCCAATCGTGATTGGCAATTCACCAGCTTCGACAATGCTTTCGGTTTGCGCGCACAAACGTTCGCACGCGTCGTAAATGTCGGTCAGATACTTCAACTTCTCGTCAAAGCCGGGCAGTGTCGGAGATCGCCCGACCGGAAGATCTCCGCGGTCGTTGACTTCGTACCCAAGCTTCGCGATCTGCTGTGCTAATCCGGCGACGCGAATCGCCGCCGGCCCAAGATGCACGCCGGCCATGCTCTGACCATAGCTCAACGGCACGCCAAGAATGCCGACCGTCTTACCGGTTCCGGGAAGTTCGTAGGGATCGTTCACCGTTTCGATTGAATCCTTTGCCGTCGCCATAAACTATGGTTCCCATTCGAACGCGACTTCCGAAATGGCTGTGTCCGGGTCCGTTCCGTAGTAAACCGATTCTATCACCAGCCGCACCCAGCGCGTTCTGATCGAGCCAACATCGATCTTTTGTCCTTCCATCCGATCGTCGAAATTCAATTTGCGCGAACTGCCATCTGAGAATTCAGCGGTCACCGTCGCCAGGCGATTGTTTTGCGCCCAGATGTAAGAACTCTTGAAGTAGCCGGGCTGAATCAAAATGCGATGTAGATTGATCTCACGATCGAAATCAAAGCGAACCCATTCGCCGATGCCCGGACCGTCGACCCCCTCAATCCAAGCCGTGCCACCTTTTCCGTCAATCATGTTCGACGGGTAATACGTGTTCGCCTGCACCGCCATTCGCACAGAGGAAGCGGACGCCGTGATCTTCAACGGTGTTTGAGATTCCGGCGTTGGTTGATCGCGATCGTTCGGCGTCTCTCTCCCTTGCCAGTTTGGATTCGGTGAAGATTTATTTTTGACCACAGGACTGTTCTGCGGCGTTGCAGAGGTTGAGTCATTCGAACTGGTTTGTCTGAAGACGAAGAATGCGGCGATGCCGGCCAGCGCAAGCAGCAACAACGCAATCACGACGACGCCCAGGGTCAAAATCGGATTCGATCCTCGCGCATCGGCTTGTGGCGCGTTGTCACTGAGATAAGACGGAATCGTCGGCGCTGAAGACCTCTGCGTGGGCGCAACTGGCGATGGCAAGACCTCAGTCGCCGGCGGATCAGCATCGCGGGTCGTCGCAGAAAGCGGCGTCCCATCCTCCAGGCAGAATCTCATCGTGTCATCGTTGTATTGCCGATTGCATTTCAGGCAACGCTTCATGTTGGAGTCATCAACAGATTACAGATTACACAGAAACAACAGCACGATCTTGAAATAGTAAAGCGCCCGGTTTCGTATTTTGTGTCTTCTAATCGGTGTAATCTCCGTAATCTTTGGATTACTTCTGCACCGCAACAGCGGCAGCCCTTTGATTGACGATCGCCACTGCCTCTTCAGCGGTCTTCGCGAAGCTCAAAATCTGCACGTCGCTGTCGCTAACAGCAAGATGCTTTTGCCAGGCCTCAACGACCGGTGGCCAGCAATCGCCGAATAGAACTAGCGGTCGCGGGTCAAGCACGCGCGTCTGCATCTTGTTCCAGACCAGCGAAATCTCTGTGACGGTTCCCATGCCTCCGCGTAACGCGACATAACCGACCGACTGAACAATCAATCGCTGTAGCCGTTCGTAAAAATGTTCGGAGGGAATCTTTTCGGTCAGATAACGATTCGGCTCAATCGTGAACTGATTCATCGTGACGCCAATGACGCGTCCGCCGCGTTCGTGGGCGCCGCGACTCGCGGCTTCCATCACGCCGGAATAACCGCCGGTGCAGATCGTATAACCTGCATCAGCCAGCAACTCGCCGACTCGCATTGCTTGCGAGTAAGCAGAATCGGATTCGCGGCATTTCGATCCGCCAAAGATGGTTACGATTCTTTCGTTAGCGCTCACTGTGGTTTTCCATCCTTGTTCCATTGCGGTTTGAAATCCGTATTCACCAGCCACTCGACGGGCGCGACCATCGACGCAATCGCCTCCGTCATGTGTGCGAAATCGACATGCGCCAAGTCATCGCTCGGACGGTGGTAATCGGAATGTAGGCCATAGCTGGAAACTGTGTGCGCAATGATTCCTTTAAGCGCGAGGACGTAATTGTCCGAACGGCGAAAGAAATTTTGCTCCGGATGCGGATCGGCGACGAGCCGCGCGCCATGAGCGGCGAGCTGTGCTCCCAGATCCGATCGCTCGTAACCAGTCAGCCACAAAGTATGTGGCGCGACGGCCGCATCCGGTCGCCCAATCATTTCGAATTCCAGATTCGCGACCAAGCTCGCCACCGGAACTGGCGGATGCTCTTGAAAATATCGCGCACCATAACCGCCGATCTCCTCGCTGCCGAACAACGCGAAGACGACGGTTCGTTTTGGCGGCGGTCCTTTAGCCAACGCTTCCGCCAATTCGAGCACCGCAGTCACGCCTGATGCGTCGTCGTCCGCGCCATTGAAAATATTGTCGCCAGGCATTCCTTCACGGACGCCGAGATGATCGAGATGCGCCGTCAACAGAATCGCTTCCTTCGAGAGCCTTCCGTCGCTGCCGGGAATGATTCCGATCACGTTCGTCGTCGTTCCTTCGGTCGGAAGTGCGTTTGGGTTGCCGCGTTGCCGGCGCTGAAACTTTACCGTTTGGAGATAACCACCATCATCGCCCGCGGGCTTGATTTTCAGGAGCTTCAATTGCGACGCGATGTATTGTGCGGCTCGCAATTCATCTGCCGTCGCGCTGCCTCGTCCGCGCATTTCGTCGCTCGCCAACGCGTTCATGTAGCGGCGCACAGATTCTTCTGAGACGGTTGATTTCGCCCTGGCGCCCTGAGCAACGGCGCTGACTTGAGAAGCGAAGCCAGCGAATACGAACGAGACCGAAAGGACGGCTGCGAGAATTCTACGGTTGAATGGACGGATCATCTTGCTGCCTCACCGCTAATCATCAGCGAGCCGGTTTCTTTGTAGCTCACCAAGTCTTCGCGGCTTTTAAAGGAACTGCCGGTATAGTTTTCAGGAATTGGCGTCGGATCGATCAGGCGCTCGTCAAAAATATTCACGAAGCCGGCGTCGATAAACAGAGATCGATAGTCATCGATGCTCAACAATTCAACCGGCACTTTCAAAGTGTCGATCCACTGATGTGTCGCTTCGCTCTCACAGTAGAGATCGACAACCGCGACGAACAAACCGCCGGCTTTCAGCACGCGGTGAATTTCGGAAAGCGCTTTAGGGATATTGCGATAGTAGTAAAGGGATTCCATCGAGAAGGCGTGCGTGAATTCATTGTCGTTGAATGGGAGCTGCTCGGCGCTGGCGATTTCGAAAGCGACATGCGCGCAGGATCTTGATGATTCACGCGCGAGCCGGACCATCTCGTCAGAGATATCGATGCCGGTCACGCGCCCGTTGAATGCATACTCATCGAGAAGACGCGTAGCCCATCCCGATCCGCAACCGACATCGAGCACGCGCGCCTCAGGCGTAACACGCATCCTGGCAATCGCCTGCTCGCCGACAGGACGATGCCCGCGCTCCATGCTTTCGCCTTTGCCGGCCCGTGCCCATTCGTTGAATTCGGTGCGGAGTTGCGCGTCACTCATAACTCATCACTGGCCTACGGCTTCAAACGATAAAGCATTCGTGGAAACGGAATCGTCTCTCGAATGTGTTCGATGCCGCACATCCAAGCCGTGCACCGCTCTATGCCCATGCCGAAGCCTGAATGCGGCACGCTGCCGTAGCGCCGCAAATCCAGATACCACTCGAAGGCTTCTTTCGGTAAACCGTGCGCCGCGATTTGCTGCTCGAGAAATTCTTCAGAGGTCGTACGCTCGCCACCGCCGATCACCTCGCCGTAACCTTCTGGCGCCAGCACATCAACGCCGAGCGCATATTCATCGTGTTCTGGATCGCGCTTCATGTAGAAAGCTTTCACCGCCGCCGGATAGTGATGAACCATCACCGGCTTGTCGTATTTGCTCGACAAATAGCTTTCATCTGGTGCGCCGAGGTCTCCACCCCACTCGAACTTGTTTTCGACCGCGCCTTGCTCGAATCCTTCGTGCAGCATCTTCACCGCATCGTCGTAGTGCACGCGCGGAAACGGCGGAACGATAGCTTCCAACTTCGACGTGTCGCGCTCAAGGGTCTTCAATTCTTCCTGTCGCGTTTCCAAAACTCTCCGGGCAATGAACGATAAGAACCGCTCGGCCAAACTCATGACGTCGTCGAGCGTTGCGTAGGCCATCTCCGGCTCAACCATCCAGAATTCGGTCAGGTGACGCCGCGTCTTTGATTTCTCAGCACGAAAAGTTGGACCAAAGCAGTAGACTTTCCCGAACGCTGCCGCCGTGGCTTCGTTGTAAAGCTGACCCGATTGCGTCAGGTATGCCTTCTCGTCTCCGAAATAATCGACTTCGAACAGAGTCGTCGTGCCTTCGCAAGCCGCGGGTGTGAAGATCGGTGTGTCGCACAAAGTGAAGCCATCGCTGTCGAGAAAATCGCGTACGGCTTTGACCACCGTATGCCGCACTTTCAGAATCGCGTGTTGCTTTTTCGATCGCAGCCAGAGATGCCGATTGTCCAAAAGAAATTCCGGGCCGTGTTCTTTCGGCGTAATCGGAAAGTCGTGAGCGCTCTGAATCACTTCCGCGTTGGTGACGTCGATTTCAACTCCACCCGGCGCGCGCTCATCTTCGCGAACTCGGCCCGTCACAACCAGCGACGACTCTTGCCCGAGTGGCTTTAGTGCGTCCCACATTTCAGGGCTCACGGAGCTCTTAACAACGACACCCTGGACGATGCCGGTGCCGTCGCGCAATTGCGGAAACATCAGTTTGCCGCTCGAGCGCATGTTGTAAAGCCACCCCTTCAGCGTGACCTCTTCACCGACATGTTTTAATAAATCCTTGATGTAAGTTTGCATCATACAAATAGAATTGCCACAGAGTCTCAGAGAATCAAAACGATCGATTCAGACAATTCGTCTCTATGTCTCTGCGCCTTTGTGGCCTATATTCGTTCTTTGATCATCCGCTGCAAAACTGGAAACCGTTCAAGCCATTCAGCCGCCTGCAGCACAATCGAAAGTGTTGGCTGAATGTGTCGCTCGTAAAACGCGCCGCGGCCGCACACGGCTGTTTGATACGAAAACGTGCCGATTGCTTTCAACCCCCGCTGGATCGTCATCAAACGAAATTCTTTCGAGAAGTCGTCCGGATCGATCGCGTCCAGTCCATTGCGCACGCGCGCGTCAAGAAAAAACAATCGATGCGCGCGGACTTCAGCCAGGGACGGCGGCGCAGGTTGTCGATCGAGCAGAAGCGACACCAAATCATAAGTGGCCGGGCCCATGCGCGCATCCTGATGATCGACGATGCGAATCTTACCGGCTTTGTCGAGCATTAAATTCGCAGTGTGATAGTCGCGATGACACAGCACGCGCGGGCATGCGGACAACTCTGCCGCGATGTCATTCAGTTCAACTTTCAGCTCTGCGGTCTGGCCATGGGTTAACGATTCGTGTCGCAGACTGGTGAAGTAATGCTCGAAAAAGAAATTTAGTTCCCAGGAAAGCTTCACTTCGTCGAATGCCAGACGACAAGCGATCGAGTCAAGCTTGAATGCCTTGGCCGTGGCTGCTTGAATGCGAGAAATGATCTCGATTGCTTGTTCGAGCAGACCTTCAGTCTCTTCAGCGGAAACTTCTTCAAAAACCTGGCATAATTGTCTGCTGCCCAAGTCCTCCTGCACGATTATTCCGACGCTGCCGTCAACGTCATAGATTTCCGGCACCGGCAAATTGCATTCGACAAACAATCGCGTGATGTCGAGATACGGATGGACCGCGGGATCGAACGGTTCGGGATAGACGGCGGCGACTGCGGTGCCCTTCTCTCGTGGAATGCGAAAGTATTCTCGCGTCGAGGCGTCAGGAGTCAGCGCCACAATCTCTTGAGCGCGCGCGGGTTGCCGTTCGGCCACATAGCTCGTGATGCGATCGAGCGCGGTTGTCGTGAACGCGTTGGGCCCAATTTGAATAGCTGAACTCATGTAGAATTTTGTCAGAACCGCCTGCGGTAGCGGGCGGTCGATTCCTGCTCAGAGACTGTTTGCTCGAGTTGAGCGTCGCTCAGATCAGGATTAGCGAATCTTATCACTGCGATAAGGGGACAACAAACTTGTCGCCTTCGAGGGAACCTTTGAGAGCTTTTGCGGGCGCGGTTTTTCCAGCGAGAAGGTCAGCTCGCACGATCACGGCATTTTGAAATTGCTCACCGCCGGCGACGCGCACGCCGTCGCCAAGGATTGTTCGATTGAGTTTTGCCTTCCGCTCGATGGTCACATCGTTCCAAAGAATCGATTCGCTTACCTCGGCAGTTTGATCAATCGAAGCGTCTCGTCCGGCGTAAACATCGCGGCCTTCTCGTTTGAGCAGGGCCAAACTTATGTCGAGATATCTTTGCAGCGTCGACAGTTCATACCACATGCCGGTCGAGACATGGCCGACGATCCGCTCGCCTTTCGCGATTGCTGGCGGGTAAACGTCAACGGTTGAATGCGAAAAGACGCCGCGTGGGATGTAGTCAAAGATGCGCGGCTCCAGGATTTGAATTCCGGTGAACATCAATGGAGCACCCTCTGCTGAAGATGCGGTTCGAGTTGGCGCCCCGCTGAATCCAGTCACCATGCCTTCGCTAGTTTCGACTACGCTAAATCTTTCAAAGTTGGAATTTTGTAGCAGCACCAGGGTGGCCAAAGCGTTCCGTTCGCGATGGATCTTCAGAGCCGCACTCAGATCGACATCCGTAATTATCTTCCCGTTAATGACGACGAACGTCTCTCGATCAAACAAATCACGAGCATTGTCGAGCGCTCCGCTAGTGCCCAGAATCTTGGGCTCGTGCACATAATTGAGGTTGACGCCGAATTCGCTGCCGTCGCCCAGCGAAGCTCTCACCGAGTCCGGCCGGTGATGCAGGTTCACAATCACATCGCTAATGTCGAAGCGCGCGAGGTACTCGGCAACGTAACCGACGAGTGGCTTGCCTAAGACCGGCAACGCGGGCTTCGTTCGATCGGCGGTCAACGGCCACAGGCGCTCTCCGTAACCCGCCGCGAGGATCATTCCTTTCATCTCGGCCATCATAACAGACGAAGCGTTGTCAGAAGCCCGACCCCGTTTGCGATACCCTGGCAAATCTTAGTTTTTTCATTAGTGTCATCTTAGTAAATGCCATCAGACAAATTCTTTTCCCTGCCGCTTGAGCAGCAAGTCGGACAACTCTTTTTTATTGGTCTTCCCGGCACTGAGATCGATCAAGACGCGCGCGACCTCATTAAAGAGATTCAGCCCGGCGGCATAATTCTTTTCGGCCGGAATGTTGAGTCGCCACGGCAAGTGCGCAAAATGCTCGACGATGCTCGCACTTTGATTCCCACTACGGTTCTTTGCGGCGTCGATCAGGAGGGCGGCCTGGTCGATCGCATGCGCGAGATTTTTCCGCCGATGCCTTCAGCGCGCGCACTTCGCCAACATGGCGATCTCGCGGGTGTGCGCACACTGGGACGCGTGACTGGCGAAATTCTGCGGATGCTCGGCTTCGATATTAACTTTGCCCCGGTGATGTCCATCATCACCCAGGAACGCAGCCAACTAACCAACGGATTGTATTCGCGTTCGTTCGGCAGTTCGCCCGGCGAAGTTCTGGGCTACACCACGGTTTACATGCGCGGCCTGCAAGCCACCGGCTTGCTCGGTTGCTTGAAACATTTTCCTGGAATCGGCGCCGGCAATGTTGACTCGCACATCGAGATGCCGCTCGTGCCTTTGTCGCGGGACGATTTGCTCGCGCAGGATCTCGCCCCGTACATCGAACTGTTTCAGCGCGCCGACGATCGCGTGCGCGTGGTAATGGTCAGTCACGGCGGATTCCCGAATATCGATATCAAACACGGAACGACGGGCGGTCTGATTGAACCGGCTTCCATCAGCCAACGCATAGTTAACAATCTGCTGCGGCAGGAACTAGGCTACCGACACCTGGTCGTGACCGACGACCTAGAGATGGGAGCCATCGCGAAACAGTTTCAGATTGAAGATGCATCGATCAGAGCGTTCTCTGCCGGCGAAGACATGCTCTTGATTTGCGCCACCCCGGAAACCATCCGTCGCGGTTATCACGGGCTGCTCAAGGCCGTACGTGACAAAGAATTCAACGAACGACGACTGCAGGCATCGCTGCGCCGCATTGCTGCCACCAAGGCGCTGATGCGACCGCCAGTAGAACTCGACATGAATCGCTACGATCAATTGGCGAATGAAATCAAAGAATTGAACAGGCGACTTGATTACGTCTATCCAGGAGAATCGCATGCGTAATCGCCCGACAAAGAAAACATTTCGACCGGGGCTGGTCTTAATTCTTTGCCTGCTTGGCATTCTGTCCGCGGCCAGCTCTTGCCGGCGCGCGCGCAGCAACGCCTTTGTCATCGCTCTCTCTGACAACGTTAAGACAATCGATCCGATTGGTTCACCGTCAGTCGATGCTGCCAGTGAACGCGTGCGCTCGCTGATGTTCAATTCGCTGGTCAAGAAAGACGAAAAATTCGATTACGTCCCAGAGTTGGCTTCAGATATCAAACGTTCCGACGATGGGCTCAGCTTCACTTTCACTCTGCGCCAGGGAGTGACTTTTCATGACGGCCGGCCGTTCACTTCGGCCGATGCCAAGTACACGCTGGATACGGTGCTTGCCTCGACATTCGCAAAGGCGGCAAGTTTTTTCGAAGGCTCAGGCGCAAACAAGACTTCTTACGTTAAGAGCGTCACCGCGCCCGACGCCTACACTTTGGTGATTCAACTGAACAAGCAATGGACGGGATTGTTGCCGAACCTGGTTCCTATCGCCATCATTCCCAAGGACAGCTACGAATCACAGAAGACACATCCGCTTGGCACCGGTCCATTCAAATTCAAGAGCTACGATTCAGCGCAGCAGGTCGTCGAACTCGAAGCGAACCAAAGCTACTACGATGGAGCGCCGCACATTCCGAATCTGCGCGCCCGCGTCATTAGCGATTCGAACGCCTTGCAGGCAGAGCTTCGGAGTGGTCGCGTCGACATGGCCCCTTTGCCGACGAGTCTTTCGCCTGACGCAATCAAATCGCTGAGCCAGGATCCAAATCTAAATGTGCAAAAGTTTCCGGGTTCGAATCTAAATCTCTTGACCTTCAATACTGCAGAAGCGCCGCTCGATAACGTGAAGGTCCGGCAAGCGATCGCCTATGCAATCGATCGAGAGAGCATGATTCGCGACTTACTGCAGGGACAAGGAAATATCGCGCACTCTATTTTGCCGGAAGCGTCCTGGGCCTACACCCAGGGACAGACTTATCAGTTCAATCCGGCAACGGCTAAGAAACTTCTAGACGAAGCCGGCTTTCGCGATCCCGATGGCGATGGGCCGCAGATGCGATTCAGTAAGCCGATCATTTTCCGAATCTCGGGTAGCAGCGGTTCAGCAAGGCAATACGCCGGCGTGATTCAAAATTACTTGAAGGACGTCGGTATTCCCGTTTCGATTGAAACGTCAGAGCTGAATGTCTTGTTCGAGTTTCTACGCCGCGGACAGTTTCAGATGACTTACGGCCAGTGGGTTGGCGGCAATCAGGATCCGATCTTCTATCACGATCTGTTCGCGTCTTCCGAAATTCCGACGGAAACGCGAGCGTCGCGCAATCGAAGTCGCTACAACAATCCTGAGCTCGACCAGATTCTCAACGAAGCAACGAACACTTACGATCATTCGAAAGCCGCGCCGTTGTACGCGAAAGCGCAGGAGATCGTCAGCCGCGATGTCCCGGTTCTTCCGCTGTGGTATCAGGCGAACATGGTGATTGCCAAAAAGAACGTCGGCAACATGCATGTGAACGCGAGCGGCGATTGGGGGTTCGTAAAGGATTTAACGGTGCAGTAAGTCTCAGAAGGCCGACCGTTAGGGAGGGCACTCTCCCGAAGCGCACCCTTGCTTACGCGCGGGCTTCTGACACTAAGTTCTACTAGTAGTTCTCCATCAGCACCTGCAACTTTTTCAAAATATCGCCCGAAACCCCTACGAACTCAATACCTGCTCCGGTCGGTCGCGCCCCTTCCATGACGCGAAGCTGATATCTGACCGCGCCTTTCAGAATAATCGAGCCGACGTGTTCGGCTTTCCACCTGAGATAGATTTCCTGGCCGGAATCCAATTCACGTTTCGTCGCGAGAAAGCATCCGCTGATGCTGAGACTGGTCACGCGATCGTAGTATTCGCATTCCGGACTCCAGCCCCAATCGGCGAAGAATTCAACCGTAAGCCGCGGATGCCTGCGTTGTTCGATCGTTCCCATGTTCAGATTGCTTGATGAATCTGCGCCCAGCGGATGACGCCTTCGCGAATCAGTTTTGGCTCATCCGACATGACGTCGACCACGGTCGATGGTTGATCGCTTGTTGCTTCTCCGCCATCGACGATCAAATCAATCGTGTCGCCAAAATACTCTTGAACGGATGGAGCATCGCGGGCCGGTGCAGCGTGTGAAGGATTGGCGCTGGTTGCGGTGAGTGCGCCGCCGCAGGCCCTGACCAACCCGCGCACTTTATCATCGTTCGGCAGACGCACGCCAACAGTTTTTGTGCCGGCGGTAATTTCATCCGGCACATCGGGATTAGTTCTGCCAATCAGCGTTAGTGGACCCGGCCAGAATCGCTTCGCCAGGCCCGTAAATGCGGGTGAGAGTTCGACAATGAATCGGTGGACCTGATCAAAATCGCTTATGACAATCAAAATCGGCTTGCCATCTTCCCTACCCTTGAGTTGTTTGATTGCTTGAACGGCTCGACGATTGAAAGGATCGGCGCCAAGTCCGTAGAACGTGTCCGTGCGAAAGGCAATGACGCCGCCGTTCGCCACGATGTCAGCGATTTGATCGAGAGCTGCACTGGTTTGCCGAGCGATCATCTGCTTCAGCGCCGTTAGGCGCGAAATATTTATAGCTCCCCAATCGACAAAACTAAACTCTCCGCGAGCGGCGACGCAACGTCGCTTCTCGCGGAGAGCCATTAACAATTCGTCGACAAACTATAAACATCTGGCTCCTATGGAGCCAGCCATTATTCAATCTTGACTCCGTACCCCAAGCCATCGCCAACCGCCAGGACCTGCGCGCGCAGCTGAGGATGATTCACGAAATAATGATTGAACTCGCGCAGGGCTTCCGTTGAAGCCTTCTGATCTTCCGAACGGATTTCACCGGCGACTTGCCCGCCCCACAGAAGATTGTCGCAAATAACAACACCGCCCGTGCGCAGCAATGGAAGTGCGAGATCGAGGTAACCGCGATACTCCTCTTTCACCGCATCGATGAACAGCAGGTCGAATGTTTCAGTCAGTTGCGGAATTACTTCGAGCGCATAACCCTTGTGAAGATCGACTTGCTGGCGCAGGCCCGCGCGATCAAAATAGCCTTCGGCAGCCGCAATCATCTCATCGCTCGGATCGATCGTCACTAAGCGTCCGTCGCTGCCCATGCCGCGCAGCAAATGAATGACCGAATAGCCGATCGCCATTCCGCATTCAAGAGCGCGCTTCGCTTTAGTTGCTCGTGCGGTGATTTCAAGGAACAGCGCGACTTCACGATCGGCAATCGGCACGCGATGCTCTGCGGCGTAATCTTCCATTTCCGCAAGCAGTGAATCGCTCGCGGGCAAAAGGTTATCGAGATATTCCGCTTGCTCACGTTGAATAATGGCGTCGAGTTTAGCTTTCACTTGTCACTTTTTTCCTGCATTTCATTTCCGACCGCTACATACCGTCTTCCCAGTCCCAACTCTCTCAACTTATGCTGCAACGATTGGCGATGCATGCCAAGAACTGAAGCCGCGCGCGTGACGTTGCCGCCGGATTCTTCCAAACAGCGAGCGATGTAGCGCCGCTCAAACTCGCGGCGATCGTCACGAAAATCAGAAGTGTAAGGAACGACCAAATTTCCGTTCGAGGAAAGTTCAACGGTCTCAGGAGACGATTTCTGTGGTGGCTGATCGGCGATGTCGATCGCGTCCAGTTCATCACCCTCGGACATGATCGCGGCGCGTTCGATCACGTTCTTCAATTCGCGCACGTTGCCGGGCCAATCGTATTCGATCAATCGCCGCAACGCATCGCGGCCGAGCGCGCGTTCGGGAAGACTGTGACGTTCGGATGCTTGCCGCGCGAAAGCCGCCGCAAGTGAGGGGATGTCTTCACGCCGTTCGCGCAGCGGAGCGATATCGATCGTCACCACCTGTAATCGATAGAAAAGATCCGCGCGAAAGTTTCCGTTTTCGATCTCTTCTTCCAAAGCGCGGTGTGTCGCGCTCACGATGCGCACATCAACCGGAATTGATTCGTCGCCGCCGAGTCTTTCAATCCGCCGATCCTCGAGCGCGCGCAATAATTTCGCTTGCACGTTCGAGCTCATGTCGCCAATTTCGTCGAGGAACAAAGTGCCGCCGTTGGCCTGCTCGAACTTTCCCTTCCGACGCGCCGCCGCGCCTGTAAAAGCACCCTTTTCATGGCCAAAAAGCTCAGATTCGATCAGTTCAGTTGGCAGCGCCGCGCAGTTGACCGCGACGAAAGCGCCGCTTCGGCGGGTCGTGCTTCGTTCGTGAAGTTCGCGCGCAACCAACTCTTTTCCGGTGCCGGATTCGCCCCGCACCAGGACTGTCGCGTCGGTGTCGGCGACTTTGTCGATCATCGCGCGGACCTGCTGCATCGCGCGCGAATTTCCCAGCAGCGCACCACGCTGCGAGGCTTCGATCTCGATACGGCGGCGCAGCGCTTCGTTCTCGCGACGCAACTTAATCGTCTCGAAAGCGTTCTTGACGACCAGACGCAGCTCGTCCAGCTCAAACGGTTTCGAAAGATAATCGTATGCGCCGCTCTTCACTGCTTGCACGGCCAAACGTTCAGAGCCATGCGCGGTGATGATAATTACCAACGGCGTTTCGGTTTTGTTTTCCTGGCTATCTTTTTGAAGTTCGGTGAGGAATTCGAGTCCACTGATCCCCGGAAGATTTACATCGAGCAGAAGCAGATCGAATTTCCTGTCGCGGATTAGAGCGCCGGCTGCTTCCGCGTTTTCTGCCTCGGCGATTTCACCGCCGAAAGTTTCCAGCGCGCGACGCATTCCATAGCGTGCAGCCTCTTCGTCGTCAACTATTAATAATCGCAAATCCTTCTCGTCCATTTCCGCCTGTGCAGTTTAATACAATGCGAGCGCGGATGCCCGCGCGCAGGCTGTGTCCGAGAGGGCTTGCGTGTTGCGTGCCAAAGTTTCGCAGGTTGTGAATTTGTGGCCTTAGTTCCAGCCCGCTTCGCCGAAACCACCACCACAAGCGCATCCCCTGACGGGCCCATGTGCAGCGTACCCGCGATGACCGGAACACCCTCGCGCATACTGATGTCGGTGCGCAGTCCGATGGGTTCGTAATTGACAATCGGCATCACTCCCGCGGCCGTGGACGCCGGCGTGGGCCAGCTCGGGCCGGTAACAATCGGCACGCGCAAGCCGAATCTGAAATCAGTCATCCGCACAATCTCGCGATTATCTTCCGTAATCAATTTCACGAGCGCGGTGAATTGGCTGAAGCTGGGATTGCTGGTCGTCGAAGCTGTGGGCACGGTGAATGGCCCACCAACCCAACTCACATCCAAACGGCCATTGTTTCGGACGCGATTGAGAAACGTTCCTGACAAACTGAAATGCTTGAACGAGAGCGATTCGCTCAAGCGCTTCATGATCGGATCGAGAGACGCCGGCGCCTTTTTCTCTTCGATATCGCGGTTGGTTGCGAGAATTAAGTAAAGCTGCGTGTCGAGATTCGTGTCGTCTTCGCGAATAATTGCACGCGACGACTGTGAAGAATCCTGACCGAAGGTCACGGGCGCAACCGCGAGCGCCGCGGCACACAACAACAAATAGAAAAGCACACGATGGATTTTGTCTACCATTACACTCAATTCCTCCTCAGGTAATTCGAAGTTGCGATTGCTCGCGGGCAAGATGGTTGCTCCGCCTCTCAACACGCGGCTAGTTGAAGAAAGTTCCAAAGTGTCAGCAGCAAGACCGAGGGAGGGCGGCGTCCCAACCAAGAATGTCGGGACTCCTGCAGTCGCTGCGTAAACGCGTTCGTCATATGCCTCTCTCACCGTCGGGCTTCTGACACAGCCAAACGCAGCTCAAACCGCGCACCACCTCCGTTTTGCGAGACGATTCTCGCCGCACCTCCCGCCTCCTCCATTCGTTTGCGGACAATGGCGAGACCTAAACCCGTCCCGCGTTGACGAGTGGTGAAGAACGGTTCCCAAATCTTCGCCTGCACAGCCGGCGAAATGCCCGGGCCCGTATCAGACACTGCAAAAACAATCGAGTGGTCTTGAGTCACGCAACTAACTATTACCCTTCCTCCCACCGGTGTAGCTTGCAGCGCGTTGAGCACCAAGTTTGAGAGCGCGGCGCGCACAGCGCCTGTCTGCACGCCGTCGAGTTCTATTCTGGCTTCGAGTGACGATCGTAAATCAATCTGTCGTTCAGCCGCCTCTGCACGAAACAGATCGATCACATTGGTGATCAACTCGTCTGACCGGCAAGGCATCGCCGCCGGTGGTTGCCTGCTGGCGAAACTCAACAATTGCGTGACGCTCTTGCTGAGCCGATCGGTTTCGCCAACGATCAGGTTCAAGTCACGTGCATGTTGTGCCTTTAACTGTTCGTCCTCGCTCATCACCTGCGCGATAGACTTGATCGCGGACAGCGGATTTTTCACTTCGTGCGCGACCGTCGCGGCCATCTGGCCCAACGCGGCGAGTCGCTCGCCCTCGGCAACTTTTCTTTCAAGACGCACGTTTTCTTCCACCAACCGGCAATCCTCGATCGCGATCGCAATTTGCCCGGCGAGCACCTCGAGAACCGCGCGCACATCGGGCGTCAGCGCATTCGGCGGCGCTTCGATTAGCAGCAAACCTGAGTTGCGATCCTCGCGCGACAGAACGTAGGCGATGTTGTAGTCAAGTCTGCGCAGCGCTTCATCATCGATTACCCGAATGTGGTCGGTTTCCGCTGCTTCCAGAATGTTGAGCAGATCGGAATCTCCGATTTGTGTCGCAGCGTTTGCCTCTTCGTCGGATCGCACAAAGATTCTGACCCGTCCCAGCGACAACGCGTTCGCGGTCTGCGTTTCAATCGCCGCCAGCAATTCGGGAAGTTGCCGATACTGTCCCGCTTGCGCGCTGATGCCTGCGACAACGTCGCGATACAGCGCTGTTTCGCGTTCGAATAGCGCGCGAAACTTTCGCTCGAGCCATCCGCGCAATGGCGCCGCCAGCAACGTCAGAGCAAGAATCAGGATCGCCTCGACCACCCCCGCACGCAGACCGTATCGCGCGTTGGCCCAGTCGCCGATGCGCCGAATGCCGTAGACATAAACTGCCAACACGACAGCCGCAAAAGTCGCGACGATTAAACTCTCTTTGATAATTAGTTCGAGATAACGATAGCGATAAATGTAATAAGCCAGCAGCGCGGACGGCAATAACGATCCAAGATTTGCGAACGTCTGAAGATATTGCCCAGCGATAGTTCCCTGGCCCAGGCCAAGCCCAAGCGAAGCCAGGATTAAAACCGCAATCGCGATAAACGAAAAAGCGAGCGTCCGCAAAATCCTCTTCTCGCTAATTGACGACGCGCGTTGTGCGACCAGCAATTCAGTTATCGACACCACTGCCAGCGAATAAATAATCCAGAGCGCGAACGGCAGCACAAAATCCGAGAGCTTTGCGATCATCGGATGGTATGACCCGGTCCAAATGCGTGGAACGACGAGCACCAGAAACAGGCATGGAATGTATGAGAGGTAAATGCGGATACGTTCGATACGCGTCAGCTCGCGCGATTGCGAGCTGGCCCACAGATGAATGTGAACGTGCAGCAGCAGCGAGTAACAGACTGTTATGCTGATGACCGCGATCGTGTTCGCGCTTCTCAGCAGCAAGTCCCATCGCGCGGCTTCCATTCCCAACAAACTGCGGAGCGTGATGACCAGATTCCCCGCATGCCATCCGACCATGCAGATGCCTAGCCCAAGCAGCAGCTTTTGAATTGTGACAACGCCGAGTCTCTGCTTGAAAAGCAGATAGCCCATCCACAGTGGCAGCATTGCGCCGAGGCTGTAGCCAATGAGTTGAAGAGCTTCGAGGAGGGTCATGCGAGTCCAGCCGCACGCATGATACGCCGTCTGTCGGGGCTGGGCTACTGAGTTGTAATGCTCAGGGTGATCTCAGTTCTTCGATTCTTAGCCCGGCTGGCGACCGTCGTGTTTGGAGCCACCGGATTCGCGGCGCCCATGCCGCTCGCCTGAATTCGAGTGACGTCAACACCCGATGCAGCGAAGCGCTCAGACAACACGCGCGCGCGATCCTGAGTAAGTTGCTCCAGGGCCGCCTGGTCGCCTTTATCGTCCGTGAAGGATTCGATCGTGATTTGATAATCGGTATTATTCGCCAGCAACGCGCCGATTTGATCGAGTTTCGCCGCGGATGCGGGAACGAGTTTCGACGAACGCGGGTTGAGCCAAAGCGATTCTGCCAGCACCAGCGTCATCCCGCGATTGGTGTCGCGCACGGTGAGAAAACGGGAAAGCTGCTGCTTCAAATTCTCAGCCGCGGCCCGCTGATCGGCGGCGCGCTTCTCAGCATTGCGCCGCGTGTCTTCCGCTTGTTTCTCGCCTTCAATTCGAGCCAGTCGAACCTTTGCGTCTTCAGCATCGGCGCGGACGGTTTGAATCTCGTCCCGCAGCCGAGCAATCTCGGTGCGTGCATCGCGAAGCTGCTCAGTTGAATTCACCGCGTCGCGTTCAGCCAGCTCGCGCGCGTGTCGTTCATTGTTAAGTTCAGACTGAAGACGTGCGATCTCCTGGTTCGCGCTGTCAACGGATCGTTCCGCGATGCGGACCGCGGCGTCGCGACGCTCAAGCTCTTCGCGACGTTCACGCGAGTTCTTTCTCACCAGCGCCATGTCTTCGGCTTTCGCTCCACTGCTGATCGCCTGCCGCGCGAGGATGTCGATCTCTCGATCGGGTTGGCGCATGCGCAACGCGCTTTCCGCCTGCGCCAGGTCTGCTTCGGCGGCGCGCAATTCGTTTGGCGCATCGCGGTCAGCTCCGGCATATTTCGCGAGGTTTAGTGCCTGTCGCGCACCCAGCAGCGCTACCGGAATGTCACGGAAATCGGATTCGGCAATCTGCGGAACCCGCGAATCGCGGAAGTAATCGCTCGTGTTGCCGATGTATTGAATTCTCGAGGTCTCTAACTGCGCGTCTTTGATTCGCACTGGCGCAAGGTTTTCCATCACCACCATGCGGCTGGGAGCGTGCACGAGGAAGTGCGGCTCGGCCGTAAGTATCAATGCGAAATTTTGCAACGGCGTCGTGACGTCGATCTTGGAATCAATCAGACCGCTGCCGCTTCGCTTGATCTCGCCGAGATTATCGACATGGCCGTCTGGAGAGATGGCCCATAACACAAATGTCGTATAGACACTTCCCAGTTCATATGCGCGTGGCAGATTGTCGATGTTCAATTCGACGCGCGTGCCGCGACGGCCTTGCCGTCTCACCTTCGCTGTTCCCTTCAAACGCGGCAGGCGCGTGGTGCCATGAAATGGAACTTCGATTGTCTGATCCAGCGGATAAGTGATCGCCGTCGTGGTTCGCATCGAGTCGTTCTGCGCGAAGGCTAACGAGCACAAGGCCAGAAAAAGAACCGTTACCAGCATTGAGGAATAAATTCGTTTCATCTGCATATCTCCCAAAAAAGTGATGACGCGAATAGAGCGCAGCGCCTGCTTTCTTGATGCCGCGCGACAAATCATTGTTGCCGAATGCGTCCCAAAGAGGCAAGTTTTCACGAAGCTAGAGATTGCGAGCGAGGCTAATCCTTCAATGAACGCTCATATTCTTTGGTGCGGCGATGCTGGGCGAATTGAATTAGAAAGAGGGTGAGTGCGGCGAACAGAATCACATGCACCATTCCGCTTTTGTGCATGAGAAACTTCAGGACGAACCAGACGATTAACAGCAGACTTCCCGTGATCCAGAGCATCGGAGGCTTCCGTTTCGAATTTTGTTTCGGCCCTATTGTAGAGCTTAGTTGGAGTTCGGTCGAATCGCGGCTTTGGAAAAGGCGATCGCGCGCAATCCGGCACGTGAAGGTTCACTAGCGATAATGAGCGCGCCGTTACCAAACGGAATGGCCAGAACTGAACGCGCTGCGCCAGCGTTGGCATGATTCGCGATTGGGGCCGCGAAGGTCGAGTCTCTCCAAATCACCGAACCATCCCGACCTGACAACGCCACCGCGAATCCCTGACTGCCAGCGATGAACACGTCGAACACGTGGTCATTGTTCACGTCTACGAACGCAAGAGAGCTGGACTCAGCATCAGCAGCGACGTCCCAAGCGATTCGGCCGTCTTTCGCATTTACCACGACGACGTGGCCGCGCATCGTCGTCATGATCACTTCGATGTTCCCGTCGCCCTCGAGATCCTGTCCCACTAACTCTCCAACGGGCGCCTGGTCTCGAATCGCGACGCGTCCCAATGGTCGCAAATCATTCGCGGTCATCGCCGTCAATCCATCGCGAGTTCCCACCAGCACGAGATTCCCCGTAGCACTTCTGATCAATATCGGCGCTGTCGTTGCTGTGCTGCCGGCATCGCCGGAACGAATCAGCGTGCCGACGCTATCGCGTATTTCGATGCGGCCCGTGTCGTACGCCAACATGAAACTATTCTGATCTGAAAGGGCGACCGGCGCGCCGATCACGCGTCCCGGCAGATTCATTTGCGCGGTCAAGCGCCCGTCAGCCGAATCGACAAACATCAATCGTTGAAGTGAGCTATCGACAAGTATCAGTTTCGAGAGATTCACCGCCGCGCCGCTCGTCACTACAAACGGAAGGCTAGCCCGCCAGGACTCTCGACCAGTTGAGCCCTCAATCCGGCTGACCTGTGGGCCAACAAAAAGCACGACGTCATCAACTCGCGCGCGTGACGGAACAATCAGCGGTGCATTAGAGGCAAACGTCCTCTGCGCGACGACTTTGGGCCGAGAACTCCATAACGCCACTCCCGTTGACGCATCGAGCCCGTAAGTAACCCCATCGCTATTCGTGCCAACGATATCGAATTTGTCAGGCGCGCGCAGATGCGCAAGCACCGGTTGGGCAATGTCGCCAACGGCCGCGCGCCAGCCGCCGCTCGTTGCGATTGGCCCGAATGGATTCACTGGCCGCTGGACTTGATCGGTTGGACCGACCGGCTGACGTTGAGCAGTTATCTCGACGACTCCGGCTGAAGAAAACTCACCGAGCTTTGCGGTAAGCGGCGCAACGCGCCAGAAATACCTTCCGGCCGGCAAATCATCAACCGTCGTTTCATCGCCGTTAATGACTCGATCGAAAACTATGTCTCGGAATGAACTGTCGTTTGCGAGCTGCAAACGGTAGCGAGCTACTCCAGGCCGGGCGCCCCAATGAAGATGAACTGTAGTCTTTGCTTGAGAGGGTTCCTGCGATTGCCGCGCTATCGCAATAACATTGCCGGTCAACATCGTCGATGCGACCAGCAAAAGGACACGCACATATTTCGAGCAGATCATCGTCAATCACAAATAAACGACGAATAGCACATTCTTCCTTATGATGTCTGGAGATCCTAAGGATTCTCGTTCAGCTTGTAGCCGACGCCGCGCACGGTAAGCACGTAATGCGGATTCTTCGGATCGGATTCGAGCTTCTTCCGCAGCCGATTGATATGCGGATCAATGTTGCGCTGATAGCCTTCATACTCGGTGCTCCAGACGCGATCGAGGAGATCATTGCGCGACCAGGCACGCCCCGGCTCAGACGCGAGCAAATCAAGAATTTGAAACTCGAGCGGTGTCAGATCGATTCTCGCGCCACCGCGCGAGACTTCATGCCGCCGTCGATCGACAACCAAATCACCAATCTCCAGACGATCCTCGTCACCATCCTGCTTTCCGCCCGAACGCCGACGCAGCAGCGCTTCGATGCGATATTCAAGCTCGCGCGGGCTAAATGGTTTTGCCAGATAGTCATCCGCGCCAGCCTCAAAGCCCGCCACTTTGTCATCCAGCAAATCGTGCGCGGTCAGAAACATCGCCGGCGTGTCGACGCCGCGGTCGCGCAACTTCTTCAGTAACTCAATTCCGGACATTTCCGGCATCGCGACGTCGAGGATGAAACAATCAAACCGTTCAGTCGTCGCTGCCTGCAACGCCACCGCGCCGCTTTCTTTCTCTGCCACTTCAAACCCAAGGCGGCGAAAATATTCGGCTAACAAGGTACGCATCTCAGCGTCGTCGTCGACGATCATCAATCTCTTCGAATTGGTCGGTGTCTGTTCGGGATTCACGATAGTTTCCTTATATTTGTCTCGACCCGAATCGGTTACGACTCGACGGTCCGGGTTCGGTTGGCGAATGGTAAATCCTGAAATGCCAAGGGGTTTCGTCCTAAGTATGTCGGAGGCCGCGCCTTGACGTCAAACGATTTGCCTCAGTATATTGCCAGTTCGTAATCGTGCGCCGGGCTTTCTGACCTTCCCGATAAACGATCGAAGAATCGATTCAAGATGCGCGATCTTCGTCGGCTGCTAAAGTATCTACTGCCTCACACCGGAACCTTCATTGCTGCCACTGTCGCAATGATCGTCGTGGCCGTGCTGGAAGCCGCAACCAGCGCGTTGATAGTACCAATAATCGATCAAGCATTCGCCCACGGGAATACGACTCCTACGGCAACCCCGTTCGCCCTGCAACGTCTGATTCCGGCCACGGGTCTTCATGCCTGGCGCATGATTGCGTTGCTTCTGATTGTCTTCACGGTAATAAAAGGCATCGCCGAATACTTCTCTACTTATTGGATGGCCTACATCGGCCAGTCTTCGATACTCAGACTTCGACAGGAACTTTACAATCATATCCTTGCGCAATCGGCGTCCTTCTTCGAGCGACATCGCACGAATTATTTAGTATCGCGTTTGATCTCTAGCGCCGCGGCGATCGAAGCAGCAGTTACACACACGCTGCGCGACATGCTGCGTGAGGGATTTACGCTGATCGCGTTTATGGCGACATCGTTTTACGTGAGCTGGCGGCTCACTCTGGGCTCGCTTCTGATTGCTCCACCTGTCGCCGGATTGACCATGCGCTTCGGCCGGTCTCTGCGCAAGTTAGCGCGCGAGTCTCTTGAAGGCAACAAGTATCTGACCGACACTGCCCAGGAAGCGCTCGCCAATCAGAACATCGTTAAGGCCTATAGGGGAGAAGCTCGCGAACAGAGCCGTTTTACCGCGGTTGCCTTGCGCGTACGGCGGGCCAACCTGCGTTCGGCCAGCATCGCCGGCATGTCACCGCCAATAATTGAATTGATTGGCGTCCTATTTATTGCTGTCTTGCTTTTCTTTGGCGAGCGTGAAATTAGATTGGGCCGCATGGACCTGGCGCAGTTCCTGCTTTTCATCGTACTTCTGCTTCGCAGCTACGATCCCATGCGCAAGCTCTCGCGGCTGCAAAACTCAATGTCGCAAGCGCTGGCCGCGGGGCAGCACGTCTGGGAGGTTATGGACGAGCACGCCGAGATAGCAGAAAAAGCAAATGCGATCGAGTTGCCGACGCTAAGACATGAGATCGAATTGCGTGATGTGCGATTCGGTTATGCGGAGGAAGGCCGTCCGGTGTTGCGCGATATCAACCTCACTGTTCCAGCGGGCAGAATGGTAGCGCTGGTCGGAGAATCGGGTGGCGGCAAATCAACGCTGACAAAGTTGCTGCCTCGGTTTCACGATCCAACGTCTGGAAGAGTTCTTTGGGACAGCGTCGATCTTCGTGATGCAAAACTCAGCAGCTTGCGCCGGCAGATCGCGCTTGTGACGCAAGAGACGGTGCTCTTCAATGACACGGTTCGCTACAACATTACGTATGGCCGTCCTAACGCAACCCAGGGAGAGATTGAAGACGCTGCCCGCACAGCGTTCGCGCATGACTTCATAAACGAGTTGCCGGAAGGTTATGACACGATCATCGGCGAACGCGGTATATTTCTTTCAGGCGGACAACGTCAGCGTATCGCAATTGCGCGCGCCGTTTTGATCGATGCGCCGGTCTTGATTCTGGACGAAGCGACTTCGGCACTCGACGCAGAGTCCGAGCAGTTGGTCCAACGGGCCATTGCGAATTTGATTAAGGACCGCACCACGATCGTCATCGCGCACCGACTTTCGACGGTTCGCCGCGCAGACTTGATCGTGGTCGTGGAAGCCGGTCGCATCATCGAGCAAGGCACACACTCAGAGCTGCTGGCGCGCGGCGGCCAATATCAAAGGCTCTACGAATTGCAGTTTGCTGATGAAGAAGAGGAACTGTCAGGAGTCAGCAGTCCTTAGTTCCGCGTTCTATTTGCGATTCACGATTCACCATTTACTAGCTTATGAAATCAATGACCGGATTTGGTCGAGGTTCAGCGACCGGCGAGGACTTCAACGTCGCCGTCGAGATCAAGACCGTAAACAACCGCTATCTCGACCTTCATCTACGTCTAGGTCAGGAACTGACGCCACTCGAGATGAACATTCGCAAGCTCGTCGGCGCGCGGCTTTCGCGCGGGCGCGTCGATCTCAACATCAATTTCGAACGCACCGGCGCCACGACTTACGAAATCAATCGGCAATTAATTGCCGGCTATATCAAGGCTTTGCGCGATATTCAGACGGAGTTTCAATTGGCGGGCGACGTTGACATTAATACTGTGACGCGTCTGCCGGGCGCGATGACAACTGCGCGCGACGGGTTGGACGAAACGACAACTGCCGGAATTGAGCGAGCCGTCAATGAAGCGCTCGACGACCTTGAGCGCATGCGGGCAAGCGAAGGCTCCGCGCTCGCTGAGGAGATGCGGGTGCGTCTCGCGAAGATCGAAGCTGAGGTTCCGGTGATCGAAAGCGCCGCCGAAGGGTTGGTTGACGCTTATCGTCAACGTCTGCAGAAGCGCGTCGGCGAGCTGGTGAATCGTAGCGCCAATCAGACGATGGAGCTTGACGCTGGCCGTCTTGCTCAGGAGGTTGCATATCTCGCGGATCGCAGCGACATCACCGAAGAGTTGACGCGACTCCGCAGTCACCTCGAACAGTTCCGCGTCGCCATTGACAGCGAAGATGACGTGGGCAAGCGTCTGGACTTTCTTTTGCAGGAACTGAACCGCGAAGCCAACACGGTGCTGTCAAAATCGACTGAAGTCTCGATCAAAGATGCGGGTCTGGTGATCAAGGCTGAGGTTGAGAAACTACGTGAACAAGTGCAGAATGTTGAATGAGCTGACGAAAACTGAAAGTTCAGACGCAGAAGTCGCCGCTAGTCCCGGAATGCTGATCGTCGTGAGCTCGCCGTCGGGCGGCGGCAAAGGCACGCTGATCGATCGAGTTTTGAAAACGGTGCCAGGGGTCAGTTTCTCGGTCTCGTATACGACCCGAGCCCCGCGCGCCACTGAACAAAACGGCCGCGAATACTTTTTCGTCGACCGGCCTATGTTCGAAAAATTGATCGAAGGCGGTGAGTTCCTTGAATGGGCAGATGTTTACGGCCATCTCTACGGCACCAGTGCCACGCAAGTCGAAACTGAGCGGCGCGCGGGGCACGACATCATTCTCGAGATCGATGTGCAGGGCGCGGAAAGCATTCGCAAGAAGGTCTCTGATGCGGTTTCGGTTTTCATTCTGCCGCCGTCATTTGAATTGTTGCGCGCGCGATTGTTAGCGCGCGGCACTGATTCCGCAGCCGATTTAGAGATGCGTTTGCGCGGCGCGCCGTCGGAAGTTGAGCAGTACAAATTTTTCCACTACGTAATTCTCAACGACGACATCAATCGCGCCTCGCAGCAGCTGGCCGCAGTGATTTATGCTGAACGCGCGCGTTGCGAACGCCAGGAATCGTCGCTGCGCGATGCGCTGGAAGATTTTGGAGTAATAACAGAACCCGGAGCGGTAGCGACCGTGTCAGAACCCGGAGCGGTAGCTGGATCGGATGGTTAGTCCACAAGCCATGAAGAGTTCGATTGTTTTCGTCTCTGTGTCCTCTTGTGGTTAATATTGATTTGAAATGGAGATTTTCTAAACACTACTATGGCCGAACAAGAATTAGACGAACTTACTGAACAAGCATCACCACCGGAAATCGATTCCAAGTATCGCTTGATCATTTTGGCGGCGAAGCGCAGCAAGCAACTTCAGCGGGGCGCGCGTCCGCGCATCGATATCGATCCTACGAAACACAAGCCGACGCGAATCGCTCTGGAAGAAGTGATTCAAGGCACTGTCCCCTTCCACATAAAGACCGAGGACGATGGAGATCAGTCCGCGTAGTAATCGCGCCCAGCATTCACATCCCTTTGTAATCAGGCCCACCGCCACCTTCGGGCGTCACCCAGTTAATTATCTGGTAGGGATCCATAATGTCGCAGGTCTTGCAGTGCACACAGTTTGAGAAATTGATCTGCAATTGACGGCGTGGCGATTGCCCGTTTGATATGGTTGGCCCGCCCGCTGCCGCAGGCGGTTCGGATTCAGCTCGCAAGTTGCCAGCTTGTGCAACTTCGACCATTTCGTAGACAGCCGCGGGGCAGAATCGTTGGCAAGGATTTCCGTATTCTTCGGCGCAACGCGTCGAACAAACATTCGTGTCCAGCACGTGCAAGTGAGCCGGTTGATCTTCGTCGTGAGCGACGGCCGCGTGATAGACATCCGTGACTTTGTTGAAGGTCAACTCTCCATCAAACTTGAAATCTTTGTAGCGCTGCGCGACATCGTCGCCGTGGTATCCGTATGTGGATAGCTTCTGCATCGCTTCGTGGCCGGCTTCCTGATGATCGCGATCCAAAATTCCCCAGGCACGTCCGCCGGTGATGTATTGCAAGCCAGCGTTCGCCATTCCCAACCAGCGGCCGTGACGAAACCCGGCGTGAAAGTTTCGATACCGCCGCAACTCGGGCGCAATCCAACTCTCTTTCAC
Organism: Acidobacteriota bacterium; assembly: GCA_003222895.1. GTDB lineage: Bacteria > Acidobacteriota > Blastocatellia > Pyrinomonadales > Pyrinomonadaceae > UBA11740. The sequence goes on along the minus strand of QHXI01000115.1, from coordinate 3,094 downwards.
TCTGCGCTCGAAACCCTGCAGAGTCTGCGCTGAATAATCCTCAGCTACGAGCGCTTCAAAGATCGTTTCCGCAGCGAGCATCCCGCTCTTAATCGCTGAGTGGATTCCTTTCAGCCGCGCCGCATTCAAGAATCCCGCGCTGTCACCAACTATCAAGACTCCGTCGGCAAACATCTGCGGCATCGCGTGCCACCCGCCCGCGGCGATCGCTTTCGCGCCATAACGAATCATCTTACCGCCTTCAAGCAGCTTGGCGATGAACGGATGCGATTTGTATTTCTGGAACTCTGCGTGCGGATCGATCAAAGGGTCTCTGTAGTCGAGTCCGGTAACATAACCGATATTCAAAACGCGATTCTGCATTCCATAGATCCAACCACCGCCGTATGTCCATTGGTCGGACGGAAAACCCAGCGTGTGCGTGACGCGCCCGGCCGGATAACGATCGTCCGGCAACTCCCAGAGCTCTTTGACGCCGAGGCTGTAAACCTGCGGCTCGCGACCCTCGTCCAGTCCGAGTCGCTGAATCAATTTCTTGGTCAGCGAACCACGCACGCCTTCGCCCAATACGGTCACCTTTGCGAATAGATCGACGCCCGGTTCGTAATTCGCTTTTTGCTTCCCTTCCTTGTCGATGCCTTTGTCGCCAGTGCGCACGCCGACGACGCGATCGTGTCCGTCGTAAAGCATCTCCGCGCCGGGAAATTCCGGGAAGATGTTCACGCCGGCGGCCTCGCATTGTTCACCGAGCCACGCGGTCAAACGATTCAGCGAAACGATGTAATAACCGTGATTGTTCAGCGGCGGAGGATTGATCGGAGATTTGATCGCTCGCTTGGAGGTGAGATAAAGAAAGTGATCTTCTTTGACTTTCGATTCCAGCGGCGCTCCTTTTTCCTTGAAATCGGGGATGAGTTCGGCTAATCCTTTTGGATCCATCACCGCGCCGGACAAGGTGTGAGCGCCAACGTATGAACCCTTCTCGATGACTGCGATCTGAATTTCGCCGAGCGACTTTCCTTCTTTCCGGCCAGACTCGACCGCATCGTTGTGTTCCGCGATCAATTGCGACAGACGCAATGCGCCGCTCAAGTTCGCCGGACCAGCGCCAACAAACACGACATCCATTTCGAGGCTTTCACGTTCCATAAGTTGTACTCAACTCAAAAATGAATGACCATTCAGTTTCAGGAGTATATCAGAACGTATCCCGCGAACTAACGCCGCCGAAGTTCCTACGAGCGATGTTCGGCGATTTGATCGATTGATGTAAACTGACGAAGTTGTTACGCAGCTACATTGGTTCTTTCGTGACAACTGCTCTGCCTAGTTCCCTGGCGCTCGGACCGAATCAGGTTCAGCGAAACTATGGAGTCCAAAAATGATTAGCCGATCCATCAAGGCCTTGCTCGCACTCGCATTGGTCTTTTCTGTTTCGTTTCTTCTGCCGATGCGTAGTAAAGCGTGTGGCCCATTCTTTACGGATGCAATTTTCATCTTTACCAAACATCCCGATTTTCCCCTCGAACGATTCGCGGCAGGCAAGCTCGGCGTGGTCAGTCCCACTTGGGCTCGTTCGTATCTGGTCGTGGCCTATCGCACACTTTCGGACGCGCCGTTGAGCGACAGCGAAGCAAAAGCCGTGAAAAGTCTCTGGGACGATCGGCTGAATCTCGACGATCACTACGACGACTCAGGCAGCAAGAAATGGATCGAAGCGCGCAAGCAGGTCCCGGGCGCGACGCCGATTACCGAAGTTCAGATTTATCGAAATCGCGAGAAGCCTCACGAGTATGAAGAGTTTCTGAATTGCCAGGACGGCGCCTTTCGCGCCGCAAGCGCAACACTCGACGAGCGCATTAAGAAGTTCGGCGCCGACAGCAATCAAGTGCACGACTGGCTTGCAGCGCAGGACACCGTGTTTGCAAACTGTCACGAAGGCAATCGAATTCCGGGAACTACGACGGATCGGGATTTATTGGTGCGCGCCGATCGGGCTTATCAAATCGCGGCGGCCAACTTTTACGCGACGAATTACGAGCAGGCGAAGGATCAGTTCGACGCGATTGCGAAAGACAAGGCCTCTCCTTATCGAATCGTGTCGCCGTACCTCGCCGCGCGTGCTGCTTTGCGTAAGGGCAGCTTTGCTGAAAAGGAAGAAGACGCGCGGCCCGCCTTGTCGGATGCTGAAAATCGACTGAACGCTATTCTCAAGGACAACTCGTTGAAGGCCGCGCATCATGACGCGACTCGGCTGCTAAACCTGACGCGCGTTCGTCTGCATCCGGAAGAAAAGCTCCATGACCTCGCTCATGAGATCGTGAAGAGAGACTCCAGCGCAGATTTCAGACAAGCGGTTTGGGACTACACCGTTTTGATGGACAAGTACCTCGAGGTTGAAGACGAAGCGGCGAAGAAGAAGCCGCTTCCCAGCAGCTTGTCCAGCGATGATTTAACCGATTGGATCATAACGATCGAGGACGACGCCGGAAATCACGAGGCGCACGCCGTTGATCGTTGGGACAAGACTAAGTCTCCGGCCTGGTTTGTAGCCGCGCTCACTACTGCAAACGGGAAACAAGCAAACTTTGAGGCCCTTTTGAGTGCAGCCGCAAACGTTGACCACAGTTCGCCGGCGTTTCCAACAGTCGCATTTCATCGTGCGCGTTTACTCAGGGAAGCAAACCGGGCGGATGATGCACGCGCACTGCTCGATAAAGTTCTTGCCGGCGATCGCGCGCAGATGCCGGCTTCGGCGGTTAATTCGTTTTTGAGTGTTCGAATGCGGCTTGCGCGAAACCTGCAGGAGTTTTTGGTAAACGCTCAACGCATGCCCGCTGCTTTCAGTGACGATAATGACGGGCGTGAAATTCCCGAGGACCAAAAAGAAGCGGCCCAGACCACGGGCGGAAACAAAGATTTTTTTGATTTGGACGCCGCGAATATTTTCAACAAAGCGATGCCCGTGGCAGTCATGAAAGATGCTGCGATAAGCAAGACGCTCGCTCCGAATCTGCGTCGCGACGTAGCGCAAGCTTCATTTTTACGCGCAGCTTTGCTTGACGATCGAGCGACGGCGATTGCTGCGGCGCCC
>QHXI01000157.1:896-3155 GCA_003222895.1 Acidobacteriota bacterium | reverse complement strand
TTTACCCTTGGTCCCATCAGACTGCACGCTGCCCTCTTTGTTGATCACATGCCCATTGTCGGCGCCCGGAACGTCGTTGACGGAACCAGGAACTGAGACCGTATAGCCGCTAGGGAAGATCAGGGTTGTGAAGTGAAACAGGACTTCGGCGCGGCCCTTGACGCGGCCCGATCGTTTCACGTTGTCGATCACGCCTTGAACGTAAGTTCCTGGCGGGATCGCCATTACGTTTTCGATGCTCACTGGGAAACTGGTCTCCATGTAAACACCGTCGCCTACTTTGGCCGTTTTCGTGTTTACACCACTCTTAAGTTGCATCAGCAGCTTGGTTCCCGCGGGTACGGTGATGACGAGCACAGCAGAAGGGAGGCGACGAGTAAGCGCATAGCAACCGCCTTTGGCATGAGAGACCTTACATCCGGCTAATAATACGACTTTCCATGCCACTGTGCAGACACGGCGTCGCTGATTTTTAACCCGGCTATGGCGTCGAAGTTGCGCTGGGAATTTCCTTTGCGAGACCTTCCGGCGACCACGCATCCATAATTAACTTCGCAATATGCGCTACAAGCATTTCGGCTGCGTTGTCGTTATTCCAGCTCTTGTCCGCGTTGTCATAGGTGAAAGCCGAAATGATAATCGGCCCATGTTTGGAATAGACTACGGCAACGTCGTTGCGAACTTCATCAAGCGACCCGGTTTTGTTGGCGATGAATGAAAGTCCCTCGGATGTGTCGGAGGTCTCGATATAGTGTGGCACCAGGTTGCGATATTGCTGGTTTCGCAGCATGTACAGCATGTCGTCGCATAGCTTCTGGTCCTGCAGGTCGCAGCGGACAATGGCTTCCATCACCTTCGCCATCTCGCGGGCGGTGGTCTTGCCTAAGCCAAACTTCTTCTGATCCGCAGGCATTGGCCCAGTTGCTGGCTTGAAAACCTTCTTATAGAGATAAGTATCTTTCAATCCAATCTGCGCAATGCGGTCGTTCACATTCTTGATTCCGACCTGATCGATCACGAGGTTGGTTGCCGTATTGTCACTCTCGATGATCATGAAGGTGAGTGCGTCCTTCAACGAGATTGCCAGCGGAGTATCGAAGAACTGGAGAATGCCGGAGCCCTGAACGATGTCGTCCTTCTGCAACATAATTTTGTCAGTAAGCTTGTGCTTGCCCGACTTCACTTGCTCCATCGCTTCAAAAAGAAGCGGCAGCTTGATGACAGAAGCGGTTGCAACCGGCGTGTCAGGATCGATGGCGATACTTTCGCCGGTCTTCAAATTCGCCGCGTACAGCGCCAGTTTGCCGTGATGCTGAGCGGCCATGGCTGTGACTTTTGTCTGAAGGCTGGCGTCGGTGGCGGCAAACGATAGCGTCGAGACAACACAGAGAGAGAGCGCAGCGGAGAATGGTTTCAGTCGATAGTGTAGGTTCATGCAGTCTTGGTGTTGGTGGCCAACTTGAGCAACTCCGCCGCCACCCGATCGGTGGCGTGACGTACGACATTGCCCTCAGCAACGAAATTGCCGGTGACGCAGCGCACTCCGAGAGATTCGATTGCGTCGCGATCGACCACGATGCGGCTTGCGCCCTCCAGAGCATATCTCGCCTGCAGCGACTCACTGATAGGTGCGCTGTTCACTATCGCGTAGTCGAAAATCGGCGCTCCGGCATGTTCATAAAGCTTGCGAATGTGATCGGCCGCGGTAAGCCCGAGGCTTTCATTGGCCTGCGTCATCAGATTACAGATATAAACTTTGATGGCCTTGGACGCGGCAATTGCTTCGGGAATGCCGTGCACGAGCAAGTTGGGAACGAGGCTGGTAAAGAGCGATCCTGGCCCAATGGTGATCAAGTCGGCTTTGGAGATTGCCTCCAGCGTTTCGGCCAGAGGCTGAGCGTTCTCCGGTACCATCCGTAGGCGCACAATGCGGAGATGGCTAGCCGTGATGTTGGTTTCGCCAAAGACGGTCGAACCGTCGTCCATTAAGGCTTCAAGTTGCACGTTGGAAACAGTGGAAGGAAAGATCGATCCGCGGGTGGCAAGGATTTTCGAAGATTCGCGCACCGCTTCGGCGAAATCGCCGGTGACGGCGGTGAGCGCTGCCACAAATAGATTGCCGAAGTTGTGCCCTTCCAGCCCGCCGCCAGTTTCAAAACGGTACTGAAAGATACGGGATAGCAGCGCTTCATCCTCGGATAGTGCGACAAGACAGTTGCGAATGTCGCCGGGCGGCAGGATGTTGAATTCTTTGCGCAG
>QHXI01000157.1:0-888 GCA_003222895.1 Acidobacteriota bacterium | reverse complement strand
CGCCACCCGCCGATCGGGCGAACTCCGTGCCAGGAAGGTGGCGGGCGTATTTCTTCAGTCCCCGGAGCAGAGTCGATAGTCCGGTACCGCCTCCCATAGCGACTACGCGTAGGGCACGAATTTCGGTCTGTAGCGCTTCCGTGATACCCGCGCCAGCCGAGATGTTCTCTTCTGTGACCGGCCCGCGCTTTGGGATGCCGGAAGATGGCACTCTCCAATCCTAATCCAAGCTCGCGACGACGTGACAGCTCCTCGTCACCTTGCAGTTTCCTGCGTGGGAATTAAGCGTTTGCTTTCAGCATTTGCTCGGCGTGTTTAAGCGATGCCTCAGTCAACTTCGCTCCGCTCAGCATGCGCGCGACTTCTTCGGTGCGCTGTTGTGCGTTGAGTTGGCAGATATGAATGCGGGTTCGTCCGCTGGATTCGCGCTTCTCGATGAGCAGATGATGGTCGGCAAAGGACGCGATTTGCGGCAGATGGGTGACGCAAAGCACCTGATTATGAGCACCGAGAATCTTCAACTTCTTGCCGACGGCTTCGGCAGCGCCGCCACCGATGCCGGTATCGATCTCATCGAAGACCAGAGTTCGCTGCGAAGTTGACCGTTTGGGCTTGCCATTGCCATTGGAGCGCGTCTGCCCGGCCTCGACACTGGCCTTTAATGCGAGCATCACGCGCGAGAGCTCGCCACCGGAGGCGATTTTTTCCACGGGATTGAGCGGCTCGCCGGGGTTGGTAGAGATTAGATAAGCGACAGAATCCAAGCCGGTTGCAGACCAACTCGCTTCATCTTCCGAGGTCTTTACCTCGACGTGGAAGCGGGCTTTCATGGCCAATTCGTTGATTTCCGCTTCGGTCACCTTCTGCAATCTGCGCGCAGCAGAAGCG
>QHXI01000155.1 GCA_003222895.1 Acidobacteriota bacterium | reverse complement strand
CGATGCCGCTGGAATTAGCTCCGGTGCCGCTTGCGCCAGCGCGCGGAATAGCGTGTCAACGATGCGCTGCGACATCTCCACATTGCCACCGGCAACTGCCGCTGGAGGCCGAGCGTTCACCACGGTCCCCTCCGGAGCGATCATGCGAATCGGACGCATAATACCCGCTGCGGCGGGAACATCCTCGGCCAGCAGACAACGGAAGACATAGAAGCAAGCGGAGTAAGTGATCGCCTCGACGGCGTTGATGCTGCCTTCCACCTGCGGATCACTTCCGGTGAAGTCCACAGTGACCATCGGCTCCGAGCCGCGCTTCTTCTGCTTATCTTTCTTCTGCTTATCTTTCCTCTGCTTATTTTTCTGCCTTGCTATACGAATCGTAACCGCGATCCGCACTGGCGTATCGGTGATGCCGTCACTGTCGAGAAAGTCTTCAGCTGTGTACTCGCCCGCTGGGAGGCTGCCGAGCAGAGCGCGCGTCATCTGCTCGGCATAAATTTGGAGTTCTTCAGTGGCGCGCTGCACTCGCGCCAATCCGTAACGCCCACAAATCTCGACCAGCCGGCGCGCCCCCGTATTGCAAGCAGCAATTTGCGCTCCCAGATCGCCCTCGCGTTCTTCAGGAGTGCGCACATTGGCAAGTACCATGTTGAGTCGCGCGAGAGTCCCATAGAACCGGCTGCGGCTCCGCCGACATCGGCGTGGTGTGCCCGGGACGCGACAAAGAAGTCGGGTTTTGCCGCTTTCAGTTTTCCGGCGCCAACGAAGACGGGCATCACCAGCGTGATGTCCGGCAAATGGGTCCCGCCGGCGAACGGATCGTTCACCATGGCAACATCGTCCGGCCCAAGCTCCAAATGCTCGATCGCCGCGCGCACCGACATCGGCATCGATCCCAGATGCACCGGCATGTGATCGCCCATAGCGATCACTTGCGCGTGCTCATCGAAGACAGCGCACGAGTAATCGCGACGCTCACGGATATTCGGAGAGAACGCGCTCCGCCGCAGCGATGCCCCCATCTCTTCGGCGATGGAATGAAAAAGCTCGCGAAAAATTTCCAGCTCAACCGGATCGGGCATGCGAATGGCGATTATAGAAGCCCAATTTCTTGCGAATATTTCTTGACATCAGGCAAGACCGGCCCCAATATCTTGTGGTAGTAAGTGGGCCAACGCAATAAGCGGAGCGGCTTTTGCAGCTTCTCCAAACCAAGGGAGAACGTTCCATAGGAGGAACACAAACCATGCCGATGAAAAAGAAGGCCACAAAGAAGAAAGCAGCGAAAAAGAAATAATTGCTGCTCGAGGCAAACTGATTTGCGGCCTTCGCACTGTCGAAGGCCTTTTTCATTGGAGTCCTTAACTACAGAGGACACAAAGCCGCACCGAGGAAACACAACAAGCAACAAAGTATCGCGCTAACTCTACGGGACCACAGATTCACTGAAGCTTCAATGGCTGGCATTCAAGAATTCCTTTGTGATTCTCTGTGCCCTCTGTGGTTTATTTTCCCTGCTGCCCTGAGTGATCTTCGTGCCTACGTTTTGGTTGACCTTCGCGGCTAGCCGACTTAATATGCGCTCGTGGGCGCAAAACGAGCGGCAACCGCGCGAGCGAAGAAACCGGGGCATGAGGTCGTAATCCCGGACAAACTTTTCTTTCGTATCGGAGAAGTTGCCCGGCTGTGTTCGCTGCCCGCCTACGTGCTGCGTTTTTGGGAGACCGAGTTTCCGCAGCTCAAGCCCAACAAGAGCAACACCGGACAGCGGCTTTACCGCCGCAAAGACGTAGAGAACATTGTCCGCGTAAAGAAACTTCTTTACGAAGAGGGCTACACCATTAACGGCGCGCGCCAGTTCATCAGGTCCGAAGCAAAGCGTGACCGCTCGCAAACCGCTCTGCCCTTCGCCCACGCGCATTCCAACAGCTCCGAGCTGCGCGAAATCAAGCAAGGACTGCGTGACGTGCTGGGCATCCTCTCCGCAAAGCGATAAGCAATGGGGCTGGACATCTACGTAGGCCCGCTGACGCGCTATCACACCGGCAATTGGGAAACGGTCGTTCAGCGCTACGCGCGAATGAACGGACTCAAGTGCCAGATTGTCCGGCCACCATCTGACACTGAGAGCCAGCCAAAAGCGTCTCCCGAGCAGGTTTTGAACGCGGTGCTCGCCTGGCAGTCGGGATTGAGCGGCGCTCTGCAGCACCGGCTGGAGTGGACTGAGGACAACAACACCGATTACTTCACGGAAAAGCCGGCTTGGGACTGCTATTCAGCGGTCGCGCTTTTGGCGGCACACGACGAACATCCTGGGGAGGCGTTGCCGGATGTCGCTCCAGACGATTTTCACATCGATTCCGCATATCGGAAGTCCACCTCCAATGATTTCAAGACCCGCTACTCGCAAATTCTCTTTCCAGAATTGTGGCTTCCGGGAGACGGCCACTTCGTGTTCAAGGCTGAGTACATCACAGGCCAGGAGTTGTGGATGGGATGGAGCACGACTTTGCTGAGTCAAT
>QHXI01000102.1 GCA_003222895.1 Acidobacteriota bacterium | reverse complement strand
CTGATTTTTCCGCCGCTCGCGTCATCAACTCGCCGGCCATCACCAAAGTCTCTTTGTTCGCCAAGTCGACGCGCTTCCCTGCTTCCAGCGCGCGCAGCGTCGGCACGAATCCAATTGCGCCGACAGTTGCGGACACGACGCAGTCTGCTTGCTCGTGCGTCGATACTTCAATCAGACCCTGTTCACCGATCGCGATTCGAGGCGATGCAATGCGTTGCTTCTTCAGCTCGGACTTAAGTTGATTCGCTGATTCTTCGGTTTCAGCTGAGACTAATTCCGGTTTATGACGCGCGATTTGATCGACTAGCTTCGCCATGTTGCGTCCCGCGCCGAGCGCGACGACACGAAAGCGCTCTTCGCCGAGCGATTCAATCACGCGCAACGTGTTGCATCCGATCGAACCAGTAGAACCGAGAATGGAAATTCCGCGAGGTGACATAAAAAGATCAAGGCGAAGGCAAAGGAGCCGGCGCGTAAGGCTGCATCAATTCAATTGTTTGGCCGTCGCTATCATATGAAGCATCGGTAACTCGCCAATTACGATTGCTGCGATAAGAAAGATCGACGCGCGCGTTGACGGTCTTTTTTTCGCCATAGACTTTAAGGTAAAGCGTCGCGACGCCATCGCCGTTCCTCACGTTAATGTTGCCGGTGACAATCGATCCAAAATCTTTGACTTCGCCGATGTCCTGTTTCAGTTTCTCGTTGCTGCGAAGATAACTGCGGGCCGTGTCCGCGGCTTCGCTGTGGCCAATCGTACGAAAAACAAAGAAAGCAATGCCGCCAACGAACAATGCGACGATCAGACCGATCACCGCGACGATTCCGACGACGATCGCAATTATCTTCTTTGTACTCATTAGCGCGTGAAATAGGCCCAGGCAAAATAGTAGATGACCGGCGCATTGAACAGCAAGCTATCGATTCGATCCAGGATACCGCCATGACCCGGAAGAATCTGCGCCGTGTCTTTCGTTCCCGTGCTGCGCTTGAGCGCGCTCTCGGTCAAATCGCCCAACACCCCGACCACGTTCATCACGGCCGCCAAAGGCAACGCGAACTTCAACGGCAATTCCGGAAAGAACCAGTAGTGTGACGCCGCTGCGAGCAATAAACTCGCCAGCATACCGGCGATCGCGCCCTCCCAGGTTTTGCCCGGACTCACGCTCGGCGCGAGTTTTTGCCGCCCAAACATACGCCCGCCGTAATATGCCGCTGAGTCGGACCCAAAAATTACCAGAAAGAAAAACGCGAGCAGATGTTTTGATAGCTGTGGCGGAAAGCCCACGCGCGTCGCGACCAAGTGTCCGCCGAGCAGGACTACATACATCACGCTCAAAACCGTGACGCCGACCGACGGAATCATTCGATCGAAAGGCGCGCCGCGCACCATCGCCGCCGTTAACGAGCCGGCGGTAAGCAAGAGCAAAATCAACTGAATCATCAACAAATCCGGGAGCAGGCCGGGCCGGGTGAAATAGAAAATCGTTAGCAGCGCGACGCCACTCAACAATCCTGCTGCAGCATCGGCGCGAATCTGTTGCTTCTTTGCCAGCAACCAAAACTCAATCAAGCCGACGAGCATCGCCGTCGCCGCCAAAGCAACAAACAGCACCGCGAGTTTTGCGATCAAGATCGACGCGATCAGAATCGGCAGCAAGACCACTGCGGTCATGATTCGCGCGATCGATGGTGGAATTCCGGCAAACAGCGTTTTGGGTTTCGGTTGTGGTGATTTGGTTTTCAAATCTGATTCGTGTCGGAAGCCCGCGCGTCAGGGCCGGGTTCCCGCGCGAGCATCTCGCGTGGGGTGCCATCAAGAGCAATCCGCGCCAGGGGGGCTCTCCCTCACGGGCGGGCTTCTGACGCTCTATTTAGCATTGACGACAAGCTTCAATCCTCCGAAGCGCCGGCTGCGTTGTTGATAATCGACGATGGCTTGCAACAACTGCACGCGGCGAAAGTCGGGCCATAGCGTCTCGGTCACGTAAATCTCAGCGTAAGCAATCTGCCACAAAAGAAAGTTCGAGATGCGCAGCTCCCCACTCGTTCTCACGAGCAAATCGAGTTCGGGCAAGTTACGCGTATAAAGTTCCCGATCGATCTGCTGTTCGTTCAGCTCGTCGATCGATTTGCCCTCTGCTTGCAGCTTTCGCAAAGCCGCGCGGCAGGCATCCACGATCTCAGCGCGTCCGCCGTAATTCAGCGCAACGCTCAAAATCATTCCAGAGTTCGAGGCCGTTCGTTCCGAAGCTCTGGCGATCTCGTCGCGCACTCCGGTCGCGAGTTTTTCGATCCGGCCAATCGTCTGAAATCGAATGTTCTGTCGATCAATTTCGTCAAGCTCGAGTCGCAGATACTTTCTGAGCATGCGCATCAGCGCATCGACTTCGTAACGCGGACGTTTCCAGTTTTCCGTCGAGAACGCGTAAAGCGTCAGCGCTCCCAAACCGAGCCGCGCGCCTGTGTCGACCGCAGAACGCACCGCCTCGACACCCGCGCGATGGCCTGCGATGCGTGGCTGCGCGCGCTGCGCGGCCCAACGACCGTTGCCGTCCATGATTATCGCGACATGTCTCGGCAAGCGCTCCCAATCAATTGCAGCGAGCAACTTTTGATCGCGCGAACCGGTTTCAGCGACGTCGGCAAAGTCTTTGAGCATAAACGCTTGGAAGTCAGACGCATCTTAATCGCGCGAGTGTCTCAGCGCAAATTTGGCGCTCAATACTGGACGTTCATCAGCGTGAGGCCATGGGCCGGCGCAGTGGCGCCCGCCAAATCGCGATCACCTGTGGCGAGCGCGCGGGCGACCGTAGCTACATCAATTTCGCCGCGACCAACAGCCAGAAGAGTTCCGACGATCGAACGAACCATATAACGCAGGAATCCGTTCGCGGAAATCGTGAACTCGAGAAGATCGCAATGGCCGCGGCCATCCCAGCCGTGAGTTATTTCCAACTGCGTCACGTTGCGAACGCGTGACTCAGCATCGGACTGGGCGGCGGAGAACGCCGTCCAATCATGTTCACCCAAAAGCAATCGGGCGCATTCATTCATCTTCTCAAAATCAATCAGTCGCACTTCCTGATGTGCGTAACGAACCCAAAAAGGCGCCATCACCTGGCCATGTACAACTCGATAATGGTAAGTCTTCGACACGGCCGAATAGCGCGCGTGAAAATCATTGGCCACCACGTCGACGAACAGAACACGGAGATCGCTCTGAAGATTTCCGTTGATGGCGTTGCGCAACTTGTGCGGAGTCATTTCTCGCTGAAGCTGCACGTTTGCGACCTGGCCTTGCGCGTGAACACCCGAATCCGTGCGGCCCGATCCATGCACATTGACTTTCCCGCTCTCAAGCAGCGAAAGCACGCGCGTCAACTCGCCTTGCACGGTACGAAGCTCGCCCTGAATTTGCCAACCGTGAAAATCAGTGCCGTCGTATTGAAGGATAAGTTTGAAGTTCACATTCGCACAAGCGGCTTTGCCGCCCGATGTGCGGTAAGGCTTTGCCTTACCGGGAGCCAGCCATCTCTTCCCTCGATGTTTCGAGGCTACGCCTCGAAACATCGAGGATAGTCTTTCGGAAGGGGCCTTACCGGAAAGGCAAAGCCTTTCCGCACATCAAACGGCGAAGCCGTAGGATTGGTATCTAAGCTTTGCTTATGCCCGCTCGGCTTCCCGGCTTTACAACAGATTCGCCGCGCTTGCATGCGTCGCAGTCTGCAGGTGAAGCGGCCGCCACATCGAGCGTCGCCAGCGAAACCCGCGGTACTCCGACGTCGGCCTTCCCGCCGGAGCGATCGATGATCGAAGCCGCTCCCACGACGTTAGAGCCGGCCGCATGCAGAGCTGCGATCGTGTCGCGCGTCGATCCGCCGCTCGTGATCACGTCTTCGACTACCAGGATGCGCTCGCCTTTCCGCACGGTGAAGCCGCGCCGCAAAGTCATTCTTCCCTGCTCGCGCTCAGTCCAAATGAAGCGCGCGCCGAGCTGCCGCGCGACTTCGTATCCAATCACAATTCCTCCGATCGCCGGCGATGCAATCGTTTCGATCTCCCGATCCTGAAAGCGCGCGGCAAACGCAGCGCCGAAGTCGATCGCATCCTTCGTTTGCTGAAGCGCGATCGCGCATTGCAGATAGATCGAACTGTGCAACCCGCTCGAAAGAACGAAGTGTCCTTCGAGCAGCGCGCCGGTGTCTTTGAATTTTTGGATGACTTGTTCGTCGCGCATTTCTAGCGATCGGACTTTTGGAAACTTTCACACAGCGTTTACAATCGACTCATGCAGCGTCCGCGCAATTTGATCTCAGATTCGCCCCTCGTTCAAGAGACCTTCGATCTTCTAAGCGAATCCGGAGGCCGCGCCACTTTCACACAAATCGCGGACTCTATTTTTCACCTCACCAACGCGACCGAGGAATTAACGGCGGCATTAATTGCCGATCTGATTCAGAACGATCCACGTTTCAGTATCGAAGGAAACCATCTGGCGATCAAGCCCGACGAGATCGAAAATCAACCGCTGAACGAAATCGACTTTGTCGTCGTCGACGTCGAGGCCGTTTCCGGCCGATCGATTCCGACCCGAGTAATCGAGATTGGTGCGTGTCGAGTTCGCAATGGCGAGATTACCGATGAATTCGAAGTCTTGCTAAACCCGGACTTGCCCGTGCCGCGATTCATTTCGGCGCTGACCGGAATCAACGACGAAATGCTGAGCACGGCGCCGCGCTTCGCTGATATCGCGGAACAGTGGCTTGAATTCGCCGGCGATTCAATAATCGTCGCGCACAACTCGAGTTTTGATCTGACGCTGCTGAATCAGGAAGTTGCGCGTGTCTTTCCCGGTTGCCGCATGCGAAACGCGGATCTGTGCACCGTGAAACTCGCGCGACGAATCGTCCCTTATCTCGACAATCATCATCTCGATGCGCTGGCTGAACACTTTGGATTTGAAATCACGCAACGACACCGGGCGGCCGGCGATGCGCTGGCGACCGCGCACATCCTGCTGCGCCTACTCGATGAGTTGGAAATTCACGGAGTGCGAACCCTGGCGGGAGCGCGCAAGTTTCACTTGCGCAAGCACGGTCAAGCCGCGCTGCAGTTAGCTCTCGACTCCTGAGACCGCTTCGGGCTGACTGCCGCGCTTCAAAAGACTCTTAGCCACAAAGAAGATAATAATTAGCACTGCCACGCCAATACCGATCGAGGGATAGTAGTGCGCGAGAATTTCTTTCGCGCGATCGCCGTATCGCGCCGCCAGGTATCCTTCGAGCAAGTATCGAAAGGTGCGGCCAACCGCGATCGCGATCGTGAACCGCAGCACGTTCAGCCGAAACACTCCCGCTGATATTACGAACAGTTTAAACGGAAACGGCGGCGGCAGCACCGACGCGACTAAAACCGAAAGAACATCGTAACGATCGATGAGGTCTTTGACTCGTTTCTGTTTTTTCTCAGAAAACTTATTCAGCGCCCGATGGCCAGCTCGTTCTGAAATCTTATACAGACCAACGCACCCGGCAGTCGATCCGATCATCGCGGCGGCGACATAGATCAACAGCCAGGACGGTCTGGCCGCAGCGAGTAACAGCAGCATCGCGTCAACGCCGCCCGGAATCGGGACCAGCACGGAATCGAGAAACGCAATCGCCAGCAATCCGAACGGCCCAAACGAAAGCAGCCAATGCGACAGTCTTCCCAAGCCGCCGGTGATTTTATGAATCAGACTTTTCAATTGATTTTGTGTGAACCTTTCGGCTTATTCCTTTGTTGATTCGACGGCTGCCCTGCCCCGCTTCGACAGAAGATAAATCGCCAGCGCAATCAGGCACAGCCCGCCGGCGACGGTGACAATCATCAGGCCATTGTCTCTGAGAAATCTAAGCACGCGTTCGCCATAATAAACTGCGAGGATTCCTTCGGTGTAATATCGGACGGATCGCGCGATCAGAATCGTCAACAGAAACCGTCGCCGCGGAAATTGCAGCGCGCCCGCGGTCGCAACAAAAATCTTGAATGGCATCGGCGGCGGCAACAAGGCCGGCACTGCCAACGCCAAAATTCCAAAGCTGGCATACACGCGCTCAACTCGTTGGACGTGTTCGAGCTTGAATCGCCGATGCAGCACTGCTAAGCCGCCGCGTTTCAAGATCGTATAAAGCAATAAGCACCCGAGCACCGAACCTGCCGACGCGAACAATGGAAAGAAGACCACCGCGCGCGGGTGAGCGTAACATCTGGCAATTACCAAATAATCGTTGATCTCAGGCAGTGACAGCAGCGACGAATCGAGCGCGCCGATTAAAATCATCGCCGGCCCCGCGACATAGATCGGAACATGAACGATGAATCGACCTAGTCGTCGGGCGAGGACTTGTAGCCAGTCAAACATGAAACAGTGACAAGTTACCAGTGAAAAGTGACAAGCTAATGCGCAAACATTCTAACTTGTCCCCCGTCACTCGTCACTTGTCACTGATTTACTTTGCCGGCGTGAAGATCGAAGGAGTGTCGTACGTGACGCCAATCGTTACGCCCGAGCGCGGGCTGTTCTTCGACAGGCCCTTAATGCCGGCAAAATCAAATCGCATTCCTGAGGCGCGAATTTGCATTCCCAGCCGCGCTTCGCTTTGCGATTCAGTTCCCAGCGGTCCTGTTCCCGGTCGCGTGTTCGCTCGTCCATTAACTTCGCCGACCACGCTGAATTGTTTGTCGAGGCGTACGATGCCGGCGAATCCATACGTGATCACGTCGTTCTGCGCGAAGCTCTCATTGGGCACGGCAATTATTCCAATCCCCAGATTGCCAAAGGTATTCACGCTCGGCAACTGCACGCCGAAACGAAATCCGAACGAAGGCAGATGCGCTGTTTCATTGCGCAGCTTAATCTTTGTCCACAGAGTGAAGTCGCCAGTGTCATGCGTGCTGTTCGCGCTGGCGGCGAGGTTCAAAGGAATCGTGCTCACACCGCGCGAATTGATGCTGAGAAAGTTTTGCGCGACGCCTTCGACCTGCACCTCAACGTTCGGCGCCAACCCAATGGTGAGGTTAATTACGCCGACGCGCGTCAGGTCGCCGTTCAAAGCCGAAACCGGAAAGCGCGCTTTCTGCATGAAATCGATTCCGGCTCCGATGCGCAGAGATCCCGGCGGAATGATATCGACGTCTTCCGTAATCAAAGGCCGCTGCTGCGCGGTCGCGATGCTGAAACACACCAGCGCAAGAATTGCCGCAGCAACTTCAGGAATCAGCGATTTGAGGAAACGAATCATTTGATCGGCGAATTCGAACGCGATTGTAGTTCGAGGCGGCATATGGCGTCAACGCATTTCAGCCTGGTGCGCGGCCATAATTTGTCGGCCGCCTCTTGTGATACCATGCGTCCCCATCTCAACTAAGGACCAAATAAACCCAATGAGACGACTCAGGATCATCATCAGCGCCAGTCTGCTGCTTCTTGCTTCAACCTTTGTATTTCGAGCGCCGTCAGCGCAGCAACCGACAAACAAGATCCCCATTCGCGGCCTTCATAGCGAGGTCACGGTGCGACGCGACGAGCGCGGAATTCCCTATATCGAAGCGATGAACGACGACGATCTTTATTTCGGCCAGGGCTATGTCACGGCCACCGATCGCATGTTTCAGATGGACATACTGCGACGCAACGTGCGCGGCGAGTTGGCAGAGATTCTCGGCGCGAATGCGCTGGCAGAAGACAAGCGCCATCGGACGTTGGGTTTTGCGAAGGTTGTAGACGAAAGTGCGCAGCACTTGCCGCCAAACCTGAACCAGGCGATGAGCGCATACGCGCAAGGCGTGAATGCTTATATAGATTCGCTGAACGATCAGAATCTGCCGCCTGAGTTTCGCATCCTGCAATACAAGCCGCGTCACTGGACTCCGGCGGATTCGCTCGCGGTTGGAAAACTGCTCGCGGAATATCTTTCGAACAGTTGGCAGCTCGACATCATGCGTGCATCGCTGGCGTCACTGCCAAAAGAGAAACGTGATGCATTGCTGCCCGAGCGGTCGGCGCTCGACGTCCTGGTCGTCGGCCAGGATCAGGCTCCTAAACGGAGCGCGGGCATCGTGTCTGCATCTTCGTCCCCAACGACGGTATTCGATAAGGCAATTCTTTCTGAACTCGCGTCACAAATCGACAGTCAACAGAAATCTTCCGAGCTGCTAGGTTTCTCGAATCCGGAAATCGAGACTCTTCGAGCGAGTAACAACTGGGTTGTCTCAGGCAAACGCACGATTACCGGCAAGCCTCTGCTCGCAAATGACCCGCACATACCCGCGGCGGCGCCCGGCATTTGGTATCAAACGGAATTGATCGCGCCGGGAATGCACGTCGCCGGTGTAACTTTCCCCGGCGCGCCTGGCATCGTGCTTGGACATAATGATCGAATCGCGTGGGGCGCAACAAACCTGGGACCGGACGTGCAGGACGTCTACGCCGAGAAATTTGATAAGGACAATCCCACGCGATACCTGACACCTTCAGGATGGCGCGAGGCTGAAATTCGTCATGAACAAATCAAAGTACGAAAAGGCTTCGCCGATCCTTCCACAGAAACTCAGACGCTCGATGTCGTCGTAACCCGTCATGGCCCGATCGTTTTGGAAAAGGATTCAATGCGCTACGCATTGCGCTGGCCTGCTCTCGATCCAACTACCTTGGAGTCAGCCGGCCTGTTCGAAGCGAATCGCGCGAGCAACTGGAAGGAATTCACGGAAGCGCTTAGTCATTACAGCGGGCCAACGCAGAATTTTGTCTATGCCGACGTGGACGGTCACATTGGTTATTACGGCGCGGGGCGCATTCCCATTCGCAAGAGCGGCGACGGCAGCGTGCCCTACGATGGTTCGACTGATGGTGGTGAATGGACCGGTTTCATTCCGTTCGACAAATTGCCGCACGTTGTCGATCCAACGTCGGGCATTATCGTCACCGCAAATCAACGCGTCGTTGGCGACAGCTATTCTTATTTCCTCAGTCACAACTGGGCCATGCCCTATCGCGCGCGACGGATCTACGATCTGCTGTCGGCCCAGCCGAAACTTTCCGCGGACGATTTTCGACGGATTCAAGGCGATGTCTATTCCATCGGCAATGTAACGTTTGCGCGCGCGGCAGCGAAGACGCTGAAATCGGTGTCAGAACCCGGAGCGGCAGCGACGGGCTCCGTGTCAGTATCCGGAGCGGTAGCGACGGGATCAGGCGGAGTCCCTGATGAAAGACTCAAACGACTTGTGGCAGATCTGGAAACCTGGGATGGACTGCTCGTCGCCGACTCGCACACTGCGACAATCGTTTCCCAGATGCGCAACGCATTTCGCCAGCGAATCTTTAGTGCTGCCCTTGGACCCGACTTAGCGAAGAGTTATTCATGGTCACAATCCGATGTACTGATTGATCGCCTTGTCACCGAGCAGCCCGTCGAATGGCTGCCGAAAGAATTCACGAACTATGCCGATCTGTTCCGGGCGTCGTATGAAGATGCGCGCCAGGCGTTAATCAAAGCCGCAGGCGCGGACGAATCGCAGTGGACGTGGGGCAACCTCGTGAAGGCGCGGTTCAATCACATTCTCGCGGCGGCTCCTTTCATCGGCGCACAATTCGCCATCGCACCCTTTCCGCAAAACGGCACCGGCGGATCGGGGGCGACGGTAAATGTCGGATCGGCAGTTTCGATGCGGCTGATCGCCGATCCGAGCGATTGGGACAAAACGTTGAACGGACTTCCGCTGGGCGAATCAGGTTTGCCGGCGAATTCGCACTGGAAAGATCAACTCGATGATTGGCGCAACGTCGCGCCGCGCGCATTTCCCTTCAGCAAGTCCGCGGTCGATAGCGCCACGAAGGAAACCCTGTGGCTAATGCCGAAAGAAAATTAGTCCACAGATTACGCAGATTACACAGATTCGGAAAAAGAATTGGCCACGAAAAAGCACAAAAGGCCCAAAAGAATCCCTGGTTCGCGATCATCAGCTCAAGGACAAATTTGCTTCTGAGCTTCGATTTCATTTCGTGCATCTTGTGCCTTCTTATGGCCGATTCCCGTCTGTGTAATCTGTGTGTAATCTGTGGATACTCTTAGAACTTTCATCGCGATCGAAATCCCTGCGGACCTTCGCGCGAAAATCTCAGAACACATTAATCGCCTTCGTCGCGAATGCCCTGATGTGCGAGCAAGCTGGAGTCGCGAAGACAATCTTCATCTCACGCTGAAATTCCTTGGCAATGTCCCCATCGATCGCCTTCCGGCTATCTCAAGCGCAGTCGAACAGGCCGCGCGACATATCCGTCCGTTCGATTTGATCGTTAAGGACTGCGGCAGCTTTCCGCCGCATGGCCAACCCAAAGTTCTGTGGATTGGAGTGTCCCCTTCCCCTTTGATCGTTCTCTATTCTGAGATAGAAAAAGAATGCGCGAGCGCTGGCTTCGAGCGTGACGCGCGTGCTTTTCATCCTCATCTAACGATTGCGCGTTTACGAAAGCCGGCTGGCAGTCGACGGCTCGCCGAAGCTCACGAAGCTCTCGGATTCCCTCCTCAGAGTTTTATCGTTTCCGACATTGTTGTCTTCAAAAGCGACTTCCTGCTCGAGGGCTCCAAGCACATTGCGCTCTCACGCCATCAACTCGCGTCAAAGACAAAATAAAAACGGCCGCGAATCGCAGCCGTCCTCACTATTAGAAAATTGGTCGGGGCGAGAGGATTCGAACCTCCGACCTCTCGGTCCCGAATCATAGGTTCGGTAAAAACGTAAGTTTTTGCCTTTTCTAAGGTTGCAGCCACCAAGAATTACTTAGCATTTTGCATCCCTTACCATTCTTTACCATTGCGTACCAGCGCTGTGCTATACATTCTGTCCACAAATTGGCCACACGATTTTCCCCGCGTTCTAGTGTGCGCGACGCTTGCTGCGTCGAGAAGTTGATGCGCCAATTATCTTCACGTCTCTAGGATCGACTGCGGGAATCGGTCTCGGCGGGCATACGCCTTTTGCCACGATATACAGGTCCACTTCCGGTTCGTCGCGATAACCGCCATCTATTGCTATTAGACGGCTAGCCGGAAAATGCCGCACAGTAACAAGATAATTCTTCGCTTGTTCAGCGCGGGTTTGGGCTTCTCGAATACGAGCGCGCGGCCCAGCATAAGCGATGATGTAACCTATTCGATCCTTCTCGTCCGTTAGCGTGATGACGAAGTTGTCCAGTCTGGCCTGCTCGTCGCTGAAGCGAATGTTGCCATAGAAGTCAAAATGCGGTGGACTCATAGCATCGCAGTCAACAGACGAGCGCTGTCGCGGGAAACAAGCGAGAGTCTCATCGGCTAAAGCTCCGGTGTAATTGATGTCTTGCACCTCCCCCGCAGCCACCCGAACAATCTCACCTTCCGAGTCACTTACGTAATAGACATTTTGCGGTAGATGAGGGTCGCGTCGCTCTTTGTATTTGCTCTCGTCTATTCCAAACTTTGAAAGCGGAATGGCTGGTATTAGTGTAACCGTTATGCTTTCAACCGTGTTTCTGAGAACTTTCCATTGACTGTACTTTTCGCCAATTCCACACGGCAGGCCCGTAGCGTACCTAATGGTCGCACTTTCAGTACCAGTCCGATAAGACACGGTGTTTTTGCTAATCTCCTCCGTTGGAGGGCCTAACAAACGTTCGACTTCAGCGCGGCTCGACCTTAACGGAATTATCCCGCGCCAGCCGCGAGCTTGGATCGAAGTCGCAGCCATGGCAATTGTTAGGAAGACGTACGCAATTAACTTCATAGAACTCATTTCTTCTGGAAAGGAGTAGTGGGATACCCGCAATGTCTTTTCAGTGCCTGATCAAGCATGTCACTGAAGAAAGTTACTCTTGTATATTGGTCCATTGAAGAGACAGGTGTGCCGTGAATACCGGTAGTCGGAATCGGGAGCCCCTCCACCTCACGCATTGTCGTCGCCACTTGTTCGTCAGTGTACCAACCTCGCTTGCCGATGTGAAATGTCTCGTGAAGTGCCGTGAAGGCGTAAAGAGCTTGAAAGAGAGCGATCTGTTCGGGAGTTGGTTTCGAGTAGAGCCTATTCGGTACTATTGGCACGCTTCCCGGAGGTGTACCGTTCATACCTTCAGCAAAAAGATCTCCCTCAACTGTGTCATAGGGTGTTTGCTTGAGTACATAACCGCCCTGCGATTGAACCATTCCATAGCCTTCCATGATTGTATTGATGTGTTCAAGGTGAGAGGAATCTGCGTATTTTTTAGCGAGTGCTGCGAGGACAGCGGTTGTGAATTGTTCGCAATCACCATGCTTCAACAGGCTTTGCAAATTCCCTTTCAGATCGCCTAGAGGAATTGTGAAAGTGTTCTGAGTTCTTTGCCCGCCCAGGAACTGAGGTGTCCGACGAAGATGGTCTTCACCGGACGCTCCGTTTAGGAGCGCAAAGTTTGTTAGTGCGCGCCATTCGGGACGTAGCCCTGATAACCGTCTGCATAGGCATTAAAGAAAGCCCAAGTGACTTGGCCTTGATATACAACCTGTCGAGGCCCGCAGTCATTATTCGGGCATTGTACCGCGCTGCCATTGTCCAACATTTGCATCGCCCAACCACAGTCGATCGCGATTCCATCTAACTGGCAGCGACCGTCAGGAACGCCGAAACCCACAAGCAGTCCTGGACTACCTTCTTGCGGTGTTGGTTCAATCAATGTCTGATACGGATCTTCGAATCCAACATCCAAGCCCATCGGGTCGTATTCAGCTTTCGGGAAATATATTCCCTGGACTGTTGAATATCCTTCGCTGCCAGTAATCGGGTTGTCGTGCTGCCACAGAACATTATTGTTTTCCTGTGTGGCCAGAACATTACCGCCGGCAAGCACATAACCTTTTTGTTTTTGGCCGAGCATCTGGCCCATCCCACCGATCTCTGTAATGACCTGTCCACCCAGTACCGTTGAGTGGAGAAAATAGGTGACTTGTGTTGTCGTAGATGATTGGGTCTGTGTGTTTCGTGCGATTTGTCCGGTTCCGTCGAACGTCGCCGACCATGTAACTCCACCGATTGTGGAATTCAAGGAGACACTATTCCCTGCGGCGTCAAACGAGTAGTTGACATCCGGATCGTGCGTCAAATCACCGTCGAGATCATACTGATATCCTTGCTCAGTCCGACGATTGTTTGTGAACGTAGCAAGCGATGTATCCGTACTGCTCCACAATCGGGAATCGCGGCGTGTTATGTTTCCAAAAGGATCATGCTGGAAGCTCTGACGATATGGACCGGTAGTCATTCCGCTGTTGGTGGCGTTAACAAAATCGCGCGCTTCAGACCCTGAGTACGCTTCTTTCACTGTGCCAAGCTGATCATTAGCAAACGCGCGGTCGAATCGCTCGTCAATGGCATCATGCGCATACTTGATTCGTCCGTCTGAATAGTAAGTAAAATCGGTTTGCGCTGCTGTGGGAGGCCCATATGAAGGATTTCTCCCGCCGATCTGAAATTATTCCGCCAGTTGCGCGATACGCGAATCCAGATGCATAACTCGATACACCGCCATAAAGATTGTCTGAGCCGTATACGTTGTTAAGTCGCCCGACATTGTCGAAGCTGTAATTGATTGTGGTATTAGTGGGATCGGTCACGCGCGTCAACTCACCAGCGTAGTTGTAACCATAACTAAGCGTGTAGGAACCGACACCGCTGAAGACCCGTGTTTCCGAAGTCATACGCGACAATGAATCATAGTTATAGCTGGTCGAGCCAAGGCCGTCAGTCATCGACGTGCGGTTTCCGGCGGCGTCGTAGGTGAAGGAAACGCTAGGAGTGTTCGCCACTCCTGACGGCGCATAATAGTTGATCCCGTTTACTAGGCCGCGATAATTGTTGTAAACATAGCTCGCACTTGCACCGCGCGCGTCAGTGACGGAATTCAAGGTGTCATCATTGTTGTAGCTATACGTTGTCGAAGTTCCCTCATCCTGCTCAACGGCATGCTTGCTCTGTAAGCGGCCGTAACCGTCGAACGCCGCCGAGTTTTCCTGACATGTACCGGTTGGACAATAGGCTGTCGGATTTGTTGATGATGCATCCGAGGAGGCCAACCCTGAATATCGCTTGACGTTCGTCACCTGATCGCGCGCGTTGTAAACATTAACGGTGCTTGAGTAGACATCGCCGTCACTCAGGACTTCCGCCTTCCATTGACGGCCCAAAGTGTCGCCGTACACTTTTTGCTGTCTGCCAACTTCATCAGTTAAGGTAACGACTTCGCCGCCCGCGCAACCACAGCCACCATAACTCGCGTACTTAACCGCACCGTCAATCAAATGCCGCGTTTCTATCGGACGCCCTTTCCAGTCATATGTCTGCTCGGTATTTATCCAACCTCCGTCGTCGCCGCCGTTCGGATTCCATGAGCCATCTATCTCCGTGGGATTCGACTGCGTCATCACGCGACCCATGATGTCGTATTGTGTCAGTTGTGCTTTGTAACCCAAGGTGCTGCCTGGATTGTTGGTTGCAACACCGAGTCCACGTCCCAAGCCATCAAAGGTGTTGTTCGTATAAGCTTCATCTCCGACGACGTTAATGCTTGAAAGCGTCACCACGTTACTGGGGCCATAGATATACCGCGAGTACGCGCCGGTATTCGCAGTTGTTACTTGTCGAATTCGCAATGCGTCATCGTAAACGAAGGTTTGCACAATACCGTTAGTTTGATTCTGAGGCGGAGGCCCATGAACCGTTGTCTTTCCACCAAAATCATAGTTGTATTGTATGTACGAATGACCGCCATCAGGGTCCGTCAACATCGTCGGGTAAGCGAACGTGTTGCGCGAATTATTTTCGTCATAGAATGACTCGTTATAGCTTACCGAATTCTGATGACCCATTGGGTCACGCGTGAACAAAGTTGAGCCGTCGATGTCATACGCGGTTTTCGTTTCCAACGCCTTACCGGAATTGTCAGGATCGCTTACATCCCATCGCAAGACATCAACTAGATTCGCGCGGCCAAGCCAAAGGTCAGTTGAGTAACCAGCGTCGTGTTGAGTTGGGGCAGCAGGTAATCCTTGCAAGTATTCGCCACTCCAATCGTAAGCATAAGTCGTCTTCGATATGAGCGTCGAGACACCCTGATAAAGCAATCGAGCTTGAGGCAAGCCGATGATGCGCCGGCTCAAATAATTCGAATCGAAATTGTAATCAGTATGCGTTCGGCGAAGAGGTATTGTTTGATCTCCATATTCGTACACATCATTTGGCAAACTGCAACTCGTGCCGCTGGGAAGAGTGAATGTGTAGTATCCGATCGTAGTGTGGTTATGATTTGTGCCATCAGAGATGTCGGAGGCAGTTACGCGTGGATTTGTCTGATAGTTGACTGAAATATCGTCCTGCACATAACTCGTCGTTGTGCTCTTCTGGACAGTTGAGCTAGTTATGACCTGAGTTGAAGTCACCAAGCCGTGTTGCCA
Organism: Acidobacteriota bacterium; assembly: GCA_003222895.1. Classification (GTDB taxonomy): domain Bacteria; phylum Acidobacteriota; class Blastocatellia; order Pyrinomonadales; family Pyrinomonadaceae; genus UBA11740. The sequence continues at coordinate 3,558 of QHXI01000102.1, read as the reverse complement.
GCCCGTGCCATAGAATTCTTTGTAGATGGTGTTGTCCGGCGTGATCATCTGCCGTGATCCATCACCCGGATCGCTGAATTGCGTTAACGCGTATGGTCCAAGTCCATTGACGCTAGTCCAATTCTCAGCAGATACGCGCTGTTCAGACAGGCGAGGACAATCAATACCCGCAGATCCGTAGTTATAGACAATAGTATTCAACGAATGATTGTCGCTTGTTGGGTTACTGTCGGCGGCATAGTGCGTCATTTGCGAAACTTGTCCATTGCCGTTGTAGCCGAACTTGTTGTAGCTTCCATCGGCAAATCCGACCATCGTCAGGACGGGAACGTTTTCACCATCGAATGTCCCAACGACTTCACTACTGATTGACGGGTGAAGAATTGCTGTTCCCCAACCAAACGTTACCCAGGTATGCGGTTGTTGCTGACCTGACCACGATTGAGTAATCGATTTCAGATTAGAATTGCCGTCATAGTTGAAGTTCAGGACGCGACCGAGCGTATCTGTGATGGTCGCGATTTCTCCCCACCAGTTGTTATTGATCGTGAGGACATTTCCATTTCGATCTTCGACGCTTGTTGCTTGCCATCCGTTAGCGAAATGTCCGTAACCGATCTGAGTTCCGTCAGTCGTCTTGAGCGTGAGACTATTGCCGTACTCAGTTAATTGAAGGTAAGAGGAGTCGTAGGACTCATAAACATTTGAAGTCCCGAGCTGTCGCAGTTCGATGCGGTGTCCTCCCGCCGTCAGCAAATAAACATTCCGAGCTGTTTGCGCGTCGAACGAACGCGATTGAATAGTTGGAAAACCGATACTGAAACCTGGACTCATGCCTTCGTTGTCTGGATCGAAATACACGTATGGACCGGATTGCGTCCAAACGAGAGATGAGTAAGACAAGTTGAGGCCGAGATCTAAACCAGCACGTCCAGGCAATGACAAGAGCGGAATGCCAAACTCGCAATCGCGAACTTGAACCTGATCGCCACTCTGATTGAATGGATCGACTCTCGCAGTCGATAATGATGCGGCGGCGTTCGATGGGTTACCGCTCGCTGCGAGTCTCGCAACGATGTCATGAAATTCGCCTGATGCTTCGAAGGCATTACGCACCTGGATACGTCCCATGTGCTGAGGGGAAGCCTGCATGGTCCAGAAATCCCAACCATCTTGATCCGGATAGCGCATCAAATAGGTCTCGTACAAATCGTAAACGTAATCGTGATCGCTACGATTACGACCGACGTATTCAGCGGAGTCGAATACCGTCATGCCGAATTCAGTCATCGACATCAGCATCGACGGCTGACCCTGTAAGTAAGCCGCGCGCATGATGTCAGTCCAGTACGGGCCTTCATTCCCGATCAGCGATCTGCCAAGACCAGCTTGCAGGAAATTGACTGAGTATTGATCGCTTGAGGACGGGGATATCGTTGCTGTGGTCGAAGCGCCGCCTTGCGCGCCAAGATTATCTGTAACCGTAAGCGTTACTGTGTAAGTCCCTGCCGTCGCGTAGGCATGCGTTGGCGCTACGCTTGAACTTGTAACACCATCGCCAAAGTTCCATAAGTAACTGATTACAGTGCCGTCGGGATCATAAGAACCGGCGCTACGAAAAGGTACATTCTGAGCCAGAATTCCACTATACGTGCCATTTGCATTTGCTATCGGCAACTGGTTACTGCTACCGCTAGTCCAACTCGCTACATAGTCACCGTTTCCATCGTTAGAAACATCGACTTGATTCGAACCGTCAGCATTCATTGTCCAGACCTGTGCTGATGGATCGCAGCAGTCTCGCTCTCGATCAGTGCGCCAGACAATCTTTGTTCCGTCAGGCGACCAAGACGGCGCATCATCGTTCGCTAAATCATTCGTCAATCTTGTTTGGCTTGAGCCATCTGAATTCATCACGTAGATTTCTTTGTTGATGTGCAGTCTGGACTTCGTAATGTAATTCCCGTCGTCATCGGTTTCTTGCCACGTCTCAGTCGTGCTGTCTCGGGTACTGACAAAAGCGATCCGGCTACTGTCGCGTGACCACGCTGGCTGTGTGTCGTCAACAGTGTTGGCGCTGAATGTCAGTCGCTGTTGACCGCTCCCGTTGCTATTCATGACGTATACGCAGTCATAGCCCGCATGATCGCGATCGCTCGCGAAGGCGATCTTCACTCCACTAGGTGACCACGAAGGTTCACCATCGCTCGATGACGTGCTCGTTAGGCAAACTTGATTAGAGCCATCGGCATTCATCGAATAGACCTGATAGTTCACGCCGTTACGCATGCTCTGAAAAACGATCTTTGATCCGTCTGGCGACCACGACGCCATGCTGTCGTCGTTCGCATCAGTCGTTAATCGTGTGACGCCACTTCCATCCGAATTCATGACGTAGATATCCATGTATCCGGTGTCCGAGTGATCGCGATCGCTTTGAAATAAAATCTTTGTCCCATTCGGCGACCAGCGAGGATAATCATCATTCGCACCTGAATAGGTGACCCGTGTAACACCACTACCGTCAGCGTTCATAACGTAAATCTGCATTGAGCCATCACGATTAGTCGCGAACACAATCTTCGAAGAGCCAGCCTGCGGCATCGCGGGAACAAATAGCTCAGCGGTTTCAGTTCGAAGGCTATCGCCGATACGAGAAGCAGGCCCAGCGCTCCGCGTGGCACTATGCAATTCAGCAATGGAAGCGCGATAGGCATCGGAGTGGAGAGTAGGATACCGAAGGAAATCAAACGCGGCATGGTTTGCCAATCCGCGTAGAGACGCTATCCGCATCAAATTCGCCGAAGCGAAACTCGTGTCGCGTGCAACCGATAGCGAACGAGCCGTGAGTGTATGATCTCGGCGCACGGCCATCCCATAAACACGTGCATCATCGCTGACGGCTCGTTCGCTATCAGTGGCAGAACTGTCTGTACTCGCCTTCTGTTTAGGAGGAAGTGGATCGCCTACTTTTCTTCCATGCCGCGACTCAACTGGCTTGCGACGAGAGCGCGTGTCGGATTCAATCTCCCTTGGCGCTTTCGGCTCGATACTTCTTCCGCGCCTCGCATTGTCGAGGTTTGGCAACGTGAGAGATGGTGCGCCGGGCTGAGGCGCTTTAGGCGCGACCTTCTTGACGTTGCGATTAGTGATGCCGGTACTTTGCGGAAAACCCGACTTACTCGATACAGGTATGATTAAGCTTAAGGTTGAAAGAATTAACAAGATGCCAACGCATAGACTCGTCCAGCGACGCGATCGCGCGGACAGACGGTGAGTACGTCTCATAGAGGAACTCCTTATAGATAAAATTTATCCATGGAAAACTGCTTAGCTGTCATGGTTTGCTGCTAAAACTCTTTCGACAGTTGCGGCAATGCGTTCGACCCCTTCGGGCTTTCGCAGGAATTCGTCAGCGCCGGCACTCCATGCCTGCTTCTCAATGTCATCGCCCGAGAGCATGATGATTGGCATCCGGCGACGATGCGTCATTTTTTTCGTTGTCCGAACCAGTTCTAAACCATTTAGCCCAGGTAGCTCATTGTCAATTACCAGCAC
>QHXI01000114.1 GCA_003222895.1 Acidobacteriota bacterium | reverse complement strand
GGGTGAGGGCATGTCGCGAGTTTACCGTTAACCCCTCATCCCCATCCCTTCTCCCAGACGGAGAAGGGCGCATCCTGAGAACAGCAAACGATCCATCGGCGCTTTCATGCATCGTGACGTTAAAAGACGCTTCGCTCATCCAACGTTGCAGCACTTCGGCTTCGCCTGGTCGTTCGGTGTCATCGAGCAGAATTACCGCGCCTTGGCCGAGGCGTTCTCGCATCATTGGTAACAGGCCGTAGCGCCCGCCGAGAGTTTCTCCGGGCGGCCCGTCGCAAATGACCAAGTCGAAACTCCTGGGCAACTCAGGTAAAGGTGCGTCGTACCAACTGAATCCATCGAAGTCGCGCAGCGGTGTGCGTAAAATTTCAACGTTCGGAATTTCAAAATGCTCGATCGTATCAAGGACGCGCGCCCGCCACTCGTCGATATGTTCCAGCGAGTACGTCCTGACTCCGCGACGACCGGCAAGCAAACCCACGAGCAGCGTGGTCATGCCGCTGCCGCATTCGAGGATCGGACCTTTGGTCGTGGCTGCGCGAGTGGCGATCTCATTCAGAAGATCGATGCGCGCCGCGAAACCGTCATTGGACCAACCGGCTTGCAACTCGATCAGCATTTCAGGCGTTGGGACTGACCCGAGCGGAAGACTTGCGATGCGCTCGATCGCGTGACGCAGTTTGATCTGCGTGTGCAAATCCTTCACGGCGCGTTTCAGCGGCGCCGGCACGAATTGCTTCAATGATCCTAATGTGATGTTTGGATTACTCATGGTTGCTTCATCCAATCACTCGGTGGGCGGGTACGCGTCGCCGCGGCAGCGCGGCTGAGACGCCGGTCAACCAACTTTCAAATTCGATCGGCGCCAGCGCGGGATTGTCGAGGACTCGCGGAAGCAGCAAACGATCAGCATTCATTGAAGCGAACCCGGGTTCGCAGGTCGTTGCAGACACGACTTCTGATTCTTTCAGCCACGGCAAAAACGTTCGATCGTAAGCGCCGCTCGGATAACAAAAATGGGTGGCGCATTGGCCGGTTAGGCACTCGATGCTCTTGCGGTTGTCTTCGATTTCGCGAAGGAACAATTGGCGATCTTTCGGTGTGCGGTGGCGATGAGTGTGCAACTGAATGTCAATTCCCGCAGCCGAGAGCTCGGTTACTTCCGCCGGTGCAAGGTTCTGCATGATTCTTTTTTCAAGCAGAAAGTCGTAATCAAGTTTCAGATTGCCCGCGAGTTCTTCAGCCAGGGCATCCTTTTCTTCGGCTGAAAGTTTTTGCCGGTGAGCGAATTCGAGGATCGCGACCCGCGCTCGGTCTTGGGCTTTAAAGCTGCGCAGACCGATCTGCGAATCAACCTTAATCAATCGCGTCAGGTCTAATGTTTTTTCGCGCCCTTTCCACAACAGATAGGAAACCATCAGGTCGAACACCGGCCGCTGGTAATGCGTGTAGAATGTTGTGAGGTAAAGCGTTACCGGCACGTCGAATTCTTTGATCAGCGGAAATGCCTGGTGATAAAAATCCGCGGTGCCGTCATCGAAAGTGATCGCGACAGCTCGATCGGGTAAATCGTTTTTGTAGAGACGCTCGATGGCTTCGCCCAAGGGCAACACCGCACAACGCGAATCTTTCAGTTGCTGCAAACGTAGACGGAAAACTTCCGCCGACATGTATTGCGTGTAGTTCCATTCGTGCTCATCAAGTACCGAGATGCCGTGATACGCGAGAATCAGCAGCCGCCCGCGCCGCCATCGACTGTTATGGACCATCGTCGAGACGCCGACTGACTTCAGCGATTGCAGTGTTGTCTGTTTCAGTTTCTTCAGCATACAAAGCCCGCCCGCTACTGCAGGCGATTCTGACTTAATCGATCAAACGGTCGAGGCGCGTTGGCGCTTGAAGAGCATGAGAGTCATTTCTTTGAAACTCTGCAGCGCCAGACGCCCCGCAGGTAGAGCTGAGAACACGGCCACTGAAACGATTGCCGTAATGACGAAAGCAACGGCGAGCCGGCCGATGAGTAGCGGCCACGCGGAAAGCCACGGCCTGAATATCAGCAACGCCGCGAGCGAGCACAGCGCCGCGCAAAACGCCGGAGCGATAGTTACGTAGAAGTCGCTCGTCTTAACTGGACCGCGACGGCCGGCGAACCAGAACAGCAAAGGCGTCGTGATTAATAGATCCGAAGCCGCGTATCCAGCCGCGACGCCGAACGCTCCCCAGGGCAAACCCGCGACGATGGAAACGACCGCGATGATCGCGCTGATGACGCCCCACGCGAACAATTCGCTCGCGCGCCCTTGCGTCGTGAATAACCAAAGAGTTGCGCGCGTAACCGGCTGCACGAGCGCAGCGATCCCGAGCAACATGAAAATGCGGCCGGTGTCGTGCCACTTCGGGCCAAGCAGGAAGAGCACCAGCCAATCCGAGGTCGCAATCATGAAAACGACACCGGGGATCGTAAGCATTGCGATCTTTTCAACGATCTTGAGGAATGCTGCGCGGTAGCGCGCCGGCGAATCGCTCAAGCGACTCAGTGCCGGAACGGCGACCGACATCAGCGGCGCATTGATCTGCGACATTGGCATCAAAAGCATTTGGTAAGCGCGCGAATACACACCGAGTTGATAAGGGCCCCAGAATTTTCCGAGCAGCAAGTTATCAAGGTTGCGCGCAAAATAATTCATCATGTTGAAGCCGGTGAGATTGCCTCCATAGGAAACCATCGAGCGCACGCCCGCGCCGCGCGAAGGCAGGCTCGGACGCCAGCGACAGGCTGACCAGAGACCGATGACGGTGACGAGCGCCAATACCAGTTGATTAATCACCAGCGCCCAATAACCAACCCCGAGATAAGCCGCCACAATCGCGGCCGCCAGAGCGATTGCCATCGCTGAAATTTCGATCGCAGCAGTCACCGCGAAACGCATCTGACGAATCAGGATTGCTTCATGCTGAATTGCCAAACCGGTTAACAGCGTCGCAACCGCATAACCGAACATGATCCCGGCCAGCCGTGGCTCTTTATAAAACCAGACGGCCAGCGGTGTCGTGGCAATGATCAGCAACATGATCACGGCGCTTAATGCGATGTTCATCCAGAAGAGCGTGCTGACTTGTTGATGGTTCAGCTCAGACCATTTCACCGTCGCGGTCGAGAGACCGAGGTACTGAAACATTCCGAGGAAGCCGACGACGATCGCCACCATCCCGATCAATCCGTAGTCCTGCGGTGTCAACAAACGTGCGAGCACGATCGCTGACAAAGTGCTAAGCACGAATTTGCACACTTGTGCCGTCAGCGTGACCGCCCCGCCTCGTGCGGAGCGCGCGCCTAAATTGGCTTTTAAATGATCAGTTCGAAAATAACGATCGCGTTCATCGACGAACTGATACGCTGGTGACGTTTCTTGGCACGGCATCGCGGAAATTATTCGGTTTGGGCTCGCGCGGTGGAGCGCGCCTGGCGGGAAAACTGCCATGAACAGTATACAAGACGAAGGCGCGTTCTAATCCAAGAATTTTGCCGAACCGCCGAAAATTTCTGCAGATTGCTCCGGTTTTGCCGTTAGAATCTGTTTCCGGTGTGTCGGAAACGCATCGTTGGGAGATCCTGACCTGAAAACAGACCTGTCGAACCTGCAGGTGTTGCAGTTTGCGCCGCGCGTCCCCTGGCCGCTCGATACCGGCGCGAAGCTTCGAAACTATCATCTGGCGCGGACGCTATCCGAAAAATTCAGGATGACGCTGCTGGCTTTTGCAGAGCGGGATGCGCATTCGCCTGAATTGAAGACGGTTTACGAACGGATCGAAATGGTCAGGCGCGACGCGGGCTATTCCCTGGGTAAAGTTTTGCGAGGCGCGACGGGAAAGACGCCTTTGCCTTTGCTGAACTACACGACTAAAGAGATGAAGCAGGCGCTTGCTGCGTTGTTGAATGAACAGGAATTCGATCTGGTTCAAGTTGAAAGCATTCATCTGATGAATTACCTACCAACGATTCGAGCCGCGCTCAAGCCTCCGTTGGTTGTTTGCGACTGGCACAACGTCGAGTCTGAAGTGATGCGCCAGTACAGCGAGCGTGCTAAGAGTTTCGCGCGTCGAGCGTACGCGAACAAAACTGCGCGGCTGATGGATGAAGCAGAGAAGCGCGCCCTCGATCAATTTGATGCGCACATTGTGGTCAGCGAACAAGATGCCGAACGGTTGTCTCAGATTAATTCGTCGGCGCAAGTTTTTGTAATTGAAAATGGAGTCGATGCAGCCTACTACGCGACAGAGCAAAACGGATTAGGCACAAAACGGCGAATCGTATTCGTGGGCTCGATGGATTATCACGCGAACATCGATGCGGTGATCAATTTCGCGCGCAACGTCTGGCCAATCGTGCACGGGAAGAAACCAGAACTCCTCTTTACAATTGTCGGCCGCGATCCATCTCCAGCCGTGCGAGAGCTTTCATCGATCGCCGGCATTGAAGTAACCGGCAGCGTTAAGGATGTGCGACCTTACTATCGCGAGGCTATCGCGGCTGTCGTGCCACTGCGGGTCGGCGGCGGTAGTCGTCTAAAGATTCTGGAAGCGATGGCCGCAGGGATACCGGTTGTATCTACGACGCTGGGCGCCGAAGGATTGAAGGTCATGCCTGCTGAAAACATTCTGCTCGCCGACGATGATCGTGACCTGGCCGGAAAGATTACAAAGATCCTCGAGGACGAAACGCTTCGATCGAGAATCGTTGCTGCTGCACGCGCGCTAATCGCCGAGCGCTACGAGTGGTCGACTCTCGGCGCGTCGCTTATGAATGTCTATTCGAACCTGCTGGCAACTCGCTAATAATCATGCCGCAATCGTCGCCGTTTAAAGTACTTTCGATAGTTGAGGCCACCACGATGAATGCCGTGGCTAAGGTCACGCTCGAATTCTATCGAACGGTTCGTGAGCTGGCTGATGCAAGCGAACCGTCAGTCGAAGGTCGCGTCATCACGTTCGCTCGGGGTAACCTTCAGGATCAGCCGAATGAATTTATTCAGACTTTTCGCGATGCCGGAATCGAAGTCGAAGTTATTCAGGAACGCCGCCGTTTCGACCTGAGCGTTATTCCCTCGTTACAAAAATTAGTTGAAGGGCATCAGCCTGACATCCTGGTGACGCATTCGGTGAAGTCGCATTTTCTGATGCGGCGTTCACGGCTCTGGCGAAAGTATCCATGGGTTGCGTTTCATCACGGCTACACGACAACCGATCGAAAGATGCGCGTCTACAATCGGCTCGATCGTTGGTCGCTGCCAAAAGCGGATCTGGTGGTGACGGTTTGCCAGGCTTTCGCGCGCGAGCTGACGAGCATTACCGGCATACCCATCGAAAAGATTTCAGTCCAGCACAACGCGATTCGCCCTTTGGCAGCCGCAAGTCCGGCCGACGTCAAATCGTTAAGACAGCGTTACGGCTTAACTGAAAACGAGAGAATCATTCTTTCAATTGGCCGGTTATCGAAAGAGAAAGCCCAAATCGACCTGATCGACGCGTTTGCGAGATTGTGTGAAAGCGAGCTCGAACTTCATGCGCGCCTAATGATCGTTGGTGATGGACCGGAACGGGAGCGATTGCTGGCAGCAGCGAACAATTCCGCATGCCACGAACGAATAAGTTTTGTCGGACAGGTTCGCGACGTTCAGCATTTTTATGCTGTCGCCGATGTGTTCGTGCTGCCGTCGCACAGCGAAGGTTCGCCGAACGTGCTGTTGGAAGCGATGGCGGCGAATGTCCCCGTCGTGGCAACTTCCGTCGGTGGCGTGCCTGAGATTGTCGAGAATGAAACGAGCGCGTTGCTAATTTCGGCAAACGATCCGAAGCAGATGGCCGCGGCGATCAAAAGAGTTTTAGGCGACGAAGAATTAGCAGAGCGGTTGACTAAGAACGCAGCGACTTTGATTACAAAGAATCATTCGCCGGAGCAATACGCAAGATCGTTGATGGCCCTCTATCACGATACGATCAATCGGCGCCGTCAATACTTAGTCCAGTAATAGATCATCTTCACGTACTCGCCGCCGACAACTTTCCATCCCCAACGCTTTGTCCACCAACGCCATAATGTTGGCGTCTGCCATCCGGGCGCCGGACTGTCGATGCCGATCTCGATGCCGCTGCCTTCGCAAGCATGGCGTATGGACCAAAGCGCGCGGCGTGAATGATATGCCGAAGTGACGATCAGAATTCGTTTCAGGTTGTGCGAGGTCGCGTAGTCGCGAATCAGCAAAGTCTCTTCATAAGTTCCCGACGCGAGGCCCGGAATTACCTGAATCCGATCTTTCGGCACGCCCAGTTGTTGCAGGCGCTGCGCGGTCATTTCGTAGTAGTGGAGATTGCGATCTTCGCGATGATCCCAGCCACCGATCAGCCCATCGTCCGTCAGAAGAATCAGGGGCGCGCGACCCTCGGAGTACAAATTCGCGGCTCGGCTGGCGCGCTCGACATAAGTCGAAGACCCGCTGAGCACAACGATCACGTCGGGCGCAGCAATGTCGGCTTTGACGACCAGCAGACGCGCGGCAAGCCACGCGCCCAATGGCGCGAATCCGAAAAGAGCCACCGCAATAACTAGAAAGCGACGGCGATGCGTCGCTTTTTTGCTTGCCGATGTTCGCGGGGCGCTCGCGTGCATGGTCCACGCGCGTGCTGCTATTGGTTCGGTTGCCATTCGGCCCGGCCGTGAGTGGCGACCCGCTTGGCCGTCGCCAGTAGTTCTTCGTACAACTCCAGAGTATTTTTCAAATGCCGATCGCTGGAAAAGTTTTCCGCGACGATCGCTTTACCTAGTGTGCCCATTGCGCGCGCTTTGTCGTTGTCGCGCATCACTTGAATGATTCGTTCAGCCATCAGTTCGTCGTCGCCGCTCGGAACGATAAAACCAGTTTCGCCCTCGATGATTGCTTCACGGACGCCGCCCGCATCAGTTGAGACAACCGGAAGACCGGAGGCCATGTATTCGAGAATGGCGTTCGCGAAACCTTCAGCCTTCGAACTCAACACACCAACGTCAGACGCGAATAGCAAGCTTGCGACACCATCGCATCGGCCGATGAAATGAACGTCGTTTGCGATTCCAAGCGCACGTGCGAGTTGGCGCAGACTCGGCATCAATTCACCTTCGCCGGCAATCACGAAGGCGGCATCGGGTATCGCTGCGCGCACGCTTGCCGCCGCGCGCAGAAACATCAGATGATCCTTCACCGGATTGCGGAGGTTCGCGACGATCGTGACGAATCTTCGATCGTTTGGTAAGCCAAACATTGCCCGAGCCTCTTCGCGTGTAAGATCGGATCGAACTTTCATTCGTTCCAAATCAAGTCCGTTATAATGCTGAATGATTCGCTTCGGATTGACGCCTTCGCGAATCAATTGATGCTGCACCACCAAACAGTTCGCGATTACGCGGTGGGCCAGCCGAAAGGAAAATCGTTCAGCACGCTTCTGCATCGGCGTGCGAAAGCCGTCGGTCTCGCCTTTTGAAGTTATGCGTGCCGCCACGCCCGCGAGAAAAGCTCCCGCCATTCCGAAGATGTTCGTATAGAAGCAGTGCGTGTGGACGACGTCGATTTCGTTTTGCTTGACGAAGCGAACCAGACGACGAAGCTGCTTCAGAAAATTCAGATCGTAGAAGCTCGTCAGGGCATATTCGTGAATCTCACCGATGCCCAGCTGTTCTGCTTCGGCTCGCAAAGTTCCTTTGTTCTGGAGACAAACCAGACGCATGTTACATCTGCCGCTGTGATGCAGATCGCGCAAGAGTTGCAGCGCCTGGCGCTCGCTGCCGCCTTGCTCGAAGCTGTCGATAATAAATAAGACGTTCGGTTTCATTCTTGGATCTGAAATCTGAAATTTAGAATTTGAAATCTCACCTTCACCTAATCGGCTCCCACCGCGCGTACTTTTCACCTCGCAGGAACTTGAACAACGCAATCACTGACGCGACATTTGCCAGCACGAAATAATGCGGCAACGCCAGCACGCGACTGCGCACGCCAAAGTTTTCAAGGAGCCACGCGAATGCCGCGCACAGATAGCCGCCGGATTGAGCCAGAAACAGAATTCGGTACGGCAGCGCAACGGATGAAAGCGCCGTGGAAGACACGAACAACGCGAGGAGAAAGAACGGAACGAAGTAACGCATCACTTTGTGCGAAAAAAGTTCGACTGCATAGAAACCGCTGCGCAGCGGATTCATGATCGAGCGATGGCGCCAGAGATCTGTAAACGTTTGGGCGATAATCCGCACCCGCATCTTCAGTTCGTTATCATGGCGTTGATTTGTCTCTTCCGTGCAAACTGCATCCGCTTCATAGATCGTGCGCAAGCCTTGCTCGATCATCTTCGTCGCGATGATGAAATCGCTGCAGGCTTCGTTATAGAGCGGCACGTATGCTGAGCGACGCACGGCGTATAGACAGCCGGAAGCGCCAATCAAAGAAAACGCCCGGCTTTCTTGTCGCTTCAAGAAAGTTTCGTAACCCCAGTACGACTTTGCTCCGCGTCCGACGCGCGAGTCGCTCGGGTCGACATAAATCAAACGCCCGGCGACGCAACCAACGCTCGCATCCGCAAAATTCGGCATCATCTTTCGCAGCACGTCTGGCTGATAGAGACTCGTGGCGTCTGAAAAGACGATGATGGCGCCACGCGCTCTTTCAACTGCGGCATTTTGGGCTGCGGTTTTTCCGAGACGTTCGGGTTGTCGATGAAGTTTGATTCCGCGATTAGCAAAACTCCTCGCGATCGCATCGGTCCCATCACTTGAGCAATCTGAAGCAACAATTATTTCAATCAAGTCGCGAGGATAGTCCAACGCGAGCGTGTTTTCTAATTTCGTCGCGAGCGCGCGTTCTTCGTTGTAGGCAGCAATGATGATGGTTACCGACGGTTCATGATGCGCGCGCCGGATTTTTCGCGGATGCAGCGTCGCGATCAAAGCAATCAGCACTGGATAACCGATGTACGTGTAGCTGAGCGCGGCGGCGCTCAACCAAAACAGAATCTCGGCTGCGAACTTTGTACTCATGCTGCTGCGACGTGTTGCTCGGCGTCGACGAGTGGGGCAGCGGCTTCGTCAATTCTTCCGCGTTTCCGTTTTTCGACAACAACAGATTCACCGGTATCACTTTCATAAATTCGACGGAAGCAAACGGCATAGCCAACCAGGTAATAAACATTCCACGTATAGGCCACGGAAAGAAAGAAACTTGAAACCATGTAAACCAGCAGCGAAGCCTGTAGTCCGAGCGCGAGATAATAGAAGTTCGATTTCTCTTTCACTCCAAATGTCTCGCGCACAATCACGGAAACCTTTCGCAGCGGTTTGACGAGGAACATCGTGTAAAGCGCGACCGCCGTTGCGCCCATCTCTGACGCGACCTGCGTGTACGAGTTGTGTGTTACCAGGCCGCGATAAGACATGTTGGGCTGATAATTTCCCATGCCGATGCCCAGCAGCGGATGACGAAGCGCGACGTAGAGAGATCGCAGCAATTCACCACGACGTGAATCGGCGGAACCCTCTGCGTCTAGTCCCGGAATAAAGATCGAGAGCAGTCGTGTTCCGTAGCCGCTCGGCGCCAGCAGCAGGATCGCTCCGAATAGCGCCAGAAAAACGGCCGCGACTTCGAAACGACTGCGCTTGCCGATCTTCAGCGCGAAGAACACAAACGCGACCAGCATTCCCAGGAAAGCGCCGCGTGAGTACGAAAGCAGAATTCCGGCGATCATGATCACAGCGCAGGCTGCGTGCAGAATTTTTCTTGGCGCACCGCGCGATCCGAAAAAGAAGGCGACCGATATTGGCATTATCGTCACCAGGTGCAGGGCCATGTCGTTCGTGTTTCCGAACAACCCCGCGCCGCGACCTGACACCCGATAGCCTTCGGTCAACATCACACCCAATCGATATTCATTAATGGCGCCGGCGCTCAAGGCGATTGCTGTGACTACGGCCAGAAACAGCAACCCTTTCAGACGCGCTTCTGTGCGCACGACGTTCACGATGACAATGAAGATCAAAATGCCGCGAACAAAAGTGCCGCTGAATTCCTGCCATGCGATTGCTGGATCGATCGCCAACGGAATTGAGAGCAATCCGGTGAGCATGAGAAGCAACACTAGATTCACCTCTGAAGTCCGCGTAGTGAGCGAGCTCTCCAGCGAAAACTGCGTCGCGAGAAAGGTCGCAAGCGTGATGACGCCAATTACCAGCGCGATAGAATTCGTAAACGGTGATGGGTAGAACTCGGCGGGACGTCCATAAAGAACTATGGTGAAAAGAAAGAGTACCGCGAACGATAAGACGTGACCGTGCTTTAGAAATGTTTTAGCAGAATCGAGTGACGCGCCCACCGGCGTGGGCACGACGGACGCCGCGCATTCGATCTTGCTGTTTGGCCGCGAGCGCTCAACGGCGTTCGATTGCCCGCCTCGTCGCGAACTTGATCGCGTAACCGTTTCGTAGTCTTGCGCTGACGAACGTTTAAGCATGTGCGGCACTCAGTTCTTAAAACGAAGAAGCGCAGGCGGGCCCGCGCTTCTTCATCAACTCTCGATCGTTCACGCCGAATGCGCGGTCTAGCTCGCCATAACTTCAGCGTCGACAGGAACCATCGTTCGGACGCGCTCACGCAGGGCCAACTCGAACATGCGCGCTTCCTCGACTTCGGTAAAGGAAAGGGCGCGCAGTTCCTGCTCAATGCGGCGCCGATAGTCCGATACCAATGAATCAGAAACGCCTAATGTGGCCGCAACTTCCAATTGCGTCGCGTGATCAGTGCTCAAGTAGCAGTGCCAAAGCACGCCGAGCATCCGGTTGTATTGCTTGATTTTGCCGCGGACGTTGCCGCGCAGATTCGTCAGGAATTTGTCGACTGAACCGGCAGCTTCCTGTTGAGATTCGTGACGGAGAAGACTTTCTTCAGGATTCTCGCGCAGGTCAGCCGGATCGTAGTGTGGCCCGTCGGAATCAGGATCGTCACCGCCCAGCGGCACGAGATAGATGTCCATGACTGGCAAGCGAGACATGACTAGACTGCGCAGGCTGCGCACGTCGGCTGGCCCATCAATCGCTTCCAGCACTGACACGATCAGATCTTCCAAATCAGAATTGCTAATTACGATCTGCGCGTCGCCAGTGCAACCAACCATGCGTGTGTCGCGTTGGCGAACGGGAATCATGTGAGCTCGCTGCTCCATCTCGTGCGAGCCGCGCCCTGGTTTTTTGTCCGGCCATTCGCTCAAGCCGTATACACGATCTGCGAGACGTCGATGCTGCTCGTCATTCGTGCCGCTGCTGTCAAAGCGGCGGAAGTTGGCGCTCGATTGAATCAAAGTCGAAATGCGGCGCGCGAGCCGGTAACTTTCCGGGTGGCGCTTTCTGAGCTCAGCGGTCAACAGATTAGTCAGCTCGATCTGCCCGATCTCGCATTCGATCTCGGCGTCGGTCATCGCGGTGTCCAAGTAGTGCTGGAAGCGCGACTTCGTCAGCAGTTGTACAAAGAGTTCTTGAGTGAGATCGGTGTAGGCGCTGCTCGCCCCTTCTTCGATCAAAAGCCCCGCGCTGCGCGAAGCTCGGACCAGGGGATGGTTGCTAACGATGCGGTGCAGTTCGGCCCACAAACGGTTGACGTCAGAATTGCGTAAACTCTCAACCCAGTGTCCAGCTCTGGAAGCGCGTTCAGCAGATCGGCTGGGGCGAGACACTTCACGAGGCACGCTGACGTTCATTTCTGGCGTTGTCTTTTGTGTGATTGATTTCACGGTAGTGTTATCCCGAAAGAATGAGAGTGGATGCATGACTAGTTGGCGGCTAGTCCGCTTGATCGAATGATCAATTCATCCTGCGTGCTGTGCGCCTTGACGTGTCGGATTTGGCCGCGGTGAGAAAATGCGAGATTGCTGGGGCAAGCTTACTCGCCTCGAAAGAGAGCGAGCGGCTTAAACGCGACGCGCATAGCTGTTCGTTTTGTCAGTTTCAGTCCCGGAAAGATTTTGCTTGTGCCTGTTTGTCGTCAGGTCAAACGCGGGAAGCTGCGGTTCGATGACGACTAAATTCCGGCCGTCACCGAGACTGCGGGGATCTAAGGAGCGGATTAACTCCAGATCCCAAGCTACGGACATACTAACAAAGATGCCCAGCATTGGGCAACAATTTTTTACACACTTGCTAAAGCACTGATTCTGCTGAAGAAAAGGGCAGTACGTCGGTAACAAAAATCTGGAAATATCGACGTATTAAAACTTTTTGGTCACTGATTGGGCGAGTAGAGAGCATGACGACGCAAACATCCGCAGCGAGCGATTTCCGGAAAACCGCAGAGTGTCCTTCATCGGAAGAGCTCCTTGGTTATCATCGGCATCGGTTGGCCATTACTGATCGGGCTTCGATCCAAATTCATTTGCACCAGTGTGATTTCTGTAGTGCTGAACTGCAACTGCTGATGCGGCATCGCGGCGATGTCGCAGAATCATCGTGCGCGAAAATGCCCGCGCAATTGCGAGAGCTTGCAGAGAAATTGTTGGCGAGAAACAGTGGCGCCTTAACGCTGCTGACGGACTTCAGCGAAAGGCATCAACTGTCACACTAGATCATTGGTCCATCCGCGCCGCATCTGTGGCGAGTCGCGGAAGTTCGATTGTGAATCTCGTTCCTTCACCGAAGCGCGATTCCACCGAGACTTCACCGCCATGAGATTTAGCGAGATGCTTTACGATGGCTAGGCCCAAACCTGTTCCCCCCAACTCGCGCGAACGGGCGCGGTCGACTCGATAGAATCTTTCGAACAAACGATCGAGATGATGCGAAGGAATTCCTTCGCCGGTATCCTCGACTGAGATTCGGTCATAATCCCCGCTTTTGAATGTGACTGAAACCGTGCCGCTGTCGCGATTAAACTTGATCGCATTATCGATCAGGTTAGTGAGCATTTGCATCAGTCGATGCGGATCAGCGAAGACTTCCGCGCTCGTTTGGACCAGATTGCTCACTTTGATATTGCGCGCGGCCGCCGTCGTGGAAACACTGCTGATAATATCTTCGACCAGTGGCTGCAATTGAATTGATTCGCGCTGGAGCTTTACGTTGCCGGCTTCAATTGCGCTAAGTTCGAGAATGTCGTCGATCAAACGATGCATGCGCGCAGCATTTTTTTGAATGATTGCCAGAAAGCGTCGATTGTTCTCTGGATCATCCAAAGCTCCGGCCTCAAGCGTTTCGGCCAGTGCCACGATCGAAGTCAGGGGCGTTCGCAGCTCATGCGACACATTTGAAAGAAACTCCTGTCTGATCAATTCCAGTCGTTCAAGCCTGGTGACATCAAAGAAAACTCCGACGGCCCCGGCCGTGCCGTCGGTTGCATGCAAGGGCGCCACGTGCAAATCGAAGACTCGGCGTTCAGGCGCAAACGTTTCGACTTTTACGCCGGCGCGTTCTTTCCCACGGACGGCGTCGAGAAATGCGTCATAAATCCCAGGATTTCGCGTCAATTCCGTCAGTCGTCGCGAGTTGATCGAGTCGTCGACGTTCGAGAAAAGGTGTCGCGCGGCATGATTCGAAGCTACGACGCGCATTTCGCTGTCGATCACCAGCAGGCCCTCGCGCATTTCGTTTAGTGTGGCATTTAATAAATCGATTGAAAATTCCGCGGTAGTGACGGCGTCGGTTTCATGAGCCGTAACCTTTGACGCGGCTGATTTATTCGAGATCATGGCGCCAAATGCCAGACCAACAACGAAAATGAATGCTGTGATTCCGAACCAGCGAGGAGGGCCGGACAATAAAGCAGACGTTACGAGCAAAGCTGCCGCGACAGCCATGCAAGTGAAAACAACGCGCCGAGATTTAGCCATTGACTTGACTTGCGGTTGCTACGGAATGCGGTCCACAGCCGGTGAAGCGGTAGCCAACTCCGACGACAGTTTCGATGCAGTCGCCACACGGATCGAGCTTTTGTCGCAGGCGACGAATGTGAACGTCCAGCGTGCGCGCGTCGCCGTAATAGCTGTAGCCCCAGACCTGATCCAGCAACTGCTGACGGGTGATAACGCGACCTTTCTTTTTCGCTAACGTTGCGAGCAACTGAAATTCCTTATTAGTCAGTTTCACGCCAGTGCCATCGCATGACGCTCTTACGTCCTCAAAATCAATCGTGAGTCGCCCGTCATCGTAACGCTCACCGCCTTCATCTTCAGCCCGTCGCATCACCGCACGTACCCGCGCGAGCAGTTCGCGAACTGAAAACGGTTTCGCGATGTAGTCATCTGCGCCGACATCCAGACCGGCAACTCGATCAGTTTCTGAAGCCTTCGCGGTCAGCATGATGATCGGCGTGCGGCGCGTGCGATTCTCTTTGCGCAGCCGCCGGCACAAATCCATACCGTTCATTCCCGGCAACATCAGGTCCAAAACAATTAATGCGGGTGGATTGACGGCATCCAGTGCGAGAGTCAGGCCCTGCTCGCCCGTCGGCGCCACGAGCGCGTTAAATCCGGCCGTCTCGAGGTTATAGCGGACGCTTTCCGCAATGTCGGGATCGTCTTCGATTATCAAGGCAGGTCTCGGCATGGCAGAAACGTTCCGGCAGTTGTGGATGAAGTCTACGTGATCTTTGTTACCAGCGTGTGAATTAGCTCGATGATGAAAAAGGAAATGGCCGCAAAAATAGCCGCAGCGGGAATGGTGAGAACCCAGGCCCAGACAATTCGTCCGGCGACTTGCCATTTCACCGCGGACAATCGAGTCACTGAACCAACGCCGGTGATCGCGCCGGTGATTGTGTGAGTTGTCGAAACTGGAATCCCAAAAAATGTCGCTCCAAACAAAGTAGCCGCACCCGCCGTCTCTGCACTGAATCCACCTACTGGTCGCAGTTTCGTTATCTTCGATCCCATTGTATGAACAATCCGCCAACCCCCAGACAGCGTGCCCAGCGCAATGGCCGCGTGCGCCGCAAGCACGACATAAATCGGAATCGCGGGAAGCGATCCCTTGTCCCCGAAATGCAAGTTGAACAGACCGCCGGTCGCCAGGACTGCAGTAATGATGCCCATTGTCTTCTGTGCATCGTTACCGCCATGGCCCAGCGAGTATGCCGCCGCCGAAAGCAGTTGTCCCCGCCGAAATGTCTTATCGACTTGCGCCGGCGTCCAACGATGAAAGATCCAGTAGACGGCCAGCATTAGCAGGAATCCGAGTACAAATCCGATCAACGGCGATGCGATGATAAATACGAGCGTCTTGATCCATCCTTCGGGTTTCAGTAAGCCGCTGACACCGCGAAACGCTGCGACCGCCGCACCGCCGTATCCTCCGATCAGCGCATGCGAACTCGAGGTCGGCAGGCCCAGGTACCACGTGATCAGATTCCAGATGATTGCCCCGATCAGGCCACAGCACAACACGTAAAGCCGAACGTCCTGCCGAATCAGATCGATGCGCACAAGATCGCCGCCAATTGTTTTCGCGACGCGTGTCCCAAAAATTGCAAATGCGATGAAATTGAAAAGCGCCGCCCAGATCACCGCGTACCGAGGCGAAAGTACTCGCGTTGAGACGACGGTCGCGATGGAATTCGCCGCGTCGTGAAAACCGTTAGTGAAGTCGAAAACCAGCGCGACCAGAACTATCAAGAGCGCAATGGCTATTGTGGCGGTCATTGGTGTGCGTCGAAGACAATTTTGAGATGAATGAAAGCGTTGGCCATTCAATCACACTTTCGCGGTACTGGCTAGTAACTCAAATCAATTTCAGAAATCGTCAATGACGATGCTTGATGATCGCGGCTTCGGCCATGTAAACGGTCAGCTCGCAGATATCCGTGACGTAGTCGCCGATTCTCTCGATGTGCTTCGCGACGAACAACAAGCGCGCGTCGCGCGTCGCGGTCGCCGGCTCTTTGACCATCATTTCAATTAAGTGGTTGAAGATTTGGTTATAGAGATTGTTGATTTCCGTGTCGCGTTTGATGACTTCGCGCGCCGTGGCAGCATCGCTGCGCGTGAAGGCCTCGAGCGCCCGCGCGAGCATCGACGAAGCAATCTCGCCCATCTGTTGGATGCGAATATGGTTATTCAACTCTGGTTCGTTATTCAGATCGATGACCGCGCGCGCAATGTTGCATGCATGATCCGCGATCCGTTCCAGCACGGGCGCCATTTTCGTCACCGACATGACAAAGCGCAGGTCGCGCGCGGCGGGCTGTCGCAGAGCAAAGATATCGATCGCGCGTCGATCGACGTCGACTTCCATTTGATCGACTGTGTCGTCGTGGTCCAAAACGTTGCGCGCCTCGGCACTGTCCCTTTCGGCCAGCGAATGCATCGCACGTCGCAGCGCGGTTTCGGCTTCGCCACCCAAACGCAAAACTGCGTCACGCAACGCGTCCAGTTCCTGGTCAAGGTGTCGATGAACTTCTGTGCTCATCCAAATCTTCCTGTGATGTAGTCTTCGGTCAGCTTCTGGTTAGGCGCGGTGAACATCTTTTCGGTGCTGTTAACTTCGATTAGCTTGCCGAGTAGAAAGAACGCCGTCAAGTCTGACACCCGCGCAGCCTGTTGCATGTTATGCGTAACGATCACGATCGTGTATTGCTTTTTCAAATCGAAGATCAACTCTTCTATTTTTGAAGTCGCGATCGGATCGAGTGCTGACGCCGGCTCGTCCATCAAAATAACTTCGGGCCGAATTGCGAGTGCGCGCGCAATGCACAAGCGTTGTTGCTGCCCTCCGGACAGTCCGAGCGCCGAAGTTTTCAGACGGTCCTTCACTTCGCTCCACAGCGCCGCGTCTTTCAGAGCTTCCTCGACACGGCCTTCGAGTTCGGAGCGGCTCGACGTGACGCGATTGATCTTCAAACCATAGGCGACATTATCAAAGATCGATTTCGGAAACGGGTTCGATTTTTGAAAGACCATGCCGACTTTGCGCCGCAATTCGACGACGTCCGCGCCGGTTGCGTAAATGTCCGCGCCATCAATTGTGACATTGCCTTCGACGCGCGTTCCCGGAATCACGTCATTCATACGATTGAGCGTCCGTAGAAAAGTTGTCTTGCCGCAACCTGAAGGCCCGATGAAGGCCATCACCTGACGCTCGGGAATCTCGATCGAAATATCTCTCAAAGCCTGCGTCTTGCCATAAAAGAAGTCGAGATTCTCGACCGCGATTTTGGTTGCAGTCGAGCGGAGCAAAGCGTGGCTCTTCACTTCGAATTTCGGCGTCGCAAATGAAGTTGACGATGACATCGGTTAACGGAATTTCTGGCGCGTTAGAAAACGGACCAAAATATTGATCGATAGAATCAGGGCCATCAGCACAAGCGTCGCGGCCCACGCCTGTGCGTGCCATTCGTCGTAAGGCGAAATCGCATAGTTGTAAATCTGCACGGTTAATGACGCGATTGGTTCATTCAAGTTTCGCGGAAAGAACCGACTACCGAACGCTGTGAACAGAAGCGGCGCCGTCTCGCCCGAGACGCGGGCAATCGCCAGCATCGCCCCGGTGGCAATTCCCGACGCGGCCGCCGGCAGAACTACGCCGATTGTGACTCGCCATTGCGGGGCGCCGAGCGCGAGCGCGCCTTCGCGCAAACTATGCGGGACGAGCTTGATCATTTCTTCAGTCGTACGCGCGACGATCGGAATCATGATTAGCGCCAGGGCGATGCCACCGGCGAACGCTGAAAAATGTTTCATGCGCAGCACGATGACGGCATAAACAAAAACTCCGGTGACGATCGAGGGAATCCCGGTGAGCCTGTCGATTAGAAATCGCACGGCGCTGACAAACCAACCGCCCCCGAATTCTGACAAATAAATTCCGCAAGCAATTCCAACTGGAATTCCTACAGCGCACGAAAGCAGCAGCAACATGCCTGACCCGACAATTGCGTTGCCGATGCCGCCGCCTTCGCCGATGGGGCGAGGGGTATCAATCAGAAATCGAAAATTCAACGCGCTGACTCCGCGCATCGCGATGTAAGAAAGAATCAAGACAAGGATGCCGACAGCCACGAGCGTGCAGAGCGCGGTCAGCGAAGTCATCACCGCGCTGACAGAACGGCGAAATCGATCTGATCTGCTAAAAGTCTTGCTCATACTTACAGAACCCGGAGCGGTATCGGCGAGTACGGTTCGTCCTTACTCCCCTTCTCCCATCGGGAGAAGGATGGGGATGAGGGCGGTAGTCGCGATTCGCGTCAAACCCTCACCCTGACCCTCTCCCAGAGGGAGAGGGAAAAATACTACATAGCTCCTGCCGTTCTTCTCGTGACTCGCCAAACCATCAGGCGCGCGATTGCGTTCACGACGAAAGTCACCAGGAAGAGAATTAAACCAAGTTCGATTAGCGAACTTAGGTAAATGTCCGCCGTCGCTTCGGTAAATTCGTTCGCGATGACTGAAGCAAGCGTGTACGAAGGTTGAAACAGCGACGCGCTGATCTGCGGACGATTGCCGATGACCATCGTCACCGCCATCGTCTCGCCGATCGCGCGACCCAAACCCAGAATCACCGCGCCCGTAATTCCTGGCGCGCCATTGACCAACACCACAAAAGTCGTTTCCCATTTGGTTGCCCCTAACGCGAGCGCGGCTTCGCGCTGCGTGTTCGGGACAGCCGCTAAGACGTCGCGCACAACCGCGGAAATGATCGGCGTCACCATGATCGCGAGAATCACTCCGCCGGTTAACAATCCGATTCCGGTGATTGGTCCCTGAAACAACGGCACCCACCCGAACCAGCGGGCGAGGTGCGGCTCAACATGCACGCGTAGGAAAGGCGCGAGCACAAAAATTCCCCACAACCCGTACACTACCGAAGGAATCGCAGCTAATAACTCGACCAGAAAAGTTATTGGTCGAGCGAGATATCGCGGCGCTTGTTCGACGAGAAAGATTGCGATGCCTAGAGACAGCGGCACGCTAATCAAAAGCGCGATCAGCGACGAAACGATCGTTCCGTAAACAAAAGCGAGAGCCCCGAACTGGCCTTTTATTGGATCCCATTCGCGACCAGTCAGGAAGCTAAAACCAAATTGACGAATCGACTGCGTCGAGTGCGAGGCCAACGCGACGATCATCCCGGCTACGATCAAAACAACGAGCAACGCAACGCTAAACAGCGCGGTGCGAAATATCGCATCGCCGGTGTTGCCGGTCGGGGAAAGTCGTCGAGACAGAGCTGAAATGATGCCCCGTGATCCTTTTCCCTCTCCCTTTGGGTGAGGGCTTAGTGACGCGACCATTGGATTTTCTTTTTTCGTCCGACTCACGAAAGCCCAAAAGAGAAATAAATTCCGGTTAGGTCGCGCTAGGCCCTCACCCCGGCCCTCTCCCAAAGGGAGAGGGAGTTATCTACCGCAGCGCCTTTCCATTCGCCGTGATGGAATTGATCTTGGTTTCTGCGCGCTTCACGATCTCTGCCGGCAGCGGCGCGTACAGCAAATCCTTCGCGAACGATTCGCCGTCATGAATCCCCCACCAGATAAAATCAACCAGCGCCTTTCCTTTCGCTTCGTCAGATTGATTTTTGTACGCGAGGATGTAGGTGTAGCTCGAAATCGGATAAGCCGTGGCCCCCGCTGAATCCGTAATCGAAACACGCAAGTCGTCAGGCGTTGTCGCGAGTGCACCAGCCGCGGCCGCAGTCACCGCGTCAATCGTCGGCTCGATGAAATTTCCCGACTTGTTCTTGATCAAGGCGACGGGCAATTTGTTTTGCGCCGCATAAGCCAACTCGACATAACCGATGGTGTTCGGCGTTTGCTTCACTTGGCCGGTCACGCCTTCGTTGCCTTTGCCGCCAATTCCTACGGGCCAATTCGGCGATGTGCCCGCGCCCACTTTCTCTTTCCACTCGGCACTCACTTTCGAAAGGTAATCGGTGAAGACCGCGCTGGTGCCGCTGCCGTCGGAACGATGCGCGACGGTAATGTCTAGGTCGGGAAGAGTCGCGTTCGCGTTGTCAGCCTTGATGCGGGCGTCGTTCCATTTCTTGATCTTGCCGAGAAAGATGTCCGCGACTACGTCGGGAGAGAACCGCAGCGGCTGCGACACCCCGTTCAAGTTGTAGGTGATCACGACTGCGCCTAGCACGGTGGGGATGTGCAAGATTTCTCCCGGCGCGGCTTTCAGATCTTCATCTTTCATCGGCGAATCAGACGCGCCGAAATCGACTGTGCGGGCTTGAATCTGCTTGATGCCGCCGCCCGATCCGATCGATTGATAATCGATCTTGATGTTCGCGTGCGCTTTGCCGTACTCGCTCAGCCACTTTTGATAAAGCGGATTTGGAAAAGTCGCGCCAGCGCCTTGCAGACGAATTTCGTTGCTCGAGCCGCCGCTGCAAGCCGTTAGCGCGATGGAAAAAGTTGCGACCAAAATAAGCGCGGTGATTTTCGAAAATGACATTGGGGATCTCCTCTTCACGTTAAAAGCTGAAAACAATTTGTTCCTGCAGACGATATTGGCGCGGGGTGAATGCGTTCAGCGGGACGAAAAAATTCGGAAAGTCGCCGCTGCTCCGCAATTCATTCTGAATGTAAAGCAAGCTTTGCAGAGAGATTCTCTTCGCTAGTCCGTAATCGAACCGGAAGTGATGCGTGCGAATGTTGACGCCGCTATTCGTGCCCAAATCATCATCCGTGACCTGCGAGATCATCGAGTTCGCGCCCTTTCGTGAGAACACGTACAGGAACGCGATGTCGCCGCGATTGGCGACCTTGCCGATTTGAATTGCTGCGAGCATCGCATCGCGTTCCCGAATTCCAACGCCGACATTTCGCGCTGCCTGGACGTTGAAGGTCACCGGATAGATGCGCGCGCCGCTCTTGAATCCGGCCCAATTCAAGCGGTACGTCAGTCGCGCGATCTCGAAATTCCGGGCGGTATAGATCGCGCCGCCGTTTGTGGTCGTCGCGTTGCCGGTCCCGGTGAGCGGTCCTGAAAGAGTGATGCCGAGGCCGTTCTGCACGATTAGCGGCACGCCCGCCACGGTTGAAGCCAACTGAATCTGATTTGGATTGCGGTAAATCTGAATGTCACCGCCGAACTGGCTGCTCCAACGGTCGTTGAATTTCTGATTCAGCAGTAGGCCCTGGTGGAAAAGATTTGCAGCGCGCCCGGTCGAGCCGACTTTGTCGCCGGCCAAAGCAAGCGGGCTGCCCACGGTCACGATCGCGACGTTCGGATTACTTAAGATGTATTGGCCGGCGCGCAGCTCGAGACTCGCGGCTTTCAATCCGTTGTTCTTGAACGACAGGACGTACTTTTCGTTGAAGCCGTTGAAGCGAATGTCATCGTCGAACAACGGATGACGCGTTGCGGTCTCGCCGAAGTCCTGGTCCATCGTCAGCGCGTTGTTGATTGGACCGGTCGCAAGTTGTCCGTGAAAACTAACTTTCGGATTGATGTCCGTGTCGAAGTTAAAGCGCAGCCGGTAACGCATGCGCGCATTCTGCTGATGCGTCAGCGGCGCAAAGCCCGCAGGCGGAGTTGAATCTGGTTTGCGAAAGATGCCGTCAAAGCGCAGACGAAAATCGCCGCTGAAACGGAATGGTCCGATCGAAAGGACTTTGCCTTCGAGTTTTTTGACGCGATCTTCGAGCGGATTCGTTTGGTTTTGATCAGCGTCCACTGTGGATGGTGCAGCCAGTATCGCGCCTTTGTCCGACGCGACATTCGCTTTGAGTTCGCCGCTCGTACCTTTAGGAAGGAGCGTTTCGATCACCCGCTGTTGCTCGGTAATGATCGCCCGCATGCCTTCGATGCTCTTCCGCTGGGCCTGTAGCTCTTCTTCCAACGCTTTGAACTTCTCAGTCGTTGTCGGCTCGTCTTTGGATTTTAACGAGACGGGCACTACCGGAATCGCGTTCGCGACATCTGTTTGTGCGCGTACAATCACCTGAGTGATCAAGACGACCGCGAGTCCAAGAATTGCGCGTGTGATTAGATTACTGGTTCTATTTTTGAGCATGGCATTCCTCATTTGTTTGGGTTGAAAAGAAACGCGCGCGTGTTGAAGCACGCGACAGATTACATTTGGCAAGTTACAGCGAAGTGAATCCGAAGTTAAATCGAAGTTAACAGGAAAAGAAATTGTCGCCGTCATTGACTTGCCAATCTGTGAAATCCGGGTAATCTGCGGATAACTGCTTATGACGAACAAAGAAACAATCCAGGTCTTCATCGATCGCATCAACGCGCACGACGTTGAAGGTCTCGGTGAACTGATGAGCGGGGACCATCGATTCATCGATGCGCATGGAAATGAAGTTATTGACAAAGAGAAGATGATCGCCGGTTGGCGCGGCTACTTCGAATGGTTTCCTGACTACTCGATCGAAGTGAATGAGATATTCGAGCAGGGCGACACCTTTGCGATGTTTGGTTCCGCCAGCGGTTCATTCAAAGGAAAGTCCGATACAAGCTGGCGTTTGCCGGCGGCGTGGAAAGCAGTTGTGAAAGACGGCCGGGTCATCCTGTGGCAAGTCTTTGCGGATACAAAGATTCCGCTCGAGAGCATGTCGAGGTCCAACGACGTGGCCGACTCAGCCGCGCCGGTCCAGCGATTTGTTGGGCACGAAGAACAAAGTCAGTGAGGATGTCCTTTGTCTTCTGTCGCCATCACGATGATATAAGCCGTGCGCGCTCCGCCCGAATAACCCGAATACAAGAGCGGCAGTGCGGGGTGTTTTTTGTATGCGTCCATATCCATCCCAATGTCCGCATTTGTAACTCCTGGCGCGTAGATCATGTAGTGAGGCGGGAATAATGTCTTGCTGATTTCTTTAGTTTTGGGATCGTATTGCACGTCGCCCCTGAGCATGTACGCGATCCCGGTCTTGCGCGGACTGGAAAAACGCCCGGCGCTGAATCCGGCTTCAATGTCATGCTTGATTTCGTCGGCCGTTCGTCCTTGCGCAAGCAGTTGCCCAACGCGAAGCATCACCGGAACAATCGTGGCGCTGCCCTCAGCGTCCCAACAAGTGGGCTTGAGATCGTTATCACCAGCTTGATTGCCATCGCGATTGACCATGCAGGTAAATCCATTTTTGCCGGTCCGGATCTTTTCATAGCCTTTCGTGCTAAAAACGTAAATCGTTGCCTCGCTGCGCAGGTGCTCTGGGCCGGCGCTCAACGCAAGTTCAATCTCCTGTTCTTGCGGTAGGAAGATGAGCGTCGTTACTTGTGCAACGTCAGTGGGAGTTTTGCCAGATAGCGCCGGAACCTTCGACAAGGCTACAGAGACTAATAGGAACAGAATTACAAATTGTAGAAATCTCATTTCATCCTCCCCAGTACCATGTCATGCGGGGCTCAATGATTTGCTCGACATCGTCGTTGATGTCACGA
Organism: Acidobacteriota bacterium; assembly: GCA_003222895.1. Lineage (GTDB taxonomy): Bacteria > Acidobacteriota > Blastocatellia > Pyrinomonadales > Pyrinomonadaceae > UBA11740. Next base: position 40,167 of record QHXI01000114.1, on the reverse strand, counting down.
CTGCATCGCAACAACGCACACCTAAGATCGTTCCGATGATCGCCGAGCAATGTATGCGGCAACAAGAAACCCAACATGACAAGCAGGCACTTGGCGCGCGAGTTTTGACAAGATAATTATGGCTTTACAACACTTGTGTTTCGATCACCCACGTTCCCTTTTCTCGGTGGCCGCCCGAAGCAGCACAGTCTGACCGACCGCCAGTCGACCAATACGAGTGACCGCGCCGTAGATTCCCGCGTTGTTCTGGTTCGCACGAACGACCGCCTTCAGCACTTCGGGAGCCCGACTTGCCGAGTCGGGATCAAGGTTCACCATCGAGCAGCGAACGTCGTGCATTGTGACGGCGATGGCGGGGGCGTCATCGCCCTCGCCGAATGAAAGCACACCGCCCAACCATTCATCCTCCTGGAAGGGAACCGATCTCAGTAAACGAACTACCACATTCGGGCGAAATCGTCTCACGTCCATGCGACGCCCTGCGAGTCGTCCAATCTCGCGCACGGTATCGGAGGCGATCACTGAGATAGTCGCTTCGTCGAAGATGCCATGCTTCAACTGCATCATCTGCACGGGAGCCCCGTACCGGCGCCCGACTTCCGCGGCCAGGTCCTCTCCGAAGATAGACATCTCTTCGCCATTCGGCGTGCGAACATGCGTCGGAACTTCTTCCTGAGCACTGTCTTCACGACGACGTGGAACAAACGTGACCAGGTCGGGAAGCTTGCCCGCGCTCAACCACGGGAACTCGCCGCGGTCATCAATCCGCCGGAATGCCAGGCGCCGATCGCCATCGAGGCCGTGCCAGCCCAGCTCGGCGACGTCAAGTCGTTCGCCCGCCATGGACTTCACGGGATACCGGAAGATCGCTTCTACGTGTCCGATTTCTATAAGCATGTTTCGATCTGAGAAAACATGTAACCCTTGCTGGCCAAAGATCCAACCATCGGCTTCAATTATTCATGTTGCGAAAAGCGCCCCGACGCTTTACAAAACTTTCCGCGACGGGCTGCCGGTCATCTGCTCGACGCGCGCAAAGAAGGCGTCGACGTTTCTGCGGTGACGTGTCGCGCTCAGAACCCGGGTGGTCTCTCTTTCACGACATTGAACTCTCGTTCCAGCGCGACGCCGACCTGGCCCAGCAAACCGTCATCGAACAGACGCCCAAGGATCGTGACGCCGTGCGGCACGCGGCGCGGCGGATTGAACCTGGGCAGAGGGTTGGCCGGATCGGGAGCCCAGTCGCTTCTCGCTTCCGATACTTCCACAAAACCGGCGCGCATCGTCAGCGACGGATGTCCGGTGAAGTTTGTGATCGTCAATTGCTCGTCGCGCAGCGACGGGACTATCAATAGATCAACATCTCTAAATACGCGCGCCATTTCGAGCGCGACTTTGCGGCGCAAGCGATCGGCCTGAACGAAATCGACCGCCGAAAGAAATCGCGCCTGTCGAAACAGGTTGGGCCACGCGTCTTTGACCTGGACCTTCAATTCGCGGAGTTGGTTGTTGAGCGCCAGCTCTTCGAACGACGCCGCGCCTTCGGCAAACAGGATCGGCATCAGGGAACTGTACGGCCAATCGGGCAGCGCCACTTCCTGCAGATGCATGCCGAGTCTCTTCATTGTATCCATCGCGCTGCTGTCGACGTCGGTCGCCGGGCTCTCTTTCATCCATGGCGCGATGTAACCCACTTTCAATCCGGCGATTGATGCGTTCGCGTCAAAGTCGAGACGGCTCGGCAGGCTCGAAGGATCGCCTGCGTCTGGCCCGCTGATCGCGTGCAGCACGAGCATAGCGTCTTCCACTGAACGCGTCATTGGGCCAAGTTTGTCGAGCGACCAGCAAAGCGTCATCGCGCCGGTGCGCGCGACACGGCCAAACGTCGGACGCAGACCGGTGACGCCGCAGCGCATCGCCGGACTGACGATGCTGCCGCCGGTTTCGCTGCCGACTGAAAACGCGACGAACGCGGCGGCGGTGGCGGCGCCCGGCCCGGCGCTCGATCCCGACGCGCCTTCTTCCAAAAGCCACGGGTTCATCGTCTGTCCGCCGAACCAAATGTCGTTGAGGGCAAGCGCGCCGAGCGAAAGCTTCGCCAGCATCACCGCGCCTGCTTCGTTCAGCCTTCGCACGACGAACGCATCCGCCGCCGGCACACGATTGCGAAATGGCTCAGCGCCATACGTGGTTGGAATGTCTTTGGTGTCGAGCAAATCTTTCACGCCGTAAGGAATGCCATGCAGTGGCCCGCGATATCTGCCCGCAGCAATTTCACGGTCAGCTTGTTTCGCACGCGCGAGCGCATGATCTTTTGTTAGCGTGATGATCGATCTAAGTTTGGGATCGAATCGTTCGATACGGCTCAGATAGATATTTGTGAGTCGTTCAGACGTGAGCTTACGTGATTCGATCCAATGCGACAGTTGCGTCACCGGAGCGAAAGCGATGTCGTCGTCCGCAGCAGGAAGCGGCGCGCTAATCGATTTCGATCTGATAAATTGTTCGCGCGTTGGCTCGACTTTGAGCCCCGGAAGCATTGGATTCCAAAGCGTTGCCGGCACGTCGGTGTCGGTGATTCTGACTTTGCGTGGTCCGGTGCGGCGTTCGAGATATTGCGCGAGCGAAGTGCGCCAGGTGTCCGCAGCCTGCTGCCGCTCACCCGGGGTCATCGTCACCTGCATCAGCTTTTCTGCTTCGGCGAACGTATCGGGAGTGACCGGCGGACCTGCGCCTGGCCCGGTGCCAAACGTCGGCGGCGCTCCGGCCGTGGTTGGAGTCGGCGACGGAGTTTGTGCGTTAGACGTCAGCGCGTGTTTCCAGGCAACGGTCCCGACGAGCGCGGCGAGCGGCGCGCGAATCAAAAATTGACGACGAGTGTTCATAGTGGGAGAGATTATTCGTTGGAGGACTTGCGGACAAGTTTGAAGCAGCCTAGCAGAGAACTCCGAACCGAGAAGCGTGGTTTGATTTCGCCGCGAAGCGGTGGGCGAGTTTCAGCGAGTACTTTCCTTCCGTCATCAATTGGCGCCAGCCGAAATAAGTCAGACCAGCGAACACGATGATGACGAAGAGCGCGAGCAGACGCGCCTTGAGATGATTCATCGATTTCTCCGCTGGAGCAGGCCCCAAATTTCACAAGAAGTTCTCATTTTATTCACCTGCTGTTAACGCGCAAGCTTTAGCATCGGTACTGCACAATTCCCGATAGTTCAGAACAACTTCTTTGACGGCGTCGTAATCTAAGTTAGTGGCGACGCAGTCAACGCCCAGAGAGGTTCATATGAGCGCGCGACAAATTACTCTGCCGTTTCGAGCGAAACGAGTGGAGACCCGACCCGATGCTAATGCCGACTTGATCGGCCGCAGGTACGCAGACGGCGATGCGACCATCACGGTCATCGAGACCTGCTTGAACGATCAGCGCCGCGTAATTGTTGAGCGAGATATCGACGGCCACACCTGGTCCATGCCGGCGTGGCTGATGCGTCTGGTGTTCAAAGAGAAGAGAAAGCGGGCGGCTTAGCGAGCTTGGTGGAATGACGAACTCACGGCGATCGCAAGTTCGCAACTTGCGCTTCACGATCTATTTCACCGCCAGCGTCATCTTCGCAAAATATTCGGTCAGATTACCGCGATGTTCCATCACTTCCCGCTTGCCCCAGGCGATGATGTAAACGCTGTAAGTTCCCGGCGGCAGAGAGACTTCGTTGCCGCCAGTCGCGTAAAAACGGTTTTTGTCGCCGATGTTCTGCTGATACTCGTTGATGAATTCGACGTCTTTGCCGTCGGCGCCTTGTTTGTAAAAGATGATGCCGATGAAATCCACGCCGACCGGCGTGGGGTTCTTGAACAGCACATCGAAGCCGGCATTCGCTTTCCACTCGTTCGATCCGCCGACGCAATTCCAACTGTCGTCTACCGATTTGCAGATTGAGACTCTGCCTTGACCTGCCGCCGTGTTGCCTACAGCGCGTGGCCCGACAGTGTCAGCGCCGACGGTAAAATCAGAGGTGGCCCACACCTGCGTCTTGTTGTAGTAATTCGCCAACCGGACAAAATATTTTCCGGGTTGATTAATCGTGAAGCGCGCGTAAGCCGTCGTGTGATTCGGCGAAACCGCGTAGTCCGTGTTCTGCACGTACTCGCCGTTCGCATCGTTCTTGGTGACCATAAACGTGACGCCCGCGCCGGTCGGAACGGGTGGAAACGAATAGACGATGTTGACGTTGCGCAGCGTCCCTTTAGGACTGAAAGTTTTGATGGGATTAATGCAGGTCGCGGTTTCGACTACGCTAATGCCGTACTGCTTCTCGGTGATCTTCAAGTCTTCGCAAGTTTCGAGTTTGTATTGAGCGCGCGCAGTCGCGACGACAACGAGCGAAACAGTCGCGGCCAGAGCCAGCGAAAAGAAACGTCGGGTGAACATGAGCGAAAGCTCCTTTCGGGTTGCGGCGAATACTAGCCGCCGCGCGAATCGATGGTCAACGCGCTCGAACGAACTCGCCCATTCGGAGCGATAAACAATCCTATGTCGGTTCATCGTTGGAGATGTGGTCTACAGACTAACAAGCAACTGCTGCGTGTCATCATCCCAGCGCCACGCGGCTTCGCTTCCTTTCAGATGAATGCCGCCGAGCCATTCGTCGATTCCGTTCTTGACGACGAAATCTTCCTCACCCGCCAACGCCGCGAGCCCGTGCTCAGTCAGTTCAAATGAAGAAAGAAAAATTTGTCCTGGATCCAAAGTCGGATTGCCGCCATTTGTGAGAAAAGGATTTGCGGCATGCGCCAGGCGCTTCAGCTCTAGATAAAGCTGCGCGTCACCAAAACCATATTCGCGCTCGTGCCGCGTGAAAGCGGGGAAAAGAGATTTGAATTTCCGATAACCGTTCGCGATCAATTCCAAGCCGGCATTTTCAACTCGACCCAGGCCGTTGCGGGTTGAAGGAAACCGTTGGAGGTGTTTGCGCAAAGCGATTTCAAGAAACGGCAACGCCGACAAATCAGTCTTTAGCAGACTAATCAACCCCAAAGCATCCGGCCCGGAGTATGCGCGCCACGCGTCAGACGCGAGCTGGAGTTGCGCCGCGGTGACTTCTCTCCGTTCGGGAAACAGCGATGACAACTGCGGTTCATTCAACTGGCCGAGTCCATGAAAAATTTCGATGCCCGAAAAATCGCCGATGCAGATCAGACTCAATCTGGTCTGGGCCAACTCTCGCTCCGCGAACCAATCAAGCAAATAGATCAACTGCACTTGGCAGAACAGATCGTGTTCGAACCAGAGCACGACTTCTTCATGATCGGAAAACTTTCGCAAAGCTCGATGCTGCGCGCGCAATTCAGTCTCGCATTTTTCAAACTGCACGCCGTAGGATTGCGCCAGATGCGCAGCGCGCATTTTCAGAAAATCTTCTTCGGCCAGGTGGCCCGGCGCCGGCCCGCACACCAGTGCCTCGCGCCACGCGAGATGTTCGCCCGGCAGATCGGTCTTTTTTGCGGTCTCGGCAGTTGAATCGCCGTTATGAATGTGAAGCATCGGGGCAGTTCCGCTGCAATCTGGTTGTGCCGCATTCTACCAAAGAATTTCTGGATTTACCCGCGCGCAAAGTTCGCGATTTCAGCAGGTGATGGCATACAATCAGGCCGCGGGATAGGCGGTCCTCGCCCGCATTGAGCACCAAGCGCGAATCGTCTGACATGCCTACAGAGCTTCTCGTCGACTTCAACGAATTCTGCTCGCGACTGCGCGAAGACATCGCCGGCGCTCGGCGATTGGTGTTTGTTCAGACGTTTGCCTTCGAAGGCGATTCAGTTGGTAAACAGTTAGCCGCAGCGCTCGCGTCGTCGTCTGCGCCGGACAAACGAGTTCTCGCCGATTCGTTCACGCGAATTGTCTTGAGCGACCGGTTCAAGTACTCGCCCGCGAACTTTTTCGATCGTGAGTTGCGCAATGAAGCGCATGAAACGGCGACGATGATAAGCGAGCTGAAACAAGCCGGCGTTCAGATTGGCTTCACAAACCCGTATGGCCTATCGCCGCGCAAATTGCTTAGTCGCAATCACAAGAAACTGATCATTATCGATCACGACGTTGCTTACCTCGGCGGCATCAATTTCAGCGAACACAACGCTGCTTGGCACGACATGATGCTGCGAATTGATAACGCCGAAGCCGTCGACTTTCTTTCGGATGATTTCGCGGCGAGTTGGAACGGAGAAGATCGTCTGGCAAGAGAACTGACGAACGATCTTGAACTGTTTACGTTAGATGGACGCCGGAATCGCCCGTTCTTTCAACGCGTGCTGGATTTGATCGACGAGGCTCGCGATTCGATCTTCGTCGAGAGCCCCTACATAACTTTTCCTTTTTACGAACATCTGCGCGACGCGACGCGCCGCGGCGTCGATGTGAAGATCGTCACGCCGAAGGCCAACAACTGGAGTTATTTTGCGAATTACGCGCGGCTTGAGTCAGCGCGTTCCCAGATCGATCTACGTCTGTATCGCGACGGCATGAGCCATCTGAAGGCGATGCTGATCGATGATGAGTATCTGGTCGCGGGATCGTCAAACTTCGATTATTTCAGCTATCGAATTTATCAGGAGATAGTCGCTGTCTTTACCGACGCTCATTTGATAGCTGACTTTCGCGAACGCGTGATGTTGCCTGACCTGGCTAACAGCGTCGCGGTCGATTGCCACGCGAGCGAGTTGAGCAAGCAATGGCTGGGTGTGCAGATGCGTATGCTCGATGCGGCAATGACGATTCTTACCTAAAGCCAATTCACCACACGGTCATTTCAACCATCCTTTTTGCAAATCCGCGATGCTGGTTTCGTTCCATGGGCGGTTGTTGAAGATGTACAAGCGACGCGACGGATCACGTTTCATCTGGAAGACTTCGTCGGTTGCGACGCCATAACTTCGTCGACAAAGCGGCTCGCGAAAATCATCGCCGCCGGCCAGCATGTTCTTGATCGTTCGATCGTCGGCGCCCAAGCGAAAAATCATCGGGACAGCTTCATCGACCGGCAGATCATCGAGCCAACGATCGCCCACGCAAAACGAAGCCAGCGCGGTCATTGAAAGCGGAACCCCATCCGGAAGCCGCTGTCGCAGTTCCCGCAATAACGAGCGATAGAAATCGCGCTCAGAACTCGCCGCATCGAAATCGATTTGAATCGCCGAAACATTTCCGAGCCCCGCAGTGTTCACGATTAATGACACCAGCTTTTGCTTTTGCGTTTCGCTCAACGCCGCGCGTTGGCCGGTCGTTTTCTGCGATTCGATCCGCGTTACTGCCATCAATTTTGCATCGGGCGAAACATTCAGCGGTTGATGACGCGGAGTGAATAACACCTCATCGCCCCTCAACGTAAGCGTCTGCGCGAGAAAGGCCACCGCGAAGAGTTTCGAGTCCAAGGTGCGCAAATCCTCCGGCCGCTCCCAAGCCCATAGCACAATCGACGGGAAATGCGATTCGTCCAAACGGTTCCGCGTCTGCTTCCGACGGCATGAATCGAACGCGAATAAGATAAACGCCGCAATCGATAGGATCGCGACGCTGCGTTTGAGATTCATTTCTGGAGTTCGCGAGAATTATTCCGCTTGTTCGCGCGCGTGATAGGACGAACGAGTCAACGGGCTGGACTGCACGTGCTTGAATCCCATCGCCATTCCGATGTCGCGCCAGCGATCGAACTCTTCGGGAGTGACATATCGCTCGACCGGTAAGCGTCGCGCGTGCGGTTGCAGATATTGGCCGATCGTCATGATGTCGCAGGAAGCGGCGCGCAAATCTTTCATCAACTCGACAACTTCGTCGAACTCTTCGCCGAGTCCAACCATGATGCCGCTCTTGGTCAGCATGACGCTCTTCTCTCGATCGCGACGATCCGAGGCGCGTGTAATTAAGGTCAACGACTGTTGGTAATCGGCATCGGGGCGCACACGACGATAGAGCCGCGCGATCGTTTCGGTGTTGTGATTGAGAACGTCCGGTTTGGCATCGAGCACGGTGTTCAGCGCGTCCTGATCACCATTGAAATCGGGAATCAGAACTTCAATCTTGCATTCCGGATTCAGCGCGCGTACCTGACGAATCGTTTCGGCCCAATGCGCGGCGCCGCCGTCAGGCAGGTCGTCACGATTCACCGAAGTAATCACTGTGTGCGCGAGATTCAAATGACGAACAGCTGCAGCGACGTTGCGTGGTTCGTTGACGTCAAGCGAGCCCGGCGCGCCTTTGCCCACTGCGCAAAAGCCGCAGTGGCGCGTGCAGATGTCGCCGCCCAACATAAAGGTTGCAGTCCGGTTAGCCCAGCACTCGAAGATGTTTGGGCACCGCGCTTCCTGACAAACCGTATGCAGGTTTAGCCCTTGAATCAGCTTCAACAGATTATTCTGGTTCGTCGGATCGCCCAGGCGAATCCGCAGCCACTCAGGTTTGGGCTGGCGCGGTTTGGTATTGAGTACTCGAAGTTCGCGGGACATCTTTAAGGTAATTTCATTCTAGCATCTATAATGCAAAGGTCATGAATGCCGGCGTGTACATCCACATCCCGTTCTGCCGCTCGCGCTGTTCGTACTGCGATTTCGCGACCGAAATGTACCAGAGCGAGATTGCCGAAACGTATGTCGATGCGCTTTGTTCAGAGATTCATGACTGGCGAGAGATTGATAAGCCGGCGACGGTCGACACGATTTATTTCGGTGGCGGCACGCCGTCGTTGTTATCGACAAAGCAAATCAAACGAAGCCTGGGTGCGGTCAAAGATCGATTCGAGGTAATCGATGCGCCGGAAATTTCTCTCGAGATTAATCCTGGAGACGGCGGGGCCGACCCCGAATCGAGACGCGCAACGATGCGCGCGTGGCGAAGCCTCGGAATTAATCGGGCCAGTTTCGGCGCGCAGACTTTCGACGATCGTGAATTGAAGTTGCTTGGCCGGACGCACGATTCAGCCGATGTTCGAAAGACGTTTGCGCTTCTGCGCGATGCGCGATTCGCGAACATCAACCTTGATTTGATTGCTGGGTTGCCCGGGCAGACGATGGCCGGATGGAAACGAAATCTTGATGATGCGCTGAAACTCAGACCGGAACATCTTTCGCTGTATCTGCTCGACGTGCACGAGGGCACGCCGCTCGCGGATCAAATCAACCGCGGCATGCGACCGAAACCTGACGACGATCTCGCGGCTGAGATGTACGCGACGATGATCGATCAAATGTGTGCCGCCGGTTATGAGCATTACGAAATCTCAAACTTCTGCTTGCCTGGTTTCGAATCGCGTCACAACACCAAGTATTGGGTAGGCAGTCCTTATTATGGCTTTGGAAATTCCGCGCATTCCTACGACGGCGCGCGCCAACGTTGGGCCAATGAACGGGACGCGGCGAAGTACGTCGAAATGATTGAGCAGGGTGATTCGGCGATTGTGGATCGAACGATATTGAGTGATGAAGAGACCCGCTCAGAATCGATTTTTCTGGGATTGCGTCTGATGAAAGGAATCGATCTGCAGACGTATGAATCGCGGTTTGGAAAAAATCTGCGCGAGGAATACAACGGCGAGCTCGATCGATTGCGCACAGCCGGATTGATCGAAATCGAGGGCGAATTGCTCAAGCTGACGACGCGTGGAGCACTGCTATCGAATGAAGTGTTTGCGGCCCTGGCTTGACGTGTCAGAAGCCCGACCGTCAGGGAGGGCTACCAACTTCACCACGATCTTTATCGAAACGGCTCATCACCTTGCCCATTGATTACGTAATCGATCGCCCTACGAAGCTCATCGTCCGTCCACAGATAGGGCGTACTGCCATGTGTAGCCAAGTGCCATAGCACCGAAAAGTGAATTAGATAGCCTAGTGGGGAAGTTCTATCCTGAAAATCGATGTAATCGCGTTTCGCCATGGTGGCATGAGTAGCCCTCCCTTACGGTCGGGCTTCGGACACGTCAGATCTCGTGACTCAACAAGCCATCCCTGAGCTTCGGCTCGAACCAGGTTGATTTCGGCGGCATGATTTCTCCGGCGTCACTCACCTTCAGCAAATCGTCGATCGTTGTCGCGTAAAGCGAGAACGCGACGGCTGCTTTGCCTTCATTCACGAGCTTCTCTAACTCTTCAGTGCCGCGAATGCCGCCAACGAAATCGATCCGCTTGTCGGTGCGCACATCTTTGATTCCGAGAACTGGATCGAGCAGACGATCCTGCAAGACACTCACATCGAGTGATTCAACTGCGCCCGACGGCCGCGAACCTTCATCCTTCAGGGCAAGTCCATACCATTTACCATCAAGATACACGCTCCAATTGCCGCGCTGTTTTGGTGAAGGCGATCCATTCTCAGTTACTTCGAAGCTTTCGCGGGCGCGCGCGAGAAAATCTTTGGATGACATGCCATTCAGATCGCGCACGACGCGGTTGTAAGGAAGGATCTGCAACTGGTTATCGGGAAACAGCACGCATTGAAAGAAGTTGTATTCTTCATTGCCGACGATGCCAAAACTCTGTTCCTTCAATTCCGCTCGCGCACGGCTGGCGCTCGCTGCACGATGATGGCCGTCGGCGATGTAGAGATACGGAACGCCGGCAAACGCATCGACCAGCCGCTGATAATTCGGCACGCGCCAGATTGTGTGACGAATGTCATCGTTAGCGACAAAGTCATACAACGGCGGATTGCCAGAGAGCGCTTCAGCAACCAGCCCATCGATCTTTTCTTGCGCGCGATAAGTCAGAAACACTGGGCCGGTTTGCGCTCGCAGCACAAGGATGTGGCGCGTGCGATCATCTTCCTTATCGCGCCGCGTGCGCTCGTGCTTGCGAATTATGTCCCGGTCGTACTCATCTACTGAACAACAAGCAACGATGCCAATCTGCTCGTGATTGCCCATGATCAATCGATAGAAGTAGAGGCTCGGCGTCTCTTCATTTTTTAGCGGGCAGTCTTTTTTTAGCTTAGTGAAATTCTCAGCCGCCTTACCGTAAACCCGATCGCTGTAAATCGGAGTGCCGTCCGGCAAGTCAATTTCCGGACGAGACACGTGCAGAAAACTCAACGGATTACCCGACGCGAGTGCGCGCGCTTCTGCCGTGTTTACCACGTCGTAAGGAACTGCGGCGACTTCTGCGGCGCGTTCGACCGGCGGACGAAGAGCTTTGAATGGACGAATGATGGCCATGTGTTCTCCCGGAAATGATCTTGATTGTGGCGTAAGACTAACCGCCGATCGTATGATTTGCAAAAGTAGGAAACGGAGAAGCGATGACTGAGATCGAAAGAATTCTGGATCAACTCAAGCGAGCATATGAAGGCAGTGCGTGGCATGGTCCATCGGTGAAAGAAGTGCTAAACGGAGTCACTGCCGCACAAGCGCAGGCGCGGCCGCTCGCAAGCGCGCATAGCATCTATGAACTGGTGCGTCACATAGCGGTGTGGGAAGACGTAGGACGCCGTCGTTTGCAAGGAGACGCAGCCGAAGTTGTCGTTTCTTCTCCCGAAGATGGGCCGCCGCCGGATGACTCGAGCGAAGCAGCCTGGGAACAAACGAAGGCTGCGCTGGATCGAGGGCATCTAGCTTTAGTGGACGCGATCTCGCTGGGGATGGAATCGCGTTTGGATGAACCGATCCTCGCAGGCAAGTCGAGTGTTTACGTGACGCTGCACGGAGTGATTCAGCATGATCTTTATCATGCGGGACAGATTGCGATGCTGAAGAAGGAGCTGAATTAGTCCGCAGATTACACAGATTTCACAGAAAAAAGATCAAGCCACGAAAATGCACAAAAAGCACAAAAGGAATTATTCTTCCGCCCTTTATTTTTGTGCCTCTTGTGCCTTTTTTGTGGCTGGCTTTTTTCCTGAATCTGGGTAATCTGTGGATGAATCAAACCGGCACCCGGCCAAACTCTCGCAGCAGCGGTTTCAAATTCTCGATCATCAATTCATGCGCCGCGCCGTTGCTCGCGACGATGCCGTTGCGATTGTCGACGCGCACGCCGTTGTAGCGCAGCGGTTGTCCGAACAGATCGGTCAAACGACCGCCGGCTTCGATCAAGATTACTTCGGGAGCGCATGTGTCCCACTGTTTGGTGCCCGGCGAAAGATGCAAGTAAATGTCGGCATGCTGCTCGGCAATCAAACCGACTTTCACGCCGACCGATCCGCGCCGCGTTTCTTTCTTGAACCCGAACGATTCGACGATCCGCTCCATGCGCGGGCTGCGATGCGAGCGGCTCGACGCCAATATCATGTTACCGGGATCGTTTTCGTTTGAAACTTGCATGCGCGCTGCGGGTTCGGCTTTCATCTCGATCCACGATCCTGCATCGCGCGCGGCCCGATACAGCACATCGCGGACTGGTTGATAGACAACGCCCACCACAGCTTCGCCATTAATTGCGAGGCCAATCTGCACCGCGAAATCGCCATCGCGTTGAATGAAATTCTTTGTGCCGTCCATCGGATCGATCAGCCATACGCGATCCTTTTCCAGCCGGCGTTCCGTGTCTTTTGATTCTTCAGCGAGAATCCCGTCGTCAGGAAATTCCGATAGCAATCGGTGCACGATGAGATCGTTTGCCTCGCGATCGGCGGCGGTCACTTCTTCGATTTCCTGCAACGCGTTTATCTTTTGCTCAACCAGAAACGAACTGTGATAGTGCGCGAGCAAGATTGCTCCCGCGTCGCGCGCGAGTTCGGTCGCAACTTCGATTTCGCGTTGATATTTCGATTCAGGCAAGGCGATCACGCTCGGATATTCACACGCTAACACATCCGACTTCGTCGATCTAAGCGGCGCTTGCGAGCCGCACCGCGCGCCGCGTATAGTCATCGCGCTGACTCTAATCCAGTTAATCGGAGAATTCGAAGATGCCGATTGATGGTTGCGCGACGCCCGCAGGCACGGCGCGTTATCGCGATCGCTTCAACAAGACTGCCGCTAATCACTTTCGTGAAGCGCAGAATCTTTTCCTCTCGTCGATCGGGATCGGCACTTATCTTGGTAATCCGACCGAAGAGACTGATCGGCGCTATACCGGCGCGGTTGTCCGCGCAGTGGAACTCGGCGCTAATGTGATCGACACGGCGGCGAATTATCGTTTTCAAAGAAGCGAGCTTTCGATCGGGGTTGCGCTAAGCGAACTGGCGAGTCGCGGATTCGCGCGAGACGAACTCGTCATCTGTACGAAAGGCGGTTACTTGCCATTCGCAGGTTCGCCGCCGCGCGACGTGCGGCAATACGTTGAAGAGACGTTCATCAAGACCGGGATCGCAAATTGGGGCGACATCGCGGGCGGCGCGCATTGCATGGCGCCGGGTTACCTCGAGAATCAGCTTGAACAGTCTTTGCGGAACATGAACCTTTCCTGCATTGATGTTTACTACGTTCACAATCCCGAATCGCAGTTGTCCGCTGTCTCGCATGATGAGTTTCGCAAACGACTGCGGGCGGCTTTCGAGTTTCTCGAACAATCGATCGCGAATAAAAAGATTAAGCATTACGGCGTGGCGACGTGGAATGGATTTCGCGGTGAGCCGGATTCGAACGACTATCATTCGTTGGAAGCGATGGTTGAATTGGCACGCGACCTGGCGGGTGACGGCCATCACTTTCGTTTCATTCAATTGCCGGTAAACCTGGCGATGCCGGAAGCTCTGTTCTTTCAAAACCAAAAACTGGGCGACGAATATGTGAGCGTGGTCGAAGCCGCGCAGAGCCTTGGCATCGCGGCGATCGCGAGCGGCTCGCTCATGCAAGGGCAGGTTGCGCGCGGCTTGCCTGAATCGATTCGTGACTCGTTGGGGTCGCTCCAAACTGATGCGCAAACCGGAATTCAATTCGTGCGTTCGGCGCCAGGCATAGCGACCGCGCTCGTTGGGATGAGCCACATCGGGCACGTCGAAGAAAATTTGCAGCTTGTGCAAGTCGAACCCGTGTCCGCGGACGATTTGGTGAACGTCTTCGATCAAGAAGAATAAGCTATCAGTTTGCAGCCGTCAGCTTTCAGCCAGCCACTGTTGCTAATAGGTAATAGCTGATAGCTGAACGCTGAATGGCTATGAGAATTCTAATCGCTGACAAATTCGAACAGTCCGGTCGCGATGGCTTGCAAGCGCTCGGCTACGAAATCTCTTTTCAACCCGATCTCAAAGATGACGCGCTCGTCAACGCGATTGCTAAAGAGCAACCCGACGTGCTGGTCGTGCGCGGAACGAAGATCACTGAACCGATGCTGGCTGCCGGACCTCTGAAACTGATCGTGCGCGCGGGTGCGGGCTACAACACGATTGATGTTGCGGCCGCATCGCGTCGAGGAATTTATGTTTCAAATTGTCCGGGCAAGAATTCAATCGCCGTTGCAGAGGTTGCCTTCGCCTTGATTCTCGCGCTCGATCGGCGTATCGCCGACAACGTCATCGCTTTGCGTTCCGGCGAGTGGAACAAGAAAGAGTTTTCCAAAGCGCGCGGCTTGTTTGGACGTACGCTCGGTTTGGTTGGCGTCGGCAAAATTGGGCAGGAGATGATTCCGCGAGCGAAAGCCTTTGGCATGCCGGTCGTTGCGTGGAGTCGCAGCCTGACGCCTGAGAAGGCCGAAACACTAGGCGTCGAAAGAAAAGAATCGCCGCTCGACGTGGCGCGCGCAGCCGACATTGTGAGTGTGCACGTGGCTTTGAAGCCCGAGACGAAAAATTTGATTGGGCCCGACTTCTTTAATGCGATGCAGGACGGATCGTATTTCATCAATACTTCGCGCGGCGAGACTGTCGATCAAGACGCTCTGGTGGACGCGATTCACGCCAAGGGAATTCGCGCCGGCCTCGATGTCTTTGCGATTGAACCAACATCGGCAGTCGCGGATTTCGAGGATCCAATCGCCAACGAAACGCGCGTCTACGGCACGCATCACATCGGCGCTTCTACGGATCAGGCGCAGGAAGCGATCGCCGCCGAAACTGTTCGCATCATCAAGTCATTCAAAGAAACCGGTCACGTGCCGAACGTCATAAATCTCGCCGCCGGCACACCGGCAACGCATCGGCTGGTCGTGCGTCACCGCGATCGACCGGGTGTTTTGGCCCAAGTGCTCGACGCAATCAAAGCGGAAAGCATCAATGTCCAGGAGATGGAAAACATCATCTTCGAAGGCGCCGAAGCAGCCGTCGCGCGAATCAATCTGGACAAAGCGCCGTCGAGCGCGATGTTGGATCGATTGCGCGCGGGGAATGAAGATATCATCGAGATTGATCTGCTGACTCTTCAATGAACACCACCCTCATCACCGGCGCTTCTTCGGGAATTGGCGAGGCGTTTGCTCACCGCCTCGCCGCGCGCGGTCACAATCTGTTGCTGGTTGCGCGCACCGAAGAGAAATTGATCGCGCTGTGTAACGAACTCGGCCGGAGCGCCAACATTCGCGCGCAGTTCGTGGCAATGGACATCGCCGAAAAGGGCGCGCCCCGGCAGTTGTTTGAAGAAGCGATTAAGCGCGATTTGCAAATCGACTTTTTGGTCAATAACGCTGGATTTGGATCGATGGGTGATTTCGCGAAACTCGATCTGGATCGTGAACTCGGCATGATCGATTTGAACGTGCGCGCGTTGGTCGAACTGACTTATCGATTTCTCCAGCCGATGCGCGAACGTAAGAGCGGCGCGATCGTCAACGTCGCCTCGACCGCCGGATTTCAGGGCGTGCCTTTTATGGCAACGTATGCGGCGACGAAGGCGTTCGTGCTTTCGTTTTCCGAGGCGTTGTGGGAAGAGAATCGGCCGCACGGCATTAAGGTGATGGCGCTCTGCCCGGGCGTGACACAGACTGGTTTTTTCGAAGCTTCGCAGATGGACAGGCCACCTGCGCGCCTTGTGCAAACGCCTGAGGAAGTTGTCGACACAGCTTTGCGCGCGATCAAGCGCGGCAAGAGTTCGGTGATTTGCGGCTGGGCAAATTTCTTAGCGGTCGAAGCTGAACGCGTCGTGCCGCGAAACTTTATCTTGCGCGCGATGGGATCGGTGCTCAGAAAACATAATCGGAAACGGGAGATGGGAGACGGGGGCTAGAATAACTGGCCCCTTAACCGCTCCTGACTCCGCTTTCGGAGAAAGCAAATGACTGAACGGATCTTTAACTTTAGCGCGGGACCGGCGGTAATTCCGGTTCCCGTTTTAGCAGAAGCGCAGCGCGACATGTTATCGCTGCCGGGTGTCGGCATGTCGGTGATGGAAATTAGTCATCGCTCGAAAACTTTCGACGAAATCATTCAAGGTGCGGAAGCCGGACTGCGTGAGCTGCTCGGCATTCCGAAGGACTACACCGTTCTTTTCTTGCAGGGCGGGGCGAGTTTGCAGTTCGCGATGGTGCCGATGAATTTTCTGTCGTTGGATTCATCGGCGGATTACATCGTCACCGGAAGCTGGGGCAAGAAAGCGGTTAAGGAAGCGCAGAAGTTTGGCACCGCCGACATCGCTGCGAACATGGCCGACGGCGGGTTCACGCGCGTGCCGAGCCAGGATGAGCTGCAATTGAATCCGAGCGCGAGTTACGTGCACATGACCTCGAACGAAACGATCGAAGGCGTCGAGTTCAAAACTGAGCCTGACGTTGGCGCCGTGCCGCTGGTCGCGGACATGTCTTCGAACATCTTGTCAAAGCCGATCCCGGTCGAGAAGTACGGATTGATCTATGCCGGCGCGCAAAAGAATATGGGCCCGAGCGGCGTCACGGTCGTGATCATGCGCGAAGATCTCCTGCCGCGCGGGCGCGAAGGCCTGGCGACGATGCTCGACTACAACACGCACGCCAAAAACAAATCGCTCTATAACACGCCGAACACCTGGGGCATTTACGTTCTCAATCTGGTCTGCAAATGGCTCAAAGACAAAGGCGGCCTCGCAGGAATGCACGCTGAGAATGAAGCCAAAGCGGAGCTGATTTACGACGCGATCGATGCAACCGAGTTTTATCGCGGTCACGCCGATCCGGATGCGCGCTCACAAATGAATGTAACTTTTCGTTTGCCTTCGGAAGATTTGGAAAAGAAATTCGCCAGCGAAGCCACCGCTGCCGGCATGGACGGCTTGAAGGGTCATCGTTCAGTCGGCGGCATCCGCGCGTCGATTTACAACGCCTTTCCGAAAGAAGGATGCGAAGCGCTGGTTGAGTTCATGAAGGAGTTCGAAGAGAAGAATGGCTGAGCGAAACTGATGGTGACTGAATTGAACGACACTTTTGAGGCAACGATGCCGCGACGCTGAATCGAAAGGAACCAATTGAATAGGAAGATTGCTTGAAGAAGATGAAAGATGCCTTATAACTTTGAATGGGACGAGGACAAAGCCAGGTCAAATGGGTCAAGCATGGTGTAAGCTTTGACGAAGCGACTACGGTTTTCGACGACTCGTTGGCGCGAATCTTTGACGACGAACTACACTCAAAGAATGAGACGCGCGAACTGATTATTGGACATTCGATAAACAAGCGCTTGGTCGTTGTTTGTTTTACCGAACGGCCAAATGAGAGAATCCGAATTATCAGCGCACGTGTGAATACGCCGAAGGAGCGGAAACAATATGAAGAAAACATCGAAACCTAAGGCGCGCGGAAAGCGGAACGATGATATACAACCCGAGTACGACTTCGACTACACAAAAGCGAAGCGTAATCGGTTCGCGGGCCGGATCGCCAAAGACCGTGTGGTTGTGCTCTTGGACCCCGAAGTTTCAAAAGTCTTCAGCGATTCCGAATCTGTCAACGCCGCGCTTCGCGCGCTCATCGCGGCGGTGCCGCAGCGTGCCAGACGAGAAGCCCGCGAATAGTTAGCCTGACCAAAAAGCCACATTCCCTGAAAACTATGTTCGTATGGATCTTCATTCTTCTTTCGTCGATTGCTTTTAGCCATGAGCGTGCAGCGACTCAGCAATCTGATCTCGCACTGCCTCAAGAAAAGCATCTGCGCAACGTGAAGCAACTAACCTTCGGCGGTGAGAACGCCGAGGCTTACTTCTCTGCGGACGGCAAGAGACTGATCTTTCAATCGACTCGCGAAGGGCGCGAATGCGATCAGATTTACACGATGAACATCGACGGGTCGGATGTAAAGATGGTTTCGACGGGCGATGGCCGCACGACGTGCTCGTATTTTTTTCCGGGCGACAAGAAGATTCTTTATTCATCGACGCACCTCGGCGGCAAGCAATGTCCGCCGCGTCCGGACTTTTCCCAAGGCTACGTTTGGGCGGTGTATGACACGTTCGATATTTTCACCGCGAATCCTGATGGCTCGAATTTGAAGCGACTGACGACCACGCCGGGCTATGATGCTGAGACGACAATCAATCGACAGGGCAAACTCGTGTTCACCTCAAAGCGTGATGGCGATTTAGACATCTACACGATGGATGCCGATGGCAAGAATGTGAAGCGTCTGACGAATGAACTTGGTTACGACGGCGGGCCGTTCTGGTCGTATGATGGCAAGCAAATCGTCTATCGCGCTTATCATCCGCAGAGCGAAAAAGAAAAGTCGGATTACATCGCCCTGCTGAAACAGAATTTGATTCGTCCGACGGTGCTGGATATTTGGGTGATGAATGCGGATGGATCGAATAAGCGACAAGTGACGAATCTCAATAAGGCCAGCTTCGCCCCGTACTTTTTTCCTGACGGCAAGCGCATAATCTTTTCTTCGAACAATGCCGATCCGAAGGGCCGCGATTTCGATCTCTACGTGATCAAGGTGGACGGCAGCGGTCTTGAGAGGATTACTTACAATCCAACCTTTGATGGCTTTCCGATGTTCTCGCCTGATGGAAAGAAGCTCGTCTTCGCATCGAATCGTCACGACGCAAAGCAGGGGGACACGAATATTTTTATCGCCGATTGGGTTGAGTGATTTTTCCGTGTTCTTCGTGTTTTATGGATCTTTCAACCACAGAGGACGCAGAGGAAAGCAGAGGTAATCAAATGAATTTCAAAAGATTGTCGACGGCCTTCCTGTTAGTAGCGGCGCTCTTCATCAGTGCAGTTGCCCAGCAACCAACCGCAGCCCCTAGCGTCGATCGCTTACAACAGATTATCGGCTATCTCGCCTCGGACGCGCTCGACGGCCGTCGCACGGGAACCAAGGGCGCGGACGATGCGGCGAATTACATCGCCGGCGAGTTCAGCCGGCTCGGTTTGCGACCTGGAATGCCGGCCCCGCAACCGGCACGCGCCGAAGCTCAAGCACGATACCTGCAACCGTTTCCTTATGTTTCCAGGGTTGAGCTCGGGAAAAACAATCTGTTTTTCATCACTCCCGGCCGTGCCGATGACACGGCGCAGTTCATGGTCGGCGAAGATTGGATGCCGCTCGGGTTTTCAACGAATACTAAGATCGACGCAAATGAGATCGTCTTCGCAGGTTACGGCATTTCATCAGCAGAGTTAAAGTACGACGATTACGCGGGATCGTCAGCACGAGGCCGGGTGGCGATCGTGCTAGCGGGCACGCCTGATGGGGACAACCCTCATGGTCAATTTGTTAACGCGGGTCAAATTCGTTTCAGAGTTGCGGCGGCGCGCGCGGCCGGAGCGCGGGGCCTCGTAATTATTTCGAGTGAAGAAAAATTCAAAGACGATCGACTCTATCGCCTTAGCTATGACAACGCCGGCGAAGCCGGTATACCCATCCTCGTTGTCTCAAGGCAAACCGCTGCCACCATCCTCGGCGCGCATGATCCAAAGCTCTCCGAATACGAAAAGGCTGCAGACAGCAGAACTACTAAACCGATCTCGGGAACCGAACCGACCATTAATTCACCTCAGCTACTTAGATTACCGACCAAAGGACTGCACCTTAGCCTATCCACGGACGTCGTTCGCCGCGAATCGCCTTCTTTCAACGTCGTCGGCATCCTGCCCGGCAGCGATCCGGTATTGAGAGAAGAAGCGATCGTCATCGGCGCGCATTACGATCATCTCGGGCGCGGCGGTGAAGGCAGTCTCGCGCCGCGTGAAGGCGAGATTCATCACGGCGCGGATGACAACGCTTCCGGTGTTGCCGGCGTACTCGAACTCGCCCGCATCTTATCTTCATCAAATCCCAAGCCGCGTCGCACGATCGTCTTCATTGCCTTCAGCGGCGAAGAAGAAGGATTAATCGGATCGAGCTACTACGTCAATCATCCTATCGTACCGCTCACAAACACGGTGGCAATGATCAATATGGACATGATTGGACGATTACAGAACAAGAAGTTGATCATCGGCGGCATCGGCACGTCGCAAGAATGGCGCGCGATGGTTAACGAAGAAAATATGATGCAAAGCGTTGAAGTTTCAGTGAACGCGCCGGTCGTTGGTTCAGCGAACATCTCGCTCAACGCGCCGGCGATGCCGATTGTCGTTGGGGCGAACGGTCAACCGGTCGTAACGATGGATCCAGGCAAACAGTTTGTTCTCACGCTCAACGAAGACGGCTATGGCCCCAGCGATCATTCATCGTTCTACTCGAAACAGATTCCAGTGCTGTTTTTCTGGACTGGCACGCACGAGGATTATCACAAGCCTTCCGACACTGCGGACAAGATCTATTATGCAGGTGAAGCGCGGATTGTTTCATTCGTTGAACGAATTGTTCGTGACATCGACACCAGCGACAAGCGGCCGACGTACACCGTGGCAAAGAGCGAATCGCAGGGACGCTCAACCGGATTTCGCGTCTATCTCGGCACGATTCCGAATTACGCGGACACGAACGATGGCTTGAAGTTGGACGGCGTGCGCGACGATTCGCCGGCGGCGAAAGCTGGGCTCAAAGCCGGCGATCGTGTCGTGAAGATGGCCGGTCATGACGTGAAGAACGTCTACGATTACACCTACGCCTTGGGCGAAATGAAAGCGGGACAGGAATACGAAGTCGAGTTGATTCGCGATGGGAAGCGGATCACGCTCCGAATCACGCCTGAAGCTAGGAAGTAATTTGGAGTAGTTCTCTCTCCCTCTGAGAGCGGGTTAGGGTGAGGGTCTTAGCGCGCCAAATCGTAATCCCTCACCCCACCCTCTCTCACGGGAGAGGCAGATAACAAATGAAAAAGGCAAAGATTGAATTTGACGCATGAGCGCCTTTCACCTTTGCCTTGATTTGTTTCCAGGTCGCAAGCTAACAGCTTGCGCTATCGGGATCGCAAGTTAGCAACTCGCGCTACAACTACCAACGCGGTTCGCGGTCGTTGCGACTGGGGCGTTTGTCGCGATCTCTGTCGCCGCGATCTCTGCCGCCTCCACCGCCGCCGTAACCACCACCACCGCCGCCGTAGCCGCCGCGGTTACCACCGCCGCCATACCCGCCCGGTCCGCGATCTGTTCTGGGACGAGCTTCGTTCACGGTCAAATTCCGACCGGCGAAGTCCTTCCCGTTAAATTGTTCGATTGCCGCCGCTGCTTCTTCGGGAGTTGCCATCTCGACAAAGCCAAAGCCGCGCGAGCGGCCTGTCATGCGATCTTCAACGACTGATGCTGATTCGACCGTGCCCGCTTGCGCAAAATGGTCTTTCAGGTCGTCGCTGGTAGTCTGGAACGAAAGGTTCCCTACATAAAGTTTCGTAGCCATTTCTATTTCTAATCCTCTAGTGAAAAAGGGAAGCTCGGACGGGTCTTTCAATCGCTGATTTAAAGCTAAAACCTTCGCGGTGGAACGCGACGCACCCGGTGCTCTTGCTTGGCGAGAGCGGCTCCTAACTGTTAACAACTAACCTGACTCTCCTTCAGCCGAACGTCGTCGCCTTCAAGCACGGACCGGCGCCATCACCAGTGTGGCGCGAGAGTAGGAACTAATGCGGGCAAGTATGACAGGCAAGCGCGACGAAACGCAAGCCTATGAGGGAATTGCGTAAAGTTGTGGGGATGCTGGAGTTATTCTGAAAAGCGAACGCCTAAAACCGCCGTCGGCGGCGCTCGATTCTTTGAAAAGCAGCTGCAAACAACCCGCTTGGATTCAGGATCGTAAGCTCTTCGCCGCCGTGACGCGCGACGCCGACGATGATGGGCTGAAGGCGGTCGGATTGATCGCCCTCGAATTGCTCGATGTCGGTTGAGGCGATGGTAATAGTTTCGCGCAGCGAGTCCGCTGCCAGCGCTAGTTGTTCGTCGCCGCGCAAAGCAATCACCAGAGGTATTTCTTGTGGCCAATTGACCGGTTCAGCTTCGACCAGCGCGGCTGGATCAAGCGTCGTCAACATTCGGCCACGAACGCAAACCACGCCCAGGACGGCTGGCGGTGCGTGCGGCAGACGCGCAGGACGCTTTGATTCTGCGGTTCCTTCAACCTCGTCTTCGAAAATCGCAAAGGTGCGATTACCGGCGGCAAACGAGAACAAATCACGCAGTAGCGGTTCGGCTTCGGATTCCTGAATTGCCGGAACTTCGGGTTCGGGGGTGCTCATCTTGCGAGTTGCCGTCGGGCGCTGCTGCATGAAACCATGCGACTGTAAGGCTGTCAATTGAAATCCGACTAATGATTGGATGCGTATGTTCTTACGAATGAAGCGGGTGTGATACATTCAAGCGAAAACGATTTGGCGTCGCGGGAAAGGACGAAAGTGATGGACGATTTTGATCGTTATCGCTCAGAGATGAACGAAAAGCTGCTCGGCAGCGGCCATCTCGGTATCAAGAGATTTTTCGCGTTGGACACGCAGGCCTACGAGGACGGCGCGCTCGACAAGAAAACGAAAGAATTAATGGGATTGGCGGGATCGATTGTTTTGCGATGCGACGATTGCATCACTTATCACATCAAACAATGCGCCGACGCCGGCGTGACGCGCGAACAGTTCATGGACGCATTCAATGTCGCGTTGGTGGTCGGCGGATCGATAACGATTCCCCATCTAAGAAGAGCGGTGGATAGATTGGATCAAATTCTCGCAGGTTGAGAAATGAGCAACACCTGGAATTCGGAATGCGGCTTTGCCGCAGCAGAGTGCGGAAAGGCTCGGCCTTTCCGTCGCATGAGGGAGAATAAGAGAGAGGCTGCGCCTCGACCCGGAGGCGAAGCCTCCGACTCTTCTCTGAAACAACGAGCCGGTAAGTTAGAGGCTTACCGCACTGCGGGGCGGCGAAGCCGCACTTTGTTTGGCGCCCTCTTACTTTTTGCGCTGGTTGTTGTTGCCCCCGTCACATATGTGAGTGCTCATCGATCGAAAGGTCTCGAAATGGCGGTACAGGAACGTGAAAAGATTCGCGCGCCGGAACTCAGCGGCGGTCGCGGTTGGTTGAATACGGATAAGCCTCTGTCGCTCGCGGCGCTGAAAGGCAAAGTTGTGCTGCTCGATTTTTGGACCTACGGCTGCATCAACTGCATGCACATCATTCCCGATCTGAAGAAGCTGGAAAAAAAATATCCGAACGAGTTGGTTGTGATCGGAGTGCACTCGGCAAAATTTGAAAATGAAAAAGACACCGAGAATATTCGCCGCATCGTCCTGCGTTACGAGATCGAACATCCGATCGTCAACGACGCGGACTTTAAGATTTGGAGTGCGTACGCGGTTAATGCCTGGCCGACACGCTACTTGATCGATCCTGCGGGCTACGTTATCGGCAAGTTGTCTGGTGAAGGTGGATACGAAGCACTCGACAAAGCCATTTCGGATTCAATCACTGAGTTTCGCAAGCGCGGCGAGTTGAACGAAGCGCCGCTCAATCTGGTTCTGGAGAAGGCGAAGATCGGCGATCTACCGCTGGCGTTTCCGGGAAAGATTCTCGCCGATGAGAAAAGCGATCGCTTGTTCATCGCTGATTCGGATCACAACCGAATCGTGGTCGCCACAATCGACGGCACTCTGATTGAAACAATCGGCACCGGCGCCCACGGGCAAAACGATGGCGCGTTCGATCGTGCAACGTTTTTCCGGCCGCAGGGAATGGCGCTCGACGGCGATACGTTGTATGTCGCGGATACAGAGAATCATTTGATTCGCGCAGTTGATCTGAAAGCGAAAACAGTCACGACGATCGCCGGCACAGGCCAACAAGCGCGTGACTACGATCGAATCGGGATGGCGAGAACGATTGCTCTTAACTCGCCCTGGGATTTGCAGTTGATCGGTCGCACACTCTACATCGCCATGGCTGGACCGCATCAAATATGGCGACTCGATCTCACGATGCGAGAAGTATCTGAATTTGCAGGCACGGGTCGCGAAGCTCGGCTCGACGGCCCAGTCAACGAAGCCGCCTTCGCGCAGCCGTCGGCATTAGCGACTGACGGAAAAACTTTGTATGTCTCTGACGCCGAAGCAAACATCATTCGGGCAATCAATCTCGATGCGAATCCGAAGGTGCGCACCCTGGTCGGCGGCGACTTGTTTGATTTCGGCGATAAAGATGGATTCGACAACGACGTGCGGTTGCAACATCCGCTCGGGTTGGCGCGTTGGAATGACAAGCTGCTGGTCGCCGACACGTACAATCACAAAATAAAAGTTTTGGATCCGGGCAAGCGCTCAGTGAGCGGATTTGCCGGCACCGGAAGACCCGGCCAGGCGGATGGGGCGAAGCCGTCTTTCTATGAACCCGGCGGTTTGGCAGTCGCGCACGACAAGCTTTACGTCGCTGACACAAACAATCACGCGATCCGCGTCGTCGATTTGAAGACGAAAGAAACGAAGACGCTTCAGATCAAGGGACTGCAACCGCCGGCCACGAATCAACTCGCAACGACCGCAGAGGTTGCGCCGAACGCAGAAGAGATCAAGCTTCCGCCGCAAAAACTTCACGCGGGCGACTCGGCCGTCGTCATTAGTGTTGATTTGCCGGTGGGCTATCATCTGAATCCAACGGCTCCGCAGAAATATTCAGTCGCGATTGAATCAGGCGGCCAGTCATTGAAGAGCGCGCCGATCAAGGTCAACAAGTCTGCGAAGGGATTGGCTTTTCCGATTCGCATTCCCATCGCCGCCGGTGCCGGTTCCGCGACAGCCCGCGTGTCTTTTACTTTTGTTTATTGTCGCGCAGATAACACCGGCGTCTGCCGCATCAAAACGCTGCAATGGCAAGCTCCGGTCGAGGTAGTTAACGATTCGAACGCTCCGAACGAAATTAAACTGACAGCGAAAGTCGAATGATGTGGGCGTTCGTTCAGTGCGTCATGGCGGATTCCAAATCCAAGGTTTCAAGTCCTGCCTGAGACAAGTCGCTAATTCCAGGCGTGGCTTTACCGTCAATCGAATCTTTGCTGGCGTGACAATGGGATGACGGCAATAAAGAGAGCATGTTCGTGAGCACGGACGCACACTCCCGCAAGAGTTTCTGCTGCTCTGCGTTGTACTCGCTCAGAGTTGAAGAGTACAGCGTCACGGCCCCGTAAAGTTGTTCTTGCTTCAGCAGTGGAAACGAAGTCAGAGTTCGATAATTTTGAAAGCGGTCAGCCACAGCTGGCGGAAAATCCAAACGCGGATCGGTGTTGCAGAAAGGCTTTTGATTTGCGATCACCCAGCCGGTAATCCCTTCGCCGAGGACGATGCGACGGTCTTGAATCGCTTTGGCATGTGTGCCGCGCGCATGTTCGACAATTATTTCGCCGGAGTGCGGATCGATCAACGTCAACGCGCACGTCTCATATGCGACAGCGGAAGAAAGCTTTTCGGCAAAGGATTTGATCAATTCCTTGCGGGTCCGCGCCGCATTGACTGACTGTACCAATTCATAAAACGCGGCAAGTTCTTTCCGCGAGAAACTAAACTCGGAACTCGCGTCAGCCTCGGTAGTCGCCAAACCGGCGCCGGGAGCGACCTGCTGTGCGGCCTCTGACAGTTTCTCAACAGCCTCAATTCCAAACGTCGGCAACGGTTGACCCTTGTGTGCAGTGATCTCAGCCTCAAACTCAGGCAGATGAGTGATGAAGATGCCGACGACGCGCGGATCGTACTGTGAGCCGCTGTTCTTCATCAGAAAATCGATCGCCTCTTCGCGTGTCAAGCCGCGGCGATATTGACGATCCTCGCGCAGCGCATCGAAGCAGTCAACCACCGTCAGGATGCGCGCGGTGAGCGGAATGTCTTCGCCTTTCAACCCGTCGGGATACCCGCAGCCGTCCCAGCGTTCGTGATGATGGCGAACAATCGGCACAACCGGATAGTGAAAGTCTACCCGGCCAAGAATCTGCGCGCCGACGACCGTATGCATCTTCATCTGCTCGAATTCAGGAGCGGTCAGTTTCCCGGGTTTGTTCAGGATGTAATCAGGCACGGCGATCTTGCCGATATCATGCAACAACGCGCCCGCGCGGAGCGCTTCGATCTCAGCCTCGTCACAGCCCACCAAACGCGCGACGCCTGCCGCATAAATTTGCACGCGCAGCACATGCTCGTGCGTGACTTCGTCTTTGGCGTTAATCGCAACGGCGAGTGCTTCGATCGTTTCGCGGTGAGCTTTCTCGAGAAGCTCGATCCGCTGATGCATGTTGTTGCGATACTGCCGGTGGCCAAAATTGATCGCGATCAGAATCGGCGCGCCAATGATGACCATTACCAACCAGTTGTACTGCAAAGCGAGATAGGCGAGGCTGGCTACTGCGCTGGTCGGCAAGGCAATCGGCGCCGCCCAGGAGAGATTATCTTTCCAGGCGCGGAAGAAATTTACTTTGCCGCGCAGCGAAAACAGACCAGAGAGCAGTCCGACATTTACCAACACATGGACCGCCGTCGCCGGCAACAGGGCTACCGTCACCGCAAAGAACGAGTAGTAGCCGGCCGTGCCGGTTGCATGAAATCCGTAGCGCAGCGTCATATTCAAAACTAGACCTGCAGCCGCGGCCGCGCTCGAAATCATGCCCGCTGAAAACAGATTGCTGGAAAGACGACGCACGCTTCGGCGCGATGAAACGAAACCTTCCGCGCCGGCAATAAATACCGCCGGCAGCGTGCCGTACCAACAGGCGATCAAAAAAACGAAGGCATCGGACAAGGTAAAAGTGATCTTGTCGCGCTTGATGCCGTTCGGCAGTGTGAAAGTATTCGGGAACAGACTGATGAGGATGATTAGCGGCACGAAACCCAGCAAGATCAGTTGTTGCCGCGGCGGATGTCGAGTGAAAAGAAAAGCCACAGAGGCCAACCATGTTGCCAGGCCGGCCACTGTGACAATGGTCTGAAAGACCAGAGACTTCTTTTCTATTTTAGCCACGAATTATCAGCGATGCGGGAATAGCGGACTGGAACTCGAGAGCCTCAGCACGTTCAACGGCATCGCGGCTTCGCCCAGGATCATGACCTGCTCTTCGTTTGTAGTGATCGAGCTCGGATCAATTAAGTTCGAAGCCCATGTGGTTTGGTTAGCAAATGCCATCGCGCTTGTAGTCCCGGTATTAAGCGACCCGTCCGCGCAGGCGTATTGGCTACCCAGGACAAATCCGCTGCCGAGCACAAAACCACTGCCCAACACAAAGCCGTTGGCAAGCACAAAGCCGCTTCCGAGTACGAAGCCGCTGCCGAGCACGAAGCCGCTCGAAAAAATGTATGTGCCATCAGCCAGGACAAAGCCATCGGCGAGCACAAAGCCGCTGCCCAAAGTTGTGCCATCTGCTAATTTGTAACCGTTGGTCAGCATCAAGCGATCGGTGAACGACACACCTTCTACCCAGACGATGCCGTTGTTCAGCGGCATGTTCTCGCCCGCGATCGCCGATGTCACTCCGGAGTTGGCATACGTAACACCCGTTTTCGTAATCAGATTGTCGCCCACCTTTGCCTTGTTGGCGTCTTGCCGAATTGCCTTCGCGACAGTCACTGCGGCGCTGGTGTTTAGTTCACCCGCGCCTTCAGTGACGATGCGCCCAAAGTTCGTCATCTGTTGATTGGCTACCATGCTTTCATAGACCGGCAGGCGCTCTGCTGTCCGCATCAAAACAGCCTTTACCATTGAAGGCGTAAGCGACGGATTCGCTTCCACCATCAGCGCTACCGTTCCGGCAACTGCGGGCGCGGCGAAAGAAGTGCCGCTCAAGACTTGATACCAGCCATTCGGCTGCGGGGTGACCGTAGTTGTACTGCCACTCAAGAGAGTTTTGATAAGTCCGCCGTCATTACTGCTTGAAGAGTAATTGGTCGAGGGAGCCGTATCTGCTGTTTCGGCCGCGCCGGTTTGGTTACCGGGCGCAACCAAATCCGGTTTCGCCAATCCATCGACGAGGGTCGGGCCGCGTGACGAATAAGTCGTAACGACGTCGTCCGATCGCTTGATTGTCTGCTGTGTGTTCGTCGCGCCGACAGTGATCACTCGCGGAGAATTAGCCGGCGAAAGAATACCGCCGAAAATTTTGTTGCCGGCGGAGTCTTTGCCCCAGTTGCCGGCCGCCACAACAACTACGATGCCGGCATCCACAGCTTTGCTGACGGCGATGCAAAGAGGATCCGTCTTGTAACTCTGAGTGATGCCGGTACCGAGGGAAAGATTCATCACGCGAATGTTATAGGTCGTCTTATTCTGAATGGCCCAGTTGATGCCAGCAATCACGTTTGAGACTGTACCCATTCCCTTTGAGTTCAAAACGCGCACGTCGATTAGATTTGCGCCGGTCGCGATACCGCCGTAGGTTGGTAAGCTCGGTTTATCTTTCGCGTCATCCTCACTTGATTGGCCCGTGCCCGCCGCGATGCCGGCCGTATGGGTTCCGTGGCCATAGACATCGTCTAGCCGATTTTCGCCGGTGAAATCTATTTGCTTCTTAATGCGGTTGTAAGTAACCAGGTATTTGTCCGAGAAGAGTCCGGTGCCCAGTGTGCCGCTGCTTTGCTTCCATTGATAGCCCACAAACTCGGCGTTGTCACAGGGGGTAATGCCGCTATCCAAAATGGCAATGCCGATTCCGTTTCCGGCGCCACCATTCGCAACGCCGCTACCAATGTCGCACGTGGTATCTTTCGGCAAAATTTTGCTGGCGCCGGTTGTAACTTCGACGTGACTAGTGTTGTCCGCAGGGTTAGGAACTGAGTTGTCGAGCGAACGCACTTCCTGATCGGCCGATATCCATGACACATCGTCGCGCGCGGCAGCTTCCTCCAACTTGCTCAAGGGAACTTCGGCTACCATCAATCCCAGCGCGTCCAGATTTTTTTGTGAACGTGCGCCGCTCTGGCCCAAGGCCTGGCTTAGCTGCTGCGAATTCGCTGTCTCACTCAAATTAAGAATGACGCGCGCGGTCTCTCCGGGGTTGTTGCGACCCGACTCAACACGCTCGCGGAGAGAATCGGCGAGCTTGTTGCCACGCGGCTTGTTGGATTTCGTCTGTGCGTGCGACGTGTTCACGCCCGGCATAAAGTTAGCGAGCGGTGAAACGAACGACAGGATGAGTAACGATATTAGTAGATAGGACCTTCGCATTCCCTGGTGCTCCTTAAAACGAATCAATGCTTTTCGGTACAACTAAACTCGCACATCAGGCGTGCGAAGTAGGCAGACAAAACAAGCGTCGTGCCAACTGCGTCAGGTCATTAATCAACTGTTTTTTTGGAGTTTTGGCGCAGGGCCAAGAATGATCTGGTCTGATTGACCGAGTCGTTGACCGCTCGCACTGTCATGCAGATTGATGAGAAGGGATGCGCCTCAGTAGATTTTCAGACCAGAGTTCAGCGATAGATTGTAAGCCCGAAAGCTAAAGCTTGAACTTGAACCGACGTTAAGCGGGGTAGTCAAATATTGACTTAACTTTGGGGGTTAGTATATCGTCCAGCCCACCAAGTTAGTCTACGGTTGGCCGAGTTCGAGCCTGCGAAACATCTCGCATTCTCTTTCGTCAAACCTCTTAACAATTCCTTCGCGTTGCCCTCTAATGCAACGCTTAACTCTAATCTTACCCAAGATGAGAACTGCTTCTTTACAGGAGAAGCCACCATGAAGTCTGACTGCCGAGGATAGACTACCGCCAACGCTTGTGAAGGTTGCGCAAGGGATATGCTTAGGTTGACCCTGCGCAACCTTGTAATTTTAGTATCTTGAAAAAAGAGCTATAACTGCTTTCGATTAACATCCAACCTCTGCTTTTCCATTCCTTGCTATCGCGGCTTGGGGAAGATTTCGCAAATTTCGGCGATGCGTGCCTAGTCTTCGCCCGGTATTTGTCTCCTTCAGCACTCGGATAGAGATTATCCCCACGCGCGATGAGGATGCTTGCCCGCGTCTGATGGAGCTAGTAATATCGTGACTCACCCTCGATTCGTATTAATTATGAAGTGAGCGAGCGACGCAGTAGCTCGAGTCTAAACAGGAGCATCCATGTCATCAAAACCGTTTCTTACCGATGTCAAAACTCTGCGCGAGCGCGCGCGAAAACATATTGAAAACGGCGCGGTCACTGAAGGCTATAGCGCCGATCGCGAAACCGTGATCAAGGTTCTGAACGAAGCGCTGGCGACAGAGATCGTCTGCGTCCTGCGATATCGACGCCATTATTTCATGGCGACAGGCATCAATGCTGATAGCGTCGCTGCGGAATTTTTACAGCACTCTAACGACGAGCAGTTGCACGCCGACCAAATCGCTCAACGTATCGTGCAACTTGGCGGCGAACCTAATTTGAATCCTGAAGGTTTACTGACGCGCAGTCATGCCGAATACGTCGAAGGCGAAACGCTGACGGATATGATTAAGGAAGACTTAGTTGCCGAGCGCATCGCCATCGATAGCTATCGCGACATCGTCCAGTATCTCGGCAATGACGATCCGACCAGCCGGCGCATGATGGAGACGATCCTGGCGGTCGAAGAAGAGCACGCGGACGATCTGGTGAATCTATTGGGAAAGATCGAAAAGTAGTTTAAGATCATATGCAGATTACGCAGATTTCACCGAAAGGGACATAGTCGCGAAAAAGCACAAAAGGCACAAAACCAAACAATCCTTTTGTGCTTCTTGTTCCTTTTTGCGGCTCAGTATTTCTTTATCTGTGTAGTTTGCGAAATCTGCGGACTGCAAATTCAATTCGTTGCCTGACAATCCACCAAACAATTTCAGCCGCCCGAGTGTCTGTCGAAATTGTGGCGCGCTGATTGGCGCGGGCGAAACTGAGTGCCACGTGTGCGGCGCGCCCATCGCGCTGGCGGCTGCGCGACACATGCCGCTGCATGAGCGTTACAACTTGAGCTATGCGCGCGCGGTATTGTCCCGTCCTTATATATTCACGGTCGTCTTTCTGATCGTGAACTTTTTTATTTTTTTGTTGATGTGGGGAATCAGCGGGACGTCGTCAGCGGTTTTGTGGACCGGCTTTCCCGAACCGGTGCTGCTCGCCTTTGGCGCGAAGACGAACTACTTGATTGGATACGATCACGAATACTGGCGCCTGGTCACGCCGGTTTTTATTCACGTCAACCTGCCGCATGTGCTTATCAACATGTACAGCCTTTGGGTGATTGGCCCATGGGTGGAGAAACTCTATGGCTCGGCAAAGTTCGTCGTGTTTTGGGTCGTGACGGGCATCGCGGGTGTGCTGGCAAGTTACCTAACTGTGATTTCGGGATCGCATCCCGGCGTGATCGGAAGTTTCCTGATTAAGAGCCATGACGATCCCTCCGCGGGAGCATCAGGCGCGTTGTTCGGATTGGTTGGCGTGCTATTTGTTTTCGGCGTGAAGTACCGGCGCGAATTGCCCGAGGGTTTCAAGCGCGCGTTTGGTACGGGCATGTTGCCGATCATTTTGTTGAACCTCGCGATTGGATTCGTCGGCCGCGGCATCATCGATAACGCCGCGCATTTGGGCGGATTGCTGTCAGGCGCGGCACTGGCCGCGGTGGTGAGCTACAAACGACCTGGCCAACCGGCGAGCGTGACGATCGCCTGGCGTATCGGACAAATCGTCGCGTTGCTTGTGGTCGCGATTAGCTTTTTTATGGTGGCAAAGAATTTTGATATTACGTTGTGAAGAGTCATCCACAGATTACGCAGATTACACAGAAAGAAATGGAAGCCACAAAAAGGCACAAGAAGCACAAAGGAAGAATTTGATCTTGTGCCTTTTGTGCTTTTTTGTGGCTAAGTCTTTATCTGTGTGATCTGCGTTAATCTGTGGATAAATAATTAGGAGATAGGAATGGAAGTCAAAAAAGTTGGGGTGCTGGGGTGCGGCCTGATGGGAGCCGGCATTGCGCAAACGTCGGCGATGGCTGGATTCGAAACGACCGTGCGCGAGGTTTCAGAAGAGCTGCTGCAAAAAGGATTTGCCGCAATCGAAAAATCTCTCGAACGATTTGCTGATAAAGGGACCATTACTGCCGAACAGCAAAAGCAGGCGCGCGATCGTCTGTTCGGCACGACCTCGTTCGACGATTTGTCCGACTGTGACATCATTATTGAAGCAATCATCGAAAATCTTGACGAGAAGCAGAAGACATATCGTCAGCTCGACAGTCTATGCAAGCCGGAAACAATCTTCGCGTCTAACACTTCATCGCTTTCAATCACCCAGATGATGTCGCCGACATCAGCGGAACGGCAGAAACGGTTCATCGGGATGCACTTCTTCAATCCCGTACCGATCATGAAGCTGGTCGAAGTCGTGCGGACGATCCTGACCGACGCAAACGTCTACGAAGACGCGATCTCTTTCGCGCAGAAACTCGGCAAGGTTCCGGTCCGCGCCGGCGACAAAACTGGTTTCATCGTCAATCGCCTACTAGTGCCTTACCTGCTCGATTCGATTCGCGCGTTGGAAGAAGGCGTCGGTTCAATCGTCGATATCGACAACGCGATGAAGCTCGGCTGCGGCTATCCAATGGGGCCGCTCACGCTCGGCGATTTTGTTGGGCTCGACACGACTTACTACATCGCTGAGATCATGTTCAATGAATTTCGCGAGAAGCGATTCGCGCCGCCGACGTTGCTAAAGCGCATGGTGATGGCTGGATTGTACGGGCGCAAATCAGGGCGCGGATTTTACGACTATACGAAAGATGCGAAGGATCCAACTCCGATGAATCTGGTGTAATCAGACGGGGGTCTATTCCGTTCACATAATCGCCTGGGGCAAGCGCGAAGTCATGGAGCACCGCGGGCAACCTCACGGAATATTTTGCGAAGACGACGTTGACGGTGAAATAGACGAACCTGTGAACAGCGGGACGAAATACTTGATTTGGCCGTCGCCCGACCGGTGATGTACCCATCCAGAGAACACCCTATTCTCGGCAACTGTTGTCGCGTCAACCCGCATATATATGACCTCATGATTAGGGCTAATTCCCCTACCATTTTTCACAATCAAGGTTTTTCATTGACATTCAAGAGCGACAGCATTAGGCTGTCAGCCAGCCTATTGTATCTCTGTCTTTTAGTAATCCTCGTCAGGTCTTTTGCATAAATACGGAAAGGCACAGTCGGCCTTGTCTGTTTTATTGAGACAGGGCGATGACGTGCTATTCCGTCAAGGAGACAAGATGATGGATCAACGGAACCAACCGCCAAGTACCAAGCCCATAAATCAACAACAAGCCCGCCAACGGAACGGCGATGTAAGCCTGCGCGGCTGTTGGGAGCTGCTTATCAAAGTGATCATCCTGCTGATCCTGATCGCGATCTTCATCGCCTACTGGTTCGGCCTGTTTGGTGCTTTCGGGCCGAAGGGAAGGTTGGATCCATGGACATGGATCACACTGCTGCTTCTGATCCTGCTGCTCATTTGGCTGATTTGGCGTCAGAAGCACTTCGTTTGTTTGAAATGCGGGGTGACGCAGCCGACAGGCTGTAAACACGGTGACGCAAATATACTTTCCGGGCGCGTCCTCGAACCAATCATCGGTACGGCGTCGGGATTCGGGTTCAGCCGTTATGAGTTGGAATTGGTTTACCACGGAACCACCACCATACCAACAGGTATCGTTTACGCCGACGGTGCGGGCAATCCAGACCCCACGCTCACTTTCGGTAACCACCAGGTGACGAATGGGAAACTCGGCTTCGTGGATACTCAGCAGGCCATTATAGGCGCGGGTGCGGACTTCCTCCACTGGACCGATTACGAAGTGAGACTCCACGTAGTCGGCATTGGCAACATCCGAAAACACTGTGGGAGCAGCTTCCAACTGGAGGGAGGGCGTGCCTACATCAAGAAGGTTGGCGGGGCTTGGGCACACACTTCCGCCGACCCGAATGAGGTCTTATGCCGCGTGCCTCCGCCAGTAGGGCACGCGATTGATCCTGCTTCGGTGGCGCCCGGCATCCAGGTGTCTGGCTCGGCCACGTTTTACGGGTGTGGCACGGACAAGATCGCCGAAGTTCACATGTGGGCTGTTCCTGATCATGACTTCAGCTTCCCGCAACCTAACCCCGGCGATCCAATAGTTGCACCTCCGGGCAGCCAGAAAATCTCCGAGGTGATCTACACCACCAACGCGCAGCGCGACAACAATGTTCTGGACTCGACCACTGACGAAGGTGTAATCCTAACCTATAACCCAGGCTGGACGACGCGCCAGGAGTGTGTCCCCAATCCGTCGTTTCCGCCATTTCCACCTCCTAATTTCTGCTGGCCAGTGCCCGACATTGTGGACCGAACATGGTCAGACCCCACTGGCAAGTACACATTGCTACTTGCTATCAAGGACACCGGTGTACGTACTTTCTTCGACATCCAGCATGTTTGGTTGGATGCCGACTTCCCGGTCGCATTGATTAAATCCATCGGCGGGCTAACCGGCTGCCTCGACCTCAGGCTCTCGGATTTCAACAGCAAGAAATGCGAGATTCGTGGAATCGCTTGGGACGCCGCCGTCCGGGCTGCCGATGCGGTTAACGCCGCAACGGCTGGCCATCCCAACGACAACTTTACCGGCTACTCCATGGCTTTCCAGAGGAACGGCGTCCCTGGTGGTGTATCGATTCCGCCTGCGGTATTGCCGCCTCATCGCGTGCCTGACATCTGGGCCGACGCGCCATTAGCGGCTGGCTCCGAGGGCGTGCTTGCAGAGTGGGACATTATCGCGGCCATCGACAACGGCGCGGCCGTACCGCCCGCAGGCTCGCATAAGCTGCAACGCGGTACGCGTTGCGCCTACAACATCAGCCTGGCCGTTAGCGACAATACTCTGCGTGGCTCAAACACTGCCCCGTTCAACTATGCAATAAACATCATCAACGACCTTTAGTCGGTGGTGGTTTGACCGATTAACGCTCGATGGCAAGCCGTTTAAGCCGTCCGTCCGGGTACCAAGGCAGGGCGAGCAGATATACTCGCCCTGCATTTTTCTGCGCCGGCAAAGGCTGTCTATTTGGGCAATCGTTTGAAGCCCATGCGTGGGCGGCGTATCATTGCGGCATGCAGGTTCTCACCGAAATTAACAGCAGGGTTTTGAAAGACTCATACAACCGACCGATTCGCGACCTGCGCGTGTCGCTCACCGACCGCTGCAATTTTCGCTGCTTCTATTGCCTGCCGCATGGCGAGCCGCCGATGGCCGACAAAGACCAGATGCTCTCGTACGAAGAGATCGAATACGTCTGCGACATCTTTGTTGAGCTAGGCATTGAAAAGATTCGTCTGACCGGCGGCGAGCCAATGATGCGTCGCGATATCGAACAAATCATTTTCAAACTCGCGCAGTTCAAAAAGAAGGGCTTGCGGGATCTGGCGCTGACCACGAATGGATACTTTCTGCCACATCGCGCTCACAGCTTGAAAGAAGCCGGCCTCGATCGAATAACGATCAGCCTTGACAGTTTGAAACGCGACGTCTTCAAGCAGATGACCGGCGTCGATGTTTTGGATCGGGTGATGGAAGGAATTGAAGCCGCGAAGGACGCAGGCCTGCGACCAATCAAAATTAACGCTGTGATCGTCCGCGGTCACAACGAAGACGAAGTTGCCGACTTTGCCGCGTTCGCGCGCGAGCATGATGTGAAGATGCGCTTCATCGAGTTCATGCCGCTTGATTCAGGGCATGACTGGTCGCGCGAAGATGTAGTATCCGGAAAAGAGATTCGCGACCGGATCAGTGAGAAATTTCCGCTTGAACCTCTCGATGTTGCGCGCGGATCCGAGACTTCTTCTCGTTATCGTTTCTCGGATGGGGCGCCAGGCGAGATCGGCATCATCGCTCCAGTCACTGAGCCTTTCTGTGGCGCTTGTTCCCGCATTCGACTCACTTCTGACGGTCAAATCCGCACCTGTCTTTTCTCGACGGTGGAGCATTCATTGCGCGACGTGGTTCGCGATGGAGCTTCGCGCGCGGAGATCGTCGACTTCATCCAATCAGTGGTGATGAAGAAGGAACCGCGGCACTACATAAACGATCCTGGATTTGTCACGCCTTCGCGATCGATGAGTTTTATCGGCGGTTGAGAGTCGGGGCTACTGCCACGCTAAGAGCTAGGCGGCTTCATTAATTTGTTTCACTGCGCGAGCGCTTGAATCCAGCGCGCCTTGCATCCACGAAAACGCAAACGATAGATGTTCACCGGCAAAGTGTATTCGGCCTTCCGGCGCCCCGAACATCAGTAGATTACCAAGTCCTGCAAAGGCCCACGCGCCACGCGACCATTCGTCATCCATCCAGATCTTAGTGGCTGATTTTTCAAAGCTCTCGCGCAATCCGGGAAACATCGGATCCAACTGCGCGACGGTCGAATTGATTCGCTCGGTTTCTTTCATCGCGGCAATTCGTTCAGCTTCGCCCGGACGCGCATAGGTCATGAGGATGCCGCGCGGTCCCGGCTGGCTCCACGTCGGTTGCCAAATCTCGACCGACTCTCTGGTGAACGCAAAACCGTTCAGGCCCTTCTCTTCCCAGGAACGATTTTTTGTCTGCAAGTAAACCCGAGAAACGGAATCATATTTCAGATTTTTGATCGCCGCGAGCTTCTTCTCCGCAAAGTTCGCCGGCATGGCGATGTTGCGCAACAGTGAAAACGGCAGCGCGCACAGCACGCGATCGGCAGTCTTGGTTTCTGGTGTTCCTTTACGAAGGAAGGTCACACGCGCACTCTTCTCATCCTGATCGATTTTGACTACAGGCGATTCGTAGAGAATTTTGTTTGCCAGTCGTGCGGCGAAAGCCCTGGGCAGCAGATCGTTTCCGCCTTTGATTTTTGAGAAGCGCGCCGGTGTGCCGCCGAGTTCGCTGCCGAACGCCTTGCCCAGGGCTTCAGTGAAACCTTCTATTGACACTTGTCGCATGCTGCCTGCTTCGAACCGCAGCGCCGACAAACGCGCGGGATACATAGGCTCGAGTGGCAGCTCGAACAGCTTCACATACTTGAGTGTGAGATCATGATTGTCGGGAATGCGCGCAGCGCCGGCTTCTGCAAATAAGCCGTCAGAAAACGGTTCGCGCAAAGTGTGCACCCGGCCGCCCGGACGTGTGCGCGCTTCGAGGATGGTCACGTCATGACCAAGTTGCGTCAGTTCGTACGCGGCAGAAAGCCCGGCCATGCCTGCGCCAATGATCAAGATCTTCTTCGGATTGACCGCGATCGAAGCGAAGGCGCCCGCCCGCGCAAGACTGATACCGGCAGCGGCAATTGCGCTCCGCTTTATGAATTGACGCCTGTTAATGCGCGACATTTTTGGAGTGCGACGGCTTGACGCCGCTTGGTACCACTACCGGCGATTCGTTGATCTTAGGCGGCCTGCATTGCTTTGATATCATCGAGCAATACGCGCTCGTGACCCTCAGGGTTCACCTTTTCATAAACCTTGCGCAGAACACCCTGGGGATCGATCACGAATGAGGTGCGGTTCCAATACATCGTTCCTTTGTATTCGCTCTGGCCGACGCCGGCCGCGTCCAGCAATTCGTGATTTGGATCGGCCAGCAAATCGATCGTAAATGAAAACTTGTTGCAGAAATTCTTGTGCGACTCGACATCGTCCTCGCTTACGCCCACCACCGAAATGTTCGCGTCATCAAACTCCTGCTTCGTCGCCGTGAATGACTTCCCTTGAATCGTACAGCCGGGCGTGTCATCTTTTGGATAGACGTAAACGACCAGCCACTTGCCGACGAAATCGCCGAGCGTAACCATCTGGCGATCCTG
Organism: Acidobacteriota bacterium; assembly: GCA_003222895.1. Lineage (GTDB taxonomy): Bacteria > Acidobacteriota > Blastocatellia > Pyrinomonadales > Pyrinomonadaceae > UBA11740. Next base: position 2,145 of record QHXI01000114.1, on the reverse strand, counting down.
ATTCAGCAGACTAAATTCCGGAAACTGCTTTCCAACTTCTACACCCATGGTTGTTTTCCTCTCCTTATGATTTAAGAGCTAGCCGATTGGCAAACTGATCTACCGCATTTGAGCGGCGTTATCGCGGTTTCCCCAGCGTGCTCTTCTTTGCGAATGCGTTCGAGCAGATCCTTGTCTGATTGCGTTTGAGCGAAAATAGGCAGGCACAGCAGAGTAGCGATCAAGCCGATAGCCAGCGCGCGACGGTTCAGCATCAGTTGTCTCCGAAGAAATCAGGTGTGATAAAGCAGCGGGATTATACTTGCTGAGTTGAAATCAGCGAAGCGTTGGCGGATGATCGTCGCATTCCTCCGTGTCCTCTGTGGTAAATCTATTTTTCACCACCGAGAGCACAGAGGAACAAAGAGGAGAACAACATGAGCGCCGCAATCAAGCCAGTGTCAGAACCGGGAGCGCTAGCGACCGGATCAAAGACGCAACTGAAAACTGAAAACCCAAAACCGGAAACAGGGTTTCCCAATTCGCGTCGCGTTTACATCGAAGGCGAAAATGGCGGCGTGCGCGTACCGTTTCGCGAAATCGATCAAAGCCCAACGCGGAATTTCAAAAACGAGTTGGAAGAGAATCCGTGTGTGCGCGTCTATGACACGAGCGGGCCTTACGGAGATCCGTCGATGCGCGCCGACGTTCGCGAAGGTTTGAAGCCCCTGCGGCGAGATTGGATCGCCAATCGTGGTGACGTTGAAGAATACGAAGGCCGCACGATCCAACCGATCGACGATGGCTATCTGACGTTTGACGCGGCGAATCAAGCGCGCCAAAAAGAAAAAGCCAAAGGTCTAAATCGCCTGGAAGATTTTCCCGCGCTTGTCCGCACGCCCCTGCGCGCGAAGAAGGGCGCCTGCGTGACGCAGATGCATTACGCGAAGCAGGGCATCATCACGCCCGAGATGGAATACATTGCGATCCGCGAGAATCTCGGCCGACAATGTTCGACAAACTTAAGTTTGTCGGACTCTCGCGACTCACTCAATCACCAACACACCGGGCAATCCTTCGGCGCTGCAATCCCCTCATACGTCACGCCCGAATTCGTCCGCGACGAAGTTGCGCGCGGCCGCGCCATCATTCCCGCCAACATTAATCATCCTGAATCAGAACCGATGATTATTGGACGCAACTTTCTGGTGAAGATCAACGCCAATATCGGCAACTCGGCCGTGCTGTCATCGATCGATGACGAAGTTGAAAAGATGCGCTGGTCGATCAAGTGCGGTTCAGACACCGTGATGGATCTTTCGACCGGCAAAAACATTCACGCCACGCGTCAATGGATCATCCGCAACTCTCCCGTACCCATCGGCACCGTACCGATTTATCAAGCTCTGGAAAAAGTCGCCGGCAAAGCTGAAGACCTGACCTGGGAAATCTTTCGCGACACCTTGATCGAACAAGCCGAGCAGGGTGTCGACTACTTCACGATTCACGCCGGCGTGCGTCTACCTTACATTCCTATGACGGCCAAACGGACGACGGGTATTGTGAGTAGAGGCGGATCAATATTAGCCAAGTGGTGTCTCGCGCATCATGAAGAAAGTTTTCTGTACACGCGTTTTCGCGACATCTGCGAGATCATGGCGGCCTACGACGTTTCATTTTCTCTCGGCGATGGTTTGCGTCCCGGCTCGATTGCCGACGCGAACGATGAAGCGCAGTTTGCCGAACTCGAAACGCTGGGCGAGCTAACCAAGATCGCCTGGGAATACGATTGCCAGGTGATGATCGAAGGTCCGGGCCACGTTCCCATGCATCTGATCAAAGAGAACATGGACAAGCAGCTCGAGACCTGTCACGAAGCGCCCTTCTACACGCTCGGCCCGCTCACGACCGACATCGCGCCTGGATACGACCACATCACCTCCGCGATAGGCGCCGCGATGATTGGCTGGTACGGCACGGCAATGCTCTGCTACGTCACGCCGAAAGAACACCTCGGCCTGCCCAACAAGAGAGACGTGAAAGACGGCGTCATCGCCTACAAGATCGCCGCCCACGCCGCCGACCTCGCCAAAGGCCACCCCGGCGCCCAGTATCGCGATAACGCGTTATCAAAGTCTCGTTTCGAATTCCGCTGGGAAGATCAAT